>JAUXSE010000063.1 GCA_030681515.1 Geothrix sp. | reverse complement strand
CGCGCCGCGGTGCTGGCCAGCGGCGAGGAGATCCCCTGCGAGGCCCTGGTGCTGGCGCCGGGCCACAGCGCCCGGGATACCTTCGAGATGCTGCACGGCCACGGCGTGGCCATGCGCCAGAAGCCCTTCGCCATGGGCGTGCGGGTGGAGCATCCCCAGGATCTCATTGACCGCTCCCAGTACGGCCCCGGCGCGGGGCATCCCTCGCTGCCCGCGGCGGACTACAAGCTGGTCTGCAACTTCGGCCTGAACCGCGCCGCCTACAGCTTCTGCATGTGCCCCGGCGGCGAGGTGATCCAGTGCGCCAGCGAGCCCGGCGGCGTGGTGGTGAACGGCATGAGCAGCGAGAAGCGCGATTCGGGCTTCGCGAATTCGGGACTGGTGGCCAAGGTGAATACCGCGGATTTCGGCAGCGAGCACCTGCTGGCGGGCATGTACTTCCAGCGTCGTTGGGAGCAGGCCGCCTTCCGGGCCGCGGGGGAGACCTACGGCGCCCCGGCCATGGCCGTGCAGGACTTCCTGAAGGGCCGCGCCACGGGCCGCCTGCCGCGCACCAGCTTCCGGCCCTTCGCCGTGGCGGCGGACCTGCGCACCTGCCTGCCGGACTTCGTGCGGGAGCAGCTGGCCGGCGCCCTGCCCGACTTCGACAAGAAGATCCGCGGCTTCGCCAGCCGCGAGGCCATCCTGCTGGCCATCGAAAGCCGCACCAGCAGCCCCATCCAGCTCCTGCGGGGCGAGGATGGACAATCCGTGTCCCATCCGGGCCTCTACCCCTGCGGCGAGGGGGCGGGCTTCGCCGGCGGCATCACTTCGGCGGCCGTGGACGGCATCCGCGTGGCCGAGTGGATCGCGCAGACCGCTGGCGCCCCCGTGTTCCAGCCCTTCGAGAAACAGGCGCGGGCCGGGGATCTGGCGAACGAGTATTGACCTATGGCTGGGGTTCAGGTGCCTGGATGATCCGCCAATCCTCCCCGAACTGTGCCAGGAAGCCCAGGGAGTAGCAGCGGAAGAACACGAAGATGGGCAGGAAGGCCACGGAGCTGAGGTAGGGCAGCAGGGCCAGGCAGCAGGTGAGGCAGCAGCCCAGCAGGATCAGCAGGATGGCGGGGATCCAGAGGAGGGCGTTCATCAGGTAGAACCCCACGAACCGCCATCCGTTCCCCGGCAGGAGATCCCGGCGCAGGATGGCCCAGGCTTCGCTGGTGCCCAGGTCGCGGCGGTACATGATGGGCACCACGAAATCGTGCAGCAGGGCGCCGATGACGCTGACGGCGAGGACGCCCAGGAACAGGAGGCCGCCGGCGCCCAGCAGGGCGGTGAGGGCCGGGCGGCCGAAGGTGCGGGCGTGGATATCGGGGAGGGCGATGAGGACGCCGAGCCCGCCGCAGATGATGAGGAGCGCCAGCATCGCCAGCATGAGCATCAGCCGGAAGCGGAACAGCTGGTCGCCCAGGGACCGGAAGCGGGTCCAGGGTTCCACGATCTCCGCCCGGTCCCGGGCCACGCCATCCAGGAACATGAACTGGCCCCGGCTGCCCAGCCACAGGAAGAGGACGGACACCGCCAGGATGAGGACGAACAGCACCACCCCCAGGGCGATCACCAGGGGCAGGTGCGCGGAGATCCACGAGGTCACGGGGCTGAAGTCGGGTCCGGTGCCGGTGGCAGGACGATCGAAGGGATTGCCGTTGAAGTTGTACGAGCTGCCGCCCCCGCCCCCCAGCTGGGCCAGGAAGGCGGCGAAGCCCAGCACGAACCATTTCCGGGCGCTGAAGGGCTCGAACAGGATGCGCCGCATGTGGGCGAAGGCGGGCTGGATGGGATCGGTGATGGAGATCATGGTGCCCCTATCGATTACTTGGACGCGCTCCCAGGTTCGCGCCGGCCTTTTCGAGGCTTTCCTCGGTGCCCTGCTGGAGGGACTTCACCTGCTCGGCGCTTTCCACGAGGGTGGGCGTGATGAAGATGGCCAGTTCCGTATGGACCTTGGCCTTCTCCCGCTTGGTGAAGAGGTTCCCGATCCAGGGCAGGTTCTTCAGCCATGGGATGCCGCGGTCATCCTCGCCTTCCTTGGCCTTGATGATGCCGGCCAGGACGAGGGTTTCCCCGGTCCTCATGCGGACGACCGTATCCAGATCCCGCCGGTCCACCACGGGCAGGTTGGCGGACGCCCCGCCACCCGAGCTGGAGACCGAAAGCGACCGCACGGTGACCACCTCGGAGACGCTGGGATTGACGGCGAGGGTGATGAAGCCGTCATCCCCCACCTGGGGGAGGATGTCCAGGACGATGCCCACGGGCACCACGAGCGGCGTGATGTTGGTGGTGATGATGGGGCCGCCCAGGCCCCCGCTGGGCGTGGCCTGGCTGGTCTGGAGGAAATAGGCTTCTTCGCGCACCACGCGCAGGATGGCCTTGTGGTTGTTGAGGGTGGAGATGCGCGGCGCGCTGAGCACCTGCAATTTGTTGTCCCGGGCCAGGGCCGACAGCACCGCGTTCACCCGCGAATTGTCCACCACCAGCTGGAAGAGTCCGTTCTCTGCTGTGGTGTTCGGATTGATGGTCTGGCCGCTGAGGAAGGTGGCGCCGGCGGTGGTGCCGGCGGAACCCAGCGCGGCGGCGGTGCCGCTGAGGATGAAGGCGCGGTTCCAGTCCATGCCGATCTGGCTGTCCTTGCCCAGGGTCACTTCCACGATGCGGGCTTCCAGCAGGACCTGGCGGCGGTAGCGGCGGCGGGCTTCGGTGAGGTAGGCCTCCACCCGTTTCTGGGTGTAGGGATCCGCCGTGAGGGCCACCATGCCCGCGTGGGGCTGGATGAGGAGGATCTTGCCCTCCCGGGCGAAGGCGCGGCTGGTGGGGCCGTGGGGCGCGCCGGATCCGGCGCCCTGGTCGCTGCCCTCCATGGGCTCGCCGAACACGAGCGTGGTGAGCCCGCCCTGGAGTTCGGCCCAGGGATCGCCGCCGCTGCCGGAGGCCAGGGACGAGGTGTAGGCGCTGCTCTGGCCCGCCTCCGAGGAGCCGCCTCCGCCCCCCTGGCTCCCGGTCTGGATGGTCTGGCCCGAGGAGTTCACCTTGAACTCCTTGGCACCGACCCGGCGCTGGGCCAGGAAATCCACGGAGAAGAAGCGCATGCCCCCATCGCTGCGGCCGATGTGGAGCGTCCTGCCCCGGCGCGTGGATGATAGTCCGTAGTTCGGCAGGATCTGATCGAGCAGCTCCTCCAGGGTCACGGCGTGCAGATCCAGGCCGCGCACCACGGTCTCGATGCCGGGCTCGAAGGTGACGTTCAGATCGGTGCCTTCCACGGCGGCGCGGATGATATCGCGCAGATCCGCCTCCCGCACGGACAGGGTGATGCGCTTGGGCGGCCCTTCCCCGGCCTGCATGGGCCCAGGGCCGGCCAGGAGGACGCAGAGCAGGGGGGCGAGAGCGGAAGGGTTCATGGGATCTCCGGGGCGGGGGCGGGGGTATCACGGGGGCGGCGGAGGGCGGATCCCGGGGGGCCCTGGAGCGTGACCCCGGGCCTGGGGCGGATCCGGATGCCCTGGATGGTGTAGGGCCGCCCCTTGAGGGGCTGGCCGGCGCGGTAGCCATGGCCGTCGTACCAGGCCTGGGTCCCGGCGGGGCCCTCGATCAGGAAATCGGCCTGGGGCACGGCCACGGGGGCACCGGCGCCAGAGCCGGGCGCGTTCCGGGGACGCCACCCCGGTTCCGGCCCGCCGGGGCGGAGGACCGGGGGGGCCATGGGGCTTGCGAAGGCTTCGGGCGGAAGGCTGGACAGCGCCTGCTGTTCAAGGGCTCCCCGCGCCTCCAGTTCCGGGGGAACGAAGGCCACGGGGCGCAGATCGTCCCAGAGGGCTTCGCCGATGCCGGGGGAAGGGGGGGCTTCCGGGGCGGCCTGGGGAATCGGGGCCGACTCCAGGACCGGCTGGGGCTCCTGGCCCGGCGCCGCCGGGCTGAAGGTCCGCACATTGATCCAGACCACGGCCGCGGCGCCGAGGCCCAGCAGGGGGAGGATCCAGGTCTTGTGGTCTTCGACGAAGGACATGGTTCACCTCGGTCCATCGGCGGGAACCAGGACGAGGTTCCGGAGCCAGAGGGCCTGCGCCCGGCGTTCCGGCGTGGCCTCCCAGCGGAGGCCCACGGGTTCCAGCAGGGGGGAGATGGCTCCGAGGCGGTCGAGCCCCGTGAAGAGGCCGCCCGTGGGGCCGTCGAGCTGCACTTCCAGCACCCAGGCCCGGAGGGTTCCGTCCTGGGCGTTCTCCAGGGGGGGGCTGGCCATGGGATCCCCGGCGAGCTCCCTGTCCAGGGTGAAGCTCGCGTGGATGGGATCCCAGCTGGACCGCATGCCATGGATCCGGAGCCCCCCGCGCCGGAGGGCCTGATCCACGCCGGTCACCACCCGGTGGTAGTGGGCCAGCCGGTCCCGATCTCCGCGGATCAGGGGGATGCGCTGTCTCCACGGGGCCGCGGAGTTCTCCAGGAAGGCGGATTCCTCGTCGCTCAGGGGCGCGTACCGGGGCAGCTCCTGGATCCGCGTCCGGGCCTCGGCGATGCGCGCCTGGTGCGCGGCCATGCGGGCCTGGGCCGGACGCCACACCAGGAGCCAGAACAGGAGGGGGGCGAGTCCCAGGATCAGGGCGAGCAGGGTGCGAAGGGTCTTCACCGGAGGCTCCCGCTCAGGGCGAACCGGGTCAGGGCCCGGGTCTGGACGCCCGTTTCCCCGGCCACGACCCGGTCGCTGACGCGGATGTCCTTGAGGGGATCCAGGGACAATCCGGACAGGCGCTGGAGGTCGGAGACATAGCCCGCCAGCGGTCCCACCGAGAAGGAGCTGCCCGTGAGGGCCGTGCCGCTGACCTGGAAGGCCAGGGCCGTCTCCTGGCCCGGATGCTGCTGGATCTCCACCTTCTCGATCTCCAGGCCGGGCGGGGCACTGAGAAGCGTTGCGGCCAGGCGGCTGATCCGGGCGGTGGACTGGGCCTGCCGCTGTTCCGCGGCCCTCAGCCGGAGCAGCGGGAAACGGGCGGCCACGACCCGGAGGCGCCCCTGGTCTTCGGCCCGGCGACGGACCAGTTCCGCTTCCACGCGGGCCGCTTCCGCCTCCAGCAGCTTCTCCTGCGTGTGGACGAGTCCGCCCCCGAGGGTGAAGGCGGCCAGGAGGGCCACGGCTGCCAGGACCAGGATGGCCTTGAGGGTCCTGCGCCGGTGGGCCTCCTGGACGTGGCCGGGCCGCAGATCCAGGCCGTGGGCCGCCCTTTCGAGGGCCAGGCCCCGGAGGAGGAGCCCTTCGAGGGGCTCCGGGGCGCAGCGGGTGGCCAGGCCCATGGCGCGCAGGCGGGCATCGAGGGCCTCCGGCAGGATGGACGCGCCGACCACCAGCAGATCGCCCGGGACGGATCCCCGGAACCGCTGCTTGTAGAACTGGAGGGTGCGGGCGGTTTCCTCGACGGCCAGTTCCAGGCTTTCCTCCTGGGACAGGTCCGCGGACAGGCGGAAGTTCCGCTGGAGAATCAGGGCGGGCCCCCGGAAGAAGAGCAGGCGGCCCAGCTGCGGGGCCAGGGCCAGGACCACGCGGTCCCGCGCGGATCCCGGCGCCGGGGGCAGGGCCCTCAGCAGGACCCGGGGCCAGGCGGAGGCATGGACCCAGTCCATGCCTGAGGCTTCCAGGGCCGAGGCCCAACCGTTGAGATCCGAGGCGGGCAGCCAGGCGGTCCAGTGGATATGTCCGCCCCGGGCCTCCGCATCGGGATCCAGCGCGTGGCCCACCAGCATGGCCGCCCCCGGCTGCTCGGCGGCCACCACGCGCAGGGCCACTTCCTGGGCCTCCCGGGCGGGCATGGAAGGCGTTTCCTGGCAGTGGAGGCCGAGGCGCGAAAGACCCACGCAGGCCTGCACGGAGGCGCCTTTGGGCAGGAGCCGCTGCAACGCCTCGGCCCACTGGGTCCGGCGGACGGCGCCCTCGGGCGCGTCCAGGATCAGCCCCAGTTCCTGGCCCTCCGGCGTGGTGACCCGCGCCCCGTGGTCCTCCAGGAACAGGAGGTAGGGATGGCGGGCGGAGGGCCTGGAAAGGGGGGACATGGGGCCTCAGAGATTGGTGCGGAAGAGAATGACCCGGGTCTCGCCGGGGGCCAGGGTGGCGGTCTGGGACTGGTTGCCCACGGCGCTGGTGACCTGGATCAGGACCGCGCCGGGAAGGGCGGTCAGGGGCGCCGTCGTGCCGGTGCCGCTCCCCGTGAAGGTGAAGGTGCCGGCGGTGCGCGTCCGAAGCTGCTGCTGGGAGCGGTCCATGATCTGCACGGTGAAGGTCTCGGGCGGGGGCAGGGGGCCCGCGGGCGGGGGGAGCTGGCGCTCCAGGGTCACCTGCACCTGCGCCAGGGCCGGCGCTGCGGCGGGCGCGGGGGGGTAGGCCACATCGTCTCCATTGCCGAACACCCCGTCAGCCCCGGCGCTCTGGACCTGATTGACCTGCCAGCGGAAAGGTCGCCCCCATCCGTCCGCGGGCAGCCCATTGGTGCCCACCAGGCTCTGGATCGGCGCCGTCCAGTAGGGCCCCTGCCAGCCCCAGGTGAACCCCGTGGCCACGGAAGGATAGGCGGGTGGCACCGGGCCGTTCCGGAAGGCCGCGGCGGGGTTGATGGTGGTCAGGAAGCGAAGGTCGGCGAGGGTGGCCGGCGGCACGAAGCCCACATCGGTGACCAGGTTGGGCACGCTGCGCTCCCGGGCGCCCACCAGGGCCTCGTAGGCCGCGCGCGCCGCGTCCCGGGTCCGCTGGGCCCGCTGCTGGGTCAGGGCCCGCATGAGCAGGGGCGTCGCGGCGGAGGCGAGGATGGCCATGATGGCGATGACGATGACCGCTTCGAGCAGCGTGAAGCCGCGGTGGGCCTGCGGGCGCCTACTTCGCCGACGCATTGATGCCTCCGATCAGCGAATAGATGGGCAGCAGGATGCTCACGGCCACGAACACGACGATGCCGGCGAGGCTGATGAGCAGCAGGGGCTCGAGCATCTGGAAGAAGCGCTTGAGGCCGGCCTGCACCTCGGCGTCGAAGTAGGTGCTCACCTTGGCCAGGGTGGTTTCGAGGTTGCCCGCCTCTTCGCCGATGGAGAACATCCGCACCACCAGCGGGGGGAAGTAGCCCACCTGGGCGGCCATGACTCCCAGGCGCTCGCCGGATTCGATGCCCTCGCGGATCTTCCGGACGCACCAGCCCAGCCGGTCGTTGCCCGTGACGCTGGCGCATTCCCTCAGGATCTGGAGGATGGGCAGCCCCGCGCGGTACTGGGCGGCGAAGAAGGTGGCGAACCGGGACAGGCCCAGCTTCACCAGCAGGGTGCCCAGCAGGGGGATGTGGAGCAGGCGGGTGTGCCACCAGAGGCGGAAGTCCCGCCGCCGGTTCAGGGCCATGCGGAACAGCCACAGGACCAGGGGCGGGACCACGATGAGGATCCAACCCCACGCCACCATCCCCTGGCCCAGCAGGATGAAGATGCGCGTCACCAGCGGCAGGGGCACCTGGAACTCCACCAGCATCCTGAGCACCGGGGGCAGCGCGAAGATGGACACCAGCACCACCACCAGGGCCACGATGGTGAGGACGATCAGGGGATAGGTGGCCGCCTGCTTCACCTGCCCGGCGAACTGCTCTTCCCACTCGACGAGCTTCACCACTTCCCGGATGGACTCATCCAGGTGGCCGCTGCTTTCCCCCGCGCGGATCATGCTGATGAGCATGGGCTGGAACAGGCTGGGGTAGGCCTCGAAGGCCTCCGATAGCGAGGAGCCCCCCTCGACGCGGCGCCGCATGTCCAGGAGGGCCGCGTTGAACTCGGGCTGCCCCGGCTCCTGGTAGTCGGTGAGCGCCGCGAGCAGCGGGACGCCGGCCTCGATGTAGGATCCGAGATGGACGAAGAAGGCGGCCAGTTCCTTGCGCTTCATGCTCGGGGCGCTGAACCGCTCCACGGCCGTGGCGCGGGCCACGAAGGCCCGGATGAGGAAGAGGGATTCCCGGGCCAGGTCCGCCGCCAGGGCCGCCTCGTTCTCGGCGGAGCGGATGCCCTCGACGCGGGCCCCCTGGAGGTTCCGGGCGGCGTAGCTGAACCGGGCGCCCATCAGTCCTCCGCCACGGTCACCCGCAGGGCCTCGTCCAGGCTGATGACACCGTCCTGGGCCAGTTGCAGGGCGTGCTCGAAGAGGCTGCGCTTTCCCTCGCGCCGGGCCTGGGCTTCCACTTCCTGGAGCGCGACACCGGAGGCGAGCCGCTCGCGCACCTCGGGACTGATGGTGAGCAGATCATGGATGGCCCGCCGCCCCCGGACCCCGGTGAGGCCGCAGGCGTCGCACCCCTTGCCCACGGACCAGGTCCCTTCGCGCTGATGGGGCTTCAGCAGGGCCAGGAGATCCGGGGCCGGCGGTTCCGGCGCGGCGCAGGAGGGGCAGTTCACCCGGACCAGGCGCTGGGAAAGCACCCCCAGCAGGGTGGAGGACAGATCCAGGCGGCTGAGGCCCAGATCCACCAGGCGCGGGATGGCGCTGATGGGATCGTTGGTATGCAGGGTGGACAGCACCAGATGGCCAGTCATGGCGGCGCGGGAGGCGATTTCGGCGGTCTCCTGGTCGCGGATCTCGCCCACCAGGATGATGTCGGGATCCTGGCGAAGGATGGCCCGGAGCCCGGCGCCAAAGGTGAGCCCCGCCTTCACGTTCACCTGGGTCTGGGTGATGAGGGGAAGCTCGTACTCGACGGGATCCTCCACGGTCACGATGCAATGCTCGCTGCTGTTCAGGGTGCTGAGGGCGGAGTAGAGGGTGGTGGTCTTGCCGCTGCCGGTGGGGCCCGTCACCAGGAGCACGCCGTGGGGCCTGCCCAGGAGCCGCTGGAACCCCGCCAGCACGGCTTCGGGCATGCCGAGCTGATCGAGACCCAGCACGAGCTTGGTCTTGTCGAGCACCCGGAGCACCACCTTCTCGCCGTGGATGTTGGGGAGGAAGTTCACGCGCAGGTCGAAGCGCCGCTTCCCGTGGCGGAACTGGAACTTGCCATCCTGGGGCACCCGGTTTTCCGCGATGTTGACCTGGGCGAGGATCTTGAGGCGGGCCGTGATGGCGGACTGGACGGCCTTGGGCAGGCTCGGTCCCTGCTGGAGCAGCCCGTCCACGCGGAACCGCGTCAGCACCGTGTGTTCTCCGGGCTGCACATGCAGATCCGTGGCCCGGTCCTGGATGGCCTTGACCAGCAGCTGGTCCACGAGGCGCACCACCGGCAGGCCGCCCGGGTCGTCGTCGTCGGGGCCGGCGCTGGCCTGGATGGCCTCCTCAATCAGTTCTTCGATGGATTTGCGCTGGCCGTAGGCTTCGTTGATGCGGGCGAGGATGTCCTCCTCCGAGGCCCCGACCACCCGCACCCGCCGCCGGGTGAGGGCCTCCACGTCGCCCAGGGCTTCCACATCGTAGATGTTGGCCATGGCCAGAACCAGGACGGAGCCTTCCAGGGCCACGGGAATCACGCTCAACCGGCGGGCCAGGGGTTCGGGAAGCAGGGCCAGGGCTTCGGCGGGAATATCGGCCTCGGCCAGGTCCAGGAAGGTCACGCCGCCCTGTTCCGCCAGCACGGAGGCGATGGACTGGTGGGTCACCAGGCCGAGCTGGGTCAGGGTTTCCCCCAGCATGGCCCCGGTGCGCCGCTGCTCGCGCATGGCGAGGTCCAGCTGGCGCTCCGTGATGAGGCCCCGGTCCATGAGGCGCTCACCGAGCATCTTCCGTGGTGCTTCTGCCATGGGCGGGCCAGAGGAATGGGCGGCCCGGTCGCGGGCCGCCCAGGGTCAGAAATTCAGTTCACGCGGACCACGAGGTCGTCCGACGAAACAGAGTTGACCACGCCATAGTTCCAGGTGGCGGGGTACCCCGTGGCGGCGTTGAAGAGCGCGTTGGCGGCATTGATCTGCCCATTGGGACCGGCGGAGACGACCCACACGGGGCCGTTGATGGCGCCGCTGGTCTGGCTGTAGCCCAGCACGATGTAGCGGTTGCCCCAGGGATCCAGCTTGCCGGCCACATCCGTGCCGATGTAGGGGCCCTGGTACTGGAATTCCTGCTGAGGGGTGACACCCGCGAAGCCGAAGAGGGCGTTGGCCGCCGTCAACTGGGCCGCCACGCGGGCATCGGCGGTGAAGAGATTGGTGAAGGTATTGGCGGCGGGCGGGGCGGGAAGACCGGCCGGGACCACGCCGGTGGCGGGCCCGGAGCCCCAGGAGACGGTGCCCGCCCCGGTGGAGCCGTTCCAGCCCGCGGCCTGGGGCCGGCGGCCCGTGTCCTTGATCTGGGAGGCGAGCGTGGCGGCGATGACCTGGACATCGTTCTTGGCACGGCTGATCTGGCTGTCCCGCAGGTTCTTGACGACCAGGGGAATGATGATGCCGGAGAGGATCGCCACCACGGCGATGGCCACGGCAGCCTCGATGAGGGTGAACCCTCGGTGGGAAGAACGGGTGTCCATGGGGAGCTCCTGGAAGTAGGGCGCCGGTGGCGCGGAGGGAAACGGTTGCCCATCTCCTCGGGAGGCCCTGGAGGTGGCTTGAGTTATGCAAAGATCTATAGACTAGTCGGAATTCAACCATCCTTTCCCTGGTCCCGACAGGAGAGCCAGATCCTCAGATGGGGTGCCCCATGTTCGAATCCGCGGAACTCGGCCACAAAGTCGCCAGGGAAGTCTGGGACCGGGAGGTGCCCGCGCTCCGGGAGGCCCTGCTGGACGCGCAGTACGACCTGGCCGAGGCGAAGTTCCCGGTGATCATGCTGGTGGCGGGCGTGGACGGATCAGGCAAGAGCGAGACCGTGAACACCCTGAACGAGTGGCTGGATCCCCGCCACATCCAGACCCACGGCCTCGACGAACCCTCGGACGAAGAGCGGGAACGGCCCCACATGTGGCGCTACTGGCGCATGTTGCCCCCCAAGGGGAAGATCGGCATCTTCGACGGCTCCTGGTACACTTGGCCCGTCATTGAGCGGGCCCACGGGCGCATCAAGACTTCGGACCTGGACCAGGACATGGCCCGGGTGGCGCGCTTCGAGCAGATGCTCATCCACGAGGGCGCGCTGGTGCTGAAATTCTGGATGCACCTCAGCAAGGATGCCCAGAAGAAGCGCCTCAAGAGCCTGGAGAAGGATCCCCAGACCCGTTGGCGGGTGACGCCCCGGGACTGGAGGCACTTCGAGATGTACGACACCTTCCGCCAGGTGGCGGAGCGCGCGCTGCGCTCCACCAGCACGGCGGATTCGCCATGGATCGTGGTGGAGGCCACGGATCCCCGGTACCAGAAGCTCACCGTGGGCAAGCTCCTGCTGGAGCGGCTCCGCGCCCGGCTGGACAACCCCATCCCGAAGCCCGCCCCGGTGGTGTCCCAGGCTCCGGCGTCCCTGGATGGCATGAACATCCTCAAGGCCCTCGATCTCACGAAACGCATGGACAAGAAGGACTACGAGGAGGAACTGCTCACCCTCCAGGGGAAGCTGAACCTGCTCACCCGCCACCGCAATTTCAAGAAACATTCCGTGGTGCTGCTCTTCGAAGGCGTGGACGCGGCGGGGAAGGGCGGGGGCATCCGCCGCATCACCCAGGCCCTGGACGCCCGCAGCTATCGCATTCAGCCCGTGGCGGCACCCACCGAGGAGGAGCGGGCCCAGCCCTACCTCTGGCGCTTCTGGCGGAACCTGCCGCGCCGGGGAAAGGTCATGATCTTCGACCGGAGCTGGTACGGCCGCGTGCTGGTGGAGCGGGTGGAAGGCTACTGCTCCGAGGCCGACTGGCAGCGGGCCTACAGCGAGATCAACGAGTTCGAGGATCAGATTGTGCGCAGCCGCAGCATCCTGCTCAAGTTCTGGCTGTCCATCAGCCAGGAGGAGCAGCTGCGCCGTTTCGAGGAGCGGCAGGTCACGCCTTTCAAGCGCTTCAAGATCACCGAGGAGGACTGGCGGAACCGGGAGAAGTGGCCCGCCTACGAGGCCGCCATCTGCGACATGATTGACCGCACCAGCACCGAAATCGCCCCCTGGACCCTCGTGGAAAGCGAGAGCAAGTACTTCGGGCGGATCAAGATCATGCGGACCCTGGTGCAGCGGCTGGAGGACGAACTGTAGGCCTTGTCGCTTTTCGAGAAAAGCTGGAACACAGAGGACACAGAGCGGAACAGAGGACACAGAGAAAAGGTCTGGTCACGGAAGACACGGAGAAAAGCCGGAAGACACAGAAAAAGGCAGGGGCGTCCGTTCCGAAAGCACGGGCTGTATCCCGGGGGCGCCCCGGGCCGCGCTTTTTGGGACGCAGCCAAGGCGCCCCCGGGATCACTTCCGGCCATGCCGGAAGCCGCCTTCGGCGGGCCCGTGCGACGAGCACCACGGTCCCTTCTGTGTCTTCCCTGGAATTCCGTGTCTTCTGTGACCAGCAAGGCTGTTGAGGCTACCGGTGCTTGCGGTGGAACCATCCCGCCGCAGTTCTCTGTGTCCTCCCGGGTTCTCTGTGTCCTCTGTGTTCCGCTTTTTCTGCTCGCGAACCACAACCCTCTATACCGCCCGCTCTTTGCCGAACACGCGGTCCAGCACCAGTCCCGCGGTCTCCTCGATGCTGCGGCCGGTGACATCCAGCACGGGCCAGCGGCGGTGCTGCTTGAAGATGCCGTCGGCGTAGGCCAGCTCGTCGAGGATGCGGCCCAGGTCGCTGTAGCTGTCGGCGCTGCCGATGGCGCCCAGGCGCTTCAGGCGGTAGGCGCGGATCTCCTGGAGGCGGTCGGGCTGGATGGTGAGGCCCACGATCCGGCCCTGGGGAATGCCGCCGAGTTCCGGCGGCAGGGGCACGCCCGGCACGAGGGGCACGTTCATCACCTTGTAGCCTTCCATGGCCAGGTACATGGAGAGGGGCGTCTTGCTGGTGCGGCTGATGCCCACCAGCACGATGTCCGCGTCAGGAAGGCCGCCCATGTCAATGCCGTCGTCGTACTTGAGGGCGAACTCGATGGCCTCGATGCGGCGGAAGTACTTGTCGCCCACCGCGTGGAAGCTGCCCGGCCGCTCCTCCGGGCGCTCCCGGAGGTAGAGCGCCAGGGTGTCCAGCAGGTTGCCGAAGAGATCCACCTGGGTGAGGCGCAGCTCGGCGCAGCGGTCCGCCAGGTAGTCGCGCAGCTCCCGGGACACGGTGGTATGGATGATGACGGCGCGCTTGTCCGCGGCCATCAGGAGCAGGCGATCCAGATCCTCCCGCGACCGCACGTTCTGGAACCGGCGCACCAGGGCCGAGCTCTCCCCCTTGGCGAACTGGGTGAGCGCCGCCTGCACCATGCGCTGGGCGGTTTCGCCGGATCCGCCGGACACCACGTAGATGGGCTGTCTATCCATGCGATCAAGATTAACCTGAGTATATGAATACCCACGTCCTCGCCTGGCTGGTTCTCGCCCTTCCCCTCGGAGCGGTGCTGGGGGGCCTGCTGGTGCTGCTGTTCCGGTGGGCCCGGCTGCGGCGCCGGATCCCCGCCGACCCCGGGGCCCTGGTGCTGTCGGCGGTGTCCGGAAGCCTGCGGGAGCGGGGCGAGCTGGCCGCCTCCCTGGGGGTGCTGCGCACAGTCCACGAGCGGCTGCTGGACGCGCTGCCCACGGGCCTGATCTGGGTGGACCAGCGGCAACGGCTGGCGGCCCTGAACCGCCGGGGCGGGGAGCTGCTGGGGGTGACGCCCGGGGTGGTCGGCCTGGAGGCGGCCTTCGTGCTGGAACCGTTCCCCTGGCTTCGCGCGGCCCTGGAAGCCGAACCGGGTCCGGCCCGCCGCCTGGGGGCCATGGGTCGCCGCTGGCGGATCCAGCGCATCGAGGCCCCGGATCGCATCGGGGCCCTGGTGCAATTCGAGGATGTCACCGAGGCCGAGCTGGAGGACCGCCGCCGCCAGCTCCGCGAACGGTTCGCGGAGCTGGGCGAGATGACCGCCGGCGTCGCCCACCAGCTGAAGAATGGACTGGCCGTGCTGAAGGGCCAGGGGCAGCTGCTGAAGCGGGCGGGTCATGCCGCCCCCGCCGATGCGCTGCTGGAGGAGACGGAGGAGCTCGAACGGCTGGTCCAGCGCTTCCTCCAGTGGGCGAAGCCGCTGGAGCCGGTCTCCGAGGATCTGCGGCTCGAGGCGGTGGCGGCCCAGGCCGTGATCGAGCTCAAACGCCGTCCGGTGAGCCAGGGGCGCACCCTCCTGTGCGAAGGACAGGGCGCCGCCAGCGGAGATCCGGGGCTGCTGCACCAGGCCCTGGTGAACCTCCTGGAGAATGCCTGCCAGGCCACGCCCCTGGGCGGCCGGGTGCTGGTGCGGATTTCCGAGCGGCGCCTGGAGATCCTGGACGAGGGGCCGGGCCTGTCCGACGATACGGCCATCCGCATGTTGCGGCCCTTCGAAAGCGGCCGGCCGGATGGCACCGGTCTGGGCCTGCCCCTGGCCCTGAAGTGGCTCAATGCCCAGGGCGCGGATCTGCGCCTGTCGCGCCGGGACGAGGGCGGCACCTGCGCGGAGGTCCGCTGGTAGGCTGACCCAATGCGAATTGCCCTCCTCCAGCTCAACGCCCGCCTCGGGGATCCCGAGGGGAATGGCCGCGGCGTGGAAGCTGCCTATGCCCAGGCCGTCGCGGCGGGGGCCGGACTGGTGCTGGCGCCCGAGCTGGCCATCCCGGGCTACCTGCTGGAGGATCGCCTCTGGGAGCCCGGGATGCGGCGGCGCATCGAGGCGGAATCCCACCGCCTGGCGGCGCTGTCCGGCGCGGTGCCGCTGGTCTTCGGCACCGCCACGCCCGCGCCTTCGGGGCGCCTCTGGAACGAGCTGTGGTGGTGCGAGGGCGGCGCCCTGCGCCACTGCGTCCACAAGCGGGTGCTGCCCAGCTACGACGTGTTCGACGAGCACCGCTACTTCGAGCCAGATCCTGCGCCCCAGCCGCTGGTGGGCTTCCAGGGCCAGCGCATCGGGCTTTCCATCTGCGAGGATCTCTGGGCCGATCCGCAGCTGGGCAACTCGCCCGTGGCCTACGGCGTGGATCCCATCGCGGATCTGGCGGCCGCGGGCGCCACGCTGATCCTCAACGCCAGCGCCAGTCCCGGGGCCCTGGGCAGCTGGCTTCCGGCGGGGCGGAGCGCGCCCTGGGCCATTCCCCCGAAGGATGTCCAGCGCCGCCGGCTGCTGCCGGGGCTGGCGCGGAAGCACGGCGTCCCCATCGCCTACGCCAGCCGCGTGGGTGCCGAGAGCTGGCTGCTCTTCGATGGCGGATCGGGCCTGGCCCTGCCGGACGGGCGCTGGCAGGGTTGCGAGCCCTTCCATGAGGGACCGCACCTGGTGGACACCGGCGCGCCGGGCGAGATCTGGCGAATCATCGAGGATGGCCCCTGGCTGCACAGGGCCCTGGTGGCGGGGCTTCGGGACAACCTGGCCAAACAGGGGCTGGAGGCGCTGGTGCTGGGACTTTCCGGCGGCCTGGACAGCGCCGTGGCCGCGGCCCTCGCGGTGGAGGCCCTGGGGCCGGACCGGGTCCTCGGAGTCGCCCTGCCCACGCGCTTCAGCAGTGCCGGAAGCCTGGCGCTGGCGGAGCAGCAGGCCCGGCACCTGGGCATGGGCTTCTTCACCCTGGAAGCGGAGGCTCCTTTCGCTGGCTTCGTCGCCTCGCTGGAGAAGGCCCTGCCGGGCCGCGCCTTCGGTCTGACGGACGAGAACCTCCAGAGCCGCAGCCGGGGCAGCCTGCTCATGGCGCTCACCTCAGAACCCGCGGTCCAGCAGCGCCTCGGCACCGGCCGCGTGGCCGTGCTGAACACGGGCAACAAGAGCGAGGCCGCCACGGGCTACTTCACCCTCTATGGGGATGGCATCGGGGCCTTCGCGCCCCTGGGCGATTGCCTCAAGGCCCGCGTCTACGACCTGGCGCGGGAACTGGGCGAGGCCGTGCCCCCGGGCGTGATCGAGCGCCCGCCCACCGCCGAACTCCGGCCCGGCCAGACCGACGAGTCCAGCCTGCTGCCCTATGCCCAGCTGGATGCCATCCTGGGCGCGGCGATCGAGGCCCAGCGTCCCGAGGAGGGTTTGGCGGACGATCTGGCCCTGCTGCTGGAGGGGGAGGCCTTGGCCCAGGCCCGAGCGTCGCTGCCCCGCGTCCTCGGGCTCCTCCGCCACACGGAGTTCAAGCGGCGCCAACTGCCCTTCGCCTTCAAGATCAGCCCCAGGGCCTTCGGCGCGGGGCGCAGGATCCCGCTCACCGCGGTTTAGTCCTTTCCGGGGGTTCCGCGCTGCGCGCACACCCCCGGGCCCCCGCGCCTAGGTCGGCAAAGCCGCCCTCGGCTTTTCTCTCCGGGGGTTCCCCTCGCCACGCAGGCGTGGCAAGGATCTAAGGGCGCGCTGCGCGCCGCCATGATTGGCATCGCTGGGCGTCCCGGGATCCCTGTGCAATTCCATATGAGAACCCGCGCCACTGCGCTATCCTGGCCCTTCCAGCCGGTGTGGCGAAATGGCAGACGCGACGGACTCAAAATCCGTTTCCCCCTAAAGGAGTGTCGGTTCGAGTCCGACCACCGGTACCAATCGGCGGGCCCCGCAGGGGCCCTTCCGCAGGGTGGTCGGACTCGAAGTCGCGAATGGCGGCCAGGTAGGCGCCGCCGAGGGCGCCACTTGATGTGGCGCCCTCGGCGAAAAGCGCCGTGGCCAGCCAGTCGCGCGGCGGGGACCGGAGTCCGACCACCGGTACCAGTCGGCGGGCCCCGCAGGGGCCCTTCCGCAGGGTGGTCGGACTCGAAGTCGCGAATGGCGCGACAATAGCCTCTGAATTTCACTTGATGCCAGGGTCGGGAAAGATTACATTCCACTGTCGGGCGCCGAAAGACTGTGGGGTGGGTCCAAGGATCCAGGGGCGCCACGGGAAGCCACCTCAGCCAGGAAAGGGAATCCGGGATCATGGAAGTCGCTTGGAACACCCGCTACAACACGGGGATCGAGATCGTTGATGAGCAGCACCAGGAGCTCTTCCAGGTCGTGAACCGGCTCCGCGAGCTGGTCCAGGAGGGGGCTGACCGCGGCGTCATAGGAACCCTGCTCGAGGATCTGGTGGCCTGTTCCGAGCGCCACTTCGCCACGGAGGAGGCCTTCATGGCCAAGGTGGCCTATCCGGACCTCCCCCAACATGTGGCCGAACACGCCTCCATGCTCACCAGCCTTCACGAACTGCTTGGAAAATTCCGGGAAAGCCACTGGGCCATGGCTCTCATGGTTCCGACATTCATGGAGGGATGGCTGAAGCACCACATCAGCGATGGGGACTTCGGATTCGTCACCTTCCTGAAAGCGCGGAACCTCGTCTGATTGCTCTTGTTAGGGGCCGTTGAGAAAGAACCAGTGCTTTCCCTGGTGATTTCTTTACGGCCCTTCTGCCGTGCCTGCCATCTGAACGAACAAGTTGTTTTTGGATAACGGCTTACGGTTTTGGGTAACACCGGCGCTCTGATTGTCGAAATTTTCAGGAAACTTCCCGGGTGAAAAAGACACTTGAGCCCCCTGGCCGGGATCGGGGATGCTGGGGCACCCCCCTGTCACGGACATCCAGGAGGCATCCGCCCCTGGATCCTTGCAGCCCATAACGGCCGTCCCCGGCCGAGGAGTGACGCATGAATAGACGGTTTACCACCCTCACACTGACGGCCCTGGCCTGCGCCACGGTCGCCTCGGCGCAGACCTCCTCCACCGCGGGCGCGGTGCGCGGCGCGATCAAAAACAAGGCGGGACAGGCCGTCGTCAATGCGACCCTGTCCCTGCGCAACCGCGAAACGGGTCTCTCCCGGACCGCCACTTCCGGTGTCCAGGGCGAGTACCACATCGGCCTCCTGCCCGTGGGCAACTACGAGCTCACGGTGACCGCCTCGGGCATGCGGACCCTGAAGGACGCCAATGTCCAGGTGTCCCTGGGGCAGAACACCATCGCGAACTTCAGCCTCGACACGGCCGAGGCCTCCGCCATGGTGGAAATCGTGGCCTCCTCCACGGCCCTCGACACCACCCAGGTGAACAGCGTCACCTCCGTGGACAGCAAGCTGGTGGAAGTGCTTCCCCTTTCAGCTGGTCGTGATTTCACCGCCCTGGTGCAGCTGACCCCCGGCGCGGTCTACGATGCGGACAACAATCGCGTGTCCGTGGAAGGCGCCCGGGGCATCCAGAACAACCTGACCATTGATGGCGCCTCGTACCAGTCCAACTTCTTCGGCGAGCAGCGCGGTTCCACCCGCATCCCCTTCGCCTTCGGCGCCGATACCATCAAGGAACTGCAGATCATCACCAACGCCTTCGACGCCCAGTACGGCAACGCGGCGGGCGCGGTGATCAACGCCGTCTCCAAGACCGGCACCAACGAGTTCTCGGGCACCTCCCTGTTCCAGATCCGCCCCAAGTCCCTGGTGGCCCGCATCACGCCGGTGCCCTACGACAGATTCGGCACCATCAACACGGATCAGGCCCTCACCAAGAACTTCACCCAGACCCAGTTCAATGTGAACGTGGGCGGTCCGATCATCAAGGACAAGCTGCACTACTTCATCGGCGTGGAAACCTACAAGTACAAGGAAGATTTCACCCCCAATTTCGCCATCAGCGCCATCGGCGGCAACAGCCTGGCCAGCTTCACCCCCTTCATGGCCACCTTCGGGGGGCTGGTGGTGGGGAACGACGGCCGGACCCTGGCCCAGGAAGGGGGCCGCACCTACACCAACGATCGCACCAACACGGTCTACTTCGGGCGCCTGGACTGGTCCATCAACGAGAACCACCGGGCCACCCTCCGCGTGAACGCCCAGGACTGGAAAGCCGAAAACGGCACCACCGGCTTGACCAGCACCTTCGCCCCCACCACGGGCCAGACCCAGCAGGGGCTGGAGAAGAACAGCGGCCTGTCCTGGGTGGCCGAACTGAACAGCGTCTTCGGCGCCAACCTGGTGAACGAGGCCCGCATCCAGCGCGCCATCGAGCGCCGGCCCCGCTTCGCCAACAGCACCGCCGCGCCCGAGTTCGTGATCGGCAGCGGATTCAGCGCCGGACAGAACAACTTCCTGCCCAACGGCCTGGACGAGCATACCTGGCAGATCATTGACAACCTCACCTGGACCCAGGGTGATTGGACGGTCAAGGGCGGCGTGGACCTGCAGTTCTTCGAGTTCGCCAACACCTTCTACCGCTACCAGAACGGCTCCTTCTTCTTCGGCAGCTATGACGTGGCCAACCGCTGGGCCCTGGGCACCGCCGCCCCGGCGGACTTGAATGGCCTGCGCACCACGGACAGCCTGACCTACACGGGGGCCTACTCGGCCTTCGGCGGGACCATCGCCTACAAGTCGAAGCTGCTGGCAGGCTACGTCCAGGGCCAGTACCAGGGGCTGCTGGACCGGCGCCTGCTGCTGAGCCTGGGCCTGCGCGCCACCCGCGAGGACCAGCCCGAAAATCCCCGGCCAAATCCGCTCCTGGGGGGGCTGGATCAGGCGAGTGACAGCTCCTCGTACGACCCCCGCTTCGGGTTCACCTACGATCTGAAGGGTGATGGCAAGACCCTCATCCGCGGTGGCTACGGCTGGTTCTCCAGCCCCAACCCCAGCCTCACGGTCTCCAACACCATGATGAACAATGGACTGACCACCTCGACCTACGCCATCCGCCTGGGGACCAGTACCCAGCCCCTGTTCACCAACGGCGGCGTGCTTTCCTACGCCCAGCGGGTCACCAACGGCGGCACCACCCTGACGCCGCTGGATCCCGCCCTGCTGGCCACCACCGCCGGCAGCATCTCCGGCCGGACCGGGCAGGTCTGGGATCCCCGCAACGACATGTCCGTGGCCAAGCGCTCGGCCCTCGGCATCGAGCATGCCTACGACAACGGCCTCAAGCTGGGTATCCAGGGGGTCTATGCAAAGTTCGAAAACCTGCAGTATTTCGTGAACATCAACCTGTCTCAGCGCTCCGGCCCGGCCCTCACGGATCCCGTGGTGGCGGGTGCCATCTACAATGATGGTTATGCCCTTCCCTACAATTCCTTCTCCACCACTCGGCCCGGTCGCGCGGTGGTGGCGGGCCGGTCCCTCGATTTCATCGGTTCCAACTCCGCCTCCCCCTTCTTCGGCGACGTGTTCCTCAACAAGAACGATGGCGAGGGCACCTACAAGGCCATCATCCTGACGGCCTCCATGCGGCGGGATAGCGGCTGGGGCTTCAGCACCTCGGCCACCTGGTCCAAGGCCGAGGACAACAACTCCAACGAGCGCACCACGGCCAGCAACACGGCGGATTCCAACACCAACAATCCCGCTGATCCCCTGGCCACGAACTCGTACAGCAGCAACGACCGGCCCTTCCGCTTCAGCTTCGCCGGCTATTTCCCGGTCTACTGGGGCATCACGGGCGCGGTGAACATGAGCTACACCTCCGGGGCTCCCTACAGCGCCATGGATGGCCGCGACCTCAATGGGGATGGTGGACGCAACGACTACGCCGCCGGAACCGTTCGCAATGGCTCCCGGCAGCCCATCACCAAGACCTTTGACCTGCGTTTGGCCCGGGCGTTCAAGCCCACCCAGCGGTTCCAGGTGGAAACCTTCGTGGACGTGTTCAATCTCTTCAACTGGGCCAACCAGCGTACGACCCTCACCCAGTTGATCTCCTCCACTGGAGTGGTGAACCCCGACTTCGGCTTCATCAACCTGCCGGACCGCAACACCCGCGAGGTCCAGCTCGGCGTCCGCGCCAAGTTCTGATCCCCGCGCTTCCAAAGGAAAGGCCCCGCGAACGCGGGGCCTTTCCTTTCGGGTGGCCTGGGATCAGATCCGGAACCTTGCCACGATGGCGTTGAGCTGTTCGGCCAGGTGGCTGAGCTCGTCCACGGTGCGGGTGGATTCCTTGATGGTGGCGGCCATCTCCTCCATGGCGGCGGCATTCTGCTCGGCGATGGCCGTGAGGTTGCCCATGGCGGCCACCACGGACTGGCTGTCGTGGCTCTGGGCCTCGCTCTGGCCTCCGATGGTCTTCATGCGCCCAGCGGAATCCGTAATGGCGCTCTGGATGCTGGTGAGCGCATCCCCGGCGGTGTTCACCATCTTCGTTCCATCGGCGATGGCGCGGTTGGAGGTCTGGATCAGGGCCGTGATCTCCTTCGCGGCGGTGGCGCTGCGATCGGCCAGCTTGCGGACCTCCTCGGCGACCACCGCGAAACCCTTGCCGTGCTCGCCGGCCTTGGCGGCCTCGATCGCAGCGTTGAGCGAAAGCAGGTTCGTCTGATTGGCGATCTCGGTGATCACCGTGAGGATGTTGCCGATCTGTTTGGAATTCTGATTGATGGCCTGCATGCCCGAGATGGCACCGCCGACGGCGGTGCCCCCCTTGCCCGCCGCATGCTGGGCCTGCTCGAAGACCTGGAGGGCATCGGCCACATTGGAGTTGACCACCTGGGAGGCCCCGGCGATGCCCTGGACGCTGCTGGTGGTGGTGGAGACGCTGGATTTCTGGCTCTCGGCCGCCTGGGCGATGCTCTGGGCGGTGCTGTGCATCTCGGACATGCCCGCCGACATCTGCAGCGAGCCCGAGGCGATGTTGGTGGAGATGGCCATCACCTGCTGGACGATCTGATGGATGTTTTCCACGAACTTGTTGAAGTGGCCGGCCAGGGCCGCGATCTCGTCGGTGCCGTGGACCTCGAGACGGGCCGTGAGGTCGCCCTCGCCCTCGGAGATGTCCCGCATGCGCTTCTGGATGTTTTCCAGGGGCGTGACGATGGTGTTGCCCAGGAAGAAGGCCGCGCCCATGCCCGCGCCCAGCATCAGGAGGCCCAGCACGGCCATGCCGAGGAGGGCGGCCGCCTGGTCCTTGCGGAGGCGGTCCCGGTTGATCACCAACATCACGTAGGACTTGACCGGTGCGCCCTCAACGTGGATCAGGGCGCCGACCACGAGGTAGCCGTTTGATTCGAGGGATGGAGCCTTCTCGCTATGGCTGACTTCCTTCAGAAAGGCGTCGCCGAAGGGGGTCAGGTCCATCTGGGAGGCCTTGGCCTTGGATTTGGTAGCGACCCGGGTGGCCCGGGTGGCGGGATCCTGGGAGATGAGGGCGGCCTGGGTGATGTCCGCGTCGTCCTTCATGCCATCGAGACCGCGCTCGACGAGGCCCATGTCGTCGAACTGCACCCCGGACTGGATGCCGTCCGAGACCAGGGCCGCGAGGCTTTCAGCCTTGAGCCTCAGGCCATCGTTGAGCGCGGAATTGAGCCGCCAGAGGGAGAAGGCCGTGGAAGCCAGGCCGAGCGCGACCGCGAGGGCCAGGATCGAATACAGCAGCTTCTTGCGGATATTGAGGTTGTTCCAGAAGTCCATGGGCCGCCCCTGAGGAGGTGTGCCGCTGCATCGGGCTCCGGGACCGGGGAGTTGAATTCCGGCCCTACCTCAGAATCACCACCGTGGCCCCCGCGCCCCCCTGGGCCTGGGGGGCGTCCTCGACGCGGGCGATGCCGGGGTGGCCGCGCAGGGCCTCCCTTACGGCAGCCTTCAACCTTCCGGTCCCATGGCCATGGACGATGCGGATGAACCGGAGCCCGGCGGCCAGGGCCTCCTCCACGAAGCGGTAGACCTCACTGTCCACATCGTCGCTGGCTCGGCCGATGAGGTTGATCTCGGATTCGATGTCCCGCGCCTCGGCGCGCACCCGGACCCTGCCCGTGGCCTTCGGCGCGGCCTCCCGGGCCCCGATGGATTCCAGCTCGCCCCACCGGCATTCCAGGCACCGGCCCTGGGGCGTTTCCAGGGTGGCCCGGTCGCCCCGGAGCGCGACGACCCGGCCTTCGACGCCCAGGCCCCGGTGGCGGGCGAAGCCGCCTTCACGGACTTCCAGCGGCGGGGGCGCCTTGATCTGGCCCCGGGCGGGCGCCAGTTCCGCCTCGGCGAGGCGAGTGAGCTGCTTCACCCGTTCATGGGCCTCGGTGCCCAGGCGATCCGCGTTCACCGTGGCGGCCTTCTGGCGATCCTTCAGCTCCTTCACCAGCCGCTTGCCCTCGTGGTCCAGGAACTCCAGCACCCGCGCCACTTTTGCTTTTGATTCCGCCTGGAACGCCTCGCGTTCCAGGCGCAGCTTCTCCTCCCGTTGGCTGAGGATCTGACGATCCTTTTCGGCGGCGGCCTGCTGCTGTCGCAGCATCTCGGATTCCTCCAGCAGCCGCGTGCGCTCCGCCTCCAGTTCCCGGAGGAAGTCCCGCCAGTCCTGTTCCCGCTGGCCCAGCACCCTGTCGGCGTGCTCCAACACCTGGCGGGGCAGGCCCAGCCGGGCGGCGATGGTGAGGGCGCGGCTCTGGCCCGGCTGGCCCACCAGCAGGCGGTAGGTGGGGGCCAGGCGCGCCTCGTCGAACTGGACCGAGGCGTTCTGGAAGCGCGTGTGGCGCAGGGCCCACTGGCTGATCTCCCCCAGGTGGGTGGAGCAGAGGATCCAGCATTGGCGGCGCGACAGGGTCTGGAGCAGGGCGATGCCCAGGGCCGCGCCTTCCTTGGGATCGGTGCCCGTGCCCAGCTCGTCCAGAAGCACCAGGCCGCCGTCCTGAACGCTTTCCAGGATCTCCTTCAAATGCAGAATATGGCTGCTGAAGGTCGAGAGGCTTCCCGTGATGGTCTGGTGATCCCCGATATCCGCGTGGAGGCTGGGCAGGGCGGGGAGGCTGGAGCCCTCCCGGGCGGGCACGGCACAGCCGCAGGCGGCCAGGGCCGATAGCAGGCCCACGGTCTTGAGGACCACCGTTTTCCCGCCGGTGTTGGAGCCGGAAATGATCAGGCCCGGTCTTCCGGCCTCCATCACCAGGTTGAGGGGCACCACGGCGTGGGGCAGGGGCTCCAGGCCCATGGCCTCCCGCACGGCGGGCAGCAGCAGCGGGTGCCGGGCCTCCAGCAGGCAGAGGCGGCCCTGTTTCGGATCGGAGGCGACCTCAGGGAGACAGCCATCGCACAGGGCCGTCCAGCGCAGCAGCGCGAGCCCCCGATCGGCCTGGGCCTGAAGGTCGCGCCAGCGGAGGAAGTCCTCCCGGCGGGCCCGCAGATCCGCCAGCAGGTCCCGCAGGAAGGCCTGGACGGCCTGGGCGTAGTCGCTGTCGGCCTCGACGAAGGCATTGTTGAGGGGCACGGCCTCCATGGGCTCGATGAACACCGTGGCGCCGCTGCCGCTGCGGTCCAGCACCAGGCCGGGCACCGATCCGCGGCGCTCCTGGCGCACGGGCAGGCAGGCGCGGCCATTGCGCTCGACGACCATGGCCTCGTTGAAGGCGTCCGGGGTGGCGCGCAGCAGCTTCTGGAGCCTGACCTGCACGGCCTGGAAGGCGTCCTGGCGCTGGCGATGCAGGCTGGCCAGCGCCGGGATGCGCAGGGGATCCAGCTTGCCGTCGGCCGTGAAGCTCTTTGCCAGACGCTCCGCCAAGGGGGCTGGGTCCGGCAGCAGGGTCGCGGTCACCTGAAGCCGGTCCAGGCCGAGGTGCGTTCCCGCCGGAGCCCGGTGAGCCTCGGGCCAGACCAGGGCCGACAGGCCGCCCAGGAGACGGGACAGGGCCCGCAGCCCATCCCGCAACTGGCGCCAGTGTTCCGGGAGCAGCCAGCCCGCCGGATTCAGCAGCTCCTCCAGGGCCTCGTCCATGGGGAGTACGGGAAACCGGTCCGGCGAGGCCGCCCAGGCCTCCTGGAGTTCCATCTGATGCAGGCGCCGCGGTCCCGCGAGCCCGTCCCAGGGATGCATGGCACCCACGGCTGCCTGACCCAGACGCGTGCGTGCGCCGGACTGGATCAGCCGGACCGCTTCGGGGAATTCCAGGGCTTCGAGTTCGGGGTTCATGGGTCGGTCTTCAGTCCTCAGTCTTCTAGGCTTCAGGCTTCAGGCTTCAGGCTTCAGGCTTCAGGCTTCAGGCTTCAGGCTTCAGTAAATCAAAAGGCCCGCTCGCGCGGGCCTTTTTCACTCGATGCGAAGCATCGAGCAGGATCAACCGATCATGCGACGCTCTTGGGAGAGGCGCTTCAGGGTCTTCTTCTCGGTATTCGCTTCGCTCATACGCGAGACCTCACGCTTTCAGCATGGATGCTGAATCAACCGATCATGCGACGCTCTTGGGAGAGGCGCTTCAGGGTCTTCTTGCGGGCGGCGAGCATCTTGCGCTTGCGCTTGGCGCTGGGCTTCTCGTAGTGCTGGCGCTTCTTCAGCTCGCTGAGGATGCCGGACTTTTCGCACTTCCGCTTGAAGCGGCGAAGGGCGAACTCGAAGGTTTCGTCTTCTTTGACCTTGACCAAAGGCATGTGGATGCACCTCCTTTCCCGTGGATTGGGCCGGGCCTGCCAGGGCACCGGACCGAACGAGAAGTCTATCCTGGATTCCGGGTTATGGCGAGGTCGAAGGCCTCCCGCTACCCTGGATGCTCCCTTATGCCCGGAGCCTCATGCCCCGCCCCCTGCTTCTGATCGTGGACGGCGAGTCCCTGCGGACTCCCGGTCTGGTGTCTTGCCTGGAGGACGATGGCTGGGCGATCCGGTGGATTCCGGTTTCCGGCGCGGAGGCTTTTCTGGACTCGGGGCTCCTGCCGAACCTGGTGTTGCTTGATTCAGCCACGCCGGAAGAGGCGGGCTACGCCCTGGCCCGCGAACTGCAGGCGCGGAAACCCGGCCTCCCGGTGCTGGCGCTGTCTGAAGGGCCGCCACCCGATCGGGGAGAACGGGCCCTGCAGGTGGACGTCCAGGCGTTCCTGGACCGCGCCCAGCCGGACGGGGCCATGGCCGCCGCCCTCCGCCACTACCGGCCCGCAGGCGCCAAGTTCAGCGCGGACGATATCTTCGGGGACCTTCTGGAGGATCTGGATCATCCCGTTTCGCCGCCAGCGGATCCCTTCGCGATGTTTGCCGGAGACGGGATGCCAGCCGACCCCCCAGCGCCCCAGGCACCCTTCAGCGCCGTGGACATCTTCGGTCAGGTGCTGGAGGAAGTGGAAGCCCTGCCTGTGTCGGTTCCCGAGCGGGGGAAAATGCCGGTGCCTTCGGTGAAACTGGCCACGGACCTGATTCCAACCCGGTCGTTCCTTCCATCCGGGGCAGCGCAGAATTCCGCGCCCTCTCCGTTGGCCGAACCCTTGGGTCCATCCGACTTCACCTTGAGCGGCATCTCGGGTGTGAGCGACCCCTTCGAGTGGGCGGCCGGGAAGGCACCCGCGGGACCACCGGTGTCTCCCTGGAACCTGGCCCCGGCGCCGCGGTCCGTGGCCGGTGCTCCGGAGGCCATCGAGGAGTACGGGAACTACTTCCTGCTGGAGAAGATCGCCGTGGGCGGCATGGCGGAGCTCTTCAAGGCCCAGCAGCGGGGCGTGCAGGGCTTCCAGAAGATCGTGGCGATCAAGCGCATCCTTCCGCACTTCAGCGACAACGAGGACTTCGTCACGATGTTCATTGACGAGGCCAAGCTGGCGGCCCAACTGACCCATCCGAACATCGTGCAGATCTTCGATCTCGGGAAGGCCGGCAGCTCGTACTACATCGCCATGGAGTACGTGAATGGCCGCGATCTCCGCACCCTGCTCCGGAAGGTGCGGGAGCACGGCATGCCCTTCCCGGAGCAGGTGGCGGCCTTCGTGGTGATGAAGGTGGCCGCGGCGCTCGACTACGCTCATCGCAAACGGGGCTTTGACGACCGGGAGCTGAAGCTGGTCCATCGGGACATCAGCCCCCAGAACGTGATCCTCTCCACCGAGGGCGCGGTGAAGCTCGTGGACTTCGGCATCGCCAAGGCCGCCAGCAAGGCCAGCCACACCGTGGCCGGGGCGCTGAAGGGGAAGCTGCTCTACATGAGCCCGGAGCAGGCCACCGGACAGCCCCTGGACAACCGTTCCGATCTGTACTCGCTGGGCCTCGTGCTTTTTGAACTGCTCACCGGCGAGCGCTGTTTCCAGGCCGATTCGGAACTGGGCGTGCTGGAGAAGGTGCGCCTGGGCCGCATCTCCGATCTGACGAGCCTGAATCCAAGCGTGTCGCGGGAAATGCTGGCCATCGTGAACCGGGCCCTGCAAAAGGGCGTGGATCACCGCTACCCTTCGGCCCGGTTCATGGAACGGGATCTGCGCGACTACCTTCAGCGGCAGGGAAGCCCCATCACCGAGCACGACGTGGCCGAGTACATGAACACCCTGCTCAACGGCTCCCGGGACCAGCTGGAATCCCTGGTCTCCGCCCGCTTCCCGATCCCGGCCAGCCTCACCAGCGGAACCCATCGGCTCATCGGGGACCTGACCGGCACCACGGCCGTCCATCGGAGCCCCCTGTCCCGGGTGGAGATGGCCGTGGACTCCCCGCTGGCGCCGGTGCCCGATATCCTAGCTCCTCCGCGCCCCCGCTGGCTGCTGCCGGTGATCCTGACGCTGGCTGTGATACTGGTCATCATGCTGGCCGTGGCCGGTTGGTCCTGAACCAGGATAAACTCGACTTTCCTACCCTGTTATTCCATCCCCCCGGGAGCACCCCATGGATCTGAGCCAGGACCAGAAAGCCTTCTACGAGACCACCCGCGAGCGCTGCCGCTCCGAGGTATCGCAGATCAACAACACCATCGCCTCCGAAGTGCAGCGCGTGAAGGATCTGCTCACCAGCCTGAGCAACCGCAAGACCGCCGTGCTCCAGATGTACGGGGCCGCCTGTGAAGTGCTGGGCGAAGAAAACGACCTCGCGGAAGAATCCATCGAGATCGAATTCTAGCTATCGGCTATCGGCTGTCAGCTATCAGTAAAACTGACCGCTGAGAGCTGAGAGCTGAGAGCTGAGAGCTGAGAGCTGAGAGCTGAGAGCTGAGAGCTGAGAGCTGAGAGCTGAGAGCTGAGAGCTGAGAGCTACCTCTCCACCCCCATCAGCGGTGCCGCGCACTTCTGGCAGTTGCTCTGGTGCGGGGGATTCTTCTTGCCGCAGTGGCTGCAGACCTGGATCCGGGCCTGCTTCCGCCGCCAGATGCGCAGGTAGAGGATCCCCAGGACCGCGATCAGCAGGAGGCCCTTCTGCCAGGGCTGAAGGAAGAGGCCCGTGGGGCTTTCCGCCCTGGGCGGCGCGGGCTGTTCTTCGAGGCTGAGGGTGGGCTGGCTCATGGTTCAGGGCGCTCGCTGGATGCCGCCAGTTCCGGATCGGTGGCCGGTTCTTGACCGGTGATCATCGCGATGCCCCCGAACAGGCCGTCCTCGGGCAGCGGTGGCTCCAGGGCCGCCAAGGCCTCGGCCTCCAGGCGGCCTTCGCCGAAATCCGCGAGCCGGGGAAGGTCGTGCAGGCTCTTCAGGCCGAAGTGCAGCAGGAAGGCCTGGGTGGTGGCGTAGGTCATGGGCCGGCCCACCACGGGTTTGCGGCCCGCGGGCGTGATGAGCTGCCGTTCCAGGAGGCTCCTCACCTGGTTGGCGCTGCTGGTGACGCCCCGGACGGCGTTCAGTTCAGTGATGGTGACGGGCTGGCGGTAGGCGATGATGGCCAGCGCCTCGATCTGCGCGGGGGTGAGCTTGCCGCTGCGGGTGGTGGTCACCAGGCGCGAGATCATCTCCTTGTAGACGGGGCTCGTGGCCATGCGCCAACCGCCGCCCACTTCCAGCAGGCGGAGGCCGCAGGATCCTTGCAACCGCTCCTGCAGCTTCTCGATGCCCTGCTGGAGGGCGCCATCGCCCAGGCCCGTCAGTTCGCGGAGCCGCGCCAGATCCAGCACTTCGCCCGCGGCGGTAAGCAGGGCCTCGAGCGCGCCGGCCAGGTCGCCCTCCTCATCCCAGAGGGGCTCCTGATGGAAGAGATCGGATTCGTTCACCGGTAGGCCCCCAGCCGCTGTCCCATCTTCACGTCGCCCCCGGCCCGCAGGGCCGTCCAGTCCGCGGCCCTGGGCCCGCCCACCAGCAGCACGACGGTGGATCCGAATTCGAAGGTGCCGAGGTCATCGCCGGGCGCGCAGGGCAGGAGATCCACGGAGAACGCGCCATCCTCCGGCAGATCGCGTCCGCCGAGCCAGCGCGGAGCGATCACCACGCCCCCCACGTGCGTGGCGCCCACCAGGACCGCGGCCACCTCCAGGCCTGCGCCGGAACCGGTTCCGAGGGCGGTCCAGGTGGCCCGGCGGTTGCGCTCGTAGAGGCGCGGGAGGTTTCCCGTGCTCGCGTCGTTCACGGGCCAGAGCTCGCCCTCGACGCGGCTCACGGCGCTGACCCGGCCTTCCATCGGCACGTGGATGCGGTGGTAGTCCTTGGGCGAGAGATAGAGGGTGAGGAAATGCCCGCCTTCAAAACGCGCCACGCCGGGATCGTGCCTGAGCAGTTCGGCGATGCGGTAGGGCAGGCCCTTGGCCTGGATGGCGATGCCTGATTCAATGCGGCCGCTGGCGATGATGCGGCCGTCTACGGGGCTGTTCACGGACCCTGGAACCACCGGCTCCTGGGGCCGGAGGCCGGGCTTCAGGCGTCGGGTGAAGAGGGCCTGGAGGCTGGGGTACTCCGCGAGGGGATACTCCGCCTCGGCCAGATTGATGCCGTAGCGGCCCGCGAAGCGGCCCAGCAGCGGCTCGCGCCAGGAGGCCGGCAGGGTGCGGGTGGCGGCCCACCCCACGAGCCTCGATCCGGCCTTCTTGGGATAGAGGCCCAGGGCGCGGAGGGACAGGGGGCCCGGCGTCCAGAGCAGGACGTAGACCGCCCAGAGCAGGGCCAGGATGAGCGCCACGCGCGCCGGTGGGGGCCAGGACAGTTGCATGGCTTCAGGATACCCGGCCACCGTGCCCATCCGGTGGCTCCGCGGCACCGGATGGCCCACAATCGCCCCATGAGCACGGATGCCACCAGCCTGATCGCGATCTCCCTCGCGTGGATCATCTATGGGGCCCTGCACTCGGTCCTGGCCGCCCGGGGGACCAAGCGTGCCGTGGCGGCCCACCTGCCACGCCTGATCCCGGCTTACCGGCTGCTCTACAACGGGTTCGCCGGCCTGGCCCTCCTGCCGATCCTGTGGCTGCTGTGGCGCCATCCCGGACCCTGGATCTGGCGCTGGCAGGGGAGTCTCGCATGGGTGATGAACGGCATCGGCATGCTCGCGGCCGCCTACCTGGTGGCCGGCCCCAGCGCCTACGACCTGGCCGAATTCCTGGGCCTCCGGCAGCTGCGGGAAGGGCGCGGCACCGGCGAGGATCAGGACCTGTTCCACATCTCCCCCCTGCATCGGCATGTGCGGCACCCCTGGTACGCCCTTTCACTGGTGGTGCTCTGGACCCGGGACATGAGCGAGGGGATGCTCGCATCGGCCCTGTGGATCACGGCCTACCTCATCGTCGGATCGCGCATGGAGGAGCAGAAGCTCCTGGCGCGGTTCGGCCCGGTGTACCGGGACTACATGGGCCGGGTCCCCGGCTTCGTGCCACGGCCCTGGAAGGTGCTCAGCCGGGAGGAAGCCCGGAGGCTGACTGGTTCGTGATCGTACGCACTCAACCATCGGGTCCGCTGCGGGCTCCATACCCCAAGGCCAAGACCTGCCCTTCCCCCGGAATGACGAAGGGGGACTCTCCTGGAGCCCCCCGTGGAACCCTATTCCGAGCCGCCCCCGTTCCACGAGACGCTTCCCCTGCCGGGGGCCACGGTACTGGCCCGGCTGGCGCTGAGCGATACCGGCTTCGCCTTCGATCCCGTGAGCGGGGACAGCTTCACCCTGAACCAGACGGGCTTGGCCCTGCTGCGGATCTTCCTGCGCCACCGCAACATCGCCGAGGTGCTGGAGGAGGTGGAGCGGGACTTCGACGTGGATCCGCTGGAAGCCGAGCGGGACATCCATGACTTCGCCGTTCAGATCAGCGGGAGCCTGAAGCCATGACTGCCCGGCGCCGCTTGACCGTCGGCGTGACCGGCATGAACGCCCGGGCGGACAATCCCGGGCCGGGCATGGCCGTCGTCCGCTCCCTCAGGGCCTCGGGCCGCTTCGACCTCCGGATCGTGGGGCTGGGCTATGACGCCCTGGATCCCGGCCTCTACCACGAGGACTGCGACGCCACCTACCTGCTCCCCTATCCCTCCACGGGCCAGGACGCCCTCAAGGAAAGGCTGCTGGACATCCACGGGATCGAAGGGCTGGACGCGCTGATCCCCTGCCTCGATGCGGAACTCCCGAGCCTCGTGAGCCTGTCCCCAGCCCTCGAAGACGCGGGGATCCGGCTCTACCTCCCGGATGAAACCCGGCTCCAGATGCGGGACAAGTCAAGGCTCCCCGAACTGGCCAAGGCGGCGGGAGTCGCCTGCCCGGAGACCAAGACTGTCACCCAGTCCGGGTTCTTCCATTCGGCGCCCCGGGATGGATGGGCCTACCCCTTCGTGGTCAAGGGCCCCTTCTACGACGCGCAGATCGTTCATGATCCGGACGAGGGCGTGGCCGCCTTCCGGCGGATTTCCGCCGCCTGGGGGCTGCCCCTCCTGGTCCAGAAGCTGGTGCCGGGCGAGGAGTACAACCTCAGCGCCGTGGGGGACGGGGAAGGCCATCTGCTGGGGACCGTGATGATGAAGAAGCGGGCCCTCACGGACAAGGGCAAGGCCTGGGCGGGCGTCTGCGTCCGCGACCAGGCGCTGTCCGATACGGCCGATGCCCTGGCCAAGGCCCTCCGGTGGCGCGGTCCCCTGGAGCTGGAACTGATGCGCGACCCTTCGGGCCGCTACAACCTCATCGAGATCAACCCCCGGTTCCCGGCCTGGATCTACTTCTCGGTGGGCGTGGGCCGCAACCTCCCCGAGCTGCTGCTGGCCCGGATGATGGGCATGGACCCTGAGCCCCTGCCTGAAGCGCTGGTCGGAACGATGTTCATCCGCCACGCCCAGGAACTGATCGTATCGCCCCAGAGCTTCGAAACCATGATGATCCACGGTGCCCTCGCGCCGGGTGTCGCGCGTGAAGGAGAGTCCCATGAGTGACCAGGAGACGGCCCCGCGGCAGCCTTGGCAGAAACCCACCCTGACCCCCCATCGGGTGGGGGGGCTGAACAAGTTCGGGAAGTTCGGAGCGGGCCACTTCCACCAGCATCTGGACCGGGTGGACGGCGTGGAGATCCGCCAGATCATGAAGGACCACGGATCCCCCGTGTTCATCTACAGCGAGCGGAGGCTCCGCGAGAACATCCGCCGCCTCCGGCGGGCCTTCGTGTCCCGCTACCCTGCGGTCCAGCTCGGCTGGTCCTACAAGACGAACTACCTGGGCGCGGTCTGCGCCATCATGCACCAGGAGGGCTCCTTCGCCGAGGTCGTGTCCGAATTCGAGTACCAGAAGGCCCGGGCCGCCGGCGTTCCCGGCCACGCCATCCTGTTCAACGGGCCCTGGAAGCCCCGGCGGATCCTCGAAGTGGCCCTTCCCGAAGGGGCCCGGATCCACATAGACAACCTCGACGAACTGTACCTCGTGGAATCCGTGGCCCGGGATCTCGGCATCACGGCGGAGGTGGCCATCCGGCTCAACTTCGACACGGGCTACACGGAGACCTGGAGCCGCTTCGGGTTCAACATCGAGAATGGCCAGGCCATGGAGGCGGCCCGCCGCATCGGGACCAGTCCCCACCTCCGCCTGAAGGGGCTCCACAGCCACATCGGCACCTTCATCACGGATGTCCGCGCCTATGCCGCCGAGGCCCGCATCATGGCCGAGTTCATGGAGGCGGCTGAATACCAGACCGGCTGCGTCATCGAAAGCCTCGATCTCGGAGGCGGCTTCGCCTCCCGGAACAACCTGCAGGGCTCCTACCTGCCCCCGGATCAGGTGGTGCCGAGCTTCGAGCAGTACGCGGAAGCCATCACCACGGCGCTGCTCGAAGCCACCCGGGGCCGCGAGGCCGCGGGCAAGCCGAGGCCGGTCCTCATCCTGGAGACGGGGCGCGCGCTGGTGGATGACGCGGGGTACCTCGCGTCATCGGTGGTCGCCAACAAGCGCCTGGCGAACGGCCGGCGCGGCGTGGTGCTGGACGCCGGGGTGAACCTCCTCTTCACGGCCTTCTGGTACCACCACGAGGTGCGGCCGGTCCGTCAGCTGGATGGATTCCCGGAGGACACGACGCTGTTCGGGCCGCTGTGCATGAACATAGACGTGGTGCGCCACAGCATCATGCTGCCGCCCCTGGATGTCGGCGAGCCGCTGGTCTTCAGCCCCGTGGGCGCCTACAACAACACCCAGTGGCTCCAGTTCATCGGCTACCGCCCGGCCATCGTCATGGTGGGCGAGGACGGGCAGGTGGATCGGCTCCGGGAACCGGAGGATCTGGAGTCCGTCCGGGGCCAGGAGCGCCTCCCGGAGCGGTTCACCCGGCCCTTCGCCGCCAATCTGTCGCGGTAGGCGCGGGCGCCCGTGGACCTCCTCCGCGCCTCCGCCCGGACCCTCCTGAAGGGCTACGCCGCGATCTTCTTCGCGGAGTCGCCCGCCACCGGGGCGCTGGTGCTCGCGGCCACCTTCTGGACTCCGGGGATCGGGGCTTCCGGCCTGGTGGCGGCGGTACTGGGGCATCTGGTCCCCGTCTGGATGAACCTGCCCTGGGCAGCCTCCCCGCTCTATGTCTGCAACGCCGCGCTGGGGGGACTGTTCCTGGCCGGGTTCGCCGGTCCCTCCTGGGCGCTGCTGCCCCACCTGGCCCTGGGGGCCCTGCTGGCGGTGGCCCTCACGGCGATCCTGATGAACTTCATGTGGCGGCTGGACCGCCTCCCGGTGCTGAGCCTCCCGTTCATCATTGGCACCTGGGCCCTGATGTCGGTGGTGCATCCGGGGGGCGGTTCCGCGGAACCCCTCATGGCCGGGATGGAAGGTCCGCTGCCCCTGGCGGCGCAGGGGTTCCTGAAGGCCCTGGGCTCCGTGGTCTGCACGCCCCACCCCCTCCCGGGCCTGCTGATCCTGGGGGGAATCCTGTTGAATTCCCGCCTCTTGGCCCTGTTCGCCGTGGCGGGGTTCCTGGGTGGCTCCGTGGTGGATGGGCTGCTCGGCACGGCCTCCCCGTGGACCGCTTTCAACCATGTGCTGGTGGCCCTGGCGCTCGGGGGGATCTTCATCGTGCCGTCCGGGGGCAGTCTGCTGGCCGTGGCTGGCGGACTGGGGCTGGCGGCCCTCGGCGCCGCCCTCGGAAGCCTGCTCCTGGCGGCCTCTGGCCTGCCGGTGCTGGCCATGCCCTTCGTGGGGGCGACCCTCCTGATCCTCGCCGCGCTCCGCCGCCGGGTGGCCATGCGCCCGCCTCATCTGGTCCTTGAACGGCCGGCCCTGCCGGAAACCAACCTGGAACGGGCGCGGTTGGCCCGGGCGCGCGGCGTGGATCCCGAAAGCGTGCCCCTGTCCGTCCCCTTCTTCGGCGAATGGCAGGTCTACCAGGGATTCGACGGGCCCCATACCCATCGGGAGGCCTGGCGCTTCGCGCTGGATTTCTTCATCCAGGAAGAAGGCCGCAGCTTCCGGGGCGGTGGGATGGATCTGCTGGACTACCACTGCTTCGGCCTGCCCGTCCGGGCTCCCGCCGCGGGAACGGTGGTCGCCTGCCGGGATGATCTCGTGGACAATCCCCCGGGCCATGTGGATACCCAGCACAACTGGGGGAACCATGTGGTGGTCCAGATGCCCTCCGGGCTCTTCGTGCTGCTGGCCCACCTCCGGCAGGGCAGTCTCCGGGTCGCGGTGGGCGACGCGGTGGTGACCGGGGATCCGCTGGCCGCCTGCGGCAGCTCGGGGCGGTCTCCCCAGCCTCACCTCCACCTGCACGTGCAGACCGAGGCGCGCCTGGGCAGTCCCACCTTCCCCTTCCATCTGGCGGGCGTGGTGGGCCGCCCCAAGGATGAGCGGGAAGGCGAGTTCCATCTGCACCTCAGGCCCGATGAGGGCTGGTCCATTCGGGCCGGATCGGATGGGCCGGGGCTGGCCCGGGCCTTCCTCCTGCCAGCCCAGCGGGTCCTCAGCTACCGCGTCCAGGGCCCCGGCGCGGGCTCCGGGGAGATCCGGAAGCTGCGCGTCGAGCAGGATCTGGTGGGCACCTTCCTGCTCCACTCCGACCGCGGGGCCAGTGTCGCCTTCGAGCGCACCGACACCGCCTTCGGCTGCTACGACCGCCAGGGCCCGCGGGACGACTTCTTTGATCTGTGGCTGCTGGCCCTGGGCTTCACCCCGCTGGCCCCCCTGGAGGCTGATTGGCGGGATGCTCCCTCGGTCCGGATCCTCCCGGTTCCGGTCTGGCGCCGGGTGGCGGTGTCGTTGTTCCTGGCCGATCTCCTGGGCCTGCGGAGCCGCTATCGCCGCCGGCGGATGGCCCGGGGGATGCTCCGGCAATCGGGAATCCATCAGCACCCGATTCCCCACCTGCTTCCCAAAGCGGTCACCGAAGCCCGCATCCATCCCGACATGGGGCCCACCGCTCTGCGGGCCCGCGTCGGCAACCAGCGGTGGTCCGCGACCCTGCTCTCCCTGTCCATGGCCGAGGGCACCCCCGGCCTCCTCGATCCCACCCCCTCCTAGGAGCCCTCCATGAAAGTCATGCGCCGTCTTGTCCCTCTCCTTCTGCTGCCGGTTGGCCTGGGCGTCCAGGCCCAGACCGAGTCCCAGGGCGTCGTGGGCGTCCGCGGAGCCCTGCTGAGCTACTCGGACGAGGCCGTCCGGGAACGCCTGGCCTCGGGCGGGTTCTTCCTGGATCTGGACGATCGGGAATCGGGCGGGTTCCGCCTCGCGCTGGGTCGGGATGCCATCCGCTACCGGGACGCCAGCACCATGGACCAGGACACCGCCCTGGTGGGTGGCAGGCTCTACATCCCCCTCGGCGCGGGCCAGGGCAAGCTGGTCATCCAGGGCGACCTGGGCCGGGTCACCTTCCAGGAGCAGGGACTCGCGAAGCAGACGGCGACCATCTCCGGGGCCCACCTGGGCTACCTCAGCGACATCCACCCGGAATTCGCCCGGCTGTGGCTCGACCTGGGCTTCATCCAGTCCCGCTATGACGGCGGCCTGCGCGCGGAACAGTGGAGCCCCACCCTCGGGTTCGGCGTGAACGACAACATGGACTGGTTCACCCTGGGCGCGGACGCCATCACCCTGAAGGGGACGGGGGGCCCCGAGGAGCAGACGACGGCCTTCAAGGCTTCCTGGACCCACTACTTCGTGCCCGGGGCGGGGATGAAGCCGCGGAGCATCTACCTTTCGGGGCTCGCGGGGGAGCGCATCTACGCGGCCGACACGGATCTGGCGATCATCTACACCCTCGGCGACTACCAGACGGGCCGCTGGGCTTTCGGCGCCACCTGGGGCGGGGCCAAGGGAGCCGGGTTCTCCCTGGAGGCCGGGAGTTCCCGGTTCGAGGATCGCACCACCACGCCCGTCACCTCGTACACCACGCCGTTCGTCGCGGCGTCCATCCACTACACCTGGTAGGAGTCCCCATGTTCCGTCCCACGCAGATCCTTCTCCTCGCGCTCGCCCTCCCTGCCATGGCCCAGAGGGACCCCTGGGCGGAGTCCTACCGGTACGAGGCCCAGAAGAACTACGCCCAGGCCGCCCAGGCTCTCCAGGCCCTTCCCCAGACCTTCGAGCTGGTCCAGCTCCGGCAGGCGTACCTGGCCTACCTCCAGGGGCGGCACGACGAGGCCATCAAGGGCTACCGGAAGGCCCTGGAAACCAACCCGCTCTCCCTGGATGCCCAGCTCGGGCTCCCCCTCCCCCTCCTCGCCCAGCGCAGGTGGAATGAGGCCGCGGTCGAATGCCGGAAGGTGATCCACCAGTGCGCCTGGAACTACTGGGCGCACCTCCGCCTCCTGGTGGCCGAGGAAGGGCTGCAGCAGTGGAAGACCCTGGCGGCCCACGGCAAAGAACTGGCCCTCCGCTATCCCTCCGATGCCTCGGCCTTCGTCTACTGGGCCCGGGGCGAGGCCCGGTCGGGGAACCGGGACGAGGCCTCCCGGGCCTACCAGCGGGTGCTGCAGCTCTATCCCGGCCACAAGGAAGCCTCGGACTTCCTGGCGGGACGCTGACGGACCCGCCGTTTCCAGCTCAGAGCGGCTTCAATACCCGGAGATCGGCCTGTCACAGTGGGGGGCATGAACCTGGTGTCCACCCTCACTGTCCTGGCCGCGGCCTTCCTCGCCGGGGCCATCAATGCCATCGCGGGGGGCGGCACGCTGGTGTCGTTTCCCGCGCTGCTGGGCATCGGCCTCACGGGCCAGCAGGCGAACGTCACCAGCACGCTGGCCCTCTGGCCGGGTTCCATCGGCGGATTCTGGGGCCACCGGGAGGATCTCGCCGGCATCAGGGCCTTCGCGCTCCGCCTGATGCCGCCCTCCCTCATCGGGGGCGCCCTGGGCGCCTGGCTCATGCTGGTGACGCCCCAGAGGGTCTTCGACCAGCTGGTGCCCTGGCTGATCCTGGTGGCCACGGTGCTGCTGGCGGCCAACGATCCCGTCAGCAGGCTGCTGAAGAGGATCCACGGCCATGAACGCACTCCGGGTTGGTGGATCGCCGCCATGGCCTTCCAGTTCATCGTCGGCATCTATGGCGGCTACTTCGGCGCGGGCATCGGCATCCTCATGCTGGCGGCCCTGAGCCTGCTGGGCCTCACGGACATCCACCAGATGAACGGCCTGAAGAACCTGCTGGCCCTCTGCATCAACGGCATCGCCATCTTCGCCTTCATGGCCTGGGAGTTTCTGCGGCATCCCGGCCACGCGCAATGGACCCTGGTCTTTCCCATGGCCATCGCGGCGGGTCTGGGTGGCCTCTTCGGATCCCACATGGCCCACCGCGTGGGGCGCATGGCCGTGCGGATCGGCGTCGTGGTGATCGGCTTCACCCTGTCGGCCTGGTACTTCTACAAGACCTACGCGGCCTGACCGCGCCCCGTCGAAGCCATCAATGGGATCAGCCCTGCCGTTCCTTGTAGACGAGGTCCACGGCCAGCGCGAGGCCCAGCAGCAGCGGCAGCTGCTCGGGACGTTCGGATTTGACCAGGTACTGATCGGCGTTGGTGAAGACTTCCTTCAGGACTCCCGCCCATTTCTTGGTCACGATTCCGATGGGCTGGCCGTGGAGGGTCGCCGAGTAGTCCCAGCCCTTCCAGTCGCCCTTCAACTGTCCGATTTCCTGGCCGGATGGATCCAGGATCATGAGCGCCCCACCCAGCGAGAACAGCTTGCTCCGCAGGTGGGCGAGGGTCTGCCCCTGCCCGTCGGACACCGCCAGCTTGGTGCGCAGGAATCCGGGATGCTTCCTGATGCTCAGGACGGGCTGGGGGTTGCTCCCCGAGTAGACATTGAGGGTGGTGGGAAGCATGGTCTTCCGGACGAGCAGCCGGAGCCACTTGGCCCAGGAAGCCGGTTCGTCCTTGGCCTGGCCGAGCACCGCCTGGCTCTCCGGATCGAGCAGATCATAGGTGTCCCGCAACTTCATCATCGCGACCCGCTCCCGGACGAAGATGGACACGCGCTGACCGAACATGGAGGCTCCTGGTGGGATTCCCAAGCCTATCGGAAAGGGCCGGGTTCTTGGGAAGTGGCGTGCCCGCCCTTCTGTGAATATGCCATTTGACGGAAATCCACCGTTAGCGGAGAAGGGGGGTGATGTCAGGGGTTGCCATCACCTTCGATGACCCCAGATGCTGCCCAACGAGTGCATCATGGTGGGCCATGTGGCCACCTATGCCGGCGCGGATACCATCCGCGAACACCGACGCAAGCTGAACGACGCGATGGTTTCCATCTGCAAGGCAAAGGCCGATTCCCGCTCCCAGTCGGCAGCGTCGTCATCCCCACTAGGTCAGCGGAGACATCCTGGAACCAGCTCCCGATCAGATCCCGGACGATCGGAATCAATACGGTACGGTCGTGATCAGATCACCACTAGGGCGAGTTATCCATGGCGCCATACTTAAGTTTGCAGATGGAGCAGACCTAAGATTACGCGTGAAGATGGCAAGACAATGCTGACTTCGAGGCTCGATGAACCTGATGTCCCGTCTCCGTCCATTGCTTCCCGAAGGGGAAGGGCAGGATTTCGCGCTCCAGGCTGACTATTTTGAAGGACAGATAGACCTCAAGGCGTTCTGTTCATCCCATACGCATCATCCCATTCTTGGCACAAATCCCTTGGTGCTCGAACCCCAGAAGGGCAGCTTCGTATTCATGTCCCGCTTCGGGGGTGTCGTTTTCTGGAATTGCCACGAACCGTTGATCCGACAGATCCACGAGGAACTCAAGTCCCTGCCCGGACTGAACCGTCTGGAAGAACAGGCGCGGGACTTTCTCAAAGTAAGGGTTGGCGCTTCAGAGGACTCGGTGGGATTCAGCGAGGTGCAGCTCCGTGGGTTCACTTTGGAGAAGCTGTGCATCGTGAGCCTCACCTTGGCCCAGAGCGTGGCGCTGGATCACTTTGAGGCAGAGGTCAGCCAAGCCATGGCCCGATTCCAGCCTGTGGTCGCGGCGCTAAGCCATGAAGGAAAATTATTGCTTCCCCACCGGGAAGTCCTGCGAATTGTGGGTTTCGCCATGGAGGTGAGAGCCGCCGTCCTGGACAATCTGACATTGTTCGATGATCCACCCGAGACCTGGGAGAGTGAATCCCTCGCCCATCTCGATAGCGCCCTCTACGGCCAGTTTGACCTTGAAGAGCGTCTCGGAGCGATCAAAGAGAAGCTGGCCTATCTCCAGGATGCGGGGGCTATCTTCCTCGGCCTCCTGGACACACGAAAAAACCACCGTCTGGAGTGGATCATCATCCTGCTTATTCTTGTCGAGATTCTCTTGTTCATCGGGAAGGATCTGCTGTCTCCCCTCTACCTGGGTCCGAGGTGACCAGATGAGCCGAGAACCGATGGTTCGACTGAAGGATGGCCCTCCCCATGTTGGATTTGAGTCCCCGGAACCGGATTCGGAAAGACTCATGGAAATCCCGGTGCCTGTAGCGGTGGCAGCCGACCGTCTGGTTTCCAGCGATACTTTTGAGGGATTCCTGGCGGATGTTGAAGGGAGTGTCCGGGACGCCGGACAACTCCTTCTCTTCACCGGAGGTCTGATCAGGTTGGAGATCATGCTCCTTCGACATGAGAAAAATCCCCGTGTGATTTGGGGGCTCAGAAGCCATGAGGATTGGGCCTTCAAGGCCACCCTCCTCCGTTTTGCACGTGGAGCCGAACCCGTTCATCTCGTCCTTTCCACTGAACAGGTCGGGGTCTATCAGATCCGGGGCTGGGTGGTAAAGCGATCGATGGATCGTTTCTGGGCCTCACCTTTGCTCATTGAACAGACCAGCCAGTTCTGGAATCGCTGCCTGGCTCCGTTCGCGCATGAGCGTTGAAGGCCAAGTCAGCCCGGCCTGGGTCAGCTTCCTGGTCTCGCGAGCGAACGGTTGGCATCTATGGCAGGCGATAAAAAACCCGCGAACCTAATGGCTGCTGGCTTCATCTGGCGGAGAGTGAGGGATTCCCTCCAGGGCCACCGCTGCGCGGCGTCCCTTCCCTTCGAATCCCCCACTCTCCGCGCCTCATGAAAGAAGCCGCCTCGCGGGGGCCTTTTTCTGGCGGAGAGTGAGGGATTCCCTCCAGGGCCACCGCTGCGCGGCGTCCCTTCCGGCCGCACGAATCGCTGGCACGGCGCTGATCCCTTTCGACAGCCCCCCGGGCTGTCAAAAGGGGCGCCTACCTGCCAGCGATTCAGTGAGTTCGAATCCCCCACTCTCCGCGCCTCATGGAAGAAGCCGCCTCGCGGCGGCTTCATCTGGCGGAGAGTGAGGGATTCGAACCCTCGGTAAGCTTTTGACCTACACACACTTTCCAGGCGTGCTCCTTAAACCACTCGGACAACTCTCCCATGGCTCCGCTGACAGGCGGAAGCAGCAAGGTTATCACGGCCCCGGCCGGTGGCCAAGGGCCGTGAATGGACGGGGCTACACGGCTTCGAGGACCGCTACCAGCAGCTTCCAGAAGTTGCCGACGGAGGGCACGCTCACGTGCTCGTCGGGGGTGTGCACGTCCCACATGCTGGGGCCGAAGGACACCATCTCCATGCCGGCATACTTCTCGCCGATGAGGCCGCATTCGAGGCCGGCATGGATGGCCATGATCTCCAGGGGCTTGCCGAAGACCGCCTGGTTGACGTCGTTGACGATGCGGACCAGCGAGGCATCGGGCACGGGCTTCCATCCGGGGTAGCCGCCGGTGGTGTGGGATTCGAACCCGGCCAGGGCGCAGGCGGCGGCGATGCGCTCGGAGAGCGCCACCTTGGAGGCGTCAATGGAACTGCGGGTGAGCAGGTTCACTTCGACCGCATCCTCGCGGGTCTCGATCACGCCCAGGTTCGTGGAGGTCTGGACGAGGCCCTTGATGTCGGGGCTCATGGCCTCGACGCCGTGGGGCAGGGCCATCAGCAACTGGATGAGCGCGTTGGCATCGGCGGCGGACATGGCCTGCGTGGCCTCGCCGGGCTCGAGGGCCAGGTGGAGGCCGGGGTCGAAGGCGCCGAGGGCCCCGCGCCAGTGGGCCTCGTGACTGGCCAGGGCCTCGCGGAAGGCGGGCTCCTTCGCGGGATCCAGGAAGATCATCGCCGAGGCCTCGCGGGGGATGGCGTTGCGCTTGTTGCCACCCTTGATGGACGCGAGGGCGAGGCTAAACCCGGGTTTCATGGCGCCGAGCACCTGGGCCAGGAGCCGGATGGCGTTGCCCCGGCCCGCGGGGATATCAATGCCGGAGTGCCCGCCCTTGAGACCGGACACCTTCAGGCGGTAGGCCCGGGTTCCGGCGGGAGGGGGCGTCCGGGTGAGCTTCCGCGTGACGATGGTATCCACGCCCCCGGCGCACCCGATGGTCAGGAAGCCCTCCTCCTCGCTGTCGAGGTTGAGGAGGAACTTGGCTTTCAGGCGGCCCGGCTGGAGGCCATTGGCCCCGGTGAGACCCGTCTCCTCGTCAATGGTGATCAGGGCCTCGATGGGGCCGTGGGCGATGTCCTTGCTGGCGAGCACCGCCAGGGCCGCGGCCACGCCGATGCCGTTGTCGGCGCCCAGGGTGGTGCCCTTGGCGCGGAGCAGGTCACCATCCTTCCAGACCTGGATGGGATCGCGGGTGAAGTCGTGGCCGGTGCCTTCGTTCTGCTCGCAGACCATGTCCACATGGGCCTGGAGGCAGACCGTCGGGCGGCCTTCCTTTCCGGGGGTGGCTTTCTTCCGGATGATCACGTTGCCGATCTCGTCGCGCTCCACCTCGCAACCCAGGGCCTTGGCCTGGTCGGCCACCCAGGCCGCGGCGGCGGCCTCCTGCTTGGACCCGCGGGGGATCTTGGACAGTTCCAGGAAATAGGACCAGATGGCTTTTGGTTCGAGGGTTTCGAGCAGGGCGTTCACAGAGCCTCCATGGGGAAGACGGGCCGGCCTGAGACCGGAGCGGCCCCCCCAGAGTAGTGGGGCCTCCCCGGGGCCGGGGTGACGGGGATCACGATGATGTTGCGCAACTTTGGTGATTCCCCTGTTCCTCTGGATGCACAGGGTTTAAATTTGAATGGGACCACCGCCAGGCCCAGGCCCAACGAGGAATGGGCAGGCCCTGGGAACCAAGATCCAAAGCGACTCACAGCCAGACCTGGCAACCCGAATGGAGAATGGACATGCCCAATATCGCTTCCATCATGAAAGAAGAAATCCTCCGTCTGGCTCGCAAGGAAGTGCGCAGCGAAACAGAAGGGATCAAGAAGGCGTCAGCGCAATACCGCTCCGAAATCGCGGGACTGAAGCGCCGCCTGGCTGCCCTCGAAAGACAGTTGTCTCATGTCGAGAAGCGGGCATCCAGGAAGACCGGGACGCAGGAGGCCGATGCGGCCCCCACGCGCATCCGGTTCAGCGCGAAGGGATTCGCCAAACATCGGCAAAGGATGGGTTTCACCGCCGCCGACATGGGAGTCCTCCTGAACGTCTCCGCCCAGACCATCTACAACTGGGAGGCCGGGAAATCCAAACCTCGTCAGGCTCAGTTGGCGGCCATCGCCGCCTTGAGGGAAGTGGGAAAACGGGAAGCCAAAGCCCGGCTGATTGCCCTGCGGCCCAAGTGAAGAAGAGTAGTACGGGCCCTCACTTTGGCGGAGAGAGAGGGATTCGAACCCCCGAACAGGTTTCCCCGTCTCCGCATTTCGAGTGCGGTGCCATCAACCACTCGGCCATCTCTCCGGAACGCCCATTCTATCAAACCGCCCGATAGAATCCAGTCTTCGGGAGGTGGTACGGGATGGGCAACCCGGGTGACGGGGGGGCGCTGACGCCGGAGGCCTCTGGAAAATCGCCGGATCAGTTCCGGCGGCGACGGAAGAAGGCCTGGAGCTGATCGCGGCATTCCTCTTCCAGCAGGCCTCCCTCGAAGGCGAAGCGGTGGTTCAGGGCCGCGCCGTCCAGGGTATCCAGCCAGCGGCTGACGCCCACCTTTGGATCCGAGGCGCCGTACACCACCCGGCCCACCCGGGCGTGGATGAGGGCGCCGAAGCACATGAGGCACGGTTCCAGCGTCACGTAGAGCGTGGCGCCCGTAAGCCGGTAGTTCTTCGCCCAGGCGCCGGCACTGCGGAGGGCCTGGATCTCCGCGTGGGCCGTGGGATCGTTCAGCTTCACGGGATGGTTGTGGCCGCGGCCCAGCAGGGCGCCTTCGGACACCACCACCGCGCCCACGGGCACCTCGTCCAGGTAGTCCGCCTTCTCGGCCTCCTGGAGGGCGAGCTTCATGAAGTAGATGTCATCGCCAGTCCACATAGCCCAAACAGTGTGGCTGATTCAACGTCCGTTCCCACGGCCAGATGATTCCCTCCTCGCCGGGGGCCCGACTGCGGAGGCGACATCAAGTCGCCTCCTGCGTCACCCGGCGGTCGGGACGTCGCCGGTCCACATGGTGGGGATAGTGTGGCGGGAACAGCGTTGCGTACGTCGGGAACAAAGGAGCAGTATGGCTTGTTTCCCCATGAACAAAAAGGCTGATCCTCGGTTTGCGAGGCCGCTACACTCCGGCCTGATCTGACACGAAGGAAGCCCATGCGCGCGCACCTGATCCTGAAGGACGGCACCATCTTCCGGGGGCGGGCGCCGTTGGGTTTCGGCGGCAGCGGCGAAGCGGTGTTCACCACGGCCATGGCCGGCTACCAGGAGATCCTTACGGATCCCAGCTTCGCGGGGCAGATGGTCTGCATGACCTTCCCCGAGCAGGGCATCTACGGCATCCACGCCGATCTCAACGAAGGCACACGGCCCTGGGCCACGGGGCTGCTCTGCCGACGGCTGACCTTCGCGCCGGACCACCATCGCAGCGAAGGCGATCTGGCGGGCTGGCTCAAGCGCCACCACATCCCCGTGATGACCGACCTGGACACCCGGGCCTTGACCCAGCACCTGCGGGATCAGGGCTCCCAGCCTTCGCTCATCTGGACCGAGACGGACGGCAGCCTGGAGGCTGGTGTGGCAAAGGCGAAGGCCCTGCCGGACATGATAGGCCAGGCGCTCTGCGCCGAGGTGAGCTGCCGCGACCGCTACGAGCTGAACCCCGGCGGCGCCTTCCGCGTGGCGGTGCTGGACGGCGGCATCAAGCTGAGCATTCTGGATCAACTGGTGCGCGCGGGGCTGCATCTGGAGGTCTTCCCCTGGGACACCCCGGCCACCGAGCTGACGGACCCGCGTTTCCATGGTCTCTTCCTCAGCAACGGCCCCGGCGATCCTGCCGCCCTGCCGGGCATGCGGTCGGAAGTCGAAGCGTGCATCGGCGAGCTGCCCATCTTCGGCATCTGCCTGGGCCACCAGCTGCTGGGCCAAGCCTTCGGGGGGCAGACCTTCAAGCTCAAGTTCGGCCACCGCGGCGCCAACCAGCCTGTCCACGACCTGCTGACCGGCCGCATCGAGATCACGGCCCAGAACCACGGGTTCGCCGTGGACGAGGCCAGCCTGCCGGACGAGATCGAGGTCACCCACAAGCATCTCAGCGATGGCACCGTCGAAGGACTAAGACACACCAGGCTCCCGATCTTCTCCTTGCAGCATCATCCCGAAGCCTCGCCCGGCCCCCACGACGCGCACCCGGCGTTCCAGCGGTTCGTCGAATTACTGGAAACTTTTCACAAATGACTGAATTGAAACCGCAGATGACGCAGATTGCGCAGATGAAAACTGCCGATGACTTATCTGCGTCATCTGCGACATCTGCGGTTTTACACGAGGTTTCCTGATGCCCAAGCGTACGGATCTGAAGAGCGTGCTGGTGCTGGGCTCGGGCCCCATCCAGATCGGACAGGCCTGCGAGTTCGACTACTCGGGGACACAGGCGCTGAAGGCCCTGCGGGAGGAGGGCATCCGCACCATCCTGCTCAACTCCAACCCGGCCTCGATCATGACGGACCCGGGGCGGGCCGATGCCACCTACATCGAGCCCATGACGCTGGCCGTGCTGGAGAAGGTCATCGAGGCGGAAAAGCCCGACGCCATCCTGCCCACCGTGGGCGGCCAGACGGCCCTCAACCTCGCCATGGAGGCCCATGAAAGCGGCCTGCTCGAACGCACGGGCGTCGTGCTCATCGGCGCCCAGCCCGAGGCCATCAAGCGCGGTGAGGACCGCCAGCTCTTCAAGGCCCTCATGGACGATCTGGGCCTGGAGACCTGCCGCGGGGGCTTCGCCCACAACCCGGCCGAGGCCCGGGATCTCCTCAAGCTCACGGGCTTTCCCGCCATCATCCGCCCCAGCTTCACCCTGGGCGGCAGCGGCGGCGGCATCGCCTACAACGTGGAGGAGTTTGAAACCATCGTGGCCCGGGGCCTGGATCTGAGCCCCACCAGGCAGGTGCTCATCGAGGAAAGCATCCTGGGCTGGAAGGAGTTCGAGCTGGAGGTGGTGCGCGACCTCGACGACAACGTCGAGATCATCTGCTCCATTGAGAACCTGGATCCCATGGGCATCCACACCGGCGACAGCATCACCGTGGCACCGGTCCTCACCCTCACGGATCCCGAGTACCAGGCCATGCGCGATGCGGCCATCGCCGTCATCCGCGCCGTGGGCGTGGAGACCGGCGGCTCCAACATCCAGTTCGCGCTGGAGCCCGAGACCAGCCGCATCATCGTCATCGAGATGAACCCGCGCGTGAGCCGCAGCTCGGCGCTGGCCTCGAAGGCCACGGGCTTCCCCATCGCCTGGGTGGCCACGAAGCTCGCCCTGGGCTACCGCCTCTGGGAACTGCCCAACGCCATCACCCGCATGACCAAGGCCGCCTTCGAACCCGTGCTGGACTACGTGGTGGTGAAGATCCCGCGGTTCACCTTCGAGAAGTTCCCCCAGGCCGACCAGGTGCTGGGCACGCAGATGAAAAGCGTGGGGGAAGTCATGGCCATGGGCCGCAGTTTCCAGGAGGCCCTGCAGAAGGCCGTGCGCTCGCTCGAAGAGGGCCACCACGGCCTCTCCGGTTCCCTGGAAGGCAAGCTGGACCTGGGCCGCCTCAAGGAGCATCTGCTCATCCCCGGGCCCCAGCGCCTCTTCTGGGTGTACCACGGCCTGAAGGCCGGGCACAGCGTGGAGGAGCTGCACCGCCTCACGAAGATCACGCCCTGGTTCCTGCGCGAGATCGAGGAGATCGTTGTGCTGGAGGGCCGCCTGCGCAGCTTCCCCGTGGACCGCCTGCCGGAGGAACTGCTGGAGAAGGCCAAGCGCGCCGGTTTCGCCGATGCCCAGATCGCCGTGTTCTGCTCGGGCACGGAAGCCGAGGTCGCGGCGCGCCGGGAAGCGCTGGGCCTGCGTCCCGCCTACAAGCGGGTAGATACCTGCGCCGGCGAGTTCAAGGCGGAAACGCCCTACCTCTACGGCACGTGGGAGTCATGCAGCGAAGCCGAGCCCACGGACCGCCCCAAGGCCATCGTGCTGGGCAGCGGTCCCAACCGCATCGGCCAGGGCGTGGAGTTCGACTGCTGCTGCGTGCAGGCGGTGGAGGCCATCCGCGCCAGCGGCGTGGAGGCCATCCTCATCAACTGCAACCCCGAGACCGTCAGCACCGACTTCGACACCAGCGACCGCCTCTACTTCGAGCCGCTGACCTACGAACACGTGAAGGCCGTGGTGGACCGGGAGTCCGCGGGCGGCCAGCTCCTGGGCGTCTTCGCCCAGTTCGGGGGCCAGACCCCGCTTAAGCTGGCCTCGCCCCTGGACGCCGCCGGCGTGAAGCTGCTGGGCACGCCCCTGAACGCCATCCTCGACGCCGAGGACCGCGAGCGCTTCGGCCAGGCCCTCCAGCGCCTGGATATCCCCGCGCCGGCCTGGGGCATGGCCACCAGCTTCGAGCAGGCCCGGGAGGTGGCGCGGCGCGTCGCCTATCCCGTGATGGTGCGTCCCAGCTTCGTGCTGGGTGGCCGGGCCATGGCCGTGGTCTTCGACGATGCGGGCCTGGAGAAGTACATGCGCGAGGCCGTGGCCGTGAGCGAGGACCAGCCCGTGCTGCTGGACCGCTTCCTGGACGGCGCGCAGGAACTGGATATTGATGTGGTCTGCGATGGCGAGCAGGTGGTCATCGCGGGCCTGCTGGCCCACATCGAGGAGGCGGGCATCCACAGTGGCGATAGCTACGCCGTGATTCCGGCCCTGGGCGTGCCCGGGGAGATCCTGGAGACCGTGCGGGGCCATGCCCGGAAACTGGCCCTGGACCTGGGCGTGCGCGGTCTCATGAACCTGCAGTTCGCCGTGAAGGATGGCATCGCCTACTGCCTGGAGGCCAATCCCCGGGCCAGCCGCACGGTGCCCTTCGTGAGCAAGGCCACCGGGGTGGACTGGGCGGGCGTGGCCGCCCGCATCGGCCTGGGCCAGAGCCTGAAGCAGCAGGGCATCACGGACGGCGTGCCCCGCGCGGTATCGGTGAAGGGTGTGGTCTTCCCCTTCGCGAAGTTCCCCGGCGTGGATCCGATCCTGGGCCCCGAGATGAAGAGCACGGGCGAGGTCATGGGCATCGGCGAGACCTTCGGCGAAGCCTACGCCAAGGCGCTGCTGGCCGCGGGCATTCCCCTGCCGCTGTCCGGCACGGTGTTCCTCACGGTCAATGACGCTGACAAAGTGCGGCTGCCGGAGCTGGCCCAGAAGCTCGTGGCGCTGGGCTTCGGCCTTTGCGCCACCGAAGGCACGGCCCGGGCGCTGGAATCCGTGGTCCTCAAAGTGCGCCGCATCTTCAAGGTGAACGAGGGCCGGCCCAACGCCGTGGACCTGCTGAAGAACGGCGAGGTGCAGTGGGTCATCAACACGCCCCTGGGCCGCGACGCCTTCTTCGACGAAAGCGCCATCCGCAAGGAGGCCCTGCGCCTGAAGATCCCCTGCCTCACCAACCTCAGCGCCGCCCTGGCCGCCTGCGAAGCCGTCGAGACCCTGCGGGGGGAGATGAAGGTGAGGGCCATTCAGTCCCTGGGGTAGCGGGCGCCCGCGCCATGGCTGGCGCGGGGAGGGGCGCTTCGCGCCGGAATGACATCTGAGTCAAAAGGGGACTTGACGTTGCCCATGAATGGAATACATTCGTGGGCAGAGGACTAAATCATGCCAGCCCCAAAATCCATACACCTCCACAAGCAACGAGCACATGTTTCCATCACGACGGATCGCCTGGCTTTTGCCCAGGCATTTGCGGCCCGTCGCGGTCAGAATTTTTCGGAATTGATGGAGGGCCTCATCGATGGGTTGCGCGGAATCAGCGCGGCCGATACGGGAAGCCTCGATCCCGATTTTGCGGCCCTCCGCGGGTCCATCAAAGGCGTGGAATCATCCAAGGCCGAGCGCCGGGCGGCTTTCCATGAACACCGCCTCGGCCGTAAATCATGAAGGCCCTTCTCGATATCAATGTGCTTCTGGACTTCCTGATTGGCCGCGAGCCATGGGATGAGGATGCTGCTCAGGTTTTCGCCATCGCCCAGGCTAAAAATGTTGACCTCTATGTTTCGGGTGATGGTTTCTCGACACTCGCCTATTTCCTTCAGCGAGAGGTGAAGCCGAGAGAAGAGGCACACCGACGTTTGGGGACGCTGCTCACCAACATTCACGTGGCTCCCGTGGACGGCGCCGTCGTGCGATCTGCCCTGGGAATGGGAATGAAAGATCTGGAAGATGCGATTCAAGCTGCTGCCGCTATCAGGCACGGCATTTCAATCATTGTGACCCGGGACGAGGGGGACTTCCGGGGGGCCGAGGGCCTTCTATCTGTCAAGTCACCAAAGGGGTTTGTCGCAGCCCTGAGCGCCACACCCGGCCTGGACTCCGAGCGTGATTTCATGGCCCAGCATCGCATCCGGATTCGAAAATCCCTTCATGAAAGGCTGGCCTTTCACGGAGAACCCATTCCGGAGCGGCTGGGACCGATTTCCTTCGGGCTTTGGCTCGAGGATAAAGCCCTGAGAGAAAATCCCGTGACAATCAATGGCGCCATGTGGGAGCGCGAAACCAAAAAATCAAAATCGCTATTCGATAAATGTCTCTTCCTTTACGAAAGCCTGGGTGTCCTGGAGGGACTGACGGGTTCCGAGCGCCGAGGGCAAGTCTATGGCGTTCTGTTGGATCGCCTGGATCTCTACCTCACGCGATGGGCCAGCCACCCACACTCCGGTGGTTCGCTCCTGAACGATTAGGGGAAGCCTGGCGTTTTGGTTGAACTCCACCTCGGCGGTCGATCTCGCCACATGTGGCAGACTTGGTCCCTCGGAGGCCCCCATGTCCACGCCCATCGCCGATCTCATCCAGTCCTTCCTGTCCTCGGGCCCCTTCGCTGTGGTGGGCGCCAGCGTGGACCGTTCGAAGTACGGCAACAAGGTGCTGCGCTGCTACCAGCAGCACGGCAAGGAGGTCTACCCCATCAACGCCAGGGCGGCGGAGGTGGAGGGGCTGAAGGCCTATCCCTCGCTGGCGGCGCTGCCGGTGAAGGTGAAGGCCATCTCGGTCATCACGCCGCCCGTCGTCACGGAGCAGGTGGTGCGGGAGGCCGCCGCCGCGGGGGTGGCGCACATCTGGATGCAGCCCGGCGCCGAAAGCGACGAGGCCATCCGCGTGGCGGAAGCCCTCGGCATGTCCGTCATCGCGGGGGGGCCTTGCCTGCTGGTGGTGCTGGGGTACAGGGAAGGCTGAATCTGCTGCGCAGATTCAGTAGGGAATTCGCTGCGCGAATTCAACAGCAGTTTTTCCTAACTGAATTCGCGCAGCGAATTCAGCCGCCTACGCGAGGCCCAGGTTCTTCCGAACCTCCAGCCGATGTTCCTCGTGGGCCTGGATCACCTTCGGCACCTCGCTCCGCCATAGCTTTGAAAAAACGGCGAAGGAGATGATCGGCTTCGCTTCGGCGCCAGGGCTCAAGGGTTCGGTTGAGTCCTGCGAGGACGTCTCGCGGGTACCAGGCTTCGGGATCATGGGTGGGGTTCCTTAGTAGAGAAAGGTAAGCGGTCTGGAGCTGGTAGGCAACCACGGATTCCACGGGTTTGGGCCGCGTCCTCACACTGGCGAGGGCGTCCTGGCCCTCGGTCATGCGGCCGGAGCCCTCCTCGTCCACCCGCACGTGGTAGAGCTGCAACGAACGGCCCACCCGGGGAGCCAGGCCCAGGAAGGTGAAGGGGGCCCAGGCGTGGGCCCGGGCCATGCGGTCCAGGGGCACGTAGCGCCCTTCGCGTTCGGAGCGGGCCAGCATGGCCTTCAGGGAACCCTCGGGATCCCGGTCCGTGTAGGCCAGGTGGACTTCGCCGCAGCCCGCCCGGCGGATGCGGCCCAGGAGGAAGGCCACGCCTTCGGGATCCGTGTGGGGGGCGTCGAACACGGCGCCGAAGGCCGGTCCGAGGGCCAGGGCGCCCGTGGTCTTGCCCGTGGCCTGGCCGCCCATGAAGATGATCACCGGCTCGCCCCGGGCCTGGGCCAGGGCCCGGTCGCGAAGACGCTTGCCCAGGGCGTTCAGGTGCACGGAGGCGCGGCCAGCGGGATCTTCCAGCGCCTCGTAGCCCTGCGTGGGATTCCGGCGCAGGCTGGGCAGCAGGGTGGCCAGCATGTCGCCGTTCACGAGCTGGCCATCCAGGGTGCCCGGGAAATTGGCGTAGTCCTCCAGGGCCCGGTCCGCCTGCCTCGCCAGGCCGGCGGCTTCCTGTTCCAGGGCCTCCCGCAGGCCGCGGCGCGCCTCCTCCGCCAGCTCCCAGTAGGAGCGGCGCTCGTGCCAGGCCACCTGCTGCCAGCTGGAGTCGAGGGTCATCGGGACACAGTACCCGACTTATGCTGTTTGTCATGATCATGGCGACCGCCTCCGTCCTCCTCTTCCCCGGCCAGGGCACGGAGGCCGTGGGCATGTCCGCGGGCTGGGAGGCCCACGGGGCCTGGGTGGACACGGTGCGGACGGCTGAAACCCACACGGGCCAACCGCTGCGGCGCCTGATGGCGGAAGGCCCCCTGGAGGATCTCCGGTTCCAGCGCCACGCCCCCGCGGCGGTGCTGGCCCATTCCGTGGGCGTGTTCAGGGCCTGGCGCGAGGCGGGAATGCCCCTTCCGGCGGCGGCGGCGGGGCACAGCATGGGCTTCTACTCGGCGCTGGTGGCGGCGGGCGTGGTGCCCCTCGAAGCCGCGCTGGATCTGCTGGCGGCGGTGGAGGATCTGAGCGAGGCCGCCTTCGCGGGCCGGGCCATGGGCATGGCCTTCATCATTGGGGTGACAGAGCTGGAGGTGCGGCAGGCTTTGCTCGCCCATCCCGCCCTGGCGCTTTCGAACCGGAACGGCCAGGCCCAGTTCACGGTCTCCGGGCCCGTGGACGAACTGGAGTCCCTGGTGGCGATCCTGCGGCCCTCGGCCCTGAAGGCGGGGCTGCTGCCGGTCCAGCACCCGCTCCACGGTCCCCACATGGCGGCCCTCCTGCCCGCCGTCACGCGGAGGCTGGCGGCGGTGACCCCCGCGGCACCGGCCTTTCCGTTGATTTCACACTACGACGGCCGGATGCTTGCCACGGGAGCCGCCGCCTGGGACGAGGGCCTGGCATCCGTGGCCCTGCCCGTGGACTGGCTGGCGGTGGTGCCGCGACTGAGGATCCTGGGCGCGCCCCTGGCGGAATGTGGCCATGGCAGCCAGCTTGCCGGCCTCACCCGCTGGGCGGATCGGAACCTCCTGGTGGACAGCCTTCAGCGCCCTCCTCATTTGAAGACCAGCCGGTAAAAAGCCGTTCTGTCGCAGGATGGATTCGCTGGATCGTCCCCCTCCGGCTCTGCCATGATGGGGATTCCCACCACTCCGGTCAGGACCCTCACGCCCATGTCCCCGTCCACCCTGATTCTCGGCGAGGCCCTCGCCAATCGTTGTTCCCAGGTGCTCTACCGCTGCCTCGAAGAAGTGGGCAGCACCAAGGGCGTTCTCTACCTCCGCATGCCGGGCGAGGGGACCTTCGAGGTGGTGAGTTTCTACGGATGGCCCCGGGGCACGCGGCCTCCGGTCTCCATCCCGGAAGGCCATCCCCTGCTGGTCCACACCCAGCGGGAGCGACGCGCCTACGTGGTGAACGATGCCTCCGAATCGCCCGAACTGGCGGCCTTCGGGCAGGGCGGCGACTGGCCAAGGTACCTCATCACGCCGGTCTACCTCGCCGGGGACTGGGTGGGGCTGCTCATCCAGCGCGACCGCATCAAGGGCGGCACCTTCAGCGTCGAGCGGGACGAACCGCCCACCTTGGCCATCTGTGGCGATCTGGTGGACGCCCTCCGGGAATTCCGTCTCTACGGTGCCTCCCCCCGGCCCGGCCAGGCGCCGCCGCCGCGGCCTCCGGCAGCTTCCTTCATGGGTCCGGGAACCGTCCCGGAAGGCCTGCCCACCGCCTCCGCGATCATTGATGAAGTGGCTCCCGTGCCCGAGCGTCTGCTGCCGCCGGCGCCGGTGACCACTCCCCCCATGCACGCGCCGGATGCCCGCTTCCCTTCCGGGAGGCCGTCGCCCCAGGAGCGCATGTACGGTTTTCCGGGCGGGCAGGATGGCTACACGGCGCTGCCCTGGGAGGCGGACCGCACCCTCAGCGGATGGGTGGCGCCGGCGCCGGCGAATCCCGAGCGCAAGCGCGGGATGATTCCGCCCGAACAGCGGGCTTTTTTCTGGGAGATCGCGGGACTGCTCAGCCAGGTCCTTTCGGCCTCGGCCGTGGCGCTCTGGATCGAGGATCCAGAGGAAATCCGGCCCATCCTGGCCTACAGCATGCTGTCGCTCTCACCGGACCTGCAGCAGCAGATGCTGGCTCATGCCACCTTCCATCTCCCGTCCGTCCGGGAGCAGGATCTGCGGATCATCACCCGCGTGGGGATGGCAGAATCGCCCGAACTGAACGGGATCTTCGCCACCTACATGCCCCTGCTGCTCAACGAGACGGCTCGCGGACATGATCTGCTGCTGGTCTTCCGGCAGGAGGACCACTCCTTCTCCATCGCCGAAATTGACGCGATCCAGCAGATGGGGCGGATCCTGGGGCTCTACATGCAGGAGGCCCGGCTCCACGAGCGGTACCACCACGCCTTCCTGTCTGTGAGCCACCGGATCCTCCAGTCCAGCGAAAGCCGGATCCCGAGCCTCCGTCCCCACAGCCTCGCCACCGCCCGGCTGGCGCGCGACCTGGCGCTCAGGCTCGAGCTTCCCACCGAGGAGGTCGAGGCGGTGAGCATCGCGGCGATCCTCCATGACGTGGGGCTGCTGATGCTGGATCCCCAGATGTTGAACAAGGCCGAACTGAACGGAGAGGAGATGAAGAAGATCCGCAGCCATCCCGAAATGGCCGCGGTCTTCCTGAAGGATCTGCGCTTCCCCTTCGACGTCTTGAAGATGATCCGCCACCACCATGAGCGCTGGGATGGCCATGGCTATCCCGAGGGACTGCGGGAGACGGCCATCCCCATCGGAAGCCGCATCATCGGCCTGATCGAGGCCTACGAAGTGATGACCAGCGGCAAGGGCTACCGGCGGCCCAAGGGCCACCGCCAGGTGCTGGAGGAATTGGAGAACGAAGCGGGCGCCCAGTTCGACCCCAAGGTGGTGGAAGCCTTTCGCGGGCTCATGACACGCAAGGGGCGGCGGGGGTAGTAATCTGGCCCCTGGAGGCTCGATGCACCTCACCCGGACCCAGCGCGGTTTCACCATGGCCCTCGCCCTGGCGATGGCGGTGGTCATGGGCCTGATGCTGATGAAGGCGGCCCCCCTCGTGAGCGCGGAGGTGCAGCGCGAGAACGAATCCGAGCTGATCTTCCGGGGTGAGGCCATCGCCAATGCGCTCAAGCTCTACGCCGCCAAGTCCGGGCGGTATCCCAAGGATCTCGACGAAGTGATGAAGGTGCGCCCGCGCATCCTCCGCCAGAAGTACAAGGATCCCATGACGCCCGGCGGTGACTGGGACTTCATCACCCAGGTCCAGCCCGGGGCCTCGGGGAACACCGAGGGGCTCCCCATCGTCGGTGTGCGCAGCCGCAGCATCAAGGACAGCATCCACATCTACCAGAACAAGACGCTGGTCCGGGACTGGCTCTTCTCGGCGGACCAGAACCTGCTTGGGATCACGGATGGGGCCGCCAAGGCCGGAGGCCTTCCCAAGGGGGGAACCGCCGCCAGACCCGCCGTGTCGAAGGAGTGAGGGTGCCCTGGAAAGTCCTGGCCCTGGCCGGAATCTCGGCCCTGACCCTGTCCGCCCAGGATGTCCGCGAGTGGGCCCGGCGCCTGGAGTCGCGCGGCGTCACCGTGTCCGCGGGCATCTGGGACGCGGGTACCGGGAAGGTCCTCGAACGGTACCAGGATGATCTCGCCCTGGTGCCGGCCAGCACCACCAAGGCCCTCACCACCTACGCCCTGCTCAAGACGCTGAAGCCCGACTTCACCATTGATACCGAAGTCTGGGGCGCCCTCCGGGATGGGGTGGTGCTGGGGGATCTCACCTTCAAGGGGGATGGCGATCCCCTGCTCACCAGCGAGCGCATCTGGATGCTGGCCCAGGTGCTCAAGAGTCAGGGCGTGCAGCGGGTCACCGGGACCATCCGCCTGGACCAGGGCGCCTTCGACGGCCAGCGGGCGCCCCCGGGCTGGGAGAACACCACGGCCGACACGCTTCCCGCCGTGCTGCCGCTTTCCGTGAACTTCAACCGGGGCGAGGACGGCCGGCCGGTGGCGGATCCCGAGCGGCAATCCCGCGAAACCATCCAGAAGATCCTTCAGGAAGCCGGCATCGCCATCGAGGGGGGGCCCAACGGGAAGGACGCCCCGCGCAAGCTGGCCACCTGGACCTCTCCGCCCCTGCGGACCATGGTGATGGACATCAACAAGTGGTCCAACAATTTCATGATCGAGATGCTGGTCCGCAAGTTCGGAGCGGGTTCCTGGCCCCGCGGAACCCAGCGCGTGCAGGCCTTCTACCGCACGGCGTTCAACCTGGGACCGGATCAGGTCCGGATCACGGACGGCTCGGGCCTCAGCAAGGACAACCGCCTATCGGCCCGCACCCTGGCGGTCATCCTGCGGGGGGCGTACCACGACTTCGAAGTGGGACCCGAGTTCGTTTCGTCCCTGAAGATCATCGGGGGCGAACCCTGGCGGCAGAAAATGAAGGACGCCAACCTCACCCGGCGGGTGCGGGTGAAGACCGGCCACCTGGACCGCGTCACCAGCCTCTGCGGCTACCTGCAGACCCTGGATGGCCAGGTGCGCGTGTTCGCCATCCTGCTCAACGGCCCATGCCGGGACGAGGATGTGTGGGAGCAGGTATCGCGCTGGGCCAATTGAGGCTGCCGATTCCAGGCCTCCCCATTGTTGATCTCCGGGTTCTGGTGGACGATGAGGGATCAGGAGGCGCCCATGCCCCGCATCGCCATCGTGGATGACAGCCGGCTGGCCCGGGCCTTCGCGGCCGGGGCCCTGCGCGCCCAGGGCCACGAGGTGGTGGAGGTGGAGCCGACCTCCCTGTTCGAGGTGCTGAAGGTGCTCCGGGAGACCCCGGTGGATCTCCTCCTGGCGGATTTCCTCATGCCGGACTGCCCCGGGGAGAGCCTGGTGCGGGCCTGCCGGGAGGATGCGGCCCTGCGGGACCTGCCGATCCTCATCGTCTCGGCCCACCGCGACGAGGCCAGCCTGATGCGCATGAAGCAGATGGGCATCTCGGGATTCCTGCTGAAACCGGTGGAGGCCTCGGCCCTGGCGGCCAAGGTCACCGGGACCCTTGCGGACTGAACACGACCGGGGAAGGCTGAATCCATGGATGGATCCGAACGACCGGATGGGCCGGACGCGCGGGGGCTCGCCGCCCTGCTCCTGGGGGCCTCCCTGCTGGGGTTCGCCGCCATGCTGGTGCGCTGGGCCTCGCCGGCGGGGCCCCTGGCCGTGGGCTTCTACCGCATGGCCTTCGCGCTGCCCTTCGTGGCCTGGATGGCCCGGGGGACGGGCCGCCCCGCCACGGGCCGGGCCCGCCTCTGGGCGCTCGCGGCGGGGTTCTGCTTCGTGCTCGACCTCTGGATGTGGCATACGGCCCTCCATCACACCAGCGCCGCCAACGCCACCCTGCTGGTCTCCCTGGCGCCCATCTGGGTGGCGGTGGTATCCGTCCTCTGGCTGGGGGCCCGGCTGCGCCGCCGGTTCTGGGCCGGGGTGCTCCTGGCCCTGGCCGGAGCCCTGGTGCTGGGCCTGGCCAAGGGCGCCCGCTGGGGGACCGGACTGGGGGAGCTGCTGGGGGCCCTGGCCTCCCTGGCCTACGGCGCATTCACCCTGGCCCTGGGCCGGGCCCGGCAGGATCTCAGCGCCCCCGAAGCGCTGTTCTGGGTGGTCCTCTGCTGCACGGCGCTCTTCGGCGCCCTGGGCTGGGTCCAGGGCGAGGCCTTCAGCGGCTACCCGGCGCGATCCTGGTGGGCGCTGCTCGGCCTGGGCCTGGTGATCCAGGTCCTGGCCTGGTGGCTCATCACCTGGGGCATGGGCCACCTTCCCACCAACCTGGGCGTCATGGGCCTGATGGTCCAGCCGGTGGCCACGGTGATCCTCGGATGGCTCCTGCTGTCCGAGACCGTGCGTCCCGTGCAGGGCCTGGGCACCCTCCTGGTGCTGGCGGGCGTGGCGACCTGCGCCTTCACGCCGCCAGCGGCCCCAAAAAGGACTATTCAGGCGTGAGGACGCCGCGCTCCTCACGGTAGGCGAAGAGCTCGCCGAAGCGGCCCCAGGCGACGATGGTCTCGAAGGTCTGCTCGGGATCCTCCATGGGAAGCCGGGTGGCCAGTTCCTGGAGGAGCGCCTCCTTGGGCAGCTCGCCATCCTCCAGATCCATCATGTCCCGCACGACGCGGAACAGCCGGAGTTCGAGCAGCTGGGCGCGCCAGAGGTCCTTGCGGTCGTCCATATTGGCATTCACGAACCGCTTCCCCAGGGGCGTGAGCAGCACGGCGCGTTTGGGCGTGTCAACCAGGTCCAGCATCTCGGCCGCCTTCACGGTGGTGATCACTTTCTCGAAGGGCACATGGGTGTGCGAGGCCACCAGGAACAGGTCGCTGGCGCCGATCTGGGTCTCCAGGAACTCCAGGAGGCCCAGGATGTCGGCGCTCTGCACCATGGGCAGGGGTTCTACCTGGTCCTCCTGGGAGGCGGCGCTGGGCACGGGGGCTGTGACCAGGACATCCGGCAGTTCGGCGCTGGTGATGATGTCGTGGAGGTGGTCCACCAGCTTCATGAATTCCTGCGAGCGGCTGTCCCGGGGGCGGGGCAGGGGCACGTCCACGATGGTGCGCAGGGTGCCGGGACTGCCGGACAGCACGGCCACGCGGTCGCCCATGAGCAGCGCCTCGCGGATGGACTGGCTCACCATCACGATGGCGGACGGGTTGCGTTCCTTGTCGGCCCAGATGTCCAGGATCTCCGCGCGGAGCGCTTCCGCGGTGAGGGCGTCCACCTGGCTGAAGGGCTCGTCCATGACGAGGATCTCCGGATCCACCGCCAGGGCCCGGGCCACGCCCACGCGCTGCTTGGTGCCGCGGGACAACTCGCGGGGGAAGGCCTCCTCGAAGCCCTCCAGACCGACCTTGCGGATGGCCTGGTGGGCCCGTTCGCGCACCTCGCTTTCCGGCAGTTCCCGGGCCCGGAGCACCACCCGGACGTTCTCCTCGACCGTCATCCAGGGATAGATGGCAAAGCTCTGGAACACCATGGCCACACCGGGATTCAGGCCCTCCAGCCGCTCGCCGTGGAACCGGACCTCGCCCTGGGAGGGCTCCAGCAGGCCGGAGAGGATCCGCAGCAGGGTGGACTTGCCGGAACCGTTGGGGCCGATGATCGAAAGGATCTCCTCGGGCCGCACGTCGAGGCGGATGTCCTCCAGCACGCGCTGCACCTTGCCCCGGGGGCCGGAGAAGCGCATCTGGATGCCGCGCAGTTCGCAGACGGGAACACCGTGGTTGAGCGACATATCCACCTCAGCGGTTCAGGGCATAGCGGGTTTCCGCCAGCCGGTAGAGGGGGCCCCAGACGAGGCGGTTGAAGAGGACGACGATGCCCGCCATGAGCAGGGCGCTGGCGGCCAGGTGGGGCATGGAACCCTGGTCGGTGGCCATGACCACCTCGGCTCCGAGCCCGAAGGTGCGCAGCGTCTGGTGCTTGGCGGTGACGATCTCGGTGATGATGCTCGCGTTCCAGGCGCCGCCCGTGGCCGTGACCCAGCCCGTGACCAGGAAGGGGAACACCGCCGGGAAATACAGGGTCCAGCAGCGCCGCCACAGGGACAAGCGGTAGGCCCGGGAAGCCTCGCGCAGGTCGGCGGGAATGGTCTGGGCCCCCGCGATGATGTTGAACAGCAGGTACCACTGGGTGGAGAGGACCATCAGCAGCACGCAGCTGGCGCCCAGCCCGATCCCCAGGCCCTGGAAGACCAGGATGAGGCTGGCGAAGATCAGGGAGGACGGAAAGGCCGCGGCCACCTGCACCACGGACTGGAGGCGCCGCGACCACTTCGGCGACATGCCGATCCAGAGGCCCACGGGCAGCGTCCAGAGGGTGGCCAGGAAGGTGGACAGGAGCACCCGGGAAAGCGAGGCTCCGCCGGCCTTCAGCAGGTGCAGCCACTGGGAGGGGCTCACGTCCGCCAGCAGCCGGACCACCGAAAGCCCGCCCAGGGCCAGGAGCGCGAGCATCCCCACCATGGCCGAGGTGGCGAACCAGGGCCCGAGGCGTCCCGGGCGCTTGAACCCTTCCTCGGCCCGGCGGAGGAGGACCGGCCGCGGGCGCCGCTGGTGCAGCCGCTGGTTGCGCTTGACCTCCAGCCACCGGAGGAGGCGGGAACGGCGCATGAAGCGCAACAGCCAGTTATCGCCGGGATCCACCTCGGCGTTCTCGTCCACCTGGAACCGCTGGGACCAGGCCACCACGGGCCGCCAGACCAGCTGATCCAGCAGCACCACCAGGGCCAGCATGGTGAGGATGGCGTAGACCTGGGCGCGGGCATTCCCCTGCTCCACGGCCGTGTACATGTAGGACCCCACGCCCGGGAGCTGGAAGTTCTTGTCCCCGGCCTTGAAGGCTTCGGCGGACATGAGGAAGAACCAGCTGTTGGCCACGCTCACCATGGAGTTCCACACCAGGCCCGGCGTGGCGAAGGGGATCTCCAGCCAGCGCAGCTTCTGGAGCCAGGTGAAGCCGTAGAGCCCCGCCGTCTCTTCCAGATCCTTGGGCAGGGTCTTCAGCGACTGGTAGAAGCTGAAGGCCATGTTCCAGGCCTGGCAGGTGACGAGGAGGAGGATGGCCGACAACTCCAGCCCGATGTTGCTGCGGGGGAACAGGGTGAGCATCAGCAGCAGCACGCCCGGCAGAAAGGCCAGCAGGGGCACGCTCTGGAGGATGTCCAGGATGGGCACCAGCACGCGCTCGGCCCGGGGATCCTTGGCGGCCCAGTAGGCCACCACCAGGGTGAAGGCCAGCGAGATGACATAGGCGGCGATGGCGCGGATCAGCGACAGCAGCAGGTACTGCGGAAGGGCCCAGACGCTGAGGGAGATCTCCACCGTGGGGCGTTGCACCGAGGTCCACTGGTGGCCCACGAGCCAAAGGGCCGCGAGGGTGCCCACGAGCGCGGCGAGCACGAGCAGGTCAATCCACCGGCGATGGCGGATGGGCGCGGTGAGCAGGTTGGTCGCCTGGCCCCATACGGTGTCGAGCAAGCGATGGATCATGGCCGGTCCGGAGGAGCGGATGCGACGCGGGAAGAGGCGCCGCCATCCCGTTCAGGGTGCGGATTCGGGGGAGCGGAAAGAGCGGCGGGAAGCCGCCTCAGCGGGCGGCGCGGCTCGACGGAGGTTCGGAGAGGTCGGATTGTCGTCCCATCGAACCTCCTTTCCGGCGCCAGGGCCAGGGGCCAGTCTGACCCCGGGGTTGGGGCCGGTCAACCCGCGGGCGGGGTCCTGCCCTTCACGCCCGGCGCGGATGGGGTCACCATGGATGCCCATCCAGGAGTGAGATCGTGCGAACGGGCCGCCATGGCGACTGCTGACGAGCGGGTGCTGGCCCTGGCCGTGGCCCGTGGGCGCATCGAACCCGCGGATGCCCTGGAGGGCAGCCTGGACGCCCTGATCGCCTCCGGGCGCCTGGACGCGGGCGACCGCCGGAGACTCGCGGAGGATCTGGCCGACATGGAGGCCGCGGAGGCCAGCCACTGGTCCGTGGATATCACCTCGAAGACGCCCAGTTCCCGCGAAGAGGCCGGACCCGGCGCCGGCGATGGGGTGCCGACGGAGGCCGGGCCCCGGACCTCTTCGCCCCCGCCGGGTCCGGAGGCGGTTTTTCCATCCGCCGGATTCCGGCAGGGCGGGGTCTTCCGGGCGCGGACCCTCGACCACTGGGGCCGCTTCGAATCCCTCGAACTGCTCGGGGAAGGGGGCATGGGGCGCATCTTCCGGGCCACGGACCCGCAGCTCCGCCGGGTGGTGGCCCTGAAGCTCCTGCGGCGCGACGATCCCGATCTCATCCAGCGGTTCATCCAGGAGGCCCAGCTCCAGGCCCGGGTGGACCATCCGAACGTGTGCCGGGTGTACGAGGTGGGCGAATGGCGCGGGCAGCCCTACATCGCCATGCAGTTCCTCCGGGGCGAGACCCTTCAGAAGGCCGCGGCCACCCTGCCGCTGGAGGCGCTGCTGCGCCACATGGTCGAAGTCTGCGAAGGCGTCCACGCGGCCCACCGGGTGGGCCTCGTCCACCGCGATCTGAAGCCGGCCAACCTCATGGTGGATCGTACGGAGGATGGGTCCACCCGGGCCTGCGTGCTCGATTTCGGGCTGGCCCGGGGGGCCGAGGGCGCGGGGCTCACGGAGACCGGACGGGTGATGGGCACCGTGAGCTACATGTCCCCCGAGCAGGCCCGGGGGAACACCGCCCTGCTGGACCGCCGCTCGGATGTCTACTCCCTGGGGGCCACCCTGTATGCGCTGCTGGCCGGGGGGCCGCCCTTCGGAGGCGTGGGCCTCGATTGCATGGCGCGGATCGTGAAGGACGATCCGGTGCCCCTGCGCCGCAGGGTGCCCACGATCCCGGCGGACCTCGATACCGCCGTGCTCACCTGCCTCCAGAAGGATCCGTGCCGCCGCTACGCCACGGCCCGGGCCCTGGGGGAGGACCTCCAGCGCATCCTGGATGGCGAGCCCATCCAGGCCCGTGCCGCCACGGCGGTCGAGCGCGTCGTCCACTGGGCCCAGAAGCGGAAGGCCCTGGTGACGGCCTCGACCGTGGTATGCCTCAGCATCGCGGTCTTCGGCGGCCTCGCCGTGCGGGAACGGTTGCGGGCCCGGGCCCAGGCGGCCCATGCCCAGCGCTTCGCCCAGGCGGCGGAGCGCATCGAGGCCCTGGCGCGCTACCTGCGGATCCAGCCGGCGCGGGACCTCACCCGCGACCAGGCCGATCTCCGCGCCCGGGTCGCTGCCCTCTCCCAGGAAGTCCAGGCCGCCGGGCCGCTGGCGGAGGCGCCGGGCGCCTATGCCCTGGGGCGGGCCCGCCTGGCCCTGGACGATCCAACCGGGGCGCGCGTGCAACTGGAACGGGCCTGGTCCATGGGCTTCCGGGCGCCGGAGGCGGCCCACGCGCTGGGCCGGGCCCTGGCGGCCATCTACCAGGTCGAGCTGGGCAAGGCCTACGCCCTGCCGGATCCCGATCTGAGGCAGCGGCGGCTGGACGAGCTGAAGCGAACGCTGCGGATTCCCGCCGCCGATTGGCTGCGCCACGGCGCCGATGCCAGCCTGGAGCCTCCGGGCTTCCGTGCGGGGCTGCTCATGCTGATGGAGGGACAGCCGCAGGAGGCTGTCCGGCTGGCGCGGGAGGCCCAGGCCCAGGCCCCGTGGTTCTACGAGGCGCTGCGGCTGGAGGCGGAGGGCTGGCTGGCCCAGGCGCGGTCGGCCCAAGGGGAACAGGCCGCGAGGCCCGCCCTGGAGGCGGCGGGCCGGGCCCTGGCCGAGGCGGAACTCCGGGCGCCCTGTGACATCGAGCTTCTGCGCCTCGACATGCGCCGCTGGCAGGAGGCCGTGGCTCTCGGCTGGCAGTCCGGGGCGGATCCGCAAGGACCCGTGCTCGCCCAGGTGGCCGTGGCCGATCGCTGGGCCCGGCTGGAGCCCGCCGCCGCCCAGCCCCTGGCCTGGCGCGCCCGGGCGCGGGGGGAGATGGCCCGGCACCTCACCTTCCGCGAGATGGATCCGGCGGCCTGGCTGATCCAGGCCCAGGCGGACGCGGACGAGGCTTTGCGCCGGGATCCCGCCGAAGTCGAGGCCTGCACGGCCCAGGCCTCGGTGCTTCGGACGGAGGGCCTCCGGATCCTGAGCCGGGGCGAGGATCCCTCGCCGCGGCTGAAGGAAGCCATGGCCGCCGCGGATCGGGGCCTCCGCCTTGAGCCCGGGCACCTCGTCCTGCTGAACATCCGCAGCTCCGCCCTGCAGGCCTGGATTGACAGTGCCCGCCTGCGGGGCACCTACGATCGCGAGGCCGTAGGGGCCTACCTTCAGGAACTTCGAACCCTGGCCGATGCCCATCCCGAGGAGTCCTATTTCCAGTCGAGCCTGGGGGATGTGGCCCAGGCCGCCGCCAAGGCCGAAGTGGCCTCCGGCGGCGATCCCACAGCCGATGCGGAGGTGGCGGTGCGGGCCTACGAGGCAGGACTGAAGACTCAGCCTCATCACGTTTCTTTTTATCGAGGGATCCTTATTGCCCGTGCAGTCGAGGCCCGGGCTCTGGTGCAGGCGGGGCGGGATCCTGGAGTCGTAGTGGACCATGCACGCAAGGTTTTCCAGCGAGCCCGGAATGCCCAGGTGCCATTGTCCACTGTCGCTCCCTTTTTTACTGATGCTCTCGTCTCAGCCGCGGCCCACGCTCTGGCACAGAATCGTGATTCTCGCGGGTTCTTACATGAGGCCGATCAACTGCCCGTCCCGGAAGACAATAGTAACGAAGACCCAGTAGTACACGGCTCGATACGACTTCGTTACCTTGCGCTCCTGTTGCGCACTGGTTACCCACGCCCGTCATCTATTCTTCGCGAAACTGGGGAAGCTCTCGCTCGATCCCTGGTTCGGCTTCGGCCTGTGGATCCGGAATTTTGGATGGCCCTGGCTCAGTTCCAAGAGGCAAATGGGAACCCTGCCGCCGCCACCCAAGCGAGGGCGCGAGGCAGGGCCTTGAATCCAAGGTGGCGATCGTTCTAGCCGTTCGTGGAATTAAGGGGGCTTTTCGTCAGAAAGGCTGGTGTGGTCCCTGTGTTCTTGGGGTGATTCCAAATGGTGTTGATCCAGTCTGGAGTCATGACGATTTCCCGTTGATCCCCAATCAATACTCCAGCAGTCGGGAAGCATTCGAGGAGATCCTCGCGGCTCATCTTCTTGCCTTCAGCGGGGCCCCCAGGGGCGTAGAAAGATCCCAACACCCCCACGGACGCGTCGCTCCAGCAGAGGGCATCGTTCTTGGGGTCAATGGTGTGCAGCACCTGCTTTCCATCGGGGTAGGTCATGGTGAGCAGGATGCCGGTCAGGCGGGCCCGCTGGCCTCGGTTGGCAGGGTTTGCAGAGGCAGGTGTATCAATGGCCATGACGCTGGCGCCATCCGTCATCACGAAGGCCGGCAGACAGCCGGTGGAGCTCGCGGAATGCCATGCCCGCTTGACGGAAGCGGCATCGATGCCTGCGGTGGGGGTGCTGTGATAGGCAGCCAGGACACCCACGGCGCGCTCGCTCCAATAGAGGCCGTCGATGCGGGCTGGATTCAATACTTGGGTGGTCACAGTTCCATCTGGAAGGGACAGATAGACCGTCAGGGACGAGATTGACACCCGCTGAATTTCGGGTTGGGCCGCCACTCCAGCTTGGGGGGCAAGGGCCGCGACAGCGGCCATGGCGGTGGTGAGGGATTGGCTCATGAAGCCTCCAGGGGGTGGTGAGGGGAAAAAATCTCCAGACTTGTGACCAAACTTCAAGTCGAGGGGCCTTTCAGAATGAGAAGTGGCGTGGCTTCTACCCATTCGATGAATTGATGACGTTCTTGACCAGGAAGGCTGGCACGGTCCCGTCGGCCTTGGGCAGGTTCCAAAGCTGATCAATCACGGTGGGAGTCATGGGCAGGTGCGGCTGGTCGCCGATGATGGGTTCGCCGTGGGGGAAGTGGCGAAGGAAATCCTCCCGGTCCATGTGCTTGCCGTGGGCAGGCCCGCCCTTGTCGTAGAACTTGCCGAAGACCTCCACGGCCCGGTCGCTCCACACGAGGGCGTCGCACACCTTCGGATCAATGGTGTGGACCCGCGTGGTGCCATCGGGCATGAGCAGGTTCAGGGTGATGCCGGTGATCCGGGGACGGGGCGCGGCCATGGGGCCTCCTGGGAAGGGGTGAGGGTGGGGCTATGGGCTCCGTTCAGGGCCGGGGCACGGCCTGGAGCAGTTGGGTGATCACTTGATCCGTGGTGGCGCCGTCGGCTTCGCTTTCGAAGGTGAGCAGCAGGCGGTGGCGCAGCACATCGGGAGCGAGGTCCACCACGTCCTGGGGCAGCACGTGGTCGCGGCCCTGCAAGTAGGCCAGGGCGCGGGTGGAGGCCTGAAGCGAGAGGGAGGCCCGGGGACTGGCGCCGCAGCGGAGCAGTTCCTTGCCTTTCCAGGCCTTGCCGTGGCCCGGCCGGGTGGCCTGCACCAGCCGCACGATGTAGGTGCGGATGGCGTCGTCCAGGCGCACCTGCTGGGCTTCGCGGCCTGCGGCCAGCAGGCTGGCGGCATCCACCACCGGGCGCACTTCGTCGCCGTTCAGGTGGGCCCGGCGCAGCACCTCGATCTCATCCTCCTGCCTGGGGTAGTCCACGCGGAGCTTGAAGAGGAAGCGGTCCATCTGCGCCTCGGGCAGGGGGAAGGTGCCCTCCTGCTCCAGGGGGTTCTGGGTGGCCATCACCAGGAAGGGATCCGGCAGGGGGAAACTTTCCTCGCCCAGGGTGACCTGGCGCTCCTCCATGGCCTCCAGCAGCGCGGCCTGCACCTTGGAGGGCGCCCGGTTGATCTCGTCCGCCAGCACCAGGTTCGCAAATATGGGCCCGCGCTTGGGCGTGAAGGTGAGCTGCCGGGGATCGAAGATGAGGGTGCCCACCACGTCGCTGGGCAGCAGATCCGGCGTGAACTGGATGCGGCGGAAACTGGTGTGGCTGGCGGAGGCCAGGGTCTTGATGGTGCGCGTCTTCGCCAGGCCCGGCAGGCCCTCCAGCAGCACGTGGCCCCGGCAGAGCAGGGCCACCAGCAGGCGGTTGAGCAGCAGCGGCTGGCCCACGATCACCTTGCGGCATTCGGCGAGCAGGGGTTCCAGGGCGTGGGCGGAGCTGGCGGTCATGGGTCCATCCGGGGAGTCCTTCCATCTTGCCTGGAAAGACGCGGCCCAGGAACGATTCCCGTTGACCTACGGTAAGTGCTTACGCCCGTCCAAGCGGGTGCTAGGCTCCCTGGAATCCGTGATCCACACTCGCTTCCCATTGGAGGACCCATGCGATCCGCAGTCATCGTCGAAGCCAAGCGCACCCCCGTCGGCCGGGGCGTCAAGGGAGCCTACGCGGCCACCCGCCCCGAGCACCTGGGCGCAGTGGTGATCGAGGCCCTCAAGCCCCTCTTGAAGGACTGGTCGGGCCTGGAGGATGTGCTGGTCGGCTGCGCCATGCCCGAGGGCGAACAGGGCATGAACATGGCCCGGCTCATCAGCTTCCGCGCGGGGCTGCCCATCACCGCCGGCGCCGCCACCATCAACCGCTTCTGTGGCAGCAGCCAGGAGACCATGCTCATGGCGGCCCGGGCCATCATGACGAACCAGGGGGATCTCTTCCTCGCGGGTGGCGTGGAAAGCATGTCCAAGGTGCCCATGATGGGCTTCAACCCCAGCGTGGATCCCTTCCTCAGCGAGAACTACCCCCAGGCCTACTGCTCCATGGGCATCACCGCCGAGAACCTGGCGAAGGAATACAAGATCACCCGCCGGGAGCAGGACGAGTTCGCCTACAACAGCCATCAGAAGGCCGCCGCCGCCTGGAAGGCCGGCAAGTACGAGAAGGAAATCGTGCGGTTCGAGACCAGGGGCCTGGACGGGAAGCCGGTGACCCTTCAGCAGGACGAGTGTGTCCGCGCCGATACCAGCGTCGAGAAGCTGGGCGAGTTGAAGGCCGCCTTCCTGGCGGACGGGAATGTCACCGCCGGCAACAGCTCCCCCATCACGGATGGCGCGGCCTTCCTGCTGGTCATGGAGGAAGGCCTGGCCAAGTCCCTGGGCCTCAAGGCCCGGGCCCGCATCCTCGGCGGCGCGGTGGCTGGCGTGGAGCCGGACCGCATGGGCATCGGCCCCGTGCCCGCGGTGAAGAAAGTGCTGGACCGCTTCGGCCTCAGGCTCGACCAGATTGACGCCATGGAACTGAACGAGGCCTTCGCCGCCCAGAGCCTGGCCGTCCTGCGCGAAGGGGGCTACGACCCCGCCAAGGTGAACGCCTGGGGCGGCGCCATCGCCATCGGCCACCCCCTTGGCGCCAGCGGCGCCCGCATCCTGACCACCCTGCTCAACCGCCTCGAAACCGACGGCGGCAAATACGGCATCGCCACCATGTGCATCGGCGGCGGCCAGGGCATCGCGTCCATCATCGAAAAGCTCTAGTCCACAGATTTCACAGATTCACACAGATTTTTCTGAGGCGGTCGTGGAAGCTAAGGATCCTGAAACCTACGCCATCATCGGTGCAGCCGTCAGGCAAGAAGTCTTTTCGTTTGTGCCCTTTGTGTTCTTTGTGGCCAATAACTCACCAGGTTGGCTAGGTGCCTGGGGCCCTGCGGAATGCCAGGTCCTGGGCCGATGTCAGAACTCCGAGCCATGAGGCTGAACCAGGAAAAGCAATTCTGGCCACAAAGAACACTAAAGAACACAAAAGCAAAAACAACCAGTGATTCTGCGGTTCCAAATTAGGAGTTGTCATGGTCATCAAGAAAATCGGAATACTCGGTTCGGGCGTGATGGGTTCGGGCATCGCGGCGCATGTGGCGTCGGCGGGCTGCCAGGTGGAGCTGCTGGACATCGTCATTGACGAGGCGGCGCCGGACAAGCTGGCGGAAGGCGCGCTCGCGGCGCTGGCAAAGGCCAAGCCCGCGCTGGCCATGCACCCCTCGTTCCTGAAGAAGATCCGCCCCGGCAACCTGCGGGACCACCTCGACCGCCTGTCGGACTGCGACTGGGTGGTGGAAGTGGTGAAGGAGGACCTGGCCATCAAGCGCGAGCTGTACGGCCGGCTGGAGCCCAAGCTGAAACCCGGGGCCTGGATCAGTTCGAACACCTCGGGCATCCCCCTGAAGCTGCTGGTGGAGGGCCGCGGCGACGCCTTCCGCCAGCACTTCGTCATCACCCACTTCTTCAACCCCGTGCGCTACCTGCGCCTGCTGGAGTTCGTGAAGGGCCCCGAAGTGGACGAGGCGGAGGCCCTGGCCTTCCGCACGTGGATCGAGGAAGGGCTCGGCAAGGAAGTGGTGCCCGCCTACGATAGCCCCACCTTCATCGGCAACCGCATCGGCATCCACGGCATCATGGCCACCCTGCACATGGCCCTGGCCGAGAAGATCCCCTTCGAGGTGCTGGACATGGTGCTGGGCGACGCCGCGGCCCGCGCCAAGAGCGCCGCCTTCCGCACGGCGGATCTGGCGGGCGTGGACATCCTCGCGGCCACGGCGAAGAACGTCTACGACCTGTGCCCGAACGACGAAGTGCGCGACATCTTCAAGTTCCCGGAATTCCTCCAGTGGATGCTGGACAACAAGCTCTTCGGCAACAAGGTGAAGCAGGGCTTCTTCAAGAAGGGGCCCAAGGACGCCAAGGGCAAGAAGTCCTTCCTGGCCCTGGATCCCGCCACGCGCGAGTACATCCCGCAGGTGAGGAAGGACTGGCCGATCCTGAAAGAGCTGAAGGGCATGGACGATCCCGCGGAGAAGGTGAAGACCCTTCTCACCAGCGATACGGAAGCGGGCCGTCTTTCCTGGCGCTGCATCGCGCCCAACCTCACCTACGCCGTGAACCGGCTGGGCGAAGTGACGGACGGTCCCCTGAACGTGGATCGCGCCATCAAGAACGGCTTCGCCTTCGATCTGGGGCCCTTCGAGTTGTGGGATACCCTCGGCCTGGAGCGCGTGGTCGCGCGCATGAGGTTCGAGGAGATGCCCATCGCACCCCTCGTCGAGCAGATGCTGGCCAAGGGCATCCCAGGCTTCTACCGCTGGGAGCACGGTGTTCCGGTGGCCCAGCTGAATCCCAAGACCCTGGCCTACGATCCGATTCTCGAAGACCGGCGCGTGATCATCCTCAAGCGCGAGGAGGGCAAGGGCAAGGTGGTGGCCGAGAACGGCAGCGCCCAGCTCATTGACCTGGGCGACGATGTGGCCTGCCTCAGCTTCCGCAGCAAGATGAACGCCCTGGACGACGGCATCATCGGCCTCATGGAGGAGACCATCCAGAAGCACGTCCCCGGCCGCTTCCGGGGCCTGGTGGTGGGCAACCAGGGCCAGCATTTCAGCGCCGGCGCGAATCTCGTCATGGTGCTGAACGCCGCCAAGGACAAACATTACGACCTGATCGAAGAGGTGGCTCGCAGGCTTCAGTACGCCGCCCGCATGCTCACCTACGCGCCGTTCCCCACGGTGGCGGCGCCCTTCAACCTGGCCCTGGGTGGCGGCTGCGAGGTCACCATGGCCTGCCAGCGGGCCGTGGGCCACGCCGAGCTCTACATCGGCCTGGTGGAAGTGGGCGTGGGCGTCATCCCGGCCGGGGGCGGCTGCCTCCAGATGCTGCTGCGCATGGAGGAGGCCATGGCCGCCAAGGGCGAGCTGGGTCCCATGCCCAAGGTGAAGGCCGCCTTCCAGGGCATCGGCACGGCCACCGTGCATACCAGCTTCGACGAGGCCCAGCGCAACGGCTACCTGCGCCGCACGGACCGCCGCGTGATGAACAAGGCTTTCCTGCTGTTCGAGGCCAAGCAGGAGGTCCTGAAGATGGCCGCGGACTTCCAGCCCGTGAAGGAGCGCACCCTGCGCCTGCCGGGCCGGGGCGGCGCCGAAGCCCTCAAGTTCGCCGTGCGGGACTTCAAGCTCCAGGGCCTGGCCAGCGAGCACGACGGCATCATCATGGGCGAACTGGCCACCATCCTCACCGGCGGCGATATCAGTCCAGTGCAGGAAGTCAGCGAGGAACGGATCCTGGAACTGGAACGCGAGGCCTTCGCCCGCCTCTGCGGCTACGAAAAGACCCAGGCCCGCATGGATGCCATCCTGAAAACCGGCAAGCCCCTCCGCAACTGAAGGCTTTCCCCGACTCGGAACCGCAGGTTCCGAGCCCTGCCTCTACGCATGTTGGAACCTGTACCATTTTGTGACTTAAGCCGCCTTTTCCCGGGCGGCTTTTTTTCGGTGTTGCCAGGGTGTGACAAGCTCGGAACACTTGGATCGGTCCATATTCGAACCAGACGATCAGGAGGCACTGTGAGCGGGAATTCCCAGTCAACTCCACGCGTAGCGGCCATCGTGGGCCCCTACCTCTCCGGAAAGACCTCCTTGATGGAGAGCCTTCTCTTCGTGGCGGGCGCCCTGCCGCGCAAGGGCTCCGTCAAGGAGGGGAACACCGTCGGCGACGCCTCCCTGGAGGCCAAGGCCCGCCAGATGAGCGTGGAGGCCAGCCTCGCGGCCTGCACCTACCAGAACGAAGCCTGGACCCTCATTGACTGCCCCGGTTCCGTCGAATTCAGCCAGGAGTCAGCCCACATCCTGATGGCTGCTGACATCGCGGTGGTCGTGTGCGATCCCGATCCGGGCCGGGCCCTCATGGTGGCGCCCACCCTCAAGTTCCTCGACGACCACAAGGTGCCCCACGTGGTCTTCATCAACAAGATGGAGGCCCCGGGGAGCGCCGGAAAACTCAAGGACGTGCTCAATGCCTTGCAGTTGGTTTCGGAACGGCCTCTGGTGCTGCTGGAGATCCCCATCCGCGAGGGCGACCAGATCACGGGCTACGTGGATCTCATCAGCGAGCACGCCTACAAGTACGAGGCCGACAAGGACGCGGATCTGATGCAGCTGCCCGAATCCGTGCTTCCCGAGGAACAGGAGGCCCGCCAGCTCCTGCTGGAAAAGCTCGCGGACTTCGACGACCACCTCATGGAGGAACTGCTCAGCGACATGGCGCCCTCCCTGGAGGAAGTCACCGAAGACATGGCGAAGGACGTTCGGGACGACCTGCTGGTGCCGGTCTTCTTCGGATCCGCCGACAAGGACTCCGGGGTGCGCCGGCTCTTCCAGGCCCTGTGCGAGGAGGCGCCCCGCGTGGAGGCCACCGCCGCGCGTCTGGGCATCCCCGAGGGCAAGGACACGCTGGTGCAGGTGTTCAAGACCGTCTACGCCCAGCATGTGGGCAAGCTCAGCATCTCCCGCGTGTGGCGCGGCGAGGTGGCCGATGGCACCTCCCTGGCCGGCCATCGCGTCAGCGGCATCAACAAGTTGTTCGGCGCCCAGCAGATCAAGCAGCAGAAGGCCACGGCCGGGGAAGTCGTGGCCCTGGGCCGCATGGACGAAGTGCATACCGGCGCGGGTCTGACTCCCGGCGTCAAGGTCGAGCTGGCCTGGCCCGAGCCCCTCCAGCCCATGCTGGCCCTCAGCCTGCACACCATCAAGACGGCCGACGATGTGAAGCTATCGCTCGCGCTGCAGAAGCTCTGCGAAGAAGATGCCTCGCTGAAGGTCGAGCAGAACGCCGAGACCCAGGAGCGCATCCTCTGGGGCCAGGGCGAGGTGCACCTCAAGTGCGCCCTGGACCGCCTCAGGAGCCGCTTCGGCCTGGACGTGCAGCACCACCCGCCCATGGTCCCCTACCGCGAGACCTTCACGAAGGCCGCCAAGGTCCATGGACGCCACAAGCATCAGACCGGCGGCCATGGCCAGTTCGGCGATGTGTGGCTGGAGATCAAGCCGCTGGCCCGGGGCGCGGGCTTCGAGTTCGAAGAGAAAATCGTGGGTGGCGTGGTGCCCAGGAATTTCTTCGGCGCCGTGGAGCACGGCGTCGTGGACTGGATGAAGCGCGGCCCCCTGGGATTTCCCGTCGTGGACATCCACGTGGCCCTGGTGGATGGCAGCTACCACACCGTGGACAGCTCCGACATGGCCTTCAAGACCGCCGCCCGCGTCGGCATGAATGAAGCTGCGCCCGTCTGCCACCCGGTGCTGCTGGAGCCCATCAGCGAGGTCCACATCAGCGTGCCCAGCGAGTTCACGCCCAAGGCCCAGCGCCTCGTCACGGGCCGCCGCGGCGGCCAGGTGCTCGGCTTCGACGCCAAGCCCGGCTGGAACGGATGGGACATCGTGTCGGCCTACATCCCCCAGGCCGAGATGAGCGACGTGGTGATCGAGCTCCGCAGCCTCACCATGGGCGTCGGCTCCTTCACCTGGGCCTTCCACCACCTGCAGGAGCTCGTGGGGCGGGATGCCGACAAGGTGGTGGAGGCGCGGAAGCAGAGTAAGGCGACTGCCTGAGGTTGAGCATTGCTCCGGCGCTGTTCGTTTTGATCCGGCTCGCAATTGCCTCAATATGGTTGAGGGACTAGTTTTTTCTCTACTCCACTTGAACGGACCCATGGCTTCCAATTACTCACTTCCTCCTGATATCGACTCCCGGCTTGGGGAGGTTGCGGAGTTCTGTCGGACCAATGGCATTGTACGGATGGCTCTGTTTGGTTCCACCCTGCGTGGAGAGGCCCGGCCGGACAGCGACTTGGACCTTCTGGTGGAGTTCGCGATGGGACGGACACCCGGATTCCGCTTCTTCGAGATACAGGACCAGCTGTCTGCGCTTTTCGGGAGGACCGTGGATCTAGAGACCCCTGGATTTCTGTCTCCAGACATCCGGGCGCAGGTCCTTGCCGAAGCCCAGGTACTTTATGCCGCCTAAGGATGAGCGCGTTCGACTGAGGCATATGATCCAGGCTGGAACCAAGGCGATGGCGCTTCTTGGTGGACGGACCCGGGATCAGTTCGAGTCCGACGAAACCCTCATCCTGGCGCTGACCCGCCTGCTTGAAATTCTTGGGGAGGCGGCCAAGGCGGTGCCTGAGGAGGTGAAGGCCAAGGCGCCGGACATCCCATGGAAGGCCATGGCTGGCACGCGGGACCGCCTCATCCACGGCTATTTTGATGTGGATCTGGACGTGGTGTGGGCAATCCTGTCTACGGATCTTCCAGAATTGCTACCGATGCTCCAGCGCCTGTTGAATGAGCCCTAGGAGGCGATTCTTCCTCCTAAGTGCGACAATGAATCTCAGAATCCTCGCCAGAGGATTCTGCGCATGGAGCGTCCCCTTGGCCCAGAAAGGCGTACAGATCATCACCGTAGAACCCGGCAGCCTAGCCGAGGAGGCGGGGATCCGTCCCGGCGATACGCTGCTGGAGATCCACGGCGAGGCGGTGCTGGATCAGCTGAACTATCAGTTCCTCATCACGCGGGAGGACGAGGCGGAGCTATTGGTAATGCGGCCGGACGGCAGCACCTTCATGGCCTCTGTGGAGAACGGGGGCGAGGGCATCGGGGTGGACCTGGCCCAGGACGAGGTGAAGGTCTGCAAGCAGAACTGCGTCTTCTGCTTCGTCCACCAGATGCCCAAGGGCTTCCGCAAATCGCTCTACCTGAAGGACGAGGATATCCGCCTCTCCTTCCTCTACGGCCACTTCACGACGCTTTCCAGCAGCGACGATGCCGAACTGGACCGCATCGTGCGCGAGCGGCTGAGCCCCATCCATGTCTCGGTCCACGCCACGGAGCCCGAGGCCCGCATCCGGGTGGTGGGCAATCCCCGGGAAGGCGACATCCTCCGCAAGATTGACCGGCTGCTGGCGGGGGGCATTGATGTCCACACCCAGGCGGTGGTGGCGCCGGGGCTCAATGACGGGGCCATCTGGCAGCGGACGCTCGAAGACCTCTGGGCCCGCCACAGGGAAGGGCGGGGCAGCGTGCTGAGCCTGTCCTGCGTGCCGGTGGGGCTTACGGCCCACCGCGAAAACCTGCCTATGGTGCAGGATGTGGATCCGGCCTTCGCCCGGGATTGGGTGGCGCGCTGGGCACCGGAGGTCCGAAAATACGCCAAGGCCAACGATGGCGAACCCTGGCTGCTGCTGGCGGACGAATGGTTCACCCGGGCGGGCATCGAGGTGCCGGGCCGGGCCTTCTATTCGCGGTCCTGGGCCCAGCTGGAGAACGGCGTGGGCCTGGTGCGCCGGTTCCTGGAGCACAGCCGCCGCTTCCTCAAGAGCCCCCGCGCCAAGGGCTTTGCGGGGCGCCGGGTCCTGCTGCTGACCGGGCCCAGCTTCGCCCCGACCCTGAGCCGCGTGGCCGCGGAGCTGAACCGGGCCGTGGGGAGCCACCTGCGCGTGGCGGCGGCGAAGAACTTCAGCTTCGGCGAGACCGTCACCGTGGCCGGCCTGCTCTGCGGCGAGGATCTGAAATACGCGGCCCACGCGGACCGGGACGCCCATGCCAGGCAAAAGGAGCGGGGCGGCCAGGCCCACTGGGTGGATGCCGTGGTGGTGCCATCCGCCAGCCTGCGCACGCATACGGGGCCCACGGATCAGTACACGCTGCGGGGAGTCGTGGTTCGCGAGGAAGGCACCTTTCTGGATGACCTCACCCTGACGCAGTTGGCCACGGACCTGGGCGTGCCCACGGTGCCCAGCGGGGCGAACCTGTCCCACCTGCTGGATCATCTGGAGGCCGCGGATCGCGGCGCCTTCAGGGGCGGGGCGCTGACGTCCGCCTTCCATACCGCGGGACTGAACCTGCCCCAGGGGGCGTACAACCCTTAGGGGCACCTCCTGCTCCGGGCTTCGCCCGGAGTCAACGGGAAGGGCCCCGTTCGGGGCCCTTCTTCTCATGCCGTCGGGAAGCGTGCGTCTAGGTGACGGGTACCGCCACGATGCGGCGCTTCAGGGCAACGGCCACTTTCACATCGCCGCCGTTCTGGCCCTGGAACTTGTCGAGCTGCTCCAGGGATTTTTTCTTGGCCGTCTCCGAGGAGACGCGGATGGCGTCGAGCACGTCCACCATGGCCTGGAACTTCACGTCCTCATCCACCTTCAGGAAGACCTTCCGGTAGTTGAGGGGCTGCAGCATCACGGCATCGGGCAGCTTGGCCTTGAGTCCTTCCACATCAATCTTGTCCTGCTGAAGCGTCATCGTCCCGTCCTGGTCCACCTGGATCAGGATGTTGTTCGGATCGGGAGGGGTCACTTTCGTCTGGACGACGACTTGAGGCACCACCACCTTCATGGCCTTGCTGAGGCCGGGCACCATCACGATGAAGACGATGAGCAGCACCAGCACGATGTCAATCAGCGGGGTGACGTTGATATCGGATTTCTGTTTGCCCCTGGGCGCGCCGGCATCCATCAGTTACCCCCTTCCTTCTTCTCGCTCTTGTCCTCGCTGGTGACGATGGACGCCTCGTCCGCGCCACCCTTCCGGCAGACCTGGAATAGATCATTGATGTACTTGAAGGGCAGGTCGGCATCGGCCTTGACGAACACCCGCTTGTCGTTCAGCTGGGAGACGTTCTTGTTGATGTAGTCCTCCAGCTTCTGGCGCTGGCCCTCATCGTTGATGAAGAAGCGCTCGTCCTTCGCGTCCTTGTCGTCAATGAGCACGGCGCCGGGGCCGGTCACTTCGCCGGTCGTGGGACTGCGCTTGGAGGTCAGCATGAGGGTCAGGTACTTCTGACTGCCATCCTGCTGCTGCTCCACCTTCGGGGCGTGCTTGGCCAGCGGCAGCTTCACTGCGTTGTTCACCGCGGGCGTGATCACGATGAAGACGATCAGCAGCACCAGCACGATGTCCACCAGCGGCGTGACGTTGATGTCGGACTTCATTCCACCCTTGGAACCACCTGCATCCATGGTGTTCTCCTCAGAAAATCGCCCGGGAGCTCGCGCCCCCGGGCGGGGGTGGAAGTCTTAGCCCTGGCTTTCGCGGCGGATGAACTCGTCAATCATCTGGGAGGCCGCGTTGTTGATGTTGGTGACGACCACGTCCTGCTTGTTGGTCAGCAGGTTGTAGAACCACACGGCGGGGATGGCGACGATCAGGCCGAGGGCGGTGGCGGCGAGCGCCTCGCCGATGGCCCCGGCCAGCGCGTTGATATCGCCGGCGCCCTTGGTCTTCAGATCGGAGAAGACCTTGATGATGCCGACCACGGTGCCCAGCAGGCCGATGAAGGGGGCGAGGGCGCCGATGGTGGCCAGGCCGCTCATGCCCTTCTTGAGGAGCTCGACGACCTCGGCGGTGCCGCGCTGGATGGCGCGCTCGACGGGCATGATGGCGTCATGGTTGGGGTTCATGGTCTTGAGCTGCTTCTCGTACTGGTAGATGTCCAGGCCGTGCTTCAGCACGAGGGCGATGTGGCTCTTGTTGTGGGTGGTGGCGGCGCGCTTGGCGGCCTCGAAATCGCCGCGGCGGAGGGTGTCCATGAAGAGCTTGAGGAACTTGTCGGAAGCCTGCTTGCTCTGGGCGTAGGTGACGAAGCGCTCCACGGCCACGTAGATCTGGTAGGCCAGGAGGATGAAGAGAAGGATGATGATGCCCTTGTTGAAGGCAGTGGCGGCATGCCAGATCTCGGCGGCGGAGAAGCCGTCGGTGCCGCCTTCGGCAAGGGCGAGCATCAGGGGGGAGGAAAGCAGGTTCATGAGATTTCCTTATGGGAGGAAGAGGTGGACGACGGGGGAAGTGGTGGGGACTAGCGGAGTCGGTAGGGCATCGTCAGTTTGAATCGCGCGTGCTGCGGGGCGCCGTTCAGCATGGCGGGCTCGAACCTCCATCGCATGGCGAACTCTTCGGCCGAGGCGCGCAGCTGGGGCGGGCCTTCCTTGGCGCTCGCGGAAGTGGGCACGCCGTCGGGACCGACGACGATCTCCACCACGACGGTGCCCTGGATCTTGGCGATCTTGGCGAGGGGCGGGTAGGGGGGCGCGGGGGGCTGGTACTTCACCTTGATCTGGCTGAAGTCGAAGTCCACCACCCTGCCGGTGCCGCCGACCACGCCGCCGACCACGCCGCCGATGACGCCGCCGGGGACGCCGCCGGGGACACCGCCCGGGACGCCGCCGAGGGAATGATCCTGCTTCGGCAGCTCTTTCGGAGCCTGCTCAGGCACCACTTCCTGCCGCGGGTCAATGGGAGTCGTGTCCACCTTGGAGGTGGTCGCGGCCATCGGCGGGGGCGGGGGGGGCGGCGGAGGCGGAGGCGGCGGAGGCGGAGGCGGCGGCGCGATATCAGCCTGTTCCGACAGGTCAATGCCAACGGTCTTCAGCTTCTCCTTGACCACCTCCGACTGCTTCGCCAGCTGGAAGGCGACCACTCCGAACAGCACATACATGGCCATCGTCGTCGGGATGGTGACCCATGGGTTGCCCCGCTTGATGGCATCGTTCCCGGCGACGAGGGAGGATTTGTAGACAGCATCCTCCAGCGTCTCCACAGGAGCGGCCGGCTTGGCGGGAACGGGTTTCTGGGGATCTTTGCTCATGCGGCTCCCTTGAAATCCAGGGGGAAAAAACAGCGAGCCGAACCAGCGGGAACACCGGTTCGGCCACAACGATGGGGTAAAGAACTGGGGCGAGCCCAACGGCTAAGATGGCAAAGGGACGGCGGTTGGTCAAGCCTTGAAACCGGGCGCGATCCCCCATGAACGGGAGATCTCCCGGTTTTTTCATGATTACCGAAACATCCATCAAGCGGGCAAAAGGGTGAGATTGTTAATTTTTGTTAAGAAAGTCAGGTCCTCGTCATGTCACAAATCACAACTCCCGATTTTTTCTACCAGGACGAGGTGGGGGATCCCGCCGCCCGGACGCGAGCCGGGCGGTTCCGCACCGGCCATGGCGAGGTCCTGACGCCGGCCTTCATGCCCGTGGGCACCCAGGGCACGGTGAAGGGCGTGTCCCCGGCCCAGCTCCAGGAGATCGGCCCCCAGGTGATCCTCGGCAACACCTATCACCTGGGTCTTCGACCGGGGGATGAATTGGTGGCCCGCCTGGGGGGGCTCCACCGGTTCATGGGATGGGGAGGCCCCATCCTCACGGATTCAGGGGGGTTTCAGGTCTTCTCGATGGCTTCCATCCGGAAGATGACGGAGGAAGGCGTCACCTTCCAGAGCCATGTGGACGGCAGCCCGCAGTTCCTGTCGCCCGAGCGCAGCCTGGAGATCCAGCGGAACCTGGGCGCGGACATCTGCATGGCCCTGGACGAGTGCCCGCCGGGCCGGATGGAACGCGCCAAGCTCGAAGCCAGCATGGCCCGCACCACCCGCTGGCTGGCCCGCAGCCGGGCCGTGCCCCTTCAGCCCCACCAGGGGCTCTTTGCCATCAATCAGGGGGGTACCCACCTGGATCTGCGGCGGCGCCACCTGGCCGAAGCCCTGGAACTGGACGCGAAGACCCCGTTCCAGGGCTTCGCCGTGGGCGGCCTCAGCGTGGGCGAGCCCAAGGAGGAGATGAATGCCGTGCTGGCCGAGTTCGTGAAGGAGCTGCCCGCGGACCGTCCCCGCTACCTGATGGGCGTGGGTACGCCGGAGGATCTGATCTTCGGCATCGAGCACGGGGTGGACCTCTTCGACTGCGTCCTGCCCAGCCGGGAGGCCCGCCATGGGCGCATCCTCACCAGCCGGGGCAGGCTCAACCTCAAGAACGCCCGGCACCGGGAGGTGGACCGGGCCCTGGACCCGGATTGCGCCTGCTACACCTGCCGCACCTTCTCCCGGGCCTACCTGCACCACCTGTTCCGCTGCGGGGAGCTGCTGGGCTTCACGCTGAACACGATCCACAACCTGAGCTACACTGTGGGACTCACCCGCGCCGCGCGGCAGGCTCTGCTGGAAAATCGGTTTCCGGCCTTCGCCCAGTCCGCGCGCGCTGGATGGATGACCGAGGAGCCTTGAATGATGTACGCCCTTCTTCAGCAGCCCGCAGCCAGTGGCGGTCCGGCCTGGATCCAGTTCGTGTTCATCGGCGGCATGGCCCTGATGTTCTACTTCCTCCTCATCCGGCCCCAGAGCAAGGCCCGGAAGGAAATGGAAGCCCGCCTTTCCAAGCTGAAGGCCGGCGACGAGGTCGTGCTGGCCTCCGGTCTCTACGCCACCATTGACCGCGTGGATGACAAGCACATCTGGCTGAAGCTCGGCGGCTCCGTGGTCAAGGCCCGGCGCGCGGCCGTGGCCTCCCTGGCCTCCGAAGCGGAAACCAAGCAGAACTGATCTTCCCAATCCTTCCGGGCCGGAACCAATGCTCGACAGTTGGGCCGTCCCGCTTCCTGTAAGGAGCGCCCCGTGAGCAAACGGAGCCTCTGGCGCCTTGCCATCGTCCTGGCCGTGCTGATCGGCTGTGGCTACTTCTTCACGCCCCTCTCCAAGGTGAAGCTGGGGCTTGACCTCCGGGGCGGCGTCCACTTCGAGCTGGAGGTCCAGGGCCAGGAGGCCCTGGTCGCCGACCTGCGCGACAGCAAGGACCGTCTCACGGCCCGGCTCAAAGAGAAGGGCCTGCCGGGCGCCACCGTGCGCGTGGAGGGGGATGCCCTGCGGGTGGAGGGCGTGGGCGCCGAACAGAAGGCCACGGTGGAGAAGGTCGCCAAGGACTTCTTCTCCGGCTATGTCCTCGCCGCGGAGGGCGATGGCTTCCGGCTGACCCAGAAGGCCGAGTTCCAGAAGGGCCTGAAGGACGATGCCAACAAGCGCGCCCTTGAAGTGATCGAGAAGCGCATCCGCGACATAGATCCGGCCAATGTGCTCGAGCCGGAGATCACCGCCAGCGGCGCCGAAGGCAACCGCATCGTGGTCGAGATCCCCGGCATCGAGGAGGGCGACCGCGAGCGCATCAAGAAGCTCCTGGCCACCCCCGGCCACCTTGAACAGCGCCTGGTGGCGAAGGCGCCGCAGGTCTACTTCACCAGCAAGGAGGAGGCGCTGGCCTTCTTCAAGGGGGCGATTCCCCCGGAATTCGAACTCTTCCCCGAGATCGAAAGCGAGCGGCAGGCGAAGCGCACGGGCCAGCCCGTGGTGAAGACCAAGCCCGGCGAGGAGAAGATCGGCAAGTGGGTGCTGCTGGAAAGTCGCGTGTCCCTGGACGGCGCCGACATCATTGATTCGCACCGGGCCTCCAATTCCCAGACCGAAGCCAACGAGGTGAACTTCACCCTCAACAAGAAGGGGGACGACGACTTCGCCCGCCTCACCGGCATCGCCTCCGAGGAGAACCGTCTCATCGCCGTCGTGCTGGACCGCAAGATCATCACGGAGCTCAGCACCAAGGAAAAGATCATCGGCGGCGCGGTGAGGATCACCGGCGGCTTCAGCGCCCAGGAAGCCGACGACCTCGCCAGCCAGCTCCGCAGCGGCGCCCTGCGCGCGCCCATGAAGTTCCTGGAAGAGCGCGTGGTGGGACCCGGCCTGGGCCGTGATTCCATCCATGCCGGCGTGCGCGCCGCCGTCCTCGGCTTCGCCGTCATCATCGGCTTCATGGTGTTCTTCTACCGCTGGTCCGGCGTGAACGCGATCGTCGCCCTCACGGTGAACGTGATCGTGATGATGGGCCTGCTGGGTTCCTTCCGGGCCACCCTGACCCTTCCGGGCATCGCGGGCTTCGTGCTCACCCTGGGCATCGCGGTGGACGCCAACATCCTCATCTTCGAGCGCATCAAGGAGGAACTGGGACTGGGCAAGAGCGTGCCCGGCGCCATTGACGCGGGCTTCAACCGCGTGTTCTGGACCATCGTGGATAGCCACGTGACCCAGCTCTTCGCGGCGCTGCTGCTCTTCATCTTCGGCACGGGCCCCGTGAAGGGCTTCGCCGTGACCCTCACCGTGGGCGTCGTGGCCTCGCTGTTCACCAGCATCTACATCAGCCGCTACATCTACGACTGGATCCTGGAGCGCCACCCCGGCACGAAGACCCTTTCCGTGGGCACCCATACCTTCTTCAAGGGCGCGTCCTTCGACTTCATGAAGTACAAGGGGACGGCCCTGGCCATCACCTGGGGCATCATCGTGCTTTGCATCATGTATGTCCGCCCCTGGAATCTGACACACAACAACCGGATCCAGCTCGGCATGCAGTTCGTGGGCGGCAACGACATGACGGTGCGCTTCCGCGGCGCCATGGAGCCCGAAATCATCCGCGCCAATCTGGCGAAGCATGGCTATTCCGATACCACCGTGGTGGCCTACGAGAACGCCGACAAGTCGGTGCGCGACTTCGCCGTAAAGGTGAAGGCCAAGAAGGACGGCGACCAGAAGGACAGCACCATCCAGGCCAACGCCCTCCGGGCCATCTTCAAGCAGATGGACCCCGAGGCCGACCACAGCGCGCTGCCCGCCCTCAACCTGGAAGGCTCTAAGACCCTGGCCGACGTTCTGGCCAAGGTCAATCCGCTGGGTGTCGCGAACGAGGAGACCGCCCTGGCCGCGGCCTATGGGCCCCTCGCGGAAAAGGTGATCTCCGGCCGGGACCGCCTGCCTTCTGGCTTCTACCAGGATTTCGGCGAGTTGCCGAAGGAGCTTCCCCAGGCCGTGAAGGACGCCGTCCAGAAGAGCTACCGGCTGGGTTCCGTGGGCATCCTCAAGGACGAAAGCTTCTCCCCCAGCATCTCCGGCGAATGGACGCGCAAGACGCTCACCGCCGTGGCCTGGGCCCTGGCCGCCATCCTCGTCTACGTGATGTTCCGGTTCACGGCCAGCTTTGCCGTGGGCGGAATCGTGGCCCTGGTTCACGACATCCTCATGGCCCTGGGCCTCTTCGCGGCCTTCGGCTACGAGTTCAATGTCCCGGTGGTAGCCAGCTTCCTCACCCTGATGGGCTATTCCATGGCCGATACCATCGTGGTGTTCGACCGCATCCGGGAGAACAGCCACCGGCCCGAGTACCGCCGGGTCTCGGTTTCCAAGCTGGTGAACGATTCCATCAACCAGACCCTGGGCCGGACGATCCTCACCTCCTGCTCCGTGCTCTTCGTCAGCGTCTGCCTCTGGCTCTTCGGCGGCCCGGCCCTCAAGGATCTGGCCTTTCCGCTGGTCATCGGCGTCATCACCGGCACCTACTCCTCCATCTACATCGCCAGTCCCGTGGTGGTGTACTGGGATCAGTGGTTCGGCGGCAAGGACAAGTTGAAGCAGCATGCGTAATCAATAGGTTCACCTGCAAAATTCGCGGCCCATTCGGGCCGCGAATTTTGTTAGCGCTTCGCGCAGTAGGAGAACGGGCTACTTCAGGTGTTTCTCCAGGAACGCGTAGATCTCATTGCGGGATTCCTTGGCGACGGTGGTGTCTATGCGGTTGAAGCTGTGGCCGCCGGGGGCGTCCTGGTAGATCCTGTGCTCGAAGGTCTTGCCGGCGGCCTTGAGGGCGGTGATGAGCTGCTCGACCTCCATCACGTTCACGTCCCGGTCGTTGGTGCTGGTGTGGATCAGCAGGGGCGTGCGGAGCTTCTGCACGTTCCACACGGGACTGCGGCGCCGGTACTCGTCCACCGCGTCCTTGGGCTCCTTGCCGATGTGGTGCTTGGCGGAGAATTCGGCCACGTAGGCCTGCCCGAGGTAGCCCAGGCGCGTGATGAGGTCCGACACGGGCACGCCGGCGTAGGCCGCGGCGAACTTTCCGGGATGATCGAAGACCGCCATGAGGGCGATGAGGCCGCCGTGGCTCCAGCCCACGATGGCGCAGCGCTTCGGATCCACGGGCAGGTGCTCTACGGCCCAGTCACGGCCCGCCACCACGTCGTCCACCTCCAGGCCGCCGTAGTCAATGGCCTCGTAGAAGCCCTTGCCGTAGCCCGTGGAGCCCCGGTAGTCCGGCGCGATCACGATGTAGCCGCGCTCCACCATCTCCCGCACGATGTGGGCGTGGTAGGTGCCGAAATCCCCGTGGACGCCGCCGTGAGGCAGCACGATGAGAGGCAGCTTCCGGCCCGGCTCGGCCTTGCGGGGGATGAAGACGTACTGCTGGATCTTCAACGGGTGCCGCTCGTTCTTGATGCCGTAGGTCTCCTCGCCCTTGGGGTTGGGTGGGCCGGTGTAGGTCACCTTGTCCACCACGGCCACGTCCGACAGCCGCTGGAACCAGAGCTGGTCGTCGGCGGCCTTCCGGAGGGCGTCCAGTTCCCAGCGCAGGCCATCCACCCGGTCTTCCACCCGTTTGAGGCGGGCTTCTCCCTCGGGCGCCTGGGCCCCGAGGGGCAACAGGGCGAGGGCACAGAGCAGAAGCCGGAGGGGAAGCCGCATGGGAACCTCGGGGAAGGGTCGCCCTGAGGGTACCGCAACAGCCCTCGTCTCGCGAGGGTCAACCCTCCCAGCTCACCCATCCCGCCCGGCCGGGGATCTCGCGACGGGTGACTGCCTTGGCTGGGGGATGGGCGGCCAGGATCTCCGGTAGCCAGTCGGCGTGGGTGCGGGCCATGACGCCACGCTCGCACAGACCGCCCAGGAAGGCATCGAAGGTTTCGAACAGTGCGCCGCCCTCCACTTCGGTGTGCAGGGCGTAGACATTCAGGGCGTCCTCCCGCACCAGATCCCAGACCTCCCGGTTCACCTGGTCCGGCGTGCGACCGTCCAGACCCAGCAGCTCGTCCAGTGTGGGCAGCGTAGTCGGAATCTGAAGGGTGCTGAGCGTCCGGCCCTTCACGATGGGGTAGAAGGGCGCGAAGCCCCGGCAATCGCCGGCGTAGGCCAGGCCGTAGGCTTCCTGCAGGTCGAGCGTGGTGTCGTTGCAGCGCCATGCGGGGCTCACGGCGCCCAGGGGCTGCTCGCCGAAGACGGACCCGAAGGCCTCGTGGGCATTGGCGTACCAATCGGACAGCCAGCGCCGGGACTTCCGGTCCAGCAGATCGTGGTACTGCACATGGTCCCAGGCGTGGATGCCCACCTCGTGGCCCGCTTCCTTCGCGGCCCGCATCTCGGCGGCGGCTTGTTTCCAGATGATGGGCGCCGGCAACAGCACGCCGTACATCATGGTCCTGAAGCCATAGAGTTTCGTGGCGTTGGTGCGGCGCATCTTGGCCAGGAAGCCCCTGCGGAAGATCCGCCGGATGGCCTTGCCGCTGTTGTCCGGCCCGAAGCTGAAATAGAAGCTGGCCCGCATCTGGTGCTTGTCCAGCAGGCGCAGCAGGGTCGGGATGCCCGTGAGCGAGCCTTCCAGGGTGTCCACGTCCACGCGGAGGGAGATGTGTTTCACGGTGTGTCGTTCCTTCACCAGAATCTTCACAACAATTAACACGCCAGTCCGCAGAAATGCACCACCCGGCTCGCTAGGATTGACCCTTCACTTCCCAGGAGAACAGAACATGGCAACCCCACTGATTGGCCGGTTGAGATCGGCGGCTCGGCTCGCCTTGGCCACCATGCTGCTCGGCGCCTGCCCGGCAGGGCTTTGGGCGGAAGGCGCCAATGACCCGGCTCCCTTCATTCTCGCCCGTGGCACGGTGAACGGGAAGAAGGTGCTCTTCGATAACACCCATGGCTCCACCACAGGGGCCTCGGACTGGGTGATTGACGGGGCCTTCTCTGATTTCGCCAACGCCCTGGCGGACAAGGGCTACTACGTCAAGGAACTCCGCAAGGTCACTCCCGTCACCTTGTCCGATCTCACGGGCTGGGATGTCCTGGTGATGGCCGAGTGCAACATCCCCTTCAAGGCCTCCGAGCAGGCGGCCCTGCTGCAGTACGTGCAGAACGGGGGATCGCTCCTCCTGATCGCCGACCACTACAATGCCGACCGCAACAAGAACCGCTGGGACGGGTCCGAGGTCTTCAACGGCTATCGCCGTGGTGCCTGGACCAATCCCGCCAAAGGCATGAGCGCCGCCGAAGCGGCCTCCCATCCCATGCAGGGGGTGGCCAGCTCTGACTGGCTGGGAACCAATTTCGGTGTCCGTTTCCGTTACAACGCCCTGGGCAATATCGTCGCCAACGACATCGTCGCGCCGAGCCAGGCGTTCAACATCACCGCCGGGACGGCCACGTTCGCCATGCACGCGGGCGCGACGGTGGCCATTCTCGATCCCACCAAGGCCAAGGGCATCGTCTACCTGCCCCCCACCACGATCAAGTGGGCCAGCGCGGTGGATCAGGGCGTCTACAACGGCGGGGGCCGCCCCGAGGGACCCATGGTCGCCGTGGCCAAGGTCGGTCTTGGAAAGGCCGCCTTCATTGGCGACTCCTCCCCCGTCGAAGATGCCACGACCAAGTATCTCAAGGAGGAGACCGGCGGCGCCAAGACCACCTATGCCGGATGGCAGGAGCAGAACGATGCGACGCTGGTGACCAACCTGCTCGACTGGCTGGCCACCCATGAGTCGTACACGTCCCTGGACCAGGTCGCCGGCCTTCAGCTGGATACGGCCACGGCCCTGCTGGCCATGGAGGATCCGGCAGCGTCCACGGAACCCGTGGCTGAACCCTGGGCGACGCCCGCCGCCGGCTACAAGTGGTACGATCCCACCACCTTCAAGGTCGGCTCGTACAACGCTGGAACCGTGCTTCCCAATGTGATCACCGCCAGCATCACCGTTCCCAGCGCTGATGCCAGCGTGAACGCCGGTGTGGCCGTGGCCTTCACCGGGGCGGCCACCAACAGCAACACCGCCGCCACCATGACCTATGCGTGGACCTTCGGGGATGGTGGCACCGCCACCGGAACCTCGACGAGCCACACCTTCAGCAACACCACCGCCAGCCCCGTAACCTACACGGTGGCCTTCACCGCCTCGGATGCCTCCGGCGCCAGCGCCAGCGCGAGCCGGCTGGTCACGGTGGCCCCCGGCGGCGGCCAGATCTACACCATCACGGCCTCGGCTGGAGCCAACGGCTCCATCAGTCCCTCGGGAGCCGTCTCCGTGAATTCCGGCGCCAGCCAGACCTTCACCATGACGGCCAATGCGGGATACCAGGTCAGCAGCGTGACGGCCGATGGGGTCAATCAGGGGGCCCTCGCCACCTACACCTTCACCAACGTGACGGCGGCCCACACCATCAGCGCGGCCTTCACCGCCAGCGCGGGGACCACTTTCACGGAAACCTTCAACACCGGGACCAAGACGGCCTACGCCACGGGGACCGTGACCCTCCCCTCGGGGGTGTGGACCCTGAATGACGCGCTGCTGGGCAGCACCACCGCCGACCCCAAGAACGGCGCCCAGAGCGTCCGCATGCGCAACAGCGGAAAGCTGACCATGAACTACAACTGGGCCAGTGGCGCGAAAAGCGTATCCGTGAAACACGCCAAGTACGGCTCCGATGCCAGCACGACCTGGACCCTGTGGTACTCCACGAACAGTGGCACCGCCTGGACCCAGGTGGGCGGGACCGTCACAGCGGCCTCCACGACCCTACAGGCGGCGACCTTCACCCTGAGCGTCTCCGCCCCCATCCGTTTCGAGATCCGCAAGACCGACGGATCCACACGGCGCGTCAATTTCGACGATTTCCAGGTCTCGGGCTTCTGACAAGAGATCAGCCGTTGGATGGAGCGGGGTGCGGTGAAAGCCGCGCCCCGCTCTGATTTCTGATGGGCGCCAAAAGGGCCACCCCGCGGACAGTCGAAGGAATTCCGGACTGCGTCCCATGTCTCGAACGCAATGCTGGGACTGAGACAAATTCTCGAAATTGTCGGCCGGTTCGGATCCTGAAAAGAGCGGTCACCACTGCATTTGTGCGTGGCGGGATCCGCTGGAAAAAAAGGAGGTCAGCCCACCATGATCCGATCTATGATCATCGCCGCACCCCCCAGACAGCCCATCCCCAGGAGGTTTTGCCATGCAGAAGTCCCTCCACATTGATCCCAACAAGTGCACGGGCTGCCTCCAGTGCGAAATGGCTTGCGCCTGGGAGAACTACCGGAGCTTCACGGTCGCCAAGTCGCGCATCAAGGTGTTCACCTTCCACCAGGAGGGGCGCTTCGTGCCCTACACCTGCACCCAGTGCGACGAGGCCTGGTGCCTGATCGCCTGCCCGGTGGACGCGATCCGGCTGGATCCCGTCACCGGCGCGAAGATCGTGCTGGAGGCCACCTGCGTGGGCTGCAAGGTCTGCACGATCGCCTGCCCCTTCGGCACCATCAACTATGTCGCGCAAACGGGCAAGGTGCAGAAGTGCGACCTCTGCGGCGGCGAGCCCGCATGCGCCACGGCCTGCCCCACGGACGCCATCACCTTCGTGGACTCGGACTGGACGGGGCTCGGGAAGATGCGCCAGTGGGCCGGCAAGACCGATACGAACCCGGCGACGGTGTGAGGAGCGACTGCCATGGCATGGACCAAGAACGTCCTCCGCGTGAACCTCGAGGCCGGCACCTGCGCCACCGAGCCGCTGAACATGGACTGGGCCCGCGAGTATCTGGGCCAGAGGGGCCTCGGCACCAAGTACCTCTGTTCGGAAATGGATCCCAAGGTGGATCCCTTCTCCCCCAAGAACAAGCTCATCTTCGTGACGGGGCCGCTCACGGGAACCATGGCGGCCACGGGCGGGCGCTACTCCGTGGTCACCAAGGGGCCGCTCACGGGCGCCATCGCCTGCTCCAATTCCGGCGGCTACTTTGGCGCTGAACTGAAGTTCGCGGGCTGGGACATGGTGATCTTCGAGGGTGCGTCCCCGAAGCCCGTCTACCTGCTCATCACGGATGAGAAGGCCGAACTGGTGGACGCCTCCCACCTCTGGGGCAGGACCGTCTGGGAAACCGAGGAGATCATCAAGAAGCAGCATCAGGATCCCCAGATCCGGGTGGCCGCCATCGGGCGAGCTGGTGAGAACCGCGTGCTCTATGCGGGCATCGTGAACGATCTGCACCGGGCCGCGGGGCGCTCTGGCGTCGGGGCCGTCATGGGCTCGAAGAACCTCAAGGCCCTGGCCGTAAGGGGCACGCGGACCGATGCGTACCAGATGGCGGATCCCGACGCGTTCTTCGCCGCCACCGAGGCCGGAAAGAAGGTGCTGGCCGCCAACGGCGTCACGGGCCAGGGACTCCCGACCTACGGCACCCAGGTGCTCATGAACGTCATCAACGAACTGGGGGCGCTGCCCACCCGCAACCACCGCGACGTGCAGTTCGAGGGGGCCATGGCCATCGGCGGCGAGGCCATGCACGAGAAGCGGCCCACGGACGGCAAGGCCAATCTCGTCACCAACGGCGCCTGCTTCGGCTGCACCATCGCCTGCGGACGCATCTCCCGCATGGACCCTGGCCACTTCAGCGTCAAGGACAAGCCCCAGTACCACGGTGCTTCCGGCGGCGTGGAGTACGAGGCCGCCTGGGCCCTGGGCGCCGCCAACGGCGTGTCGGATCTGGAGGCGCTCACGTACGCCAACTTCCTTTGCAACGAGGACGGCTTCGATCCCATCTCCTTCGGCGCCACCGTGGGCGCCGCCATGGAGCTCTACGACCTGGGCATCCTCACCAAGGAAGAGGTCGGCTTCGAGCTGCCCTTCGGATCCACGGAGGCCATGGTCAAGCTGGCGGAGCTGACGGCCAGGGGTGAGGGCTTCGGCAAGGTCATGGGCCTGGGTTCCAGGCGGCTCTGCGCCAAGTACGGCCGGCCTGATCTCTCCATGACCGTCAAGGGCCAGGAGTTCCCAGCCTACGATGGCCGCGGCCTGCAGGGCATGGGCCTGGCCTACGCCACCAGCAACCGGGGCGCCTGCCACCTCCGCGGCTACATGGTTTCGCCCGAAGTGCTGGGCATCCCCGTGAAGATGGAGCCCCAGGCCACGGAAGGGAAACCCGCCATGCTGAAGGCCTTCCAGGATCTCACCGCCGTGGTGGATTCCAGCGGCCTCTGCCTCTTCACCACTTTCGCCTGGGGCCTGTCGGATATCCAGCCCCAGATCCAGGCCGCCTGCGAGGGCGACTGGTCCGAGGATCGCCTGCTGCTCGTCGGCGAACGCATCTGGAACCTGGAGCGGGAATTCAACCTCGGGGCAGGCCTCACGGCCAAGGACGACAACCTGCCGCCCCGCCTGATGAAGGAACCCGCCAAGACGGGCCCCCAGAAGGGCGCGGTGTCGAAGCTCGACATCATGCTGCCGGAGTACTACCAGCTCCGCGGATGGAGCGCCGAAGGCGTTCCTACCGCCGAGACGCGAACGCGTCTCGGCGTGTGAACGGACGCTGATCCCAATGCGACACCTGATCATCGGAAGCGGGCCCGCCGGCGTGGTCGCGGCGGAGACCCTACGGAAGGCCGACCCCGCCGCGGAGATCACCCTGCTCTGCGGCGAAGCGGAACCGCCCTATTCCCGCATGGCGATCCCCTACCTGCTGAAGGGGGACATCAATGAGGCGGGCACCCACCTCCGCAAGGACGCGGACCACTACGGGCGCCTGCGCATCCAGCTGGTGCAGGCCCGCGCCCGGGCCGTGGACACGGCGGCCCGCACCGTGGACTTGGGCGGCGGGCGCAGCCTGTCCTACGACCGGCTGCTCATCGCCACCGGCTCGCGGCCCAGCCTGGAGCAGATCCCGGGCATGGACCTCCCCGGCGTCCATGGCTGCTGGACCCTCGAGGACGCCCGGGCCATCCTGGCCAAGGCCCGCCCCGGAACCCGCATCGTCCAGATGGGGGCGGGTTTCGTGGGCTGCATCATCATGGAGGGGCTCCTTTCCCGGGGCGTGGACCTCACCATCCTCGTCCGCAGCGGGTACATGGTGCGCCGGATGATGAATCCCACCGCCAGCGGGCTGCTCCGCCGCTGGTGCGAGGCCAAGGGCGTGAAGATTCTCACCCACACCCAGCCCCAGGGCATCACCTCCCGGGGCGGTGTCCTCCAGGTCGCCCTGGCGGACGGGCGGATCCTCCCCGCGGACATCTACCTGAGCGTCGTGGGCGTGGATCCGAACCTCGACTTCCTGCAGGGCAGCGGCATCGAGGTGGGTCAGGGCATCCGGGTGGATGAAGCGATGCAGAGCAGCCTCCCCGGCATCTATGCGGCGGGGGACGTGGCCGAGGCCACGGACTGCCTCACGGGCAAGCGGCAGCTCAACGCCATCCAGCCCAATGCGGTGGAGCAGGGCCGCATCGCGGCGCTCAACATGGCTGGCCGCCCCGCCAGCTTCAAGGGCAGCTTCGTGTTCAACGTGCTCACCACCCTCGGCCTGGTCTCCTCCTCCTTCGGGGAGTGGCAGGGCGTGCCGGGCGGGGAAGCCACCGAGGTGCTGGACGAGGCCCGCTACCGCTACCTGAACCTGCAGTTCGACGGCGATCGCCTGGTCGGAGCGAACAGCGTGGGGTTCTCCGACCACATCGGCGCCCTCCGGGGGCTCATCGAGGGACGGGTGCGGCTGGGCGTCTGGAAGCAGCGCCTGCTGGAGGATCCCACCCGGATCATGCACGCCTACCTCGCCGCCGCCCATCAAGTGGCATGAGGATTTCCCTCAAGCTGTTCGCATCCCTGGCGGTTCATCTCCCCGCCGAGTTGAGGTCGCGCCACCAGCAGGAGCTGGAGGTGGCCCCAGGCGCCACCGTGCTGGAGGTGCTCCAGGGGCAGGGCATCCCCCCGGGCCAGTGCGCCATCGTCCTGGTGGAGGGTGTTTGGGTGGCGCCTGCGGAGCGCGCCACCCGGGTGCTGACCGAAGGCGAGGCCTTGGCCGTCTGGCCCCCGGTGGCTGGCGGCTAGGTGATCACCCGCGTGAGCCTGGAGATGAGCCTCAGCCGGAGCATCTCCTGGTGAGGGCTTTCCCGGTCTTCCCGTATAATCGCCGGATGCCGACCCAGCGTCCCACCGGAATCCTGCGATCCTTCCCGCCCGTCTTCTGGCTGGCGAACGTCATGGAGCTCTTCGAGCGGGCCGCCTACTACGGCCTCAACTCGGTGCTCGCCGTCTACCTCACCAACAGCGTGGTCAAGGGCGGGCTCGGCTTCACCGAACAATCGGTGGGCTTCCTCCAGAGCCTGATCTACGCCTTCACCTACGTCATCCCCATCGCGGGCGGCGCCCTGGCGGACCGCTACGGTTACCGGCGGATGCTGCTGTTCTCCTTCTCCATCCTGTCGGCGGGCTACTTCATCGCCGGCAACGTCACGACGTACGGGGCGGTGTTCGCGGCGCTCCTGCTGATGGCCACCGGCGCCGGCCTGTTCAAGCCGATCATCTCGGGCACCCTGGCGCGCACCACCACCGAGGAGAACTCGGGTTTCGGCTTCGGCATCTACTACTGGATGATCAACATCGGGGCCTTCCTGGCGCCGCTCGTCGTGAGCGTGCTGAAGGGATTCTCCTGGCGCTACGTCTTCATCGCCTCGGCGATCTACTGCGCCGCCATGCTGCTGCCGACGGTGTTCCTCTTCAAGGATCCCCCCAAACCCGCGAACACCAAGACCCTGCGCGAGGTGGCCCACGGCGCGGCCATGGTGCTGGGTGACGCGCGGTTCATGCTGATGATCGTCGTCTACTCCGGTTTCTGGATCCTCTACTTCCAGAACTTCGGATCGGTGCTGTGGTACCTCCGCGACTTCGTGGACGCCACGCCGGTGAACGCGTTCTTCGCCTCGATCGGCATTCCGCTGAAATTCGACGCCGAGCACGTCACGGTGGTCAATGGCGGAACGATCATCCTGCTGCAGGTCATCGTCAGCCGGCTCGTCAAGAACATCCGGCCCCTGCCGACCATGGTGACGGGCATCATCATCGGCACGCTGGGCTTCCTGTGCCTCGCCGCCTCCACCAACGCCTGGGTGTTCATCCTCGGCATCTCCGTCTTCTCCATCGGGGAGATGACCGCCCACCCCAAGTACTACAGCTACATCGGGCTGGTGGCTCCCGCGGACAAGAAGGCGGTCTACATGGGCTACGCCTTCCTGTACGGCGTCATCGGCAGCCTCATCGGGTCCAGCCTCGGCGGGATGCTCTACGGATCCATGCTCAAGCCCCTCGTGGGCCAACCCGGCGCCGCGGCCGCCGCGCGCCTCTTCTGGCTGCTCTTCGTCGCCCTCAATATCGTGGCGGCCGTGGGGCTCATCTTCTACGACCGGATCTTCGCCGAGGACACGCCGGAGACGAATGCCAAGGCGCGGAAGGTGATGCTGGGGATCTATGTCCTGCTGCTCGTCCTGGGCCTCCTGTTCCTGTGGTCCGCGATCTTCGGAGGGGCGCAGGTTTCGTACAAGACCATGGTCCAGGCGGTGATCATGCTGCTCCTGGGGGCCGGTGGAACCGCCGTGAGCCTGCGCAAGGCCTGACGCTCAGCCCCGCCGCAGGCTCTGGGACCGGTCCGTGCGCCGGGTCTGGATGAAGCGGTGGATGGGTTCGAGATCCGTCTCGGGCCCGGGGCACAGCACGACGCCCAGGCGCGTGGGATAGTCCTGGCCTTCGAGGTAGGTCAGGTGCCGGACCTCGCCGGGGCAGCGCAGGACGGCGCCATCGGGCAGCTCTGCGTCAATGTCCACGGCGGCGTGGAGTTCCACCATCAAGGCCTCCTCGAAAGCCAGGCCCACGCCGGTTTCGGTGAGGTTCATCAGCAGGGCGTCGAGGTGGCGTCCGCCCAGGCCCACGCGGGCCTTCAGGGGCGACTGGTTGGGAGCGGCCACGCGCACATCGCGGCGGCGATGCAGGCGGGCGGGTTCGCGGGGCCAGTCCAGGCGCAGCAGGAGGTTTCCGGGCTCCCCGGGGAGGGGCCGGAGCAGGATGGATTCCAGCGTGAGCACCTCGTCGCCGAGCAGGATGGTGAGCGTCACCGGGGTGCCTTCCGCGGGCACCGAATCCCGCGTGTGGAGGCCGGACAGTTCCAGGACCGACCCCGCGCTGACGGCATGGACCCGCAGATCCCCCAGCAGCCGGGCATTGGCGCCCTGCAGCCGCAGGCTCGCCACCGCCTTGGTGAGGCGGGCCTGGATGAGGAACTGTTCCAGGACGGGGGCGGACAAGAAAGATGCATATCCCATGGGGCCCTGCCTTTCAAATGCCTTGGCTCAGCCGGTCCGCCAGGTTGCGGTGCAGCCCCGCGGCCAGGATGGCCTTGGCTGCGCCCTTCACATCGTACTCGAGGCGGTGCAGCCTCAGGCGGCGGTGCTTGGGATCGTAGGTCATGAAGGAGACGCGCGGATCGCGGTCCCGGGGTTGGCCCACGGAGCCCGGGTTCACCAGGTACCGGCAGTGGGGGTGGAGCGGGAACCACTCGCCGGGCTGGAGGCAGATCCAGTTCAGCTGGCCCCTGGATTCATCCAGCTCGAAGCAGCCGGGCAGATGGGTGTGGCCGAAAAAGCAGAGCTGGCCCTCGAAGGCATCGAAGGCCTGGCTGATTTCGCGCATGTGGAGCAGGTAGGCGTCCTCATCCATGGGGGAGCCGTGGGCGATCTGGTAGTCCTCCCCCACCCGCAGGGGCCCCACCGGCAGGTCCGCCAGGAAGCGCCAATTGTCCTGGCGCAGCCGCTCCCGGGTCCAGTCCGCAGCTTGGCGGGCCGGGAGGCTGAAGGAGCTGTCCGGTTCCAGGCCCGCGCAGACCTTGTCGTGGTTGCCCCGCACCATGAAGCGGGGCCGCAGCTCGCGCACCTTGTCCAGCAGCTGGTTGGGATGGGCGCCGTAGCCCACCAGGTCGCCCAGCAGCACGAAGCGGTGGATGGCCCGCCGCCGCGCGAACCGCAGCACGGCCCGGAGGGCGTGCAGATTCGAATGCAGATCGGAAAGGATCAGGTCCACTGGGGGTTCCGGGGTAGGCCATTCAGTCTATCAAGGCGGAAGCCAACTCCCGGGAACTGTGACCGAAGGGGAGAATCATCGGCCACCGGGACCAGGCGGGCGTGCGGGCTGCCCAGCGGGCCATGAAGGTCGTCTGGTCCTGGGCCAAAGGACGGTTGGGATCGCGCCCAGCCCGCTCCCAGGCCCGGCCTGGCGTCTCCGCGAGCCAGAGCGGCGCGAAGCCCGCGGAGGCCATGGCGTTCCGGTTCGCCGGGGATTCCCAGGCTCCGCCCCCCAGGGCCACCACCGCGGGCGCGGCCAATAGGCGCGGGAGGAGGGCCGATTCGAGATTCCGGAAGGCCCCTTCCCCTGCCTCCGCGAAGATCGCGGCCACCGGGCGGCCCTCGCGCGCCTCGATGGCCCCGTCCAGATCATGAAAGGGCAGGGATAGGCGCTGGGCGAGTTCCCGGCCCAGGGTGGTTTTGCCCGCGCCACTGCCGCCGATGATCGCGAGACCCTGGCCGCGTTGGAAGGGCGGTCGGACCCGCCACCGCAACCGCTGGGCCTCCCAGCCCAGGGCGGCGGGATCCGCGGCCCGGTGGATCTCGCCCACCATGGCCAGGGCCTCGGCCCCAGCAGCGAAGCAATCGGCGGCATCCCCGAGCGTCAACCCGCCGATGGCGATGGGGGCGATCCCTTGGTTCCGCAGGGCCGCGCAACCCACCCGCAGGCCCACCAGCCCGATGGGCGCGGCGTGGTCCGCTTTGGTGTCCGTCCCGCGGAAGGGCCCCACTCCGGCGTGATCACAGGCGGCATCCACCGTGTCCCATTCGGAGGCCCCATGGGTGGAGGCGCCCATGTGAAGGGCTGCCAGGCCCGGCAGCTTCCTCGCCTCGGAGGCGGGCAGATCCCCCTGGCCCAGGTGGAGGCCCCAGGGCGCCAGGCCCTCCCGGGTGGCCAGCAGCGCCAGATCCGCCCGGTCGTTCACGCAGATCATGGGCCAGCCCCCGTTGGCGGCAGCCTCCGACAGGGCCGCGCGCAGTTCCGTCCACTGGGCCTTCGCATCCAGCGGCTTGCCCCGGAACTGCACCAGCGGAAAGCCGGCATCGCCAAAGCGTTTCACCTGCGCGGAAAGAGGCTCCGGGCGCGTGGCATCGGTGATGGGGTAGAGAGGCGGGAGGTGGAGCATGGCCCTAGTCTGCCAGCCCGGCGGAGGCCATCGGGGACGAGCCGGGTCGCCTTTGTCGTTCAAATAGAAAGGTTCAGTCCTTCATTGTGATGCCACTTCTCCAATCGTAAGGACGGATGCTATTTAAAGTATTTGATTTTAGGTGCTTTTCAGAGTGGCGTGAATGCTGCACAACCCGAGTGCCTAGTTAAAGCGGCTTGCTCTGTTCCCATCCCTTTTTCGAACATCCTGCTGGAGGTGTTTGATGGCCTTCCTCCCCAACTGGCGAAACGCAGGGCATCTGGCCAGCGTTCTCCTGATGGCCCTGCTCCTTTCCTGCGGTGGCGGCGGGAGCATTCCTCCCCCTCCTCCTCCCGAAGGCAGCCTGCGGGTCTACAACGGTGGCAACCTCGCGATGTGGAATCTCCATGTCACGCCCAGCTCCAGCTCCTCGTGGGGGGTGGATCAGCTCGCCCCAAGCACTTTGATCCCGGGGGATTCCCTTACCCTGACCCGCCTGTACCCGGACACCTACGATGTCGAGGCGCGATTCTCCGACGGCAGTTTCGACAGGGTCTACGATGTGCGGATCCAGGACGGCCTGACCACCGTCCTCACGATGATGGACACTGGCAATGGCGCGGTGGCCGTGTTCAACAACTCGGGCCTGACCATCAACGGGATCTATCTCACGCTGGCTAGCTCCAGTACCTGGGGCCCCAATCAAGCGGATCAGCCCCTTTATGATCTCCAAACGCTGACCCTGACCGGAGTCTCTCCGGGCACCTACGACATGAAGGTGGTTTTCTCGAACGGGGTCGCGGTGTATCCCCCGCTCTTCACCGTGGCCTCAGGGACTGTTACCACCATCCAAGTGAATTAGGAGGCGAACATGCGACGGATTTTGAACGTCATGCCCTTGATCCTGCTGGCGGCGAGCCTTCCGGCCTTTTCGGTCCAGACCGAATCCCCAGGCCCTGGCTCCACGCACCGCATCCAGGTCTTCCGAGCGGGCAAGGGCGAACCTCGCGTGCGGGATGCTGAGGCTGCCCGGACGGCTTCCCCGCGCCCTCCGAACCAGGTCCAGGACACGGGACGCACCCGCCCCTATCAGGCCGCCAAGCCGGGGGAAGGTGAACCCAAGGGCTGAGACCTACTGTTCCATGGGGGCCTCCCAACTCCCATGGCTATCCTTCCTGCAAATGGGTGCCGGGTTCAGGCCGCTTCCCCATCGGCGAACTGCAGCCGCACCAGCTTGGCGTAGACGCCGTCCTGGGCGATGAGGCTGTCGTGGGTGCCGCGCTCGACGAGGGCGCCCTGGTCCATGACCCAGATCTCGTCGGCGTCGCGGATGGTGGAGAGCCGGTGGGCGATGGTGAAGGTGGTGAGGCGGTGGCTCACCCGCTCGATGACTCGCTGGATCTTGGCTTCGGTTTCGGAGTCTATGTTGGCGGTGGCTTCGTCCAGCAGCAGCACGGCGGGTTCCAGGTAGAGCATGCGGGCGAAGGCCAGCAGTTGCCGCTCGCCGGCGCTGAGCTTCTGGCCGCGTTCGCCCACCTGGGTCTCCAGGCCCTGGGGCAGCCGGTCCACCAGATCCTTGAGCTGGCTTTGTTCGAGCACCGAGGCCAGCCGGGCCTCGTCCATGGGGCGGTCCATCACGATGTTGTCGCGCAGGCTGCCGGAGAAGACGAAGACATCCTGGAGCACCAGGCCGAACAGGTCGCGGAGGCTGCGGAGCTGCAGTTGCCGCACATCGACACCATCCACGGTGATGCGGCCCTCATGCACATCGTAGAAGCGCATGAGGAGGTTGATGAGGGTGCTCTTGCCCGCGCCGGTGTGGCCCACCACGGCCACGCGCCGGCCCCTGGGGATGACGCCGCTGAGGCCGCTCACGACCTTCCGGCCACCCGTCTCGTAGGCAAACGTGGCGTCCTCGAAGCGGATCTCCCGCGCGAAGGCCGCCGGCTTCGCGTCCGGCGCCTCGGGGATCTCCTCGCGATTGTCCAGCAGGCGGAAGATGCGCTCACTGGAGGCCAGGGCCGTCTGCATCACGTTGTACCGCTCGGCCAGTTCGCGGATGGGCCGGAAGAAGCGCACGGACTGCTGGATGAAGGCCAGCAGCAGGCCCCAGGTGATGGCTCCGGCCTGGAGCTTGAAGCCCGCGTAGAAGATCAGCGCGGCCAGGGTGCCGGAGGTGATGAACTCCACCACGGGGAAGAACACCGCGTAGGCGAAGATCGTGCGGAGGAAGGCCTGGAAATAGTCCTCGTTGAGGGCCCGGAACTGCTGGCCGCTGCGGCTCTCCTGGCCGTTCACCTGCACCAGGCCCATGCCCGAAATCTGCTCCTGGAGGAAGGCGTTGATGCTCGCGTAGCGGCGCTGCGTTTCGCGGAAGGCCTCGCCCGCGCGGCGCCGGAAGATCTCGGTGGCGATCAGCAGGAAGGGCAGGATGCCGAGCGCCACCAGGGCCATGCCGGGGTGGGTCCAGAACATCCAGGCCACGATGGCCAGGAGGGACAGCGCGTCCCCCACGATGGCCACGAAGCCCGAGGCGAACATCTCGTTCAGGTTCTGCACGTCGCTGGTGACGCGGGTCATGAGGCGGCCCACGGGATTGCGGTGGAAGAATTCCGTGCTGCGGCCCATGAGGTGCGCGAAAAGCTGCACCCGCAGATCCAGCATGGCCTGCTGGCCCACCTTGGCCAGCAGGAAGTAGCGGGCGAAACTGACGAGGAAGCCCGCGATGAGCACGCCGGCGAAACCTGCCACCATGGGCGCGGCGCCCTTCAGGCTGCCCTGGTCCATGAAGCGGTTGATGAGCCGCAGGGTCAGTTCCGAGGGCAGCACCTCCAGGAAGGCGCCAACGGTCATCAACCCCAGCAGGGCCAGGAGGGCCGCCCACTGGGGGCGCAGGTAGCTGGCCAGGCGCCAGAGCAGCGCGTGGCGCATGGGCTGCTGATCCACCTGATCAGACTGGAAGAAGGCTCCCTGTTCGGACATGGGGTCATTGTCCCACACCCGGCCGGGGTTTCCCGGCCACAGGCTCGGGTACACTGGATGATCCACTGGAGACAACGATGCGTTCCTGGATTCACGCCCTCTTCGCCGCCACCCTCGTGGCCCACGCGCAGGCCCCGGCGACGAAGGCGGATGCGGCCATGGAGTCCCGGCTGCGCAGGGATGTGGCCTTTCTCGCCTCCCCGGAATTGAAGGGTCGCGGCAACGGCTACCCCGAACTGGATGTGGCGGCCCGCCGCATCGAGGGCGAACTGAAGGCCCTGGGGCTCAAGACCCGGATCCAGCGGTTCCCCTTCATCGCCAAGGTGGCCAGGGAACGCCAGGACGCGGCCCTCATCCACGGGGACAGCCCCCGCCCCCTGGTGTGGGGAAAGGATATCGAGGCCCTGGGCCTGAGCGGGGACGCGGATTTCCGGACCAAGGCCCTGGTCTTCCTGGGGTACGGCATCCAGATCCCCGGCGGCTACGACGATCTGGACGGCATGGAGCTGAAGGGCCGGGTGGCGGTGATCGCGCGCTCGGTGCCCGATCTTGACGCCTTCGCCCACCTGCCCCGCGGCGAACGGAGCCTGCTGGCCCGCCTGAAGCGGCTCGAATCCGCCAAGGTGGCCGGCGTCATCGTCCTGGAGGACCGCGGACTCCGCCCGCTCCAGCGCGAAGAGGGCCCCGTGAAGATGGACATCCCCGTGGTCGGCATGACGGCCGAGGCCCTGGCGGGTGCCTGCGGGGACCTGACGGCCCGGTTCAAGACGATCAAGGAGACGGGAAAGCCCGCCAGCCTGGATTTCGTCCAGGCCCCCTGGACCGCCCTCTCGCTGGATCTGAAGCTGCGGCGCGAGGAGGCGCAGGTGCCCAACGTGGTGGCCGAGATTCCCGGCCGCGATCCGAAGCTCCGGAAGGAATACATCGTCCTGGGCGCCCACATGGATCACCTGGGCATGGGCGAGCGCCACAGCATGGGCGGCGCCGAGGCCCGGGGCCAGGTGCATCCCGGCGCGGACGACAACGCCTCCGGCACCGCCATGGTCGTGGAGCTGGCGCGGGAGCTGATGAAGGCCCGGCCGAAGCGGTCCATCCTCCTCCTGCACTTCGCCGGTGAGGAAGAAGGCCTACTGGGCTCCCAGTACTGGGTGCAGCACCCCACGCACCCGCTGGAGTCCGTGAAGTTCATGCTCAACTTCGACATGGTGGGCCGGCTCGACCTCAAGGCTCCGAAGCTGATGATGGGAGGGCTGGGCGCCCCGAAATCCGCCCTGGAGGCCGCGCAGAAGTTCGTTCCCGAGGGCTTCACTGTGACGGTGGACGTGGGCGCCAGCGTGGGTGGCTCGGATCACATGAGCTTCTCCCAGGCCAAGATCCCCACCTTCTTCTTCTTCACCGGGATCCACGGCGAGTACCACCGCCCCACCGATACGGCGGACCTGATCAATTTCCCCGGGATGGTGAAGCTCGCGGCCTTCGGCAAGGCCGTGGCCCTGGATCTGGCCAACGGAGACACGCTGCCGGCCTTCGATCCCGAAACCGCCAAGATCCCCATGAAGGGCGATGGCGGCCCCATGCGCATCGCCTTCGGCACCCTTCCCGACTACGCGGACAATCCCAAGGGCTTCCGCATCAACGGCGTGACCAAGGGCTCCACGGCCGAGACCATCGGCCTGCAGGCCGGAGACATCCTCATCCAGTTCGGGGACAAGCCCGTGAAGAGCATCTACGACTTCATGGGCGCGCTGGGCGCCTACAAGCCCGGCGACAAGGCCGTGATCCAGTGGCTGCGGGGCGACCAGGTCATGCGGGCCGAGGCCACCCTGAAGGGCCGCTCATGAGGCTGGCCACGCCCCCCGGATTTGCCACGGAAGTCTTCCTCCTGGAAGCCCCCGATGGCGATCTTCTTCCGGACGGGGCCTGGACTCTGGTGGGCGATCTGCGCCTCCGCGACGCGTGGATTCGGGCCGGCATGCCCGAGCCGAGCCATGCGCTGTGGGTGTCGGTGCCGGAGGAGGAAAAGAAGCTGCGCACGGTGATCCCATGGCTGGAGCACTGGGCGGGGGTGCCGCTCCACCGGGATGCCACCGTGGTGGCCCTGGGCGGGGGCGTCCTGTCGGATCTGACGGGCCTCGCGGCCTCGCTCTACCTGCGCGGCGTGGCCTGGCAGGTCTGGCCCACCACGCTGCTGGCCATGGCCGACGCGGCCCTGGGGGGCAAGACCGGCGCGGATCTCGCGGCGGGCAAGAACCTCGTGGGTGCCTTCCATCCGCCCCGCCGGCTCGTGGCCTGCACCTCCTTTCTCGATGGGCTGCCGCCACGCCACCTGGAGAATGGCCGCTGGGAACTGATCAAGACGGCCCTGATCCAGGGGGAGATGGACTGGGCCGCCGAGATGCTGCAGGACGGCCCCGTGAAGCTCCCCTGGGTGGAGCGGGCCCTGGCCTTCAAGGCCGGCGTGGTGCATCGCGATCCGCGGGAAGCGGGAGAACGGCGCCTGCTGAACCTGGGCCATACGCTGGGCCATGCCCTGGAGGCCGCGTCCGGCTATCACCTGCTGCACGGCGAAGCCATCGGCCTCGGCCTGCTGGGAGCCTGCCTCCTCGCCGAGGAACAGGGGCTGAAGCCCTTCCCGGCGAGCCTCCTGGATCCGCTCGTACGGCGGCTGGCGCCCCTGGCGCCATGGGTGGCCCCCTGGCCCGCCTGCCTGCCGCTGCTGGCCCGGGACAAGAAGGCCAGGCACGGCGCCGGACCCACCGGGGAGGCGTCGGCCACCGAGATCCACTGCATTCTCCCGCGACCCGGCGAACCCGCCGTGCAGCGGGTGCTGGCCCCCCAGGCCTGGGAAACGCCCCATGCCAGGCTTCTGTCCCTGCTCCACCCGGAGATCGTCCGTGCCTAATATCCGACGCCCGATTCTCGCGATCTTCCTGACGGCCGCCCTGGGCTCCGCCGAGGATGTCCGCGCCCTGATGCTCCAGGCCCGTGCCCTTCAGTTGCGGGGCGGAGGCGCCGATCCCGCGGCCGCCGCGGTGATCTACCGGCGGGTGCTGGCCCGGGTTCCCGGAAGCGCCGAGGCGAACCTTCGGCTTTCCGAGGCCCTCCAGGAGGCGCAGGATGCCGATGCCGCCGTGGCTCCCGCGCGGAAGGCCGTGGAGCTCGCTCCGCAGAATGCCGAGGCCCAGGCCCACCTGGCCCTGCTCCAGTTCCAGCGGTCCCAGAAGGATCCCGCGCTGGCCCCGGAGGCCGCGAAGGAACTGCGGACGGCCACGCTCCGGCTGCCCCAGGATCCGGAACTCTGGGCCCGGCTCGGCGAGGTGTCCGAGCAGGTGAAGGATAGCGAGGGCGCGCTGCGGGCCTGGCTCCGGCTGGGGCGCATGCGCCCCGGTTTCGCGCCGGCCTGGGAACGGGCCCTCATCCATGCCCGCGCCATCCACGACTACGACGGCAAACGCGAAGCCCTGCTGGCGCTGAACGCCCGGAATCCCGAGGACCGGCACCTCCGGATGCTGGAGGAGCTGGCGCGGGAGCAGATCAAGGCCGGCTATCTCGCCCACGCCGAGGAGAGCTTCCTCCTGCTGGCGCGCCACCTGCCCCAGGAACCCGGATTGTGGGAGAACGTGTCCCTCATCCGGATGCAGACCGCGCGCTTCGCCGAGGCCCTCGAAACCCTGGCGAAGGCCGAGGCCCTGAAACCGAGTCCCAACCTGACCTTCCACACCGCCCGCGCCCTCATGAACCTGGGTCGCTTCGAGGAGGCTGAACGCCGCCTCCAGATCCTTGTGGCCGAAAAAGAGGACACCGAGTGGATCGCCGATGGCGCGCAGATCCTCTATGCGGAATCCCTGCTGCTCCAGGGCAAGGGGAAGGCCCTGCTGGCTTTCCTCAAGGACCGCCGCCCCCGCCCCCATACCGATGGGGAAGCGCAGGTCTTCAAGACCCAGGCCCACATCAGCCTGAACGACTGGAAGAGCGCCCTGGGCGCCCTCAAGGAAGGGATCGCCCGCTACCCGAAGATCCCCTTCTTCCGGCAGGCGGGCAAGCTCCCTCCGAAGCATCTCGAGTACCGGTTCTTTTCCCGGAAGGAGACCCGGGCCGCGCTGGAGCAGCTGCATCTGGAGGGCATGGCGGCCCTCTGGCAGGAATTCCAGCGCTGGGACAAGTGTCTGGAAGCCCTGGAACGGGCCCGGGACCTTTCGCCTGCGCGCAGCGTGGACATGCTCATCCTTCAGAGCCAGGCCTACGACCAGCTCGACCGGCACGCGGAAGCCCTCCAGGTGCTGCGCGAAGCCCAGGCCATGGAACCCGCCAATCCCCTGGTCCAGAACAACCTCGGCTACCTGCTGTTGGAGCAGGACCGCGATCTCGAGGAGGCCGCTGCCCTGATCGAGGCCAGCGCCAAGGCCACACCGGATAACGGGAATGTGGTGGACAGCCTGGGCTGGGCCCAGTTCAAGCTGGGCCGGATCGCGGAGGCGGAGGTCACCTTGCGCCGTGCCGCCGAGCTGAGCCCCTTCAGTCCCGAAGTCCGCAAGCACCTGGGCGAGGTCCTGGTGAAACAGGGCAAGCTGGCCGAGGCCGCCGAACAGTGGGACCGGGCCCTGGCCTTCGTCTTCCCCGACCGGGCCGCCCTTGAAAAACGCCTGGGGGATCTCCGCGTCCGCATCGCCAAGGAACAGGCGGCGAAGCTCGAGACCTCTGCTTTCGCATCCACGCCCCCAGTGGTGCCCGACGACGAGGAGGACGACCTGTGATGCCCTTCCAGACCCCGCCTCCGGTCTCTGCTCCCGTGCCATCCATCAGCGCTCCCGCGGCGGTCATCGGCGCCCCCGTTCGCGCCCAGTACGGCTGGGGCTATGCCGGTCCTGACGGTGAAGGAGTCGGCACCCTCAGTCTCCTGATGGAGGCCGCCAGTGGCCGCCTCGTCATCGAGCTGCACGCGCCCGGCGAGCGCCTGCTTCTGCTGGAAGGGGATAGTGCCTCGGGCTACCGGTTGCAGGTGCCCCGGCAGAAGGTGGATCAGCGCGCCCCGTACCTGGCCCAGTTGCCGCTGCCCTTCCTGCCCCAGGTGCTCAGCGTGGAGGGGCTGCTGCACCTCCTCCGCACCGGGGAAGGCGCCGGCGTGTCCGTGCAGAAGAAGGATGCCCAGGGCCCCCTGAAGCTCCACTGGCGCGGCAAGGATCCAAGGGGCAAGGATGAGCAGGTGTGGCTGGACCGGAAGCGGTGGGAGGAGGGGGAGTAGTTCCTTCTTCTCGGTTCCAGCAGGGCTTCACCGCGTTCGCGGTGAAGTAGTGAAAAGCAGAAGAGGCGAAGGGTGCGTGAACCGCCGGGCGCGGGCGTTTTTACGCATGGACAAGTAAGGACCAGACGCCATACTGGTAAGGAGAGGTGACACCATGGCCTTCGCCGCCGTCGCAACCTTGACCAGCAAAGGGCAGTTGACTATCCCCAAGGCCATCCGGGATGCCCTCGGCTTGCATGAGGGGGACCAGGTGCGCTTCGAGCTGGATCCCGCCCACGGGCATGCGGCCATGGAGCCGGTGCGGTATCGGCCCGAAGACCTCTGGGCCCTGGCGGTTCCCGGGGCTGCCCGCATGAACTTCGAGGAGATGGACGCCGCCAAGCAGGCCGGTGCCCATCGATGATCGCCCTGGATACCAACCTCTGGGCCCGCGCGATTCTTGGGGATGACCCCAGGCAGAGCCGCGCCGCCCAGAAGGCCATCACCGAGGCCGCAGGGGGTGTGGGCATCTTTATCCCCCTCCTCGTGTTCGTGGAACTGGCCTGGGTGCTGAAGGCCGCGCCGGGATGGGATGCCGCCCGCGTCCATGACGCCCTGGGGCGCCTGCTCAACATGGAAGGGGTAGAGGTGGAGGCGAGTCCCCTGGCCCGGGAAGCCCTGGCCCTTTCGACGGGGGCGGTGCGGCTGGCCGACAACCTGGTGTTCCTGGCCGCCCGTGGACGGGGATGCTCCAAACTGCTGACCTTTGACGCCCGCCTCGCGAAGACCGGACGGGCCGTACTCCTGAAGATCTGAGAGGGTCCCAATGACCAGGTCACGGCCCTACATTACCTGGCCAAATTCCCTATCCACTCACCGTCCTCCTCCCAGATGGAGCACGCCACAGCCGCCTATGCCGCGGAGGGCTTTACCCGGGTGCTCTCGCGCATCGACTCTCAGATGCTGCGCAGACTGACCTACGACCAGGGACGGGAGATGGCGGCCCACGAGCTTTTCAGCCGAGGAACCGGCATGACGGTCTACTTCGCCCACCCGCACAGCCCCTGGGAGCGCGGGATCAACGAGAACACCAATGGCTTGCTCCGCGACGACTTGCCCAAGGGCTCGGATCTAAGCATCTACACGCAGGATGAACTCGATACCATCGCCAGGACCCTGAATGTCCGCCCAAGGAAATCCCTCGGGTGGAAATGCCCCGCAGAGCTTTTCCTTCCAGAAGGCGTTTTTGATTTTCAGGCCTTCTGGTCTAACCCACCCAAGCCTGTTGCACTTGGAGCTTGAAACCGCCGTCGGGTCACTCTTCCGGCCTCGCCGGGAAGGACGGCCTGCCCGCCACGATCCACGCGTTGAGGATGGCGTCGCCGAGATGCTGTCCGGCGAACTGGAGCTGTTGTTTGACCACGGGGCCCTGCCTGGCCCAGAGGATGAGCCAGTAGGCCCCGGTGCGGCGTTTGCCTCGGCGGTCCCTGGGGGTGGTGCGGTCGGCGCTGAGGTCGTCCTCCAGCAGCTGGGGCACCAGGGCGTGGGAGGCTCGGAGCCAATCCCAGGGGCGTTCGATGAAAGCCTGGTCGGGCTGGGCGGGCAGGACCGGCAGGGCATCCGCCGCGATGTTCCGTTCGACCAGCCCGCTTTCCCAGCGGCTGTGCACGCCCCGCTGGCCCGTGAGCTGGCCATCGTGGTTCTCGGTGGTGTGCAGGGGGACATGGGCGTCGGCGATGTAGTGGCCCAGGATGGTGGAGGCCGTGACGACCCGGGCCGCATCGCCGGACCGGAAGGCCTCCACCAGATCGCGCCAGCGGTCCTGGATGATCCAGGGCAGGACGCCGCGGCGGTAGAAGTCTTCGCCGACTTTGGCCCGGGCTTCTTCCAGCGTCCGGGGCAGGTGCTCCGGGCCGCCGTAGGGCTCCATGTCCAGGAAGTGCCGCGGCCCTTCCTTCCGGTCCTGCCTCCAGTGATCGGGATCCGAGGCGTGATCACACACATCGGCCTCCCGGCCCGCGAACCAGGCCCGCGGGCCATTTGGCAGCGACTGGAGGGCGAGGGACGAGACCACCCTGTGGCCCTTGTCACCCCAGGACCATAGGGGGGATGAGACGAGCAGGATCAACAGCGACAGGGTTCTCATGCGATCTTGCCTCTACCCAACAAGCAACACCACCCGATTTCAGCCCCCCGCGCGTATCCGCATCGCGGATACGCGCAAGGACCCACGACCGGCATCAGCTCGACTTCACTCCGGGATGGTCCCCGTGCGCTCCCAGCGGGTGCGGGTGAAGAAGTGGCGGGCGGCGTCAATGAAGTCGGCGGCCACGTCGGTGGGGCCCTCGGGCACGCGGCCGTTGTCGTTGTCGGTATCGCCTTCGCGGAAGCTCCACCACACGATGAAGGGCCGGCCCCGCAGATGGTCCACCGGCAGGAAGCCCCAGTAGCGGCCGTCCATGCTGTTGTCCCGGTTGTCGCCCATGGCGAAGAGGTGCCCGGGCGGCACCTTCACTGGACCCAGGTTGTCCTTGAACCCGTTCTGGATGAGGCTGCCCATGGACTGCATCTGGTTGCGGGCATGGAGCGCCATCACCTCCGCGTCCGTGTGGCGCCACAGTCCCACGGGACGCTCGGCCTCGCCGGCGTAGCGCTGCGGGGGCCAGGGTCCGGGCGTGGGCCCTTCGGGGCTCTGGCCGAACTGGAACTCGAAGGGGCCCGTCACCTGCTTGCCGTTGACGTAGAGCCGCTTGTTGCGCATTTCCACGGTGTCGCCCGCCAGGGCCACGCAGCGTTTCACATAGTCCTGGTCGCGATCAATGGGGTAGCGGAACACGATGATGTCGCCGCGCTTCACGCCGCGCATGGGGAAGAGCGATTCCTCCCAGGCCCACTGGGGCTGGGCGAAGATGAACTTGTTGGCCAGGAGATGGTCCCCGATCATCAGCGTGTTCCGCATGGAGGCCGAGGGGATCTTGAACTGCTGGCCCACGAAGGCCTTGAAGAACAGGATCAGCACCATGGCGAAGCAGATCACTTCGAGGTTGTCGCGCACCATGCCCTTTTCGGCCCCCGGGGGCAGGGCGATCTCGGTCTCGGCGGTCGTTTCGGAGGAAGGGTCAGCGGCCATGTCGGCTCCGGGAAGGGTCGCTCAAGGGCGCTTGAGGATGGGAAGGTCGGTGAAGCCGCGGGCCACGAGCCGGTTCACGGCCACCCAGGTGCCGTCGCGTTCCTCCTGGGCCTCCACCTCGCCGAGACCGGGCAGGTAGAGGGTCCGGCGGCGGCCATGGGGCGAACGGGCCTCGACCCACACGCCGATGGCGTCGGAAGTGGGGGGCAGGATGGCCGCGCCCTCCCACCGGGCCCGGCCGATCACCCGGAATGCGGTCCCCCGCTCCACCCAAGGGGCGGTATCCGGGAAGCGGGACGGGAGGGAGTGGGCCAACACCTGGCCGTCCTCTCCCACCAGGGCGATGCCGCCATCCTGGTGCCTGAGGAGCAGGCTCAGCTGGCCCCGGGTGCTGGCCAGATCCAGCTGGACCAGCCGAGGCGAGCCGGGGGCCATGGCCGAACGGGCGACCCGCACCTGCAGCCGGTTCGCCGACCGCTGGGGCTGGGGCTGGGAGGGATCCTCGAAGGCCAGGGTCAGGCCTTCCTCCCAGGGGCCGTAGATGGGTGGGTCCGTGCGGGGCTGGCACGCCAGGCCGAGCAGCAGGGCCGCCGGTGCGAAAAGAACCCGGAGCGCGCGCATCAGCGGTGGCCCTGGTTGAACCTGGCCATCAGATCGGTCAGCGAGGAACCGCTGGCGGGGGTCGCGGGCTCCCGCTTGGGCTGGGGCGCGCGGGCCTCGCCCTCGGGCCGCGGGGGACGCGCCTCCTGCGGACGCGGAGGCCGGGCTCCTTCCGGCCTGGGAGGCCTCGGTCCTTCGGGACGCGGGGGACGCGGACCCCGGGGCTGTGCCCCCTCAGGTCTTGGTGGCTGTGCCCCTTCGGGTCTTGGGGGCCGTGCTCCTTCAGGTCTGGGTGGCCGGGGGCCTTCGGGCCTGGGCGGGCGCGAACCCGCTGGGGGCCGGGGCTGGTCCCCCTCCGGCCGGCGCTGGGGGCGGCGGTGATGGGGCTGGGGCCGTTCCGCGCCTTCCGGCGCGGCCAGCAGGGCCTTGATGGAGAGGGCGATGCGCTTGGCCTCCAGGTCCACGGCCAGCACCTTCACCTTCACCGCCTGGCCCACGCTGAGGGCATCGGCGGGGTTCTTCACGTAGCGGTGGGCGATCTCGGAGAGGTGCACCAGGCCGTCCTGGTGGACGCCCACATCCACGAAGGCGCCGAAGTCGGTGACATTCGTGACGATGCCCTGGAGCTCCATGCCGATCTCCAGATCGCTGGGCCGGTTGATGCCCTCGCGGAACTGGACCGCCTCGAAGCGGTGGCGGGGATCGCGACCGGGCTTCTTCAGCTCCGCGAGGATATCCTTCACCGTCTCCACGCCGAATTTCTCGTCCACGAAGAGCTTGGGATCGAGGCCATCCAGCACGGCATCGTTGCCGATGAGCTCGGGCACGGTCTTGCCCGCGAGCTGGCAGATGCGCTGCACCACCGGATAGCTTTCGGGATGCACGGCGGAGGCGTCCAGGGGATCCTCCCCCTCGTGGATGCGGAGGAAGCCCGCGGCCTGCTGGAAGGCCTTGGCTCCGAACCGGTTCACGTCCATCAGTTGTTCGCGGCGCTTGAAGGCGCCATGTTCGAAGCGGTGGGCCACGATGCTCTTGGCCAGCCCTTCGCCGATGCCCGCCACGTAGGCCAGCAGCTTGTAGGAGGCGCTGTTGAGGTCCACTCCCACGCGGTTCACGCAGCTTCCGACCACGTCGTCCAGGCCTTTCTTGAGGGCGGTCTGGTTCACGTCGTGCTGGTACTGGCCCACGCCGATGCTCTTGGGATCCACCTTCACCAGCTCGGCCAGGGGATCCTGGAAGCGCCGCGCGATGCTCACGGCGCCGCGCACGGTGACGTCCTGTTCGGGGAACTCCTCCCGGGCGATGTCGCTGGCGGAGTAGACCGAGGCGCCCGCCTCGCTCACGCTCACGCAGATGAGGCCGGTGCGGCCGGTCTCGCGCAGCCATTCGCGGATGAAGGCCTCGACCTCGCGGCCGCCGGTGCCGTTGCCGATGGCGATGGCCTCGACGGGGCTCCCGGCGCAGAGTTTTTCCAGCAGGGCCCGGCTGCCCTCCAGGTCGCGCTTGGGTTCCAGGGGGTAGATCACGTCGTTCTGCACCAGCTGGCCCAGGCGGTTGATGACCACGAGCTTGCAGCCCGTGCGGATGCCGGGGTCCACGCCCAGGGTGCAGCACTGGCCCGCGGGAGGCGCGAGCAGCAGGTGATCCAGGTTGGTCTGGAACACCTTGATGGCCTCCCCGTCGGCCTTTTTCTTGGCCTCGTAGCGGACTTCGGATTCGATGGCGGGCGCCAGCAGGCGGTCGAAGGCATCGCCCGCCACGTCGTGGAGGAACCGGCGGTACCCGCTGCCCGGATTCACCTCGACCCTGGGGACCAGCTGAGTGACGAAGGTCTCGCGGTCCACCAGGAGCTTCACGGAGAGGATGTTCTCCTTCTCGCCCCGGCGCAGGGCCAGCAGGCGGTGGCTGGGGATCTTGCGGATGGGCTCGGAGAAGTCGAAGTAGGGCTTGAAGCGGAGGGCGGCCTGATCGGCCTTGCGTTCCTCGCGGATCTCCGATTTCAGCACGCCGTGATCGTGGAATTCGAGGCGCAGCCAGGCGCGGATCGCGGCGTCCTCGGAGAGCCGCTCCGCCAGGATGTGGCCCGCGCCCTCCATGCATTCGGAGGGCGACCGGAGGCCCTCCTCGTCCTTGATGAAGGGCTCCGCGATGATGAAGGGATCGGCGCCGCTATCGTCGGCCAGCAGGGAATCCAGCAGGGGTTCGAGTCCGCGTTCCCTGGCCGCGGTGGCCTTGGTGCGCTTCTTGGGCTTGTAGGGCAGGTAGAGGTCTTCGAGTTCCGCCTTCACCCAGGTGGTCTCGATCTTTGCCTTCAGCTCCGGCGTGAGCTTGCCCTGCTCGTCAATGGACTTCAGCACGGTCCTGCGGCGTTCCAGCAGATCCTTGTAGTAGGCGTGCCGGTCCTCCACGGCCCGGATGGCCACTTCGTCGAGGGAGCCGGTCGCCTCCTTCCGGTAGCGGGCGATGAAGGGCACGGTGTTGCCCTCCTCCAGCAGCGCCACGATGGCGGCCACGCCAGCGCGGGGGAGCTTGAGCTCCTTGGCCATGAGGTCGAGCACCTGATCCACACCTGCTCCTTGCGTCCCGGAATCGGGGGAAAGGGGATGATACCAAGCCGAGCGCCGATCTGGCTCCTGCGGAACCAGATCGGCGTTAGAGAAGGACTTTGTGGCGTTGGCCAGCGGGAGGTCGTTCGAGGGCGCGCAAGGCTTTCTTCCAGTGGGTCGCGTCGAGACCGGTGCCGATGACGACCGCCGCGCACGGGGCTGCGGTGCCATCCGTGGGCAGGGGCAGGGGCGAGATTTCGAGGCGGCCGTCCGCCAGCTGGAAGGCCCAGCGGTCGCTGCCATCGTGGCGCGCGGCCCAGCCGGCGAAGGCGCAGACGCCCTTGGCGCGCAGCAGCTCGCCCACGGCGGGGGGGGCGAGGAGGAGGGCCTCCAGGGCCGCGGGATCCACCGGATGATCCCAGTGCAGGGTGAGGGATCGGGCCTCCGCGAAGCTGAAGCCCCCGGCGGCCTCCCATCCTTCGGGCAGGGGGCGCACATCGCCGCGCCAGGGATCCGGGCTGCCCTCCGGGGCCATGCCATGGCGCGTGGGCACCAGGGGAATGTGCCGGAAGGCCGCGCGAAGGTCGCCTTCCCAGGCCACGGCCGAGGCGGGATCGAGGTCCGCCTTGCTGAGGTGGATGAGGCTGGCCAGCGCCGCCTGCCGGTGGAGCAGGGGCTTCGTCCTCAGATGATCCACGGGGCCGAGGCACGAGATCACCGTGAGCAGGCCCGCCAGCCGCAGGCGTCCCGCCAGCGCCGGTTCCTGTTCCAGGTCCAGGAGGTCGGTGGGATCGGCCAGGCCCGTGGTCTCCAGCACCACGCGCTGGGGCCGCTGGCCTTCGGGCCAGTCGCACCAGGCGCGGAGCGTGGCCACCACGTCATCGCGCAGGCTGCAACAGGCGCAGCCGTTCAAGAGGTTCTCCACCCCCGCCAGTTCGGGCCGCTCCGCGTCCAGCAGGGTGCCGTCCACGCTGATGGCCCCGAATTCGTTGATGAGCACCGCCACCCGGCGGCCCGCGGCGACTTCGGCCTTCAGCAGCCGGTTGACGACGGTGGTCTTCCCCGCGCCCAGGGGGCCGGTGACGATGAGGATGTCCAGGGGTGCGGTTTCGTTCATCCGTCCATGATGCCGCCCGAAGCCAAAATGTGAGAGCGTGGATGCGTGGATACCCTCGACTTCAGTTATCGCCTGGCCGTCTCCCTGGCCGGCGCCGCGGCCCGGGCCTGTGCCCGGGGCCTGCGGCCGGACTGGCGGATGCGGCTGGAGGCGGAGGCCCCGGAGCTTCCCGCGGGCCGCTGGGTCTGGCTGCACGCGGTGAGCGTGGGCGAGCTGCTGCTGGCGGACGGCCTGGTGGAACGCCTGCGCGAAGCCGGGCATCGCGTCCACCTGAGCACGGGCACTCCCGCGGGGCTGGATCTGCTGGAGCGGCGGTTGCCTGAATGGGATGGAGGCTCGGGGCTGCTCAGCGGCGGCGCCTTTCCCCTGGATGATCCCGCGGGGCTGGAGACCTTCCTGGGGCAGTCCCCCGGCGCTTTCATCGCCCTGGAGACCGAACTCTGGCCCGGACTGCTGGAGGCCCTCGACGCCCGCGGCGTGCCCCGGCTGGTGGTGAACGGGCGCTTGACGGAGAAGTCCCTTGAGCGCGGGGGGCCTTGGCTCCGGCGGGCCGCCTCGCGGCTCACGCTGGTGGCCGCCCGGGACGAAGCCAGCGCCGGGGCCTTCCGCCGGCTGGGGGCCCCGGAGGTCGCGCTCGGCGGCAACCTCAAGGCGGACCTTCCCCCGCCACGGCCCCTGCACGGGGGCTGGGCGGCCCTGCGGGGGGCCTGGTCCGATGCTCCCGTGCTGGTGGTGGGCAATACCGTGGAGGGTGAAGAGGAATGGCTGCTGGAGGTCTGGATCGCGGCACGACGGCGCGTCCCGGGCCTGCGCCTGATCCTCGCCCCCCGGCAGCCCCGGCGCTTCGACGCGGTGGCCAGCCTGTTCGCCGCGCGGGGGCTGGCCTTTCGCCGGGCCTCCTGGCCCTGGCCGGATGAATGGGCGTGGAAGGACATGGACGCCCTGCTGCTCGATACCCTGGGCGAGCTCCCCTCGGCCTACGCGGAGGGCACTCTGGCCCTGGTGGCGGGTGGATGGGCCGAGCCCGGGGGGCACAATCCTTTGGAACCCGTCCGCGCCGGCGTCCCCACGATCATCGGCCCGGGGTTCTCCAATTTCGAAGACCTGGTGGCGCCGCTGGTGGAGTCGGGATGCGTCCAGGTGGCGGATGGCGCCGGACTGGAGGAAAAGATCCTGGCCGTGCTCGCGGAAGCGCCTCTCCGGCCAGGGGCCGCCGGGCCGCTGCCGGCGTCCCTGGCCGGGGCCCTGGATCGCACCTGGACCCTGATCGCCCCCCATCTTCCGCGGGTCCGATAGAATCACGCGAAGACGGGAGCCTCCATGAACCGACGGGTCGCGCACATCCTGCTGATTGACGACGATCCCGCGGTGCTGGACATGGTGCATTCGGCGCTGGCGCACTACGGGATGGAGGTACACGCCTATCCCGACGCCGCCCAGGCGCTGGAGATGATCCAGAATCCGGCCGCCCCGGCCTTCGACCTGGTCATCAGCGACATCAACATGGAGGGTCTGGATGGCTTCGACGTCATCCACAAGGTGAAGGCCACGCAGCCCCACCTTCCGGTGGTGCTGATGACGGGCCAGGCCTCGGTGGAATACGCCATCCGGGCCATGCGCATGGGGGCGTCCAACCTGTTCATGAAGCCCATCGCCATCCGGGATCTGGTGCAGAGCGTGTTCCACCTGGTGGACATGCACCGGGATTTCCGCCTGGCCGACGATGGGCTCAAGGGGCTGGTCAACGAGCGGCGGCACTTCCTCTTCCGGTCCGATGAGCTCAATGTGCCCAGCCTCGTGCGGCACCTGACAGACCGGCTGGTGCCCATGGGATTCGCCTCCCCGAACAACCTGGACGTCATCGCGATGGCCATCCACGAGGCCCTGGCGAACGCGCTGGAACACGGCAATCTCGAACTGGAATCGGACCTCAAGGGAGACCTCCTCGCGAAGGAGGATCCCTACGTGGAGCTCCGCTCGAAACGCATCGCGGATCCGGCCTACGCGGGGCGCCTGATCGAGGTGCGCCTCGCCATGGACACCGAGCGGTTCGAGCTGGAGATCAGCGATGAAGGCCGGGGCTTCGACGCCAGCCGGATGACCCCCCCCCCGAAGGACTCCGAAATGGCGCCCCACTGCGGCCGCGGCCTGCCGCTCATCCTCCTGGTGATGGACGAGGTGCATTTCAACGGCAAGGGCAACCAGATCCGGATGGTGCTAAGGCGAAAGTAAATATCAGGCTTCAGGCTTCAGGCTTCAGGAAAAGGAGAAACGGCGCCTCGCGGCGCCGTTTCACAGAAGCCTAGAGCCTGGGGCCAGGAGCCCCCCTAGAACGCGCTCTCCACGAAGGCCTTGAGCTGGGGCTTGGGCTGGCCGCCGATGAGCTTGTTCACGGGCTTGCCATCCTTGAAGACGATGAGCGTGGGGATGCTCATGATGCCGAACTGGCCGGCCACCTGCGGGTTTTCGTCCACGTTCATCTTCACGAACTTGGCCTTGCCCGCCATCTCGGCGGCGAGCTCGTCGAGGACGGGGGCGATCATCTTGCAGGGCCCGCACCAGGGGGCCCAGAAATCCACGAGGGTGACGCCCTGGGCGACGGTCTGGGAAAACTCGGCGTCGGTGATGTGGGCTACGAGGTCGGACATGGAAACTCCTTTGAAGTTAGGGAACGGGGATGGGGCCATCGGGATTGGCGCCACCCCACTGGGCGATGGTGAAGATGCTCATGTAGCGTTCGTTGGTCTCCCTCAGCCGCTGCGCCAGCACTTCGCACAGCGAATAGAGGATTTTCAGGGCGATGCGGTGCTGGGCCTCGATGAGTGACCTGAGATCCTGGAGCGGGATGAAGAACAGCTCGGAATCCTCGTTGGCGATGGCGTCGGCGGCCCTCGCCGAGAAATCAATGAGCGCCATCTCGCCGAAGAAGGCGGTGGGCCCCAGTACCGCGAGGGCTTCTTCCCCGGTGGCACTGCGCTTGGAGATGCGCACCGAGCCCTTCACGACGATGAACAGGCCGTCTCCCGAATCCCCTTCCCGGAAGAGAACCTCCCCGGCGGCGCAGGGGCGCGTCCGGCCGATGATGAGTATCTGGGCGCGCTCCGTTTCGTCCAGGTTCCTGAACAGGGGCGACTGGGTCAGGAAGAGGGCGTCTATCACCGGGGGTCCGAAAGAGGTTCCAGGGGCACGTGGGCACAGAGGTCGAGGCCGAAGCCACGGAGGCCAATGTACTTGGTTTCGTGCCGGCTGAGGAGACGCATTTTCCTGATCCCCAGTTGCCGCAGGATCTGGGCGCCCACGCCGAAGTCCCGGTCGCTCATGGCCTGGGGCTGGACCGGGCCCTCCTCCGCCACGCCGGGGGTGTGGGCGTGCCGGCGGAGGTACACCAGCGCCCCGCGGCCCTCCTTGGCGAGGATGCCCATGGCCTTCTGGAACAGGCCGGTCTCGAAGCCGTGCAGATCGTCGGGCAGCGTTTCCACATGGACGCGGACCAGGGGAGGCTCGGCGCCGGCCAGATCCCCCAGGACGAAGGCCAGGTGGCTGCCACCATCCAGGAGGCTCTGGAAGCGGTGGACCTTGAGCTCGCCCCAGATGCTCGGCATCGTCCGGATTTCCAGGAGCTTCACCAGGGGTTCCTGGCGGAGGCGGTAGGCCACCAGATCCGCCACGGTCACCAGGGGCATGCCGTGCTGGCGGCAGAAGGGGACCAGATCGGGCACCCGGGCCATGGTGCCATCGTCCTTCATGATTTCGCAGATCACGCCACTGGGATGGAGTCCCGCCAGGCGCGCCAGGTCCACGCTGGCCTCGGTCTGGCCCGTGCGCGTGAGCACTCCGCCCGGGCGGGCGCGCAGGGGGAAGACATGGCCAGGTTTCACGAAATGCTGGGGCCTGGCCTCGGGGGCGATGAGGGCCTGGATGGTGCGCGAGCGGTCCTGCGCGCTGATGCCGGTGGTGGTGCCCTCCCGGGCCTCCACGGAGACGCAGAAGGCCGTTTCGAAGGGGCTGGTGTTGTCCCGGACCATGAGCGGGATCTGGAGCCGGTCCAGCAGCGGACCCTCCAGGGCCGCGCAGATGAGGCCCCGGCCGTGGGTCGCCATGAACGCGATGATCTCGGGCGTCACATGCTCGGCGGCCAGGGTGAGATCGCCTTCGTTCTCCCGGTCCTCGTCATCCACCACCACGACCATGCGGCCCTGGCGGATCGTGTCAATGGCCTCCTCGATGGAGGCGAAGGGGGAGTCGGGGCGAAGGCTCATGGGACCCCAAGGATCCCCCAGGACGGCCCATCGGGGAAGGGCGCACTCCGTGGTAAGCTTGCGCATCGCTTATAGGCCGCCATTTTCCAGAGAGGAACAGCCCATGTCCCAGGGTGTGATCCAAGGCTCCATGCGTGAGGCGCCACTGCCCGACATCATCCAGCTCGTGAGCCAGGGCGGGAAATCGGGCTGCTTCCACGTGCAGCAGGAAGCCTCCAAGGCCCGGATCTATCTGAAGGAAGGACGCATCATCCACGCCGTCACCCACACGGGGGAGGGACTTGAGGCCCTCATGGAAGTGGCGCTCTGGCTCGAGGGCAGCTACCGGTTCGAAGAAGTGGCGCCGGACGTGACCGCCACCATCACCAAGCCCAATGCCTCCATCCTGATGGAACTGGGCCGGCGGATGGACGAATGGCGCGTCATCAGCCAGAAGGTGCCTTCCGTGGACCTCTACCCGGCCACCACCCTGCTGCCCGGGGATGCGCCCCAGGGGGTGAACCCTCGCGAGGCCCGCGTCCTGGGCCTAGCCACGGGCTACTACAGCGTGGCGGAACTGGCAGAGGTGATGCAGAAACCTGTGCTGGCCGTCGCCAAGGATCTCTATGGCCTGGTCATGGCCGGACACGTGGTGCTGAAGGGCATCCGCTCGGGCAAGCCGCCGAAGGTGGAGGCGCCGGCCGCTGACCCCGCCAAGGATCTCGTCCCGGTTTCGACCCTCCTCGGCATGGGCCCGGGAGCAGGCTCCGGCCCAGTGGTGTCGGAATCCCGGGAGGACGATACCGCCATCGTGCGCATCCAGGCCCCTCCGCCCGTGCCCCGGGCGCAGGGATTCCCCGAGCGCGGGGAAGCCATTCCAGAGACCGTGGGCGGCGGCTTCACCGGTGGTGAACTCCCCGTGGTGGCGCCCAAGCCCGCGCCTCCGGCGGATGATCCCCAGCGCATGGTCAAGCTGATGAACTTCACCCAGCGCATCGCCCAGGCCGCCAAGATGGTGCTGCCCGCGGCCCAGCACGAGATGGTGAACCGCCTCCAGGCCCGGGCCACCCAGCAGATCATCTCCGGTGACGGGCCCGAGGCCGTGAAGGGGCTCGCCCTGGCCATCAGCCGCGGCGCCGTGGACGCGGGCTGCGATGCCGACCTGGTCCGCACCCTGAACACCCACCTGAAGGCCCTCTTCAGCACCAAATAGGTTTGCCAACATGACCTCGCGCTTCGTCCTCGGCCTCACGGTCTCCTTGCTTCTGCTGTTCCCTGGATGCAAGGATCCCGGGGGCGTCACCGGGGGCACCTCCGGGGTGGCGCTCTACACCTTCGATTCCACCACCAGCATGGTGTTTGCATGGACGGACCTGAACGTCCTGTACGATGGCACCGCCACCACGGTGGCCCCTTCCAAGCAGATCACCTCCTCCGTCTTCAGCAGCAAGATCACCAGCCTCGCCTGGGGTGGCCTTTGTTTCGATAGCCAGAAGGCCTACCTCTACCTGGTCTCGGATACGGGAAACATCGTGCGGGTGAGAAACATCCGCTCTCAGAGTGGGTCGGTGGCCAGTTCGGATGTGACATCCTTCAGCTTGTCCAACACCGGGCGACTCTCCGGCTCCACGTTCGGGCAAGCCAGCCTGGATGCCCAGACCGACACCCTCTATGTCACCGAGAACAACAGCAGCGGCACACAGATCTGGGTCGTGAGCAACGCCAGTAGCCAATTCCAGGACGCCTCGATCACCCTCCAGGCGCTCCAGATGAGCGGAGATAGTGGCGGCACCGGCGTCGCGTCCACTTCCGGGTCGGTCTACGCCTTCATGCTCGATGGCAGTACCGTGGGGACGGTGGTGACCTATTCGGGGCCTCGGCTTCGCAAAGGCACCTCTTCGGGATTCACCGATGCCAACACCCTCATTGGCGCTTCCACGCTCCTCGGCAAATACGGTTCCCTCGCCCTTGATACGGGCAATGGGTATTTGTTCGTGGCCCGTCACAATGCCGATGCCGGAGCTTCCACCGCACCGATTCAAGTCTTCACCACGGGGCAGTTTGGCCAGGCCTACAACCAGCCACCCAGCACGACCCTGGGCAGCGCCACGGCTCAGCCGGATCTCCGGGTCCTGGCCCATGCCGGCACCAAGGACTGGCTGGTGGGTCTGAGGGGACAGGGCACCGTGGGCTACGGCACGATCTTCATCTGGAAATCGCCCCTGGGAGGAACCGATGCCAAGGTGATCACGGTGACTCCCTCCGGATCGGTGCTGAGGGGCCTCGCCGTGGACGGGAACGCCTCGTGACGGGCCTGCGCCTGCTGGGCCTGCTGCTCCAGGACGTGCTCCGCGATCTCTTCCGGCACCGCGGGCAATACGTCCTGGCGGTGCTCACCCTGGCCTCGGGCCTGCTGCTGGCCGGCGGTGGCCTGCTGCTGGTGGAAAGCCTGGACCGATTCGTGGGACGCCTCGAAGGCATGGCCAAGGTCGTCGCCTACGCCGCGGATGGGCGCTCGCTCGATGAATCCGAGGCCCGGCTGAAGCGGGATCCCCGTTTCAGCGAGGTGCATCGGGTATCCGCGGACGAAAACCGCAGGCGGTTCCTGTCGGCCACCCGGGAAGCTGGACTGCTGCTGGAAAGCGCCGGGCATGACGCGCTGCCCGAAAGCCTCGAACTGACCCTCCGCCAGGATCTGGCCGTGGGGGGCCGGGCGGTGGAGGTGGGCGAAAGCCTGCGGGGGATGCCCGGCGTGGGGGATGTGCTCGTGGATCAGGACCGCCTCGACAACCTCCAGCGCATGGCGCGGATGCTGCGGTCCGCCCTGGGCAGCCTGGGCCTGATCCTGCTGCTCGCCGCGGGTTTCGCCACGGGCAACGTGATCCGCATGAGCATCCTGGCCCGCGAGGAGGAGATCACCATCATGCGCCTGGTCGGAGCCTCGGAAAACTTCATCCGCACCCCGCTCCTGCTCGAAGGCGCCTTCCTGGGCCTGGGCGGAAGCCTGCTGGCGCTGCTGGGCCTCTTCGGCCTCTGGCTGCCGCTTTCGCGGGGCGTGGGCGGCCTGTCGCCCATGCTGGTGGAACTGGCCCGCCTGGGGTTCTTTTCCTGGGGCAGCATGATCCTGCTGGCCTTCGTGGGCGCGGCCACCGGCGCTCTGGGCGCCCTGTGGGCCTTCTGGGCCACCCGCAAGGCCCAGCGCGAAGAAGAGGCGCTGATGGAGGGTGCTGGCTAGACCGGGCCGCCCTTCCACCGCCGGGAATCATCCTCACGCAGCCCCAGCTGATCCAGCACCCGGGTCGCGAAGGTGTCGAAGAGGTCGTCCATGGATTCCGGGCCGCTGTAGAAGCCGGGCATGATCGGCATCACCACCGCCCCGGCGTCGTGGACGCGGAGCATGTTCTCCAGGTGGATGCGGTTCAGGGGCGTTTCGCGCAGACAGAGCACGAGCGGGCGGCGCTCCTTGAGGCAGACGTCCGCCGCACGGCTCACCAGGGATTCGCTCACGCCCGCGGCGATGCGGCCCAGGGCTCCGGCGCTGCACGGCACGATCGCCATGCCGTCGTGGCGGTAGGATCCCGATGAAATGTCAGCGCCCAGATCCCGCTCGTCGCGCAGGGAGACCTTTGGCAGGGCCGCGAGATCCTTCGGCGTCAGTCCCGTCTCGTCAAACAGGCAGCGCTTCCCCGTGGGCGACAGCAGCAGGGCAACGCGCTCCACGGACGGATTCGCCGATAACCGCTTCAGCGTGGCCACGCCGAAGCCCGAGCCCGAGGCTCCGGTGATGGCGAGGGTGAACCGGAGGCCCATCAGGCCAGTTCCAGGAAGGCCGGACCGGCCTGGGTGATGGAGCCCGCGCCGAAGGTGATGAGCAGATCCCCGCTTCGCGTGAGGCGCCTGAGGGCCTCCGGCAGATCCTCCACCCGGCCCACCAGATGCACATCCTTCTGGCCATGGGCGCGCAGGGCCTCGGCCACAGCGGCGCCATCCACGCCCTGGATGGGCTGTTCGCCCGCCGCGTAGATATCGGTGACGATCACGGAATCGGCCTCGAAGAAGGCGGTGCCGAATTCATCCAGCAGGGCCTTCGTGCGGCTGTAGCGGTGGGGCTGGAACGCGGCCACGATGCGGCGTCCGGGGAATCCGGCCCGGGCCCCGGCCAGGGTGGCGGTGATCTCCGTGGGATGGTGGCCGTAGTCGTCCACCACCATCACGCCCCCCTTCTCGCCCTTCAGGTGGAAGCGGCGATCGGCGCCGGTGAAGCTGGACAGGCTGGCGCGGATGACCTCGCGCTCCACGTTCAGCTCCAGGGCGATGCCGATGGCGGCCAGGGCGTTCAGCACCATGTGGTGGCCCGGCACACCCAGGCTGAAGGCGCCCAGATCCTCGCCGTGGGCCGTCACCTTGAAGTACGTGTGGAAGCCCTCCTGGCGGATCTCCCGGGCCCGGATGTCCACCTGGGGGTGGGTGCCGTAGGTGCGCACCTGGCGCTTCAGGCGGGGCCGCGCCGCGGCGGCGTTCGGATCATCCATGCAGAGGAACACGGATCCGTAGAAGGGCACCTTGTTGGCGAAGGCCACGAAGGCGTCCTGGATCTCCTCCAGATCCCTGTAGTGGTCCAGGTGTTCCCGGTCAATGTTGGTGATGACGGCCAGCGTCGGATTCAGCATGAGGAAACTGCCATCGCTTTCATCGGCCTCGGCCACCAGGAAGGGGCCCTTGCCCAGCTTCGCGTTGCTGCCGATGGTGCCGAGCTTCCCGCCGATGACGATGGTGGGGTCAATGCCGCCCTGGCTCAGCACCTGGGCCACCATGCTGGTGGTCGTGGTCTTCCCGTGGGAGCCCGCCACGGCGATGCCGTACTTCATGCGCATCAGCTCCGCCAGCATCTCGCCGCGGGGGATCACCGGCACCTTGGCGGCGTGGGCAGCCACGACCTCGGGGTTGTCGCCCTTCACGGCGGAGGAGATCACCACCACCTGCGCACCCTCGATGGCCCGGCCGTGGTGGCCCAGGTGGACCGCGATGCCCAGGCCCCGCAGGCGCTGGGTGACGGCGCTTTCCTTCAGGTCCGAGCCGGACACCTGGTAGCCCAGGTTGGCGAGCACCTCGGCGATGCCCGACATCCCGCTGCCGCCGATGCCCACGAAATGGATGTGCTGGATCTTGCCGAACACCAGGAATCCCCCATGCTGAAAGGGCCAGCATAGCGCCATCGGGCGATGGGGACGCAGGGGTGGCATGGGTCTGGCATGATGAAGCTTCCACGCGTGTCCAGGAGGTGTGCGATGCGAACCCGGTTTCCGCAACACCCTGTCATGACCCTTTTTGCGGGGCTTGCGCTGGTTTCGGGCCTCCGTGGCGCATCGCCACAGGAAGGCAGAACGCCTCGCCCCAGGCCCCAGCCCACCCGGGAGATGGCTCCCATGGAACCCAGGCCCAGACCCGAGACCAGGGGATCATCCTCCGGGGGATTCGAGGGCCGAACTCCCCGTCCGCTGCCCACCCGGGTCACGGACCAGCCCGTGGGCAGGGTCACGCGGGTGAACCTGTACCCCGGCACGCGCATCATCGTCCCCCCGGCCTGGGACCGCCGCACCTCGATGCCCGATCTAGGCTACTGGCGGCGGCGCGACCTCATGGCGGAGATCAAGTGGCTGTCCAGGAGGGGCTTCATCCCGGTGACCGCCATCGGCGACACCGTGGATGCCCTCACCGACTATTCCCAGCAGCCCGCGGGCTGGCGCGCCTATGGGATCTCCGTGCCCGCCGGCGGCACCGTCCAGGTGGAGGTCCAGCACGCGAAGCTGGGCTGGTTCCGGCTCATGCTGGTGGACAAGTGGGGTCAGCCTGGTCCGGGAATGCTCCAGGCCGCCATCGCCCACCAACCCGTGATGGTGACCTACAGGAATCCGGGCAAGGAGGCCACGGCCGTCTACGTCATCGTGGACGATCCGGCCTGGTGGTCCGATGCCAAATACCCCTACTCACTCCATGTGCGCCGCGATTGGGATCCCGCCAAGGCCGACCTCAGCCAGGTGAAGATGGTCGCGGGCCTGTGGGGCGCCAGCCCCAGCGTCAGCGCCGAGTTCCGCGGGCCGAGTTTGACGGGGCCGGCGGTATTCCCACACTGATCCGCAGTCCTCAGTCTTCAGTTCACTCAGAAATGGCCCCGCAGGGGCCGTTTCTGAGCAAGGCTGCGCCTAGGTCCAGGGACACGCCCCGGTCACCTGCATCCGGAAGGCCCTGGTCTCCACGGTGAGCTCCGCGCGATCGCGCTCGGCCGCGGGTTCCCCGTCCACATGCCAGGGCAGGGGGCGCTCCAGGCGCAGGGTGGCGCGGCGGAGGCGTCCTTCCTGCCGGAGGGGGGTGCGCCCGCTTTCGCGGAACAGCGCGGGCACCTCGGCCACCAGGTCGTACCAGGAGGGCCGCGCCAGGGTCACCCACTGCAGCGCCCCATCGGTGGGATCCGCCCCCGGCGCGATCCAGAGGCCGGAACCGTACTGGGGCAGGTTGGCGAAGCAGAGGCTCCAGGCCCTCGCCGGCAGGCCCGCCGACGAGGGATGAAAGCCCTTCCCCATGCGCTCGATGCGGCCCTGCGGGGGGATCGAAGGGATGGGTTCCGCTTCCCAATCCAGGATCCCGGCCTGCCAGGTCCGCCACAGCTCCCAGCAGGCCCGGGCATAGGTGGCGAAGCCCCGCCCGGGCAGGGCGTCGAAGTGGTGGGCCACGGCGGCCTCGAAGCCCGTGCCGCACACATTCAGGAAGGGCTCGCCATCCAGGTGCGGCAGGTCCAGGCGCAGTTCCCGTCCTTCCAGCAGACGGCGCAGGGCGTTGGCCGGTTCCAGCGGCGTCCGCAGGCCGCGGGCCAGGCCGTTGCCGCTGCCCCCGGGGATCGCGGCCAGGGGCACTGGACAGCCCCGGTCAATCAGGGCCTTGGCCGCGTGGTGGAGGGTGCCATCCCCGCCCCACACGAAGAGGGGCCCGCCCGCAGCCACGGCCTGCGCGATAGGGGCTTCGAAATCCCAGGGGGGACCGAAGGCGATGGGCTCCACCCGGTCCCGCAGCTCCTTCGGCAGGGGCCGCAGCAGGGCGTGCGGGTCCTTCGCCACCGTTCCCGAGGCGGGGTTGAAGAGGATGGGGAGTCGGTTGGTCTGAGAGGCCATGTGCGTCCCGAATCAGGGTTTTCCGGAATTTCTGCGGTGACTTAAGGATAGTAATGCGTTAAATACCTGTCTTGACATACAAAAGATTATAAGTGTCAGCATGTGTAATAAAAAACTAAATAATTTAACTTAGATCACATGTTTTCAAAATACAATAGGGTCCATTTTTAAATCCCCCTATTATTCTTCCAGGTTCCCAAGCCCATCTCGGTAAAAAACCCACGAGTCCCATAACCCCTGCCTAGGGAGGCCGCCATGAAGTCGCTCCGATCTGCGATGAAGGTTGTCATCGCGCTATCCGCGTTCCTTCTGCTCGATCTTGGATGCGGTGGCGGCAGCGATGCCCCGCCCCCGCCTCCGCCGCCCGTCGCGCCGGCCATCAGCGTCCAGCCCGCGAACCAGACCGTGCTGGATGGCAGTACGGCCACCTTCACTGTGACCGCCTCGGGAACGGCGCCCCTCGCCTATCAGTGGAAGAAGGGCGGGACAGCCATCACCACCGGTGGTACTTCCGCCAGCTACACCACTCCTGCCACCGTGCTGGCCGACAGCGGCAGCAGCTTCACCGTGACCGTGACCAACGTCGCGGGAGCTGTCACCAGTACCGCCGCGACCCTGACGGTCAATCCTGCCCCGCCCACCATCACCACCCAGCCCACCAGCCAGACTGTGACCGCTCCGGCCGCTGCCACCTTCACCGTGGTGGCTGCGGGCTCCGCGCCGCTCACCTATCAATGGAAGCAGGGCGCGACTGCCATCACCGGGGCCACCTCCGCCAGCTACACCAGGTCCGCCACTACCTTGGCCGACAACGGGGCCAGCTTCACCGTGACGGTGACCAATGCCCAGGGCACGGTCACCAGCAGCGCGGCGGTCCTGACGGTCCAGGCCGCGCCGGTGTTCATCACCCAGCCGGCCGGTGGGACGGTCACCGCGGGCACCGCCGTGACCTTCACCGCGGCAGCCACGGGCAATCCAGCCCCCGCCTACCAGTGGTACAAGGGCACGACCCTCCTCACCGGCCAGACCGCTGCCACCCTCACCATCCCCAGCGCCACTCTCGCCGATGCGGGCAGCTATACCGTGACCGCCACCAACACCGTGGGAAGTGTCACCAGCAGCGCGGCCGTGCTGGTCGTGAACCAGGCGCCCATCTTCACGACCCAGCCCGCCAGCCAGACCATCGTGTCCGGTCAGCCCGTCACCTTCTCCGTGACAGCCACGGGCTTCCCGGTTCCCACCTACCAGTGGAATAAGAACGGTACCGCCGTCAGCGGCCAGACGAACAGTTCGTACACCATCGCCGCCGTGGCCCCCGCGGATGCGGGCAGCTACACGGTGGATGTCACCAACACCCTGGGAACCGTGACCAGCAATGCGGCGGTCCTCACGGTTACGGTGCCGCCGACCATCACCACCCAGCCCACCAGCCAGACCGTCCTCGCCCCGGCCGCCGCCACCTTCAGCGTCGTGGCCACGGGCACGCCCACACCCACCTACCAGTGGAAGAAGAACGGCACGAACATCACCGGCGCCACCGCCGCCAGCTACACCACGCTCGCCACCTCCCTGGCGGACCAGGGCGCCAGCTTCACGGTCGTGGTCACCAACAGCGCCGGCACCGTGACCAGCAGCGCCGCGCTCCTGACCGTGAACGAGGCGCCGGCCATCACCACCCAGCCCCTCAGCCAGACCATCGTATCCGGCAGCCCCGTCACCTTCTCCGTGACAGCCACGGGCTTCCCGGTCCCCACCTACCAGTGGAATAAGAACGGCACCGCCGTCAGCGGCCAGACTGGCAGCTCGTACACCATCGCCGCCGTGGCCCCCGCGGATGCGGGCAGCTACACGGTGGATGTCACCAATGCCATCGCTACCGCCACCAGCGCGGCTGCGGTTCTCACGGTCACGGTGCCCCCGGCCATCACCACTCAGCCGGCCACCCAGACCGTGACCGCCCCAGCCACGGCCACGTTCACCGTGGTGGCCACGGGCACCCCTGCGCCCACCTACCAGTGGCAGAAGAACCTCACCCCCATCGCGGGCGCCACTTCGGCCAGCTACACGACCCTGGCCACGAGCCTCGCGGACAACCAGGCCAGCTACACCGTGGTCGTCACCAACGGCGTCGGCAGCCCGGTCACCAGCAACGCCGCGATCCTCACGGTCCAGGTGGCCCCGGCCATCACGAGCCACCCCTCCAACCAGAGCGTCATCGTGGGCCAGACGGCGACCTTCTCCGTCACCGCCACGGGCAATCCCGCGCCCACCTACCAGTGGCGCAAGGGCGGCCTGGACATCGGCGGCGCGACACTGGCCACCTACACCACGCCTGTGACCGTCATCGGTGATGACGGCAGCAGCTTCGACGTGGTGGTGAGCAACGGCATCGGCAGCCCGGCCACCAGCCTGGCCGCGATCCTGTCGGTCGCCCCGGCGCCGGTCACCCCGGTGTTCCTCACCCAGCCCGTCAGTCAGACCATCGTGTCGGGCAGCTCCGTCACCTTCACGTCGAGCACTTCAGGTACGCCGACGCCCACCTACCAGTGGAAGAAGGACGGGACGAACATCCCCGGAGCCACAAGCAGTTCCTTCACCATCGTGGCCGTCACTCCTGCGGACGCCGCGAACTATACGGTAGTGGCCACCAACACCGAGGGCAGCGCCACCAGCAATGTGGCAACGCTCACAGTCAACTACGCCCCGGTGATCACCGTCCAGCCCGCGAGCCAGACCGTGAGCCAGGGCACAAATGTCACCTTCTCCGTGGCGGCCAACGCAGTGCCCCCGGTCACCGGGTACCAGTGGCGCTTCTACGGGTCGAACATCGTTGGGGCGACCGGTTCGTCCTACACCCAGAACAACGTGAACACGGGCAACACCGGGAACTACGATGTGGTCGTCACCAACAGCATCGGAAGCACCACCAGCAGCGTCGCGATCTTGACGGTGATCCTCAACCATTCAGTCTCCGGTCAGGTGACCCTGGTCAACACGATGACGGGTGTCCAAGGCGTCACTGTGAGCCTTAACACCACGCCCACGGCCACGACGGCGGTCACGGATGGCACGGGGTATTTCACCCTGACGAATATCCCCGACGGGTCCTACACCCTGACGCCCAGCCTCGTTTCAGCCAGTGCCATCTTCATCCCCGCCACCCAAGCCGTGACCGTGGCCGGCGTGGATCGTACGGGAATCAACTTCCAGGCTGTCGTGGGCTATTCCGTTTCCGGAACCGTCAGCTACCCCGGCAGCAAGACTGGCCGCATCTACCTCAAGCTTGATGGAGGCAACGGTAGTGCCCCCGGAGTCAGCGTTTCCGCCACGGGTGCCTTCACCATTCGCGGTGTCGCTCCCGGCACCTACACTCTGAATGCCTGGATGGATACGGTTGGGCTCAGCGTCCCCAACGCGGCGAATCCACTCGGAACCACGGTCGGTATTTCGGTGTCCTCAGCCAATGTCGCGGGTATCGTCATCACCCTCGCTGACGCCGCGCCCGTTACCCTGACGGGTGCCGCTGGGCCGACCATCAATGGCGTCGTCCCCATGGCCGGCGGGGCTTTCTTCAGTTGGAGCCCCCTGCAGACTGCGCAGTACATAGAAACGGCGGATTCCTACCTGATCCAGTGGAGTACCTCCAGCACCTTCGCCACCATCACCGGAAGCGCCTCGGTCCCGGCCATGGGGGATGGCAACCCGATGTACTTCTCCACGGGTCTGACGAACGGAACCGCCTATTATTTCCGCATGTATGGGAAGGCGGGCCTGACGACCAGCAACGCCTCCGCCACCTCCGGTCCCATCACCCCCGCGGTGGCCTCGGGCGGAAGCACCATTTCCGGTACCGTGACCTTCCCAACCACGGCCACTGGCCCGATGTATGTCGGTCTCTATGACATGGCGACGGGAATACCCTATGTGATGCGAATTGCAAGTCCGGTCAGCCCGCAGGCCTTCAGCGTGGCGGGTGTGCCGAACGGAACCATGTTCTTCTTCGGCATCATTGACCAGAACAACAACGGGGTGGTGGATCCTGGTGACATCTCCAACATCAACAGCAACATCTCCTCCTCCATCACCGTCTCGGGCAGCCTGGCGGGACAGAACCTGACCCTATCAGGGGCCGGAGCCATCGCCACCGTCTCGACCTACCACCAGAGCTACTCCGGGGCGAATTGGACCGGGGAGAGCTATGGATTGCAGTTCAGTGTGGATCAGAACGCGAAGCTCCCCGTGAATGTCACCCTCTCGGTGGGGACCGCCGTCCTGGATGTCGGGAAGTCCACCGATGGCACAGGCTATTGGTACTGGGTGAACCTGAGCACCCTCCGGCCCACCGTGGGAGGTACTTACCCGATCCACGTGGGGTACAGCGATGGGACTTCGGAGGATCTGATCACCACCGTGTCCGCCGTCCTCGATACCTTCCCTACGAACTTGGCCCCGGTGACGGGCACCTCCACTTCCACCACTCCCTTGTTTACCTGGGCCGCGCCCACGGTGGCCCCGACCTTCCCGTATACCTACGGCCTGTGGATCAGCCCTCAGAGTGGCGGGACCATCTGGCAGTACCCATCGGACGGCGACATGCCGAGCACCCAATTGTCTGTGGCCTACAACGTGGATGGCAGGGCCTCCCAAGGAACCCTGACCCCCGGTGTCACCTATAACTGGAGCATCTCGCTGATGGATGGGAACGGGAACTCGGCACAGCGGGTGGTTGAATACAAGCCCTGAGGCAGAATCGCTTCACATGCAAACGGCGGAGGGTGACCTCCGCCGTTTGCTTCTTCAGCTTCGGAACCTCAGGGGCGGGGCCTCCAGGCGCAGATCCTCCCCGGTCACGGGATGTTTCAGCCCCAGGCGCCAGGCGTGGAGCCAGAGACGGTCCGAGGGCGCGCCGCCGTAGAGCGTATCCCCGAGGACGGCGTGGCCCAGGTGGACCAGGTGGACGCGGATCTGGTGGGTACGGCCCGTGTGGATGCGGGCCACGATCCAGTGCCCGGGGACGAGGTCCGCGGTTTCTTCGGCCGTGGCGGGGCGGAAGTCCGTGCGGGCGGACTTGGGCTCGATGAGGTCACCGAGCGTGCCGAACCGCCCGGGGTCGGCGCCCCGCAGCCGCCCGATGGGGGCCTCCACTGTGCAGGCCTCAAGGGGGGCCGAAATCCGCACCAGGTACAGTTTCTCAAGATCCCGTTCGGCAAAGGCGGCGGCCAAGCCCTTGTTGGCCTTGGGATCCTTGGCCAGCACCAGCAGGCCCGAGGTGCCCTGGTCCAGCCGATGGTGCAGGAACAGCTTCAGGTCCGGCCGCTGGGTCTTCAGCAGGGCCAGCAGATCGTGACGGTCCGTGGCCCAGGTGCCCTGGGTGGCGAGGCCCGCGGGTTTGTCCACGGCCAGCAGCCAGGCATCCTCGAACACCACGGGGATGGGGGTCGTCGGCACCGGCGGCAGATCGGGATCGAAGGCCACGCGGATCTCGGTGCCCGGCTTCACCAGCTTGCCCGCCACCTTCACGCGCTTGCGGTCCACCTGCACGCCGCCCAGCTTCAGGGCCTCCCGGGCCGACCGGCGGGAGAGATCCGTGTGCTTGGCGAGGATCTGATCCAGGCGCAGCTCGGCGTCCTCGGGGTCCACGGAGAAGGTCCATTTTTTCAGTGCCATGTTCCCAGGGTAGCCGGGGCTCCAGATTGCCTCAAAAAGCGAGGCAATCTGGAGGGAGGTTTGGCATTCTGATGCGTGGAGGATTCCATGATCCCATTGCTTCGAACCGGCCTGCTCTTGGCCATGGCGGTTTTCGCCGCTGCCGCCGATCTCCCCTTGTCCGGCTGGACGCTGAGGCCGGGATCCACGGCGAAGGTGGCCGATTTGCGCCTGGTGGCCACCACGGATGGATCGGAGGCCACGCTGGCGTCGGCGCCGGTGACGCTGAAGGTGGGTGAGCTCTACCGCCTGAGCGCCACCATCCGGACCGAGGGCGTGAAGGCCGATGCGCTGGCGCGCTATCCCACGGCGCTGGGGGCCTGCCTGTCCATGGAAAGCTTCCCCTTCACCAACGCCTCGCCAAGCGTGGCCGGGACTTCCGATCGCCTGGTCTCCCAGCTGTTCCTGGCCACCAGCCCCACGGATCGCGTGCAGCTGCACCTGGGCCGCAACGGCAAGGCCACGGGGGCCGCCGCCTTCCGGGATGTGAAACTGGAAAAGGTGGAGGACATCACGGCCTTCATCCCCATGCAGACCGTGCGCTGGGCGGGCAAGGGTTTCCGCTACGAGATGGGCGGCTGGACCTTCCTGCACATCGAGGGCGCCCCCTACGCCCGGGGCCGCCAGCACGGCGAACTGATGGCCGACGAGATCGTGCGCTACATGACCAAGCTGGGCGTGCTGAAGAACGCGGCGGATCCGGTGCGGGGCTGGGCCGATCAGCGCCAGACGGCGGACGCCCTCTTCTTCCGCAAGTACGACGTGGAATTCCTGGAGGAGATGAAGGGCATCGCCGACGGTGCCGTAAAGGCAGGCGCGAAGTTCAAGGGCCGCGAGATAGACCTCCTCGACATCGTCACGCTGAACAGCGCCGTGGACATGAGCTCCCTCCAGGACGGACTCACCCACGCGTCCCACCCGCTCAGCGGGCGCACCTTCATGACCGGCGACGACGAGATGGCGCAGGGCGGGAAGGGCGATCACTGCTCCTCCTTCGTGGCCACCAAGGGCGCCACGAAGAGCGGCCGCTTCCTGTTCACCCAGATGTTCATGTGGAACGGCTACACGGGCACCGAATGGAACGTGATGCTGGACGTGGTGCCGGAGAAGGGCCACCGCCTGGTGATGCAGACCTTCGCGGGTGGCATCCACAGCGGCACGGATTGGTATCTGAACGCCTCGGGTCTGGTGATGGGCGAGACCACCGTGGGGCAGACGCCCTTCAATCCGGATGGCACGCCCCAAAGCAACCGCATCCGCAAGGCCGCCCAGTACGCCTCCAGCATTGACGAGGCCGCCGCCATCCTGTTCAAGCAGAACAACGGCCTCTACACCAACGACTGGACCATGGCCGACGCCAAGACCGACGAAGGCGCCTGCTTCCTGCTGGGCACCGAAAAATCGCGCATGTGGCGCACGGGGACGAAGGGCAAGCCCGCTGACACCCCCGGCAACCACAGGGATTTCATCTGGGCCAACAACAACAACCGCGATCTGGAGGTGCGCGGCGAGTACGGCGCCAATCCCGACAACGCCCCCGCCGACCTGGCCTTCAATACCTGGAACCGCGACATCGCCTTCCAGGAGGTGTTCAAGACCCACGGCCGCACGGGCTTCGACATTGACATCGCCACCCGCGTACTGGCCACCAGCCCCATCAACCGGCCCCATGCCTGCGACGCCAAGCTCACCACCGCCGAGATGGCGGAGAAGCTCGTCTTCATCGCCCACCAGGGCAAGAGCACCCTGCGCGAAAAGATGGTGGGCGGCCGCTGGATCGCGGATCTGCCGGGCGCCACGCCGCACCTGACCCATGGGTACACGGCGTTCAGTCCCATCTGGGTGACGACCAAGCTCCAGGCCGCCAGGGCGGCCTGGAGAGAGGAAAAGATGGCGAAGGCTTTGCCTTCGCCGGATCTCAGCTCGGCCAAGGAAGCGTACAGCTTCGACTCGAAGTTGCTTTGGACAGGGACTGTCAAGCCTGCCACGGATGCGGAGAACTGGTTCGTCAGCGGATCCGCGGCGTACTGGCAGCTGATGAAGAACCTTCCGGGCACGCCAGCCAAGGCCTTCGAGACCCTGGGCGCGGCCCTGGCGGATCTGAACACCCGCCACCTCTGGCTGGACGCCAAGGAGGGTGTGAAGGCGCCCGCGGCCACCTCCACGGCCTACGATCGCTACGGGGCCTACCAGATCCCCCGTATCCGCGGCGTCTTCGCCCTGCACCAGCTGCGCCTGCACCTGGGCAACGCCGCCTTCACCAAGGCCATGCGGGCGGTCCATGGCCGCTTCAGCGGCCAGCCCGCCCGCACGGCGGATATTCTGAAGGCCCTGTCCGAAGGCGCCGGGAAGGATGTGTCGCCGATCCTGAAGCCCTGGCTCGAACGGGCGGACCTGCCCGCGCCCAAGGTCCAGGCCCGCGTCGAGAAGGTGGGCGAAGGCTACGAGGTGAAGCTCGACATCGAGCAATCCGGCTTCGCCTATCCCTTCGTGGCCTTCGTGAACCTGGAAACGGAGAAGGGCGCTCGGCTGGAGCGCGTCGAGGTGACGGAGGCCAAGGCGGCCTTCACCTTCCGCAGCGAGACCAGGCCCACGCGCCTGGTCTTCAACGCCGGGAACGACATTCCGGTGCCCCGCGCCAACTTCTGGGTGCCGGGCAACGTGCTGGACGACTGGAGCGCCACGCGGCTGGTCTACGGCACGGGCCGCGAAGTGGAAGCCCAGCGCACCCTCGCCATGAACTACCGCGATGCCCTGGCGGACAACATGACCGAAGTGCTGCTGCCCACCCAGGCCGATGCGGACATCAGTGATGCCGACCTGGTCGCCAGCGATCTGGTGGTCTTCGGCGGCCCCGCCGAGAACGGCATCGCCGCCCGGCTCCAGGCCGAGGGCCGGCTGCCCCTGGAGGCTGGATCCGGCTGGTTCAAGTGGCAGGGCCGCACCTACGGCCGCCCCGACGATGGCCTGCTCGCCGCCTTCCCCAATCCCTGGAACCCGAAACGGATGCTGGTGCTCGTGCTCGCCAATAGCCGCATCCAGCAGTGGGCCATGACCAAGGCCATCCCCCGCGGCCTCCCCGGCTGGACCCTCTACCGCGGCAGCGAAGTGCAGCAGAAGGGGCACGGACCGACAGCTCACCTGACCCTCGCCCTCCTCCCCTGAGACCCACGGCAGAAATGGCCCGGCCACCGGTCCGGGTGCTTTCACGACGCCATGATCAGAATCTGATTCCGATCCCTTTGGGATGAGTTAGCCTGGGTCTGTCCCCCCGTGCCAGGGCGTGCAGGGAACTCCCTTGAACCCTAGACCTGATCCGAATTCCGACGGCCCGGGATCCGAAACGGACCCCGGGCTGTCCGCCTACCAGCCCTACCTTCAGATCAAGGCGATCCATCGCCTGGCCACGGCCGTGAATCGCGCGGCGACCCTGGATGAGATCTACACGGTGGCGATGGATGGGCTCATGACGGCCCTCCCCATCACCCGCGCCGCGATCCTCACCTGGGGCGAGGACAACCGCATGCATTTCCGGGCCTGGAGGGGCCTGGGCGTAGGCTACCGGCTGGTGGCGGACGGCCACTCCCCCTGGCTGCGGGATGCCAGGGATCCCGAGCCCGTGCTGATGTTGGATCCCCAGGCGGAACCCCTCGATGAACGGCTGAAGGCCGCCCTCCGCGCCGAAGGGATCCACGGGCTGGCCTTCATCCCTCTGATGCATCAGGGAAGTCTGCTGGGCAAGCTGATGGTCTACGCGGACCATCCCGGGGCCATCGGTGCGGATGTGATCGTCCTGGCCCAGACGCTGGCCGGGCACGTGGCCTTCGCCCTGGGGCGCAAGCAGAGCGAGGATGATCTCCGCGCCACCGAGCTGCGCCTGAACCGGATTCTCCAGAGCCTCCCCGTGATGCTCTACGACGCGGAAGTGCCCACCCCCTTCGCCGCCACCTGGGTCAGCGATAACGCGGAGCTGGTGACGGGGTACTCCCTGGAGGAGCTGTACACGGTTCCGGACCTGATGGACCTGAGGCTGCATCCGGAGGATCGCGCGGTCTACGCCGCGGCCATCGAACGGTCCCGTTCCATGGGTCACGCGGAGGCCGAGTACCGCTGGCAGCGGAAGGACGGCACCTGGGTGTGGTACCTCGACCACATGGAGCAGGCGGGCCTCCAGGCCGACGGGACCATGCGGCTGGTGGGCGTCCTCACCGACATCAGCGACCGGAAGATCCGGGAGGAGGCCCAGCGGGAGAGCCAGAAGCTGGAAGGGATCGGCCTCCTGGCCGGCGGCCTCGCCCATGACTTCAACAACCTCCTCACCGCCATGACGGGCAATCTCAACCTGGCCCAGATGAAGCTGCCCATGGACAGCCCGGTGCAGAACCACCTCGGCAACCTGGAAACCCTGCTTGAGCGCGCGGCGGATCTGACGCGCCAGATGCTCGCCTACAGCGGCCGGGGGAAGCTCCATGTGGCCCAGGTGGATCTGAACCGCATTGTTCAGGAGCTGACGGAGCTGCTCCGGGTGTCCATCTCGAAGCAGGCCCAGCTCCTGGTGAAGCCCGCGCCCCGCCTTCCCACCATCCTCGCCGACGCCACCCAGATCCACCAGGTCGTGATGAACCTGATCACCAACGCCTCCGAAGCAATCGGGGACCGCGAGGGCACCATCACGCTGTCCACCCGGGTGGAGCAGCTGTCCGCCCACCAGCTTCCGCCCTCGCCGCCCTCCCCGCCCATGCTTCCAGGGGCCTATGTCGTGCTCGAGGTCGGGGACACCGGGTGCGGCATTCCGCCCGAGACGGTGGAGCGGATCTTCGATCCCTTCTTCTCCACCAAGGCGATGGGGCGAGGCCTGGGGCTGTCGGCCCTGCTGGGCATCCTCCGATCCCACCAGGGGGGAGCCCGGGTGACGAGCCGGCCTGCCGGTGGAACCACCATCACCCTCTATTTCCCGACGCAGCCGGTTTCCGGAATCAGCGATGAAACCCCGGGGAGGGCCAAGGTGCTGGTGGTGGACGACGAACCCATGATCCTCATGAACGCGGTGGAGCTCATCGAGGGGCTCGGGCTTGGCGTGGTCACGGCCTTGAATGGCCGGGAGGCTCTGCTGCGGGTCCAGGAAAGCGCCAACGGCTTCGCCCTGGTCCTCATGGACCAGATCATGCCCGGCGTGGATGGCCAGACCACCGCGAGGCTGATCCACCAGCTCGACCCCGAGCTTCCGATCATCCTGAGCAGCGGCTTCTCCATGGAATCCAGCGAGCTGGGAGAAGGGGTCAAGGGGTTCCTGCCCAAACCCTACAGCCTCGCCCAGCTCCGGCAGGTCCTGAGCCAGTACGGGTTGGCGTAGCCAGATCGAGCACCCCTGGATCAGGCCTTGGCTTTCACGGCGGGAATGATGGAAGCCCTGACCAGGCCCCTCGGTCTGTCCCTCGGCGATCGTTGCTGCCTTGCCTTGGCCGAGCGGGAACGGGCGGCTGTCCTGACCGTGGATCGCGCCTGGCTCAAGTGGAAGGGCAAGGCCAAGGTGGTCTGCATCCGGTAGGGACGGGTGACTGCCTTCGTCGGCACGATGGCCGCGGGCTTGGCCGGGGTCGGGACACTGGGTGCCGCGGCAGGCGCCGGGATCACCATGGCGGCCCTTCTCTCGCGTTTCAGTTCTCTGGTGCTATCTGACTGCCACCGATAGATGAGGCGTCGGGTTTCGCATGTTTTTCACCGTCGCAGCGGCATGGATCGTGTGTGCGACCGGGATCGCTTGACCTTCTTCGGCCAAGGCCTCCAGGTGCCACTCGATAGCCTGGGCCATCTTTGTCTTCACATCTTCGACCGTCTTCCCCGTGGCGATGCATCCGGGGAGGTCCGGCACATAGGCGGAGAAATTCCGCTTCCCCTGCTCGATAACCACCGCGTAGCGCATCACTTCCTCCCGGGCTTGATGCCCGCCTGTTTCAGAATGCTGTTTTCTGTCCCCCGGGTTCAAGTCATCTGCTTCGTGGCCGGCCACAGTTACGGTTCCGGTCTTATCTGGGTGCTTGAGCTGACGATGGCTGCCTTTCTGCCGAGTCACAACCCAACCTTCGTCGTTCAGTAGTTTCAGCATTTCCCGAATCTTCCTCGGCATGCCCCCCCCCTTTCAGTTCCCAGCCTTGAATGATCCCAACAGCTTCGCAAGCCTTTCCTGGTGCTGCCCTTGGCCGATCATTCCGGCCAGCATGGCCGTGGGCCACCCCTCGATCTGCGTACGCCACACGGTCCGGATATCCCCGGCGGCCGGTCAGATGGAGTACCCATGGCTATCCACCTCCAGGTCCTGCTGCCTTGCGGCGAGGTCGGCGAGGGTGGTGGATTGGAGGACGGCGCGGGCGGCCTCGGTGCTGCGGATCCAGAGTTCGTGGACGGCGTGGGCGCCGGGGGTGGCGCCCGTGGGCAGGGTGCCGGAGCCGAGGCGGCCTTCGAGGGCTTCGAGCACCTCCAGGGCCGTGATGTGGCTGGGGTGTCGCGCCAGCTCGCAGCCGCCACTGGGACCCCGCTGCACCTTGACGAGGCCGGCGGTCTTGAGGCTGCCCAGCAGGACGCGAAGGAACTTGGCGGGCAGGGCCTGGCGCTCGGCGATGGCGGCCACCAGCACGGGGCCACGCCCCGCCTGCAGCGCCAGCTCCACCATGAACTGCAACCCGTAGCGCCCCTTCGCCGAACCTTTCATGCGATCCTCCGGCCTGGAGTATATAACTAAAACAATTAACAAACTTGACAATTTATGGTTCTTTCCCATACTCCAGGATCCGGGCCGCGCCCGGATCCTGGAGCAAACCATGCCCCGTCCCATCACCCGCCCCACCCGCGTCGAACACGTCTACGACCTCATCGGCCATACGCCGGTGGTCCGCCTGAACCGCATCGTGCCCAAGGGCTCGGCCAGGATCTACCTGAAGCTGGAAAGCGCCAACCCCGGCGGCAGCGTGAAGGATCGCATCGCCCTGAGCATGATCCAGGACGCGGAGGCCCGCGGCACGCTGAAGCCCGGGATGACGCTGCTGGAGGCCACCAGCGGGAATACGGGCATCGGCCTCGCGTTCGTGGCGGCGGCCAAGGGCTACCGGATCACGCTGGTGATGCCCGACACCATGACGGAGGAACGCCGGGCCCTGCTGAAGGCCTACGGCGCGGCGCTGGTCCTGACGCCCGGTTCCGGTGGCATGAAGGCGGCGGTGGACAAGGCCCAGGAACTGGCGGACGCGGATTCCACCTGCTTCCTGGTGCGCCAGTTCGACAACCCCGCCAACCCCGAGGTGCATCGCCGCACCACGGCCCTGGAACTGCTGGAGCAGGTGCCGGAGCTGGATGCCTTCGTGGCGGGCGTGGGCACCGGCGGCACCATCACCGGCGTGGGCGAGGTGCTGGCGGCGCGGAAGCCCGGTACCCTGGTGGTGGCGGTGGAGCCGGAGGCTTCTCCGCTGCTCAGCGCGGGGCAGGTGGGGCCGCACAAGATCCAGGGCATCGGGCCCAACTTCATACCCGCGATCCTGAACCGCCAGGCCTTCCAGCGCGTGCGTCCCGTGGGCTACGATGACGCCATCGCCATCGCCCGCCGCCTGGCCCGCGAGGAGGGCCTGCTCACGGGCATCAGCACCGGCGCCATCGTCTTCGCGGCCCTGGAAGTGGCGAAGGAACTGGGAGAAGGCAAGACCGTGGTGGCCGTGCTCTGCGATACCGGCGAACGCTACCTCACGCACCCGCTGTTCGCCGAGATGGATGGGGCGGCGATCTGAAAAACAAGGACAGGATTAACAGGATTAAGTGCTTGATTAACAAGATCAAAGATTGCAAGGCGATGTTCTTGGAATCCTGTCCCAGCTTTTCTTCCTTGGTCCGCGCGGCGCCTATACTTCGGGAGCTTCCCGAGGTGCCCATGAGGATCGTTGCGTTGTCGCTGGCCGCTCTGCTGCTTCCGGTGCAAGCGTCGGCTCCTGCACTGGCGCCCGTGCCCGAGAAATCCACGGCCTTCGAGCGGGCGGTGGTGCAGGAGATGAGCGATGCGCGGGTGATGCCGAGGGCCTACGCGAAGCACCTGCGCGAGCTGCGTCCCTGCTTTGAAGGCAAGCTGTGGAAGCGGCCGGACCGCGTCCCCCTGCGCACGGATGAAGGGGTGGCAGCCCTGGACGAGGCCATCGCCTTCCTGGAATCCACGCGGCCGGTGGGGCCGTTGCGGTTCAACGAAGGACTGGCCCTCGCGGCCCGCCGGCACGCGCGCGATCTGGGCCCCCGGGGGGCGCTGGAACATGTTGGTGCCGATGGCAGCCGGCTGTCGGAACGGCTGAACCGCCTGGGCACCTGGCACGGGCTCATCGCCGAGAACATCAGCACCGGCGAAGAGACCGCGCGCCAGGTGGTGATCCAGCTGCTGGTAGACGATGGCGTGGCCAGCCGGGGCCATCGGAAGAATCTCTTCAACCCGGATCTGCATCAGGCCGGTGCTGGCACCGCGCCCCACCGCGACTACCGGGTGGTGACCGTGATTGACTATGCGGACGGGTTCGTCGAGCGGAGATAGGAAGCCGGTTTCCTGCTAGCCTGGGCCATCCCTTGGGTGATTCGTGATGGCTTTCCTCGCGCGGCTCGGCTCGCCGGTTCGCGGCTTCCTGGAGTTCCTGGGCGACCAGGCCCATCTGGTGCTGCGGACGCTCCGGCACGCCCTCCTGCTGCGCATGGAGCAGCTGGCGGTGGTGGGCGGCCAGACGAAGCTGCAAATCCGCTTCACGGCCCTGGAGGCGCTGGGGCTGGTGAGCGGCACGGCCCTGCTGCTGGGGACGGTGACCCTCATCCAGGCCTTCAGCCAGCTGTCGGGCCTGGGCGCGGAGAACTACATCGGCGCCCTCATGGTGCTCATCATCCTGCGGGAGCTGGGGCCCCTGCTCACGGCGGTGCTGATCATCGGCCGCAGTTCCACGGCCATCGCCGCGGAGCTGGGCGCCATGCAGCTGAACGGGGAGGTGGACGCCCTCGCCGCCCACGGCGTCAATCCCTATCAGTACCTGCTGCTGCCCCGGTGGCTGGGAGTGCTGGTGTCCGTGTTCGCGCTGGTGGTGTGCTTCGACGCGGCGGCCCTGGCCGGCGGCTTCCTGGTGGCGAAACTGAAGTACGGCGTCAGCTTCGGGTTCTTCATGGATTCTGTGCGACAGGCGCTGTCCAATCGGGATTTCGCCGCCACGCTCCTCAAGGTGCTGCTCTTCTCCGGGGCCATCACCTTTCCCGCCTGCCACTTCGGCCTGCGCATCCGGCGCAGCCAGACCGAGATCCCCCAGGCCGTCACCAGGACCGTGGTCTCGGCGCTGGTGGCCGTCTTCGCCCTGGACGGCCTCATCGCCGCCCTCTTCTACTTCTGATCCGGGCGCAGCCGATGCTCGAACTCCACGACCTCGCCCTGGATGCCCCGGACGGCCGCCTGCGGGTGGAGGGTCTCGATTTGAAGCTGCCGAGGGGCGGGAACCTACTGGTCACCGGCCCCAGAGGCAGCGGGAAGAGCCGCCTGCTGAAGGTGATCGCCGGCACCGAGCGGCCTGCCCGGGGCCGGGTGAGTCTGGGCGGCCGCGACATCTGGCCGGGAGAGGGCGCCCTGGCCCTGATCGGGCACCTGCGCGTGGGCTTCGCCTTCGCCTCCGGGGGCCTGGTGTCGAACCTCAGCCTGCGGGAGAACCTCGCCCTGCCGCTGCGCTTCCTCGGACTCCCTTCCGAGGCCGTCCAGTCCCGGGTGGACGCGGCACTGGAGGCCCTCGGAATCCAGGCGGTGGCGGGCCTCCGGCCCCATGCGGTGAGCCCTTCGGCGCGCAAGCACGCGAACTTCGCCCGGGTGCTGGCCCTGGAACCTGAGCTGATCCTGCTGGACGATCCGCTGGAGGGCCTGGATGCCGCGGACCGGACCATCGCCCAGAATCTGATCCGGACCTGGGCAGATGATGGTTCTTGCACGCTGGTGATCGCCGCCGAAGAGGCGGATTCCTTTTCCTTCCTGGAGGCGGAACGCCTCCAGCTAGCCCACGCGCCGATGTCCCTGGAGCCCTCCCCATGAACTTCGAGAAGCAGGATGCCCGTCTCGGTCTGCTGGTCCTGGCCGCCCTGGCCCTCTTCGTGGGCCTGGTGATCTACAAGAACGCGGGGGCGGTGACGGAGCGGAGCTATCCGCTGGTGGTGCGCCTGGATCAGATGGAGGGCCTGGCGCCGGGCACGGATGTGCAACTGAAGGGCTACCGGGTGGGGGCGGTGGAGCGCGTGGACATGCGGCAGGAGGGGAAGGATTACCACTTCCTGGCCCGCATCGCGGTGCGCGAAGACATCCACCTTTGGCGCGGCACGCGGGCGAACCTGGCACCGAAGGGCGTTGGCAGCGTGATGCTGGATCTGCGTCTGCCCGAGCTGGCGGAGCGGAGGGTGCTTCTCGCCGCGGGGGACGAGATCCCGGGCGATGCCGGCGTATCCATTTCCGGGGTGCTGGAGCGGGCGGATCGCCTGATGGCCAGCCTCCACGCGGGCGTGGACGGGCTGCGGGCCCGCGTCGAGCGCAAGGGGCTGGGCGACGTGCTGGATCATCCCTCGGTGCGCCAGTCCCTGATCTCGCTGGATGGCACCCTGCGGGAGTTCCAGGCCCTGGCCAGGGAAAGCCGCGGCCTGGTGGGCCACGCGGACCGCAGCATGGGCGAGGCGGACAAGTCCCTGGCCTCCCTCGACCAGAGCCTCGGCACGGTGCGCGCCCTCCTGGACAAGCGCGGTCCCGAACTGGATCAGATCCTCGTGAGCCTGGCCGCCACCCTCAAGCAGGCCGAGGCCTTCCTGGGCCGCTTCGCCGCCGAGGATCATCCCGAATTGGCGCAGAGCCTCAAGAGCCTGCGCCGGTCCCTGGCCTCCGTCGAGGAGATCCTGGCCCTCCTCAAGCAGAAGCCCAGCCGCGTGGTGTGGGGCACCCCCAGCGATGCCGAGCGCGAACAGGCGAAGAAGGCCGTGGAGGCCGGGAAGCAGGCGCCTCTGAAGTAGGCCTTGGGCTACAGCTGATCGAGCCCTTCCTTGCCCATCACGACGTTCCACACCAGGGGCTCGTAGTTGGCGAGACCGGCCTTGAAGAAGGGATCGTTGTTCCGGATGGCGTCGAGGTCCGCCAGGGGATCGGCGTCCTGCCGAGAAAAAACAGAGAAGAAGGAACCAGTGAGAAACGGTGATGAACGGTGAGAAAAGCAATCTGGCGGGATCCAATAGGAAACGTGGGCTCTTTCCCTCTACTCAGCGCGGCCCTCTATGCCTCTCGAATTGCTTGGGGCCCCGGCAGCGCTGAGCTCATCCCTGGCAAAACCCTTCAGTCGCGCACGATGCGGGTGCCCACGGTGGCGGGATTCTCGGTGGCCAGGGCTTCGGCGGTGGTGATGAGCACTTCGTGACCGCCGCCGTCCAGGAAGCCCAGGGCGCTTTCGATCTTGGGGCCCATGCTGCCGGGCGGGAACTGGCCATCGGCCAGGTGCTTTCTCGCTTCGCTGGCGGTGAGGCGGTCCACCCACCGCTGCGTGGGCTTGCCGAAATCCAGGGCCACCTTGGCCACGCCCGTGAGGATGATGAAGAGATCGGCACCGAGCTGGGTCGCCAGCAGCGCGCTGAGGCGATCCTTGTCAATGACCGCTTCCACCCCCACCAGGAAGCCGCTGGCATCGCGGATCACGGGGATGCCGCCGCCGCCGCCGGCGATCACCGAATTCCCGGCCAGAAGCAGGGTCTTGATGGCGTCGAGCTGGACGATCTCGATGGGATTCGGCGAGGGCACCACCTTGCGCCAGCCGCGGCCCGAATCCTCTTTCATCTTCCAGCGCTTGGAGCGCATGAGCTCCAGGGCCCGGAATTCGGGGTAGAAGGGGCCCACGGGCTTGGTGGGGTCCTGGAAGCCCTTGTCCTCCTTGTCCACCACCACTTCGGTGAGCACCGAGGTCACCGGCGCCTCCACCCCGAGGAAGCGCAGCCGGTTGATGAGCATGCGCTCCAGCATGTAGCCCATGGAGCCCTGGGTCATGGCGCCGCAGACATCGAGGCTGTAGGGCGGGACCTGGCCCGATGCGGCCTCCTGCTGGATGAGCAGGTTGCCCACCTGGGGCCCGTTGCCATGCACCACGCACAGCGAGTAGCCTTCGGCCACCACCTTGGCCAGCATCTCCGCCGTTTCCCGGGCGTTCTCCAGCTGCTCCTCCTGGAGTCCGCGTTCTTTCTCTTTCAGAAGGGCATTGCCGCCGATGGCCAGGAGTGCGATTTTTCGGGTCATGCAGGTCCCCGGGAAACGAGGATTCTAGCAAGCTCCCGGCGGAACGGCCATATCGTGGCCTGCGGAGGCCGCACGCGAAAGCACCGCGAGCCCCTGTCCGTCTCGCGCCAAAGGCGCTCACCCAGGAGCGCCAGCTCCTGGGCCTCGCCGGGAAGCGCAGTCCTGATCAACCTGTCCTCCCGCTTAACGAAGTGCCGAAAACCCGCTACAATGCTCGTTTTGGCGAGCCTCCATGCACATCCAGGAACTGATCCTCCGCCTGCAGCGGTTCTGGGCCGACCGGGGCTGTCTCATCGGCCAGCCCTATGATCTGGAAAAGGGCGCGGGCACCATGAACCCGCTCACCTTCTTCGGCGCCCTGGGGAGCAAGCCCTGGAACGTGGCCTACGTGGAGCCTTCGCGCCGCCCCGCGGACGGGCGCTACGGCGAGAATCCCTTTCGCGTCTACAAGCACCTCCAGTTCCAGGTGATCCTCAAGCCCAGCCCCGCCAAGGTGCAGGATCTCTACATCGAAAGCCTGGAGGCCCTGGGCATTGACCTCTCCCAGCACGACCTCCGTTTCGAGGAGGACAACTGGGAATCGCCGACGCTGGGGGCCTGGGGGGTGGGCTGGCAGGTGGTGCTGGATGGCATGGAGATCAGCCAGTTCACCTACTTCCAGCAGGTGGGCGGCCTGGACTGCCGCCCGGTGAGCGCCGAGCTGACCTACGGCATCGAGCGCATCTGCATGTTCCTGGGCGGCTACGACAACATCTTCGACCTGGTGCATGGCGAGGTGAAGACGGACGATGGCGTGTTCCCCGTGACCTATGGCCAGATGCGCCAGCGCGAGGAATTCGAACTGAGCGCCTACAGCTTCGAACACGCGGACATCGGCCTGCACCGCACCCTCTTCGACGCCTTCGAAAAGGAGGGCTGGCGCCTGCTCAAGGACCACGGCCACTTCCTCAGCGCCTACGAACAGGCCCTCAAGATGAGCCACACCTTCAACGTGCTGGACGCCCGCGGCGCCGTGAGCACCACCGAACGGCCTGGGATCATCAAGCGGGTGCGGGATCTGGCGTGCGGGTGCGCGAAGGGGTTTCTGGTGCATGAAGAAGGATCATCCACAGATTCCACAGATGGCACAGATTCAAAAAGCAAGACGCAGGGAGGTGCGAAGTGAGCGCCACCAAGACCTTCCTGCTGGAATTGCACTGCGAGGAGATCCCGGCGCGGTTTCTGAAACCGTTGACGAATGAATTCGCCACAGCCTTTTCGACCTGGGCCAAGAGCCAGGGATTGCCTGTTGCCGACCCTGAGATTTTCTTCTCTCCGCGCAAGCTCTGCTGGCGCGGAGCCGTACCACCCTCCCAGCCCGACCAGACCGAAACCCAGATAGGTCCGCCGCAGCGCATGTGCGTGGATGAGGCGGGCCAGCCGACGATCCAGGGCCTGAAGTTCGCGGAGAAGTGGGGCGTGGATTTTTCCACTGTTCGCTTCGAGCAACCGGTGGGTAAGAAAGAGCCCTGCGCGGTGGTGACCATCACCAAGCAGGGCCGACCCACGTTGGATCTGCTGGCGGAGGCGCTGCCGGGGCTCATCGCGGGGCTGCACGTGCCCAAGGCCATGCGCTGGGGCAAGTCGGAGTTCGAGTTCGTGCGCCCCATCCGCAACATCCTGTGCCTCTTCGGCGATCAGGTCGTACCCATCACCGTGGATGGCGTCACGGCCACGAACACCACCTGGGGCCATCGGCTCTACCACCGCCAGCACCCGGAGCCGGTGACCATCGCCACGCCCGAGGCCTATGAATCAGCCCTGGCGGCCGCGGGCATCGTCGTCAGCGTGGAGGCCCGCCGCGCCAGCCTCGCCGCGCAACTCGATACCCTGGCCGCCGAAGTGGGCGGCCGCGTGGTGGCCGATGGGGAGCTGCTGGATACCCTGGCGGAGATCGTGGAATTTCCGATGATCGTGCTGGGTGAGTTCCCCGCGGACTTCCTGGCACTGCCCAGGGAAGTGCTGGTCACCAGCCTGCGCGAGCATCAGAAGAGCTTCTGCATCGAAAAGGTGGACGGCACCGGCCTGCTGCCCTTCTTCCTCACCGCCGCCAACCGCCCGGACGATCCCGCGGGCTTCGTGAAGGCGGGCAACGAGTGGGTGCTGAAGGCCCGGCTGTATGACGCGAAGTTCTTCTTCGCGGAGGACCGGAAGCTGGCGCTTTCGGTCCGGTTGGAAAAGCTCAAGGCGCTGACCTTTCAGAGGGAGCTGGGGAGCTACTTCGAAAAGACCGAACGGGTGGCGGCACTGGTGGAGACCCTGGCCCGGAGGCTATCCACGGATGAGGCCCACATCCAGCGCGCCGTGGAAGCGGCGCGCCTGGCCAAGTGCGATCTGCGGACGCTGATGGTGGGCGAATTTCCCGAACTCCAGGGCGTCATGGGTGGGGAATACCTCAAGCAGGAGGGCGCCCACGAGGAAATCTGGATGGCCGTGAAGGAGCACCATCGGCCGGTCGGTGCCGAGGATGACCTCCCCGCCACCCCCATGGGTTGCCTCCTATCCCTGTGCGACAAGCTCGACACGGTGGCCGGATGCTTCGCTCTGGGCCTCATCCCCACGGGGTCGAAGGATCCCCTCGCCCTGCGCCGCGCCGGCCAGGGCATCGTGCGGATCCTGTGGGAGCAGGGCTGGGCACTGATGCCCGGGGATCTCATCGCGGCTGCCCTCGGCGCCGTGGGTGGCAAGGCCACCAGGCCCGCAGCTGAAACCACCGAAGCCCTGCTGGCCTTCTTCAAGGATCGCGTGGCCTACCAGTTGGAACTGGCCGGATACGCCGGTTCCGCCCGGCGGTCGGCCCTGGCCGCCGGATGGGAGGATCTCGCGGATCTGAAGGCCCGCTGCGAGGCCCTTTCGGCCTTTGCCGAGGATCCCCGCTTCACCTCCCTGGCCCAGAGCGCCAAGCGCATCGGGAACATCCTGAAGGACGAAAGCCCCGTTGGGGATTTCGATGGGGCCCTGCTGGCGCAGGGCGAAGAGAAGGTGCTGGCGGAGCAGCTTGGCAGGGTCGAAGGCGCCGCGGACCAGAAGGCCCTGCTGGCCGCACTGGCGGATCTGGCCGAACCCCTCGAAGCCTTCTTCTCCGCGGTCATGGTGAAGTGCGAGGACCCGGCCCTCCGTGCTGCCCGCCTCAGCCTGCTGCATCGGCTCCGCCAGGCCTTCCTGCGCGTGGCGGATTTCAGCCAGTGGCAGTAAAAACATCTACCGCAAAGAGAGGGAAAGAGCTTTGGCCACAAAGAACACAAAGGTCACAAAAACTGCCGGGCTCCTCGACGTTCCCCTTTGTGTCCTTTGTGTTCTTTGTGGCTGATTTGCAGTTGGCTTTTATGACAGAGGCTTTCCTTGGTTTCTCTACCCTCCTCTGCGTTCTCTGCGGTTAATTGATTTTTGAGGTCCCCATGCACCACGAACGCATCGCGATCATTGACTACGGCAGCCAGTACACGCGGCTCATCACGCGGCGGCTGCGGGAGCTGGGCGCCTTTGGTCTGGTGTACAACAGCGGCGCCACGGCGAAGGAGATCGCGGGGGCGGATCTCAAGGGCGTGATCCTGTCCGGTGGGCCCAACTCGGTGCTGGAGCCCGGCGCGCCGGATCTGGACCCGGCCATCCTGGAATTGGGCGTCCCCATCCTCGGCATCTGCTACGGCCAGCAACTACTGGCGCGGAACCTGGGCGGCCAGTTGCACCGCTCGGCCAGTCGCGAGTATGGCAAGGCGGAGATCCAGGCTTTTCCCGAGGGTTCCATGCTCTTCGAGGGCCTGCCCCACGCCCAGCAGGTGTGGATGAGTCACGGCGATCACGTGGAGGTGGCCCCGGCGGGGTTCACCGTCACCGCCAAGACCCCCAGCGTCCCCGTGGCGGCCATGGAGGATCCCGGGCGCGGGATCTATTGCCTCCAGTTCCATCCCGAAGTGACCCACAGCGCCCAGGGCACGCCCCTGCTGCTGAACTTCCTCAAGTGCTGCGGCATGGCCCTGGACTGGAACGCGGGCAACTTCATCGAAGAGAAGGTCAAGGTCATCCGGGACCAGGTCGGCAAGGGCACTGTGGTGCTGGGCCTCAGCGGCGGCGTGGACAGCAGCGTGGCCGCCCTGTTGCTGCACCGAGCCATCGGCGATCAGCTCACCTGCGTCTTCGTGGACCATGGCCTCATGCGCAAGGACGAGATGAAGCAGGTGCAGGCCACCTTCGCGCCCTTCGAGCTGAAGGTCGTCTGGGTGGACGCCTCCGACGAGTTCCTGGGCGCCCTGGCGGGCGTCACCGATCCCGAACAGAAACGGAAGCTCATCGGCGGGAAGTTCATCGAGGTCTTCGAGCGCGAGGCGGGCAAGGTGAAGGCCGATTTCCTGGGCCAGGGGACCACCTATCCCGATGTGATCGAAAGCAGCGGCATCGGTGGCGCCATCCTGGTGAAGTCCCACCACAACGTGGGGGGCCTGCCCGAGCGCATGAAACTGAAACTCGTGGAGCCCCTCCGTGAACTGTTCAAGGACGAGGTGCGCGCCACCGGCAAGGCGCTCGGTCTTCCCGAGGAAATGAACCAGCGACATCCCTTCCCGGGCCCCGGCCTGGCCGTGCGCCTGCCGGGCGCCATCACCCGCGAACGGGCCACCATCCTGCAGAACGCCGATGCCATCTTCCTCCAGGAACTGCGGGAGAGCGGTTGGTACGGCCGCACCAGCCAGGCCTTCGCGGTGCTGCTGCCCGTGCGGACCGTGGGCATCATGGGCGACGAGCGCACCTTCGAGTGGATGTGCGCCCTGCGGGCCGTCACCAGCGAGGATTTCATGACCGCCGACTGGGCCCGCCTGCCCCATGAGCTCCTCGACCGCGTTGCCCAGCGCATCGTCCGCGAGGTCAAGGGCATCAACCGCGTGGTCTACGACATCACCTCCAAGCCACCTGCAACGATCGAGTACGAATGATGGCCAAGCGCAACGAACCCGTCCGCAAGTCCGTGAAGGACACCCTGGAGGATCTGCTGGTGGGGCACCGCGAGGCGGCCTTCAGCGGTCCCGATTCTGCGCTGAAGTACCTCCGCCGCACCTTCGAGGCCCAGGCCAGCCTGCCGAACGCGGTCAAGGCCGTGGCCTACGATCTGAGCGCCGATGCCCAGGCCCAATGCGGGCAGTGGGGGGCCTGCGTGGAGTCGGTGAACCAGGCCATCAGCTACCTGCCGGAGGTGGAGCTGGCCTTCCCCCACGAGTACCGGCGGATGCTGGTGGGCATGACTTGCTTCGAGCGGGGCATCCAGGCCCACAGTGAGCTGGGGGATTTCCACGCAGCACTGGAGTTGTGCGAACAGGCCCTCGGGCTGGGCCTGGGCGCCCACTACGCGGCGAAGCGGGATTCGCTGGAGTGGGCCCGCTGAGTCCTGGGATCGTCAACATCCACCTCGACCATCAACCCCGGGTTGTTTCTGCCTGTGCGATCATTCCGGACTACAGCATTCCATCCTGGAGGCCGTTCCACAGGGAGTCAGGGGAGGATCATGGCCGACGAGATCCAGGTGGTGCCGCAGCAGACGAGCATTCTCGTCGTGGACGATCTGCCCATCGTGCGCCTATCGCTTCAGCGCATCCTCTCCAAGGCGGGCTACCGCTGCCGGGAGGCGGAGGATGTGCCCGCTGCCCTGGCGGTGCTCGGCGAGGACACCATTGATCTCATCCTCTGCGATATCCAGATGCCCGGCGCCTCGGGGCTGGACCTCGTGAAGGCCATCCAGGCGCGCATCCCCGATACCTCGGTGGTCATGGTGAGTTCCCTGGAGGATGCGGAAACAGCCATCGAATGCCTCCAGCAGGGGGCCTTCGGCTACGTGCTGAAACCCTACCAGCCCCGGGAGATCCTGGTGCAGGTGAACGGGGCGCTGCGCCGGCGGATGCTGGAGATCGCCTTCCGGGACCGCGAGGCCCAGCTGGCCCAGAAGGTGCGCGAGCAGACCCTGGAGATCCGCGATTCCCGCGAGGAGATCGCCCTGCGCCTGATCTCCGCCAGCGAGCACCGTGACAACGAGACCGGCATGCACGTGCGGCGCATCGGCCTCTACGCGGCGGAGCTGACGCGCCTGCTGGGATGGGACCAGCAGGGCGTGGATACCATCCAGGCCGCGGCCCCCATGCACGACATCGGCAAGATCGGCGTGCCGGACGCCATCCTCCAGAAGCCCGGCCCCCTCACCGAGGACGAATGGGTGGCCATGAAGCGGCACACGACCATGGGAGCCACCATCCTCAAGGGTTCCACGGTGCCTTTCATCCAGATGGGGGCGCGCATCGCCATCGGCCATCACGAGAAATGGGACGGGAGTGGCTACCCCAAGGGGCTGCGCGGTGAAGAGATCACCCTGGAGGCCCGCGTCACCGCGCTGGTGGATGTCTACGATGCGGCCAGCAACCGCCGCCACTACAAGGAACCCTGGCCCGAGGATCAAGTGGTGGGACTGATCCAGCGGGGCAGCGGCAAGCATTTCGATCCCCGGCTGGTGGACCTGTTCCTGGGGAACCTGGGCCGCTTCCGGGCCATCCTCGCCGCGAATCCGGATGAGGCCCACGACGAGGATCCGGGGATCTGATCCGGGATCAGGACGCGCCGGCGCGCCTCCGCCTCCGGTTGATGGTGAACTCGCCCAGCATCATGGGCACGGCGGCCTTCAGCATGAGGGTGAAGACCAGGAAGCCGATGGCGAAGATCCCCGCGGCCACGGCGATCTCCGTGGAGGAGGGGCTGTAGACGTAGATCTCCCCCAGCGCGTCCGGCGTGAGGCCGGGAATGATGAGGCCCATGCCCTTCTCGATGTAGACGCTGGCGTAGATGAGTACGCAGCCGATGTTGAGCGTCACCCAGTTGGTGCGGGTGCGGGGCACGAGGAACAGGATGAAGGCGGCCAGTCCGAAGAGGATCGAGGCCCAGGCGTAGGGCACCAGGGTGTTGTGGCCCTTGAGACCGAAGAGCAGGTACTGGAAATACACCATGTGCTCAGTGCCGGAGTAGAGCTCCTTGAAGGCCTCGGCAGCGGTGAGGAACAGATTGAAACCCATGGTGTAGGCCATGAGCTCCGCGATCTTGAAGATGGCCTCGTCCTTGATCTTGAGCCTGGTGGTCCTGCGCAGGACCTGGAGGAGGATGAGCAGGATCGCCGGTCCCGAGCAGAAGGCCGACGCCAGGAACCGCGGCGCGAGAATGGCGGAATTCCAGAAGGGGCGCGCGGCCAGCCCGTTGTACAGGTAGGCCGTGACGGTATGGATGCTCACGGCCATGGGGATGGACAGCAGCACGAGGGGGAGCACCAGCTTTTTCACGTAGTGCCGCTCCGTGTAGGCGCAGAAGAGGAGGTAGGTGACCACGAACCAGTTCAGGAGCAGGTACAGGTTCAGTACGATCACGTCCCAGGCCAGCATGGATTGGGGCCAGTTCAGCCGTCCTACCAGCGGGATGATGTGCCAGAACCGGTCGGGCCTGCCGATGTCCACCATCACGAAACCCAGGCACATGATGAGGGCGCTGATGGCCAGCATCTCGCCCAGGATGGTGATCTCCTTGATGGGTTCCCAGTCGTAGATGTAGGCGGGGATGACGAGCATGATGGCGGCGGCGGCCACGCCCACCAGGAACGTGAAGTTGCCGATGTAGAAGCCCCAGGAAACCTGGTCCCGCATCCGGGTGGCGATGAGGCCATCGTTCAGCTGGCGGACGTAGGCGGCGGCTCCAATGGCGATGAGGAGCAGCAGGAAGCCCACCCAGGCGTAGTAGGCGCGATTGCCCTTCGTGATGAGCCTGAGCGTGCCGCTGATGAACTGCCAGAAGTCCGACGGCATGGCTCACACCCCGTAGAAGTAGAAGAAATTGGGTTGGGTGTTCAGTTCTTCCTTGAACTTGAAGACCCGCTTGTTTTCGAGGATGTACCGGATCTCGCTGGTCCTGTCGAGCAGGTTCCCGAACTTGCGTGACCCGGTGGGGCAGATCTCCACGCAGGCCGGATAGAGGCCTTTCCGGGTGCGCTGGATGCAGAAGGTGCACTTCTCCACCACGCCCTTGGGCCGGGGGCGGTTCCCGAAGTAGTGCGTATCGGGATTGACCTCGCCGGCGGGCAGGTGGGGCTCAGCCCAGTTGAAGTGCCGGGCGCCGTAGGGGCAGGCTGCCATGCAGTAGCGGCAGCCGATGCACCAGTTGTAGTCCACCACCACGATGCCGTCCTTGTCGCGCCAGGTGGCACCCACCGGGCAGACCTTCACGCAGGGTGGTTTCTTGCACTGCTGGCACTGGACCGGCATGTAGAAATGGCCTTCGCGGGGGACTTCCGCGGGGTCGTAGTACAGGTCCGCGTGCTGGAGGTTGACGCCCTCTTCCTTCTCCATCTCCAGGACGCTGATCCACTGCACGCCGGGATCCCGCGACTGGTTGTTCTCCTTCACGCAGGCGTACACGCAGCGGCGGCAGCCGATGCAGCGGCTGAGATCCAGGGCGTAGCCGAAGATCACGCCGGGGATGGGCGGCGTGTCGGCGACCTTCACTTCCTTGCCGTACTTCGCCTTGTATTCCTTCTCCAGGCGCGCGATGACGTCGCGCACCTCCTCTTTGGACAGCTCGCGGAAGTTGCGCTGGAGGAATTCCTCCTGGCTGAGCTTCCCGCAACCCGTGAGAGCCGTCGCCACGGCCGCCACGGCGGTGCCCAGGAATTCGCGGCGGCTGCCGCATCCGTCGGAGGCGCCGTCCCGGCCTTCCGGGGGGCAGGTGGGATTCAGATCCGTCATCGGGCACCTCCTTTCCTGGCCTGGATCTCCCCGGGCCGCGTGGGGGGCGGCATGGGTTTCATGGGTTTGAAGCGGGGGGAATGGGGATCGTGGCAGTGGACGCAGAGCAGGTATTCCTTGGGGCCGTTCCAGCTGCCGGTGCGCTTGCCATGGACGCCCACGCGCCAGTCCCGGAGCTTGTCCCCGTGGCATTGGCCGCAGAGCCGGTAGGACACGGTGAAGGGGATCTTCTCGCCACTGACCAGGTGGAGCTTGTCCCGGTCCCTGGCATCGTGGCAGTCCAGGCACCAGCGGCTCTCCGGCCCGTGGCCGAGGAGGATGTCGCCATGCATCCCGGTGAGTTCCCGGCGCTTCGTGTCGAGCTTCATGGACTTTCCGTCATGGCATGAGGTGCATGGAAAGATGCCCTCCGAGAAGGGCGGCCGGGGCACCTGGATGCCTTCCTGGGCGATGGCTCCCGCCTTCCCGCTGGGGGGATCCGCGAAGGCGGGCGCCGCCAGGAGGAACAGCGTCAGGCCCAGGAATCGGATCAGGCGTGTGTTCATGAATCCACCTCCGGCATGGATGTGTTCGGATCCTTGCCCCCGTCCCGCGGGACCGGGGCCTTCAGCAGGCGGGGCGCCACCATGAGCGTGGTGCCGAAGCACATGAACCCGAGGAAGAGGGTGAGGGGCCGCCCCACGGCCACGTCCTCGAACAGGAATTTCAGGGCGGTGGCGATCAGCATGGGATAGACCAGCCACCGGAGATCCAGGACCGGAATCCGCCGGCCGAACCAGGCCAGCGCGATGGCGAGGGCAGACAGCACGCCGGTGCGAACCGCGGCGAGGATGCCGGGGTCCGCCCCGCCCGGGGCGAGGACGCCGCAGCCGCCCCGGATGGCCAGTGCGCCAAAGCCCACCGCGGCCATGGCTCCCAGAACCAGAATCATGGGCCGGATCCGGATGAGGATGGCATCCGGCGGCGGGCGCAGCAGGAACGATGCGAGGGTCGCTGACAGGGCGGCCAGGCAGAGAAGGCCCGTCAGCGTGGGAAAGGCTGTGGGTCCCGCGGGATCCAGGAAGGCGCGGAGGGACCAGGTGGCAAGGCCGGACGCCACTGCGGCGGCGGCGAGGTAGATGCCGCTCTGGAGGATGAGGATGGTCCGCCTCAGGCGGAGTCCCGCGAGCATCGCGCCCAGGCCCAGCAGGCCGCTCAAGGGGGCGAAGTAGGAAAGGGGAAGGACGATGGGGCCGCCCAGCAGGAGGAAGATGAGCGCGAGAAAGGTGAAGAAGTTGAAGTTCGCCCGCGTTTCCTCCTGGTCTTCCGCGAAGGGGATGGCGGTCGCGTAGCAGCCCACCCCCGCCAGGGATACGCCCGCGCCAAGCAGGCCCACGCCCGATCCGGAGGCCAGGGCGACGCGGAGCGCCCCGCCAAATCCCACGAGCAGGACCAGGGCGGTCTGAACAGCCTCAAAGACGTTCACCACACGGCGCCGCTGAAGCATCCGGATGGCGAAACTGCCGATGTAGACCACGGCCAGGGCCAGGGCGAAAATCATGGCCCCTCTGGGGGAAATTCCGCGGTACGCCTCCGGCGCTCCCCCTGGCCACACGGCGAGCGAGGTGAGGATCAGCACGCCGAGGTCCGCCGCGAGGGCCGCGGGCCAGCGGAGGCCGTGCCACCGGCGCCCATAGGTGAGCCAAAGGGCGCTGACCCCCAGCAGGAGGAACACCGCCAGGAAGGGCTCGATGGCCTGGCGGGCCGCCATCATGGTGAAGCCTGATCCCAGCGAGGCCAGGGTGGCGGTCCAGATGATGGGTTGAAGATCCCGCCGCCAGGCCACGGCGCAGTGCAGGCCGGTGACGGCCAGGAGGAGGAAAGCCGCCAGGCCCGGTGCGAGGATGCCGAACCGGACCGTGGATTCAACGATCAACGGGTAGGTGATGAGGATGGAGGCCAGGGCGTGGAAGGCCGCATCCAGCGTGGACTTTGCTCGATCCGCGAGGAGGGCCCAGGTGATGGCGTAAGCCAGGCCCAGCGCCACGCCCCAACCGCGGTGGATGGTGCCGGCGTCCACCAGGGCCCGGATGAAGGTGGCGCCGCCCAGGATGAGGCAGACCCGGCCGATGAGTCCCATGATCCGGACGGGACTGGGAAGGGCGGCGGCGGGCAGGAGGCCATCCGGCGACAGGGGTTGGGGGGGTAGGTTCCGTTCCGGAGTTGAACCTTCCAGGGAAGCGATCCGGGCGTCCAGCGCGTCCATGCGTGCCTGGAGCCGCGCGACGGCCGCGGCCTGTGAGACCAAGCGGTCGTCCAGGGCTTCGCCCCATGATGCTGACCCCGGGTGGCTCGCAGGGGTGGACATGAAAGGGCCCTCCGAAGAGGTACTACCGGACATGGGGGTGAATTGAGATGCCCCATGCCACGCCCCCGGGGTGGGCGGGTCAAGACAAATAAATTCATTCCAAATGGTGCATCAAGAAAACAATGAATGGTGTTCGCACATCCTCGAAACTGGGGAATGCCCGCCCTGGCCCGGGGGGCTGGGATAGAACCGATGGATACAGGCGGCGCGGAGATCCGGCTGCCGGGCGGGGCATGTGCCGGGCGTCACAGCTCCGGTGGTTCAGCAGCTAGTGGCGCCCGCGCGAAATAGCTGGATCATCCAATACGCTCATGGGCACCACGTGGCGGGGGTCTGGGGAGAGGCTCCGGGTCCGCGAGCCCCAGCGAGCGGGAGCAAGCAACGCTTGCGATACCCGGAGGGCAGTGCCCCCAGCGGGGTGACAGCCCTGGCGCGCCTGCGCGCAAGGGCGCC
>JAUXSE010000062.1 GCA_030681515.1 Geothrix sp. | reverse complement strand
CGAAGCCGAGCGCAAGGCCCAGGCGGAGCTCGCCGCCCGGGACGGGAAGGCTCCACCCCAAGCGCTGATCGGCCCCGCCACCGAAAGCGAACGCCTCGCCGACCTGCTGGACCAGCGCAAGGCCATCCTCATGGCCATCCTCGGCAGCGCCAAACAGGCCCTGGCTCAACAGCGAAGGTAGGACCACCGATGACTGTCACAACGAACCCGATGAAAGGGACGCCATGTTGATCGCGGTTTTCTTATCTGCCCTCCTGCAGACGCCACCCGCCCCGGCGACCGCCATCACCCACCGCCCCGCCCTGCCCGCCCTGGCGGCCAAGGCGCCGGGGAAGCCCGAATACGGCATCCACATCACCACCCCCGTGGGGCAGTTCATCCTCACCAACCTGCGGTTCACCCCCCAGAACCCCAGGGGCATGGCCAATGCCTATGGCGTGACCGGCCCCGCGGGCATGGGGCCCTACCGCCTGGGGGTTCAGTTGGGCGGCCCTCTCAAGTATGTGAACCAGGATCTCAAGGGAATTTACCCGGGCCGGTGGTTCAAGATCGAGAAGGCGGTGAAGGGAGGCGCCGCCCTGGAGGCGGGGCTGGACGAGGACTGGTCCATCATCAGCGTGGACGGCCAGGACTTCGGGGGAAACCTGAACGCCCTGATCGCCTACATGACCACGCGCCCCGCCATCGAGGTGCTCGCCCTCAAGGCGAAGGGGTGGGGGATGACCTACAAGCAGAAGACCTTCAAGATCCAGCTACGAAAGCTGGACGCACCCGTGGATCCGACGGATGGCGTGCTCATACCTGGTGACACGGAGGCACTCCGGCCCATCCTCCAGGATATCAAAGCCTGGTCGGTACTCCTGGCCCAACGCTCGGCCCTGCCCCGCTTCACGCCCCTGGCCGTGGACCTCTCCGGCAGGCGGATGTGGGCCGTCCGCGGCACGAGGAATCCCCATCCCGACCAGGGAGTGCCCCCGGACCTGATCACCCTCGAATTCTGGGGGGAGGATCCGGCGGTGAAGCCGGACCAAGACCCCGCCGCCCTGTGGCCCGAACCCGAGGACGGCCTGCGTTCCACCCGAGCCCTCCGGGTGGAGGACCGCTGGTACCGCATCCAGGAGGTGGCCGTGGACGCCGCCTCTGGCCGGCTCCTGAAGCTCGCGCTCCAGCCCTGGGCCGCCGATGTGCCTGCCCTCCTGGGCGGCGGCACCCTGGCCAGGGACCTGGGTCGGGGGGCCGCCGCGGCGCACCGGGAGGCGCTCGAACAACTGGGCAACGAGGCCCTGGTGGAATGGAAGACCCGCACCCTGCCCGGCCTGCTGGCCACCCAGGGCCTGGGGCCCGTGGAGGATCTGGTGATCCGCGCCGAGAAAGGGCTCCTCACCCTGGACCTCGAGGTCAAGGGCATCCGCACCCGCCTGGACGCCGCGGCCCGGGCCGAGACCGAACGCAAGGCCCAGGCGGAGCTCGCCGCCAAGGACGGAAAGGCCGCGCCCCTGGTGCAGGCTGCTCCGGCCACAGAAAGCGAGCGCCTCGCCGATCTTCTGGAGCAGCGCAAAGCCATCCTCATGGCCATCCTCGGCAGTGCCAAGCAGGCCTTGTCGAATCTGCGGAGGTAGACCATGTTTGCGGCCTTCTTGTTTGCCCTCTGCCAGTCCGCGCCCGGATTGAACGTCCCGCCAGTCCTGTCGCACCAGCCAGTCCATCCAGCCCTGGCCGCCAAGGCCCCGGGGGCGCCCGGCTATGGCCTCCAGTTCACCACGAAGACCGGAAAGATCATGCTGACCAGCTTGAGCTTCGAGCCCGACACTCGCAAGCCGCTGGCGCGGCTCTACTGGATCCACGGACCGGCAGGCTGGGGACCCTACCGGTCCGGCCTGGAAGAGTGCCTCAGCTACACTCCCGCTCGGCCTAAACCTATAAATCCAGGGCCTTACGACGGAGAGTATGCTCCCAGCTTTTACCAGAATCATTTCACCTTCACCCACCCGACGAAGGGTTCCCCGGCTGAGGCAGCAGGTTTGGAAAATTCGACCTACGGACGACTTCGTCTGGATGCAGTGGATGGCAGCAATTTCGGTTGGGATACCAACGCCCTGATTTTCCACATTTCCCAGAATCCCACTGTGACAATGCAGATCGTCAAGCTGCCGGGCTTCGCACTCTTCAGTCCCTCATACAAAACCTACACCCTCAAGAACCGCAGGATCGACACCCCTCCGGATCCCGCAGATGCGGTTCTGGAGAACACACCGCCCAATACTGAAGTGAAGGTTTGGCTGGCCGACAGGAAGGCCTGGGCGGATCTACTCATCCTCCGCTCCCAGAAAGCCGCTTTTACGGCCCTCCCCCTGGACCTCGCCGACCGCAAGCTCTGGGCCGTCCTTGCCCAGGGTCAGCCCAGCCAGGACGCCCCCCCGCAGATGACCCGCTTTCTGGAATTCTGGAAGGAGGATCCCCTCACCGGTGCCTTCGAGACAGGGCTTATCGAAGTCTGGCCGGAACCCGGAGACGGGTTCCGGATAGGCCGGGCGCTTCGGATCGGTGACCGCTGGTACCAGCTCCAGGCCATCACCCAGGACCAGGCCACCGGCCGGCTCAGCACCTTGAGCCTCCGCCCCTGGGAGGCGAACATATCAGCGCTCTTGGGTGGCACCGACCTCGCATCGGAACTCGGCCCCTTGAAAATGCCCGCCCTTCAGGAAGCCCTTGAGCAACAAGCCAACGAGGCCTTGCTGGAGTGGAAGACCCGCACCCTGCCGGTCCAGCTGCGGGCTCAGGAGGCTGCTTCGTTGGAGGACTTGGTCATTCGCATCGAGAAGGGGCTCCTGGTGCTGGACCGCCAGGTCCGCGGCCTCCGGCAGCGACTGGATGCCCAGGCCCGATCCCTGGCCGCAGTGCAGGCCCAGGCTGACAAACCAGGGGGGAGTGTTCAAGCAACTCCCGTGGCTGCAACCCAGGACAGCGAGGGTCTCGCCGACCTGCTGGATCAGCGCAAGGCCATCCTCATGGCCATCCTGGGCAGCGCCAAACAGTCCCTTGCGAATCTTCGGAGGTGAACCATGCGAGTGATATCTCCCCTATTCCTGTGGCTGGCCCTCCCCTCAGTCCTTGCGGCCCAGGTGGGTCTCCACCAAGGCAAGCCCGATCCCAAGCCTGCCGCCCCGAGCGCCCAGGGCCAGGGCGCCCTCGGCCAGCTGGAGGCGATCACGGGCCAGAAGGTGGACCGCAGCAAGGTCGGCACCTCCTTCAAGGTCCGGAAGCCGCCTCCCCCGAGACCGAAGACCGTCTCGCGGCAGACCTTGGCCAACCAGCAGAATGCCGCCCTGCTGGGAGGGATCTTCGGCAGCCTGCTGGCCCAGGCCCTGCAACCCGCGGGGCCCACGGGGCCGAGCCCCGCGGAACTGGCGCGGATCGAGGCCGAGCGGCAGGCGGCCCTCCGCCAGGAGCAGGCCGAGTTGCAGGCCTGGGCCAACGCCTACTCCTCCCGCATGAACGCCCTGGTGGAGCACCAGCGGCAGCAGCGCGCCTCCCAGAACCAGGAGAGCCTGGAAGGCCTGCGGGCCTCCCTGTCCGACGGCTGGGACACCGGCAAGGCGCCCGCCTCGGGGGGTGGCCTGGCGGCGGCCCTCAGCGATCCCGCGCCTGTGGTGGATCTGCGCGGAAGCCGGACCCTCACGCCCAGCCTTCTGCGGGAGGCCAACGGGACCAGGCGCACCACGCCGGTGTCCGCCGACGACCTCATCAAGCACCGGGAGGCCGCGCAGGCCCGCTTGAAGGCCATGATGGTGGAGAACCAGGATCTGCGCCTGCTGGGGCAGCGGTTCTACGAACTGGAAGCGGAACTGGACCGGCTGAAGCGTCAGGCCGCCGGTCTGGGCTCCGAAGGCCGGGCCATCCAGCGGGATATGGACTACTGGGGCTGGCGTCTCGAACAGGCCACCCAGGCCGCCATGGAGCGGGGCACGAGCCTGCTCACCGGCGTCATCATCCCCAAGGGCACCAGTGCCGGGCTGAAGCGTCTCCAGAAGAACCCCAAGCTCTGGAACCAGACCGTGCAGTCGCTGTCGGACATCAACGAATTCTCCGAGTTCGCCACCACCGTGGCGGATCGCTACGATGCGGCCGGACAGGCCCTGGACTGGGTCCAGGCCAAACACAACTTGATGAAGAATGTTGATTTCATCGCCACCAACCTCCAGCACGTTTCCTCCAGACTCGAGCCGGTGAGCCTGCACTGGGAGGTGGGCAAGGCCCTGGTGGGCACCTCCGTGGATCTGGCGGCGGAACTGGATGGCTGGGGCGTCATCCTCGAACGCCAAGGGGACGTGTCCCTGGTGCTCCAGAAACAGAAGGTGCTCCAGGGGCGCCTCGAAGCCGTGGTCCGGCAGCTCCAGCAGTCCCGAACCCAGATGGCCGCCCAGCTCGGCGTCCGGCCCGAGGATCTGATCCCTCCCGCGGCGCGGCGCGGGCTGGGTTCGGGGGTCGCGCCCCTGTGAGCTATCCTGGCCCATGGTCCTTCCCGATGATTCCACCCCACCCCCCGGCCGCGGGATCTTCTGCAACCGGACCCTGAACCTGCGGTCCGTCCGGGCCATCGGCTACGACATGGACTACACCCTGGTGGACTACCGGGTGGACGCCTTCGAGCGCATGGTCTACGCCCAGGCCCGGGAGCGCCTGGCCTCCGAAGGCTGGCCCATGGACGGTCTCGATTTTGACGCCCGGATGGTGACCCGCGGACTGGTGATAGACACGGAGCTGGGCAACCTGGTGAAGGCCAATCGCTTCGGCTTCGTGAAACGGGCCATGCATGGCACGCGCATGCTCGAGTTCACCGAGCAGCGGGACGCCTACGCCCAGACCCTGGTGGATCTGAGCGAGCCCCGCTGGGTCTTCCTCAATACCTTGTTCTCGCTATCGGAAGGCTGCCTCTTCGCCCAGGCCGTGGATCTGCTGGACCGGGGCGCCCTGCCCCGGCCCTTCGAGTACGCGAGCCTCTACCGGCACGTGCGGGCCCGGGTGGATGCCCAGCACCTGGAAGGCCACCTGAAGGCCGAGATCGCCGCCGCGCCGGAACGCTACATCGTGCAGGATCCTGAAGCGCCCCTGGCCCTGCTGGATCAGAAAGCCGCGGGCAAGCGGCTGCTGCTCATCACCAATTCGGAGTGGAGCTTCACCTCGAAGATGATGACCCACGCCTATGACCGCCATCTCCCCGGGGACATGACCTGGCGCCAGCTCTTCGACGTGGTGATCGTCGCGGCCCGCAAGCCCGCCTTTTTCACGGAGCGCGGGCCCTTCTTCGAGGTCGTGGACGAGGCGGGCCTGCTGCGTCCCCTGGCCGGGCCCCTGCGCGCCGGGGGCATCTATCTGGGTGGATCCGCAGCCCAGGTGGAGCACGATCTCGGCGTCTCCGGCGATGAGATCCTCTATGTGGGCGATCACATGTTCGGCGACGTGCACGTGAGCAAGCGCACCCTCAGCTGGCGCACGGCCCTGGTGCTGCGCGAGCTGGAGGCCGAAGTCTCGGCCCTGGAGGACTACCGCCCCAGTGAACTGCGCCTCATGGTCCTGATGCGGGAGAAGGAGACGCTGGAGGCCCGGCTGTCCCGGGCGCGCCTGGCGCTCCAGCGCCTGCACGCGGGCTACGGACCAGCGTCCGCCGCGGACGCGGCCAGCCTGGAAGCCCGCGTCCAGGACCTCCGGGGCCAGCTCCTGGCCCTCGATGCGGAGATCGGCCCCCTCGCCAAGGCCGGCACCGAAATGACCAATGCCCGCTGGGGCCTGCTCACCCGCGCCGGCAATGACAAGAGCCACCTCACCCGCCAGATCGAACGCTACGCCGATATCTACACCAGCCGCGTATCCAACTTCCTCCACGCCACGCCCTACGCCTATTTCCGATCGCCGCGGGGAAGCCTGCCGCATGATCCGGGCGATCACTTCACCGCATACACCGTCACGCCGTAGTGCTCCGGATCCCAGGGCGCGTCGCTGTTCCAGCGGCCGTAGGCGTGGCTGTCGTCGGTGCGGAAACGCAGGGTGTAGGCGCCCTTCTGCAGGCTGATCACCTCGTCGGCCAGGCGGTTCTTGGAGCTGCCTCCGGCATGAACGGTGCGGCTGCGCTCCATGGTCCAGACGCGCTTGCCCGTGGCATCCTCGATCCAGCCCTCGTCGGCCATCTCGTCGCCATCCCCCTCACCGATGGCGTAGACCCGCACGGACTGGGCTCCGGCGAGGGTGAAGACGGCGCTGCGGTCCTGATCGTCGCCCAGCCGCGCCAGTTCGGCCAGCACGGGCCAGGCGAGGGATTTCGTCATCGAGATGGCCGGAAGGTCTGCATCCGATGGAACGGACAGCGTGAGGCCGTACAACGCCGGATCACAGGGGGGCGCGACATTCCAGTCGGCGGGGGAATGGGAATCGTCCGTGACGAAGGTGGCCTCGTAGTCTCCCGCGGGCAGCTGGATCGTTTCCACCTGGCGGCGGTTCTTGCGGCCACCGCCGGCGTACTGGGCCTTGTCCATGGCCATCTCCCACACCCGGGCGCGGGTGCGGGCCTCCGTGATCCAGCCGTAGTCATGCATGCGCCGGCCGCTGCCCTCGCCCTCGGCGTAGATGTGCAGGGTGACCGGCTTGCGCACCTGGAAGGCCTGGGTCCAATGCCCGCTGTCTGTGACCGCCGGCAGCGCCAGGACAATGTTCCTCCAGCGCAGGGGCGCGTCGAAGGTGGGCACCTCCTTCGGATCGCCGCCGGGCAGGTAGATCTCCATCCCGTAGTTCCCCACCTGCTCCCGCCAGTGGCGCAGGAGGCTGGCCTCGTCCGCGCCGAAGGCCGCCAGGAAGCCGTGGGGCCGCTCGGTGCGTCCGGCATGGAGGGCGCGACGGTCAATGTTCCGGCTCCACTGGGCGAAGAGCAGGCTCTGGCCGAAGCCGTGGTTGGCGAAGGTGGCTTCGTAGCTGCCCGCGGGCAGATCCAGGTACTGATCGGCGATGCGGTATTCCCAGTTCCTCCGGGTGTTCGATCCGTCCATCTGCCAGACCACTTCCCGGGTGGCGGCGTTCAGGATCCACCCGTAGGCGAAGAGCGGGTTTTCCATGGAGGCGCGCCCGAAGCGCCGAACCCCTCCACCCTTGGCGTAGATGTGGATCTTCATGGCCCTCGGCAGGGTGAAGCCCTGCTGGCGCACCTCGGCGGTCTCGAAGCCATGCAGGGCGACGATGCGCGGCTCCCCGCTCCGCAGGGCCGCGGGGGCGAAGGAGGCCAGGAGCACGAACAGGGCCACGGCCTGGAGCACGCGGAGCAGGGCGGCGGCTTCGGACATCAGGAAGGGAAACATGGGAACCCCCGGGGATGCCTCCAAGCTAGCCCCTCGGGATGCCGCCTTCCACGCGGATCGGCGAATGGCGGATCCCCACCGGCGAACGGACTTGAGGCCCCAACTCAACCTGGCGATGCAGCAGGGGCATGGCCATGGTCAACTCTCCAGGAAAAGTTGGAACACAGAGGACACAGAAATCCCACAGAGGACACAGAGAACATGCCCCTGCGCGGCACCACAGCCTTGCTGGTCACGGAAAACACGGAATTCCAGGGAAGACACGGAAGCAGGTGCCCCTCGCCGCATGGGCCCGCCGAAGGCGGCTTCCGGCATGGCCGGAAGTGATCCCGGGCTGCAGCCCGTGCTTAGAGAACGGATGATCTGGTCTTGATTGGCGTTCATCAGCTTTTATCGGTGTTCACCGGTGGTTTCTTTTTGTCTTTTCTCTGTGTCCTCTGCGGCCCTCTGTGTCCTCTGTGTTCCGCTTTTCTGGCTTAGGAATTCTGGAGAGTGCCCCACTACCACTGCTCCAGGAAAGCCTGGGCCTCGGCCTCGGCGGCGGGGGACAGGTGGGCGAAGCGCATGAGCCGGTCGTTGAACTCGTAGTGCAGTTCCCGGTTCTCTTCGAGCAGCAGCTCCAGTTGTTCGCGATGGATCGCCTCATCCGTCAGGAATCGCCAGTAGATGGCGTCGGCGGCCTCCTTCAATCCCCTGGCCCGGGCCTCCCAGTGGGTGCGCAGGAGGGTGCGCCAGCCGACCTTCTTCATGCCGCTGTCCTGGGCGATGGCCTCCTGCCAGACCGGCCCCGCCCAGGCCTGGATCAGCTCCACCGCCCGCTCTTCATCCTGGCCGCCGATGCTGAGCACCAGTTCACCCAGGTCGTACACCACGGTCTCGAAGGCGAAATGAAGCCCCTGGCGAGCGGCGAGGCGGGCGTAGTGCATCAGGTGGCGGGCGCCCTCGTGCATGCGGCCGGGGGAGCGCTGGAAGACCTCGATGAGCAGGCGGTAGTGGTACGACAGGTTTTGGAAGCGCCGGAGATCCCGCTCCTCCAGGGCTTCGTGCAGCAGGGTGTTGAAGGTCATCACGTGGAGTTCGATCACGGGGCCCGCGTCCGCATCGCAGGCCAGGCGGGCCGTGGCCACCAGCTGTCCCGCCAGCTCAGACACCAGCTCGTGCTGCCGCCGGGTCGCCACCTCCGCCACCTTCAGGATCTGCGCCAGCACGTAGGCCTCGGGCCAGGCCCGTTCGCGCGTGAGGTAGTCCTGGCCCTCCTTGGCCAGGCCAGGCACGAACCAGGGCCGGGAGCCGCGCCAGGCACAAGCCTTCCGCCCGGCGCAGCCGATGATGCCGGTCAGGAGCGCGTGCAGGGATTTCAGGGCCAGCAGCACCAGCTGCCGGTCCCCGCGGGCCATGCCGGTGAGCGCCACATTCGTCACCACATCTATGGTCTCGAAGAGGTCGTCCTTGTTCGCTTCGATCCGCCGCCCCCGCGCCAGCTCCTGAAGGCTGCGCAGGCCCTTCCGGGTGAGCATGGGCATGAAGTAGCTGGGGCGGAGGAAGCGGCTGATGCCGTAGAGGTAGGGCAGGATGGCCGCCAGCACCAGCAGGTAGATGCAGGCAACGGCCCAGATGCCGAAGCGGACGAAGCCGTGCCCGGACGGGAAGAAATGCAGGGACATGATCAGCAGGTTGCCGACGATGAAGACGGACAGCCCGCCCACGATCAGCGGATGGGTGACATAGAGCTTCGCCAGCCGCGGCGTGTAGAGATTCGACGTGAGCGGCAGGATCAGCGCGATGCTGGTCATCACCACGGCCATGATCTGGTTCAGCGTGCGGCTGGCGGTGGCGAAACCCAGCGGTTCGAAATCCTTGACTCCACCATGGTGGGCCGTGACCAGCCCCAGCCCCGCCGCCACCAGGAAACACACCGCAGTCACCACCGCCGGGCGGTGGCCACTCCAGATGCTGGTGATCCGTCCCTGAGCCATGCCAGCTGTTTCGGCCGGAACGCTTGTTCTGCTGAATCTCGGCTCAGCCCAGGAGCGCCCATTCCGCCAGCACCCGCTGGGCCTGGAGGATGGGGCCATCCTGGGTGCCGAGCAGGGGCAGGCGCAGGGTGCCGTCGGGGCTGAGGCTGGCACCCTTGGTGCGCCCCACCCAGGCCATGAGCTTGGCGGGGTCCAGCGGGGTCTGGGGGCTCAGGCGGAACTTCAGCTGGCCCTTGTCCACGGCCACTTCGGACACGGCCAGAACCTGGGCCCGCACCTTGACCTTGAGCAGTTCGAAGAAACGGATCGTATCCGGATCGTCATCCGCGATGCGGCCGAAGCGATCCTCCAGATCCAGGCGGTAGAGCTCCAGGTCGCGCTCCTCCCGCAGGCGCGAGATGCGCTTGTAGGCCACCAGGCGTTCGCTGGCCTGGTCAATCCAGCGGCGGCTGAGCCGGGCGCCGGGCGCCAGGCCATCCAGCTTCACCTCGAAGGTGCCGCTGGGCTGGCCCTGCAGTTCCTGGAGCGTTTCCTCCAGGAGCTTCACGTAGAGCTCGAAGCCGATGTCGTGGATGTGGCCGGACTGTTCGCCGCCCAGCAGGTTGCCCGCGCCCCGCAGCTCCAGATCCATGGCCGCCACCCGGAAGCCCGAGCCCAGCTCCGAGAAATCCTCCAGAGCCTGCAGGCGCCGGCGGGCCTCCTCGCTGATCTCGTGCTTGGGCGGAATCAGCAGGTAGGCATAGGCCGGCACGTCGCTGCGGCCCACGCGCCCCCGCAGCTGGTAGAGCTGGCTCAGGCCGAAGGCATCGGCGCGATGGACGATGAGCGTATTGGCGTTGGGCACGTCGAGGCCGTTTTCGACAATGGTGGTCGCCACCAGCACATCCACCCGGCCCTCCATGAAGGCCAGCATCACCTGCTCCAGGCCGTCATCGCTCAGCTGGCCGTGGCCCACGCCCACCCGGGCATCGGGCACCAGCTCGCGCACCCGCGCGGCGATGGAAACGATGGATTCCACGCGGTTGTGGACCAGGTAGACCTGGCCGCCGCGGCGCAGCTCGAACTGGATGGCGGTCTGCACCAGTTCGTCGCTCCAGGGGGCCACCACGGTCTCGATGGCCAACCGGTCTTTCGGTGGCGTTTCGATGAGGCTGATCTCGCGGAGCCCCGTGAGGCTCATGTGCAGGGTGCGGGGAATGGGCGTGGCGCTCAGGGCCAGCTGGTCCACGTTGAGGCGCAGCCGCTTGAGCTTCTCCTTGTGGCCCACGCCGAAGCGCTGTTCCTCGTCAATCACCACCAGGCCCAGGTCCGCGAACTTCACCTTGGCCCCCAGCATCTGGTGGGTGCCGATGACGATCTCGATCTTGCCGTCGGCTACCTCCTGGAGGATGCGCTTCTGGCCGCCCGGATCCACGAAGCGGTTGAGCATCTCGATGCGGATGGGGAAGCCCGCGAAGCGCTCCTTGAAGGTGCGGAAGTGCTGGAAACAAAGCACGGTCGTGGGGCACAGCACGGCCACCTGCTTGCCTTCCAGCGCCACCTTGGCCGCGGCGCGCATGGCCACTTCCGTCTTGCCGAAACCCACGTCACCCACCAGCAGGCGATCCATGGGGCGCGGTGATTCCAGATCCGCCTTCACCGCCTCGATGGCCTCGATCTGGTCGGGCGTGGGCGTGAAGGGGAAGCTGGCGTCGAAGGCCGCCATGTCCGGCCCGTCCGGCGGATAGGCGTGGCCCTTCTCCAGCTTGCGCTGGGCGTAGAGCTTCAGCAGTTCGTCGGCCATGTCGCGGATGGCCTTCTTGGCCCGGCGCTTGACCTTGGCCCAACTGGCGCCGCCCAGCTTGTCCAGGGGCGGCAGGTGGCCTTCGGCGCCGGTGTAGCGCTGCATCAGATCGGCCCGTTCGAGGCTCACGTTGAGCTGGCCGCCGTCCGCGTAGCGCAGTTGCAGCACCTCCTGCTCCTCGCCGCCCACGGTGAGGGTGGCGAAGCCCAGGAATTCGCCGATGCCGTGGTCCAGGTGCACCACGCGATCCCCGGGTTTCAGATCCCGCAGGTCCGACAGGAAGGCAGAACTTCGGGATTTCTTCGGCGCGGCCTGGGCCACCTTGCGTCCGAAGATCTCCCGCTCGGTGAAGACCACCAGGGCGGGTTCCTTCAAGTGGGCTCCACCGCTCAGGCCCAGGTGGATGGCCCGGCATCCGGCCTCCGCGCCATGGCCCCGGGGCAGCTCGTGCTCCCGCAGAAGTTCCTGGAAGCGGTCCCGCATGCCCGGCGTGGAGCCCGCCAGGAACACCCGGTGACCCGAAAGGGAGAGGTCCTGCAGGTGCTCGGCGAACTCGGAGATGCGGCCCTGGAACTCGCGTACCGGTTGCGCCGCGAGGGGCACCGTGGCTTCGCTCTGCCATTCGGTCAACCGCAGGGTGGGACGGCTGGGGTCCGTGGGCAGGAAGCGATCCTCGAAATCGGGGCACACCACGCCGCCCCGGCGCAGCATGGCCAGCCCCTCCTCGATGCGGGCGCGTTCCGCGTCCCGCAGGGCCTCCTCCCAGGCCCCATCCAGGCGGACCCGCAGGCAGGGCGGCATCCAGTGGACCAGCTGCCCCCTGGGCTGGGCCAGCAGGGAATGGAACAGCTCTTCGCCGGGGAAGTGGCCGTGGGTGGCGAGCCGGGCCCGGCGGAACGCCAGATCGTCTCCGGGTTCCTGCGTGCGGTCCGCGCGGGAGGCCACGGCGGCCAGCAGCGCCTCGCCGTTGCCGCGATCCCCCTCGAAGCGGGGGTAGAGCATGAGCGATTCCAGGGCCTCGCCCGTGCGGCGCTGAGTATCGGGATCGAAGGGGCTGAGCCGCTCCAGCTCATCGCCGAAGGTCTCCAGGCGCAGCGGCTGCTCCAGATGGTCGGGCCACAGATCCACCACCATGCCGCGGGAGCTGAACTCGCCCGGGGCCGAGGCCAGCTCCGTGCGGCGGTAGCCCAGGGCCACCAGCGTTTCCAGCAGCAGCTCCCGGGGCACCTCCGCGCCCTTGCGAAGCTCCAGTTTCTGTTTCTGGAACCAGGTGGGATGGGGCAGCTTTTCGCATGCGGTGAGGGGGCCGGTCACGAGCACCTGAACTCGCCGTTCGAGCATCCCCACCAGGGCCGAAAGCCGCTCCCGGAGCACCATCCCCGGGGGACTGCTTTCGCCGCCCGCATAGGCGGTGAAGCCGGGAAAATGGGCGATGCCGGCGCCGGGGAGCAGCGCCTGGAGATCGTGAGCCAGGGTGCGGGCCTCGGCCTCGCTGGGCGCATCCACCCACAGGGGCTGGACGCGGCCTTCGCGGGTGATCCATCGGGCCAGCACCAGGGCCAGGGCCGGGGGCGAGGTCCAGCGCAGCCGCGCGCCCGGCGCGGAAAACCCCTCCACCGGCGAATCCGCCAGTCGCAGCAGGTCCTTCAGGTCTTGGGGCGCAGCAGTCATGGACCTTCCAGAGTGCCTCAAGATGCGTTCAGTCCGAATGAAAAACCTTCACCACGGAGCGGTATCAGATCTCCCGCACGGCCCATTCCCGGGGCATGAGGGCCCGGTCCCACCACACGCCCGTGTCGCTGCGCCTGCCCACCGCCAGGAACATGTTCACCTCGACGCCCCGGGGCAGGCCAAGCAGCGCCTCGGCCCGCCAGGGGTCGAAGCCTTCCATGGGGCAGGTATCGTAACCCTCGGCGCGCATGGCCAGCATGAAGGTGGCGGCGGCCAGGGCCGTGCTCTTGTGGGCCATGATGCGGATATCGCTGCGGGACATGAGGTTCGGCGTGGGTTTGAAGAGCGAGGCCACGCGGCTGAAGAAGCGCTTCAGGGGCCCGAGAATGCCGAAGGGCCCCGTGGTGTAGATCAGCGGGACGATGCGCCGGTAGTAGGCCGCCTGGCTCGGGCGGAGGGGACCCCGGCCTTTGAAGATCCGCAGGATCTCGTCCCGGTTCCGCCGCCAGGTATCCCGGTGCGTGACCAGGGCGATCAGCACCGGCGCGGTCTTCGCCGGCTGCTGATCCAGGCAGGCGGCGTTGGCCGCCTGTCTGACTTTTGGATCCCGGATGATGATGAACTCCCATGGTTGCAGATTGCTGGAGCTGGGCGCCAGCCGGGCGGCGTCGAGGGCCCGGTCCAGCACCTCCCGGGGGACGGGATCGGGGAGGAAATCCCGCACGGTGCGCCGGGATTCCACCGCCGCGTAGAAGGCTGACTCAGGCATCCGGGGCCTCCACGAGTGGCTGTCTGGTTTCCGGTTCCGGTTCCGCCATGCCCAGCCGGCGGCGGAGCCAGGTCCAGGTCCGGGCCAGGCTCAGGTCATCTATGATCTCGAAGAACACCGGCACCACGATCAGGGTCAGAAGCGTGGAGGTGATGAGGCCGCCCACCACGGCGCGGGCCATGGGGGCGCGCATCTCGGCCCCCGCGCCCAGCGCGAAGAACAGCGGAAGCATGCCGAAGATCATGGCGAAACTGGTCATGAGGATGGGCCGCAGACGGACCGTGCCGGCGCGGATGATGGCCTCGCGGCGGGGGATGCCCTCCTCGCGTTCCAGATGCAGGGCGTGGTCCACCAGCAGGATGGCGTTCTTCGTCACGAGGCCCATGAGCAGGATCAGGCCGATGCTGGTCATCATGGACATGGAATCGCCCGTGACCAGCAGCATGAGCACCATGCCCACCATGGAGAGCGGCAGGCTGAGCATGATGGTGACCGGAAGCTTGAAGCTTTCGAACTGCGAGGCCAGCACGATGTAGATGAACACCACGGCCAGCAGCAGGGCCGAGCCCATGTAGCCCGCCGTTTCCTTGTTGTCCCTGGCCTGGCCGATGAAGGCCACCTTCACGCCCTCGGGCAGCTCGCCGCTGGCCTTGAGCTTGTCAATGCCCTTGCCCAGTTCGGCCACCACCTCTTCCAGCGACTTGCCCTCCTTGTTGGCGGTGAGCAGGAGCTGGGCCTGCAGATCGCGCCGCTGGAGCTTGCTGGGCGCCAGCGACTCCTCGAAACGGGCCACCTGGTCCACGCGCACCAGGGTGTTGTTGCCCGCCTTGTCCTTCTTGGTGGAGACCACCATCATGCCCGCCAGGTCCGAGGCTTTCCGGCGCGCTTCGTCGGATAGCCGCACCCGGACGTCGTACTGCTCGCCGGAGACATCCTCGAACTTGGAGACCTCCACGCCATCCACCAGGGGTCTGACCACGGCGGCCACGGCGCCCGGGGACACGCCGAGATCCGAGGCGGCCTTGCGGTCCACCACGAGCCTCAGCTCGGGACGGCCCGCGTCGCGGCTGCTCTGGATGTCCACGGCGCCCGTCACTTTCTGGAACACGGCCCGCACCTGGGGTTCGGCCCGCTCCACCAGGGCGCGTTCGGGCGCCAGCACGGCGACCATGAAGGGCTTCGGATCGCCGAAATCATTCACCGCCTCGATGCTCGTCTCGATGCCGGCGAGGGCCTGGAAACGGTCCCGGAATTCGCGCCGGATGGCGACGTGACTGCGCCGGCGTCCCTCCTTGAACTTCACGTAGATCGAACCCTCATTGATCGTGGCGTTGAGGCCGGTGCCGATGCTGGTGAAGGTGCGCTCCACCTCCGGGGACTGGCGGATGATCTTCTCCACCTGCATCGCCTTGGCCTCGGTGGCGGCCAGGCTGGATCCCGGTTCGGTCTTGAAGCCCACTTGCAGGTCGCCGCGGTCATAGTCGGACATGAAGTCGTTGCCCAGCAGGCCCGACAGCCCCATGGCGAGGAAGAAGCTTCCGAACCCCACGGCCATGACGGTCTTGCGATGCTCCAGGGACCAGCGGATGCCATCCCGGTACACGATTTCCCAGCCGTCGAGCTGGCGGTTGAACCAGGCCACGGCCAGACGGACCGGGTTGCGTCCCGATCCGGCCTCGTCGAGGGTGTGGTGGCCCTTCTCGTGCTCGGGATCCGGCCAGACGGCGCTGAGCATGGGATCCAGCGTGAAGCTGACGAAGAGGCTCACCGCCACGGCGAAGGCCACGGTGATGGCGAAGGGGAAGAAGAAGCGCCCCACGATGCCGCCCATGAAGGCCACGGGCACGAACACCGCCAGGATGGAAAGGGTGGTCGCGACGACAGCGGGGCCGATCTCGGCGGTGCCCTCCCGGGCCGCCGTCACGTGGTCCTTGCCCATTTCCGCGTGCCGCGTGATGTTCTCCCGGACCACGATGGCATCGTCAATAAGGATGCCCACCGCGAGGCTGAGGCCCATGAGGGTCATGGTGTTCAGCGTGAAATCCAGCATCTTCATGATGATGAAGGACGAGATGATGGACACGGGCAGGGTCAGGCTGGTGATCAGCGTGGAGCGCCAGGATTTCAGGAAGAAGAAGACGATCACCACCGTGAGCGCGCCGCCCAGGAAGATGGCCACCTTCACGTCATCCACCGCGTCATGGATGAACTTGGCGTTGTCCTTGGCCTTGGTGACCTGGACGCCGGCCTTTTCGAGTTCGGGGCCGAGCTGCTGCAGGGCCTTGTCCAGGGCATCCACCATGGCCACGGTGTTGCCGCCCAGCTGCTTCTGGACCAGCAGGGCCACGGCCTCCTGGCCATTGAACAGGGCGAGGGTGCGGCGCTCCTTCACGCCATCCACCACCCGGGCCACCTCCCCCAATTCCACGGGGCGGCCCTGGCGGTTGCCCACGATCATGTGCTCGAAGTCCTCCACGCGCCGGGCCTTGGCGTCCACCATGACGCTGATCTCGCGGCTGCCCTGGAGCAGGTTGCCGGACGGGATGCTGCGGGAATCGTTGCCCAGGGCCGAGGTCACCGACTGGAGCGAAACGCCCAGCGCGCTGAGCTTCTGCGGATCGGCCTGGATGAGGATTTCGCGCTGGCTGCCACCCACGACTTCCACGCTGCCCACGCCCGGCGTGTTCTCCACGCGGCGCTTGAGGAATTCCTCGGCGATCCGGGTCAGCTCGCGGGGGCTCATGCCCGCGTGCTTGGCGTCAGGGCCCACCACCAGAGAGACCACTGGCAGCTGGGCCGGGTCCATCTTGGCGATGATGGGTTCCTTGATGGTCTCGGGCAGGTCCTTGCGGATCTGGCCGATCTTGGAGCGGACATCCTCCAGGGCCTTGTCCACGTCCCGCTCGAGATGGAACTGGACGACCACGGTGCCGATGGACTCCTGGCTGGTGGCCGATATCTCCTTCACCTTCTCCAGGGTGTTGAGGGCCTCCTCGATCTTCTTGACGACATCCTGTTCCACGGCGTCGGGACTGGCGCCGGGATAGGGCACGCTGACGGTGACCACGGGGAAGTCAATCTTGGGCCACTGGTCAATGCCGATGCCCCGCACGGAGAACAGGCCCAGCACCACGAGGGCCAGCATGATCATCGTCGTGAGGACGGGCCGCTTGATGGAAAGGTCAGACAGGAACATGGCTCACTTCCCTTCCGGCACGATGCGCAGACGGCTGCCTTCGCTCACCTGGTCGCGGCCCTGGGACACCACCTTCACGCCCGCCGCGAGGCCTTCCACGGCGCGCCAGCCGTCCTGCTCGGGGCCGAGGGTCACGCGGCGGAGGCGGGCGATGCCGCCCTCCTCCACATAGACCTGGGCCTCCTGGCCTTCCGCGCGCACCAGCGCGACGGGCAGCGCCGGCCGCTGGACCTCGCCGTTGCCCAAGATCTCGCCTTCCGCGAAGAGGCCTGATTTCAGGCGGCCATCGGCGTTCGGGAGCTCGACGCGAACGCGCAGGGTGCGCCCATCCAGAGCCACGGCGGCGGCCACGTTGGCCACGGCACCCTCGAAGGGCCCGGCGAACCCGGCCACGCGGAAGCGCACCTTCTGGCCCACCTTCACCGAGGCCGCGGAGGCGGCGGGGAGATCGGCCTGGATCTCCATGCGGCGGTTGTCCACCACCATGAAGACGGGCTGGCCCGGGGCCAGCACCTCGCCCGGCTGGACGAGCCGCTGGGCCACTTCGCCGGCGATGGGCGAGGCGATGCGGGCCTTGTGGAACCGGGACCGGGCCAGGCCGAGGTTGCTTGCGGCGGCGCGGGAGGCATCCTGCGTGGCATGGAAAGCCGTCTCTGCCTGCTGGGCGAATTGCCGGGTCACGCTGCGCTTCTCCAGCAGGGCCACGGCGCGGTCATTGTCGCGGCGGGCCTGCTGGGCCTGGGCCTGGGCCGCCTGGGCCTCGGCGACCTGCATGGACAGGAGGAGATCCTCCTCGTCCTGCATGGCGAGCATCGTGCCCCGGCTGACGCGATCGCCCTCGCGCACGGCCACGCGGGTGACGCGGCCGGAGACTTCCGCCTTGATCTCGGCCCGGTCCACCGCCAGCACCGTGCCCGTGAAGGCCAGCGTGCCATGGAAGGGGCGGGTCTCCACGGGCGCCATGGACACGGTGACCAGCGCCGCATCCTTGGCCGCCTTCTGGCGGTCCAGTTCGGCGTTGCGGCTCATGCGGTGGAAGGTGGCGGCTCCGGCAATGACGAGGGCGGGCAGCACGCCGTAGACAACGATGGCTTTGCGGTTCATGGCAAGCTCCAGATCGGGGGCGGGGTCGAATCAATCAGAGAGGCGGCAGCCCGAGGGCGCGCCGCTGGTCAAAGCGGGCGGCCCATAGGCCCAGTTCGGCCCGGCGCCGCTGGCTTTCCGCCTGGCGCTCGGTGCGCTCCGCCAGCAGCAGGTCGAGGGAGGTGATGAGTCCCTGGTCGAAGGCTTCGCGGCTCATGCGCAGGGCTTCCACGGTGGCATCGTGGGCCTTCCGGGCCGCCACGCGCAGGGCGGCGGCCTTCTCCAGTTCGCGGTCGGCGGTGCTCTGCTCGATGGCGACGGATCGCTCGCGATCCAGGCGCATCTGTTTGACCTGCTCGAGCTGGGCCGTGTTCTGGGCCCGCTTGCCCGAGCTGCGCAGCCCGTCGAAGACCGGGAACTTCATGGTGACGCTCACCCTCCAGGTGTCGTAGGGCTCCTTGAAGAGGTGGTCCGTCTGGCCCGCCTGGTAGCCGTAGCTGGCGCTGAGGTCGAACTTGGGGCGCAGATCCGAGGTGATGATTTTTCCATTGGCGCGGTACATCGCTTCCTGCTGCTTCAGCTGCGCGAGCTCGCTGCGCTCCGTGCCCGCGGGCCTGGTCGCCGGTTCCGGCTGCCCCAGCTCCGCGAGGGCGACCGGCGTCCTGGGATCCAGCCCCAGCTGCCCGTTCAGGACTTCCATGGCCCGCTTCACCTGGGCCTCGGCCTGGAGCGATTCGGGGATCACGGCCAGCAGCTCGCTCTCGGCGCGCAGGCGATCCAGTTCGGTGGCGGTCTGGGCCTCCAGCTTGGCCTTCACGTCCGATACGAACTGCTCGGCGGTCTTCCGCCGGCTTTCGATGACCTCCTGCTCCGCCTGAGCCGATAGAACGGTCAGGTAGGCCCTGGCGACGCCGTGCAGGACATCCAGTTCCGAGGTCGTGTAGGCCAGCGCGGCCTCCTTTTCGCCCATCATCGCGATGTCCACGGCGGTGCCCAGCTTGCCCCAGTAGAAGAGGGGCTGCGTCAGGTTGGCCTGGCTGGTGTAGATGCTGCGGGCGCCCACCAGGGAATCCGGCGTCAGGCCGAACCTTGCCGCGCTGTCCGCGAAACCGCTGTTGAGGATGGAGACATCCCGCACCCGGGTGAAGTCGCCCATGAGCGTGAGCTGCGGCAAGGCATCGGCCCGGGTGGTGGTGATGAGGCCACGGCGCTCGTCCACCCGGGCCTGGGCGGCGCGGAGCATGGCGTTCTCGGCCCGGGCACGGGAAAGGGCGCCCGACAGGTCCAGTGAAAGGGGCTCGCTGGCGGGGGCAGACGTAGTGATCGGGCTTTGCCCGATCACTACGTGGGGTGCACGAGGGAGCGGGCGGTCCCCCTCGTTCATGTCGGGCGCCTGGAGGGCGGGTGGCGAGATCAGGAGCATGGTCAGGTCCTCGGCTGGGGGAAGGCCTCGGGAACGCCAAGTCCCCTCAGGCTGAAGGCGATGTAGTGCTCGATGACCTGGGACAGATCCTCCGGGTAGGCTGGATTCCCCCGGATGAGGCGGATGATCCCCAGGGAATTCCGGAAGTGGAGCATCTGGCCCTGGATGCTCACCCCCATGGAAAACAGCGCCTCCTCGTCGAGATCCGGCCGCAACACCTGAAGACAGTTCATCAGGTAGGTCACGTACGGTTTCACGTGCTCCATGAGCAGGGGCACCGAGGCGGGCCGCGGCGCCTGCATCTCCCGGGCCATGAGGATCATGGCGGCCTCGTCCACGGGGTCGGATCCGTCGCAGGACATCAGCTCGGTGATGAAGGCCCGGATGTAGTTCTGAAGCCCCTGGAGGGCGGCCTTCCTCGCCCCGGGGGTTCCGGCCGGCGGGATGCTCGCCAGTTCCGCCACCGGCGATGCCTTGCGGGAGAAGATGGCCTTGAGAGCTTCCAGATAAAGCCCCTCCTTCCCGCAGAAGTGGTAGGTGACCAGGGCCGAATTGGCCTGGGCCCCCTTGGCGATCTCCCGGATGCCGGTCCCGTCAAAACCCTTGGCGGCAAAGTGGAGGATGGCCGATTCGATCAGGCGGGTCCGGGTGTCCTGGGGCAGCGCTAGGGGGCACATGGCATGTCTCGGTGCAGTGAATCAATCGAGTGATTAATTCAGAATGTCAGATTAATCAAACGATTGATGGTGTCAATCCCCGAATGTTGGACACCTCCCGTCGCCCCCCGGGATGCTTCATGAGATCCTGGATCCCCCCCGGAGTCCCCCATGACCTTCCTGGTCTTCTATTTCATCCTGTTCGTCGTCCTGATCTTCCAGGGCACCCATGTGGCCGGCGAGGTGAAGACGCCCCTGGGCACCCTGCCCGAGGAAGTGGGCCAGAATCCCGTGGCCTCGGCGCGCTGGGGAATTCTGCTCATCGCGGTCGGATTCTTCGGGTCCACGGTGGGCCTCCTGGGCTTCCGCTACCCGGCCCTGGCCGCCCTCCGTCCCGCCCTCCTGGGCCTGGGGCTGGGCATCCTGGCCCTGTTCGGGCTATGGGTCCTCTTCCTGGGCCGCAAACCCGAGTTCATCGGCAAGCCCGCCGTGGCCGATGACCACGGGCACGGGCAACACTAGATTCGAGGCGACCCCAAAGAAAAGGCGGCCCGGTGGGCCGCCTTTTCTTTGGGACGGAGAAGGACTAGACCTTCTGGACGTTCGTGGCCTGGGGGCCCTTCTGGCCCTGGGACACTTCGAAGCTGACACGCTGATTCTCGTCCAGGGTGCGGAAGCCGCCGCCCTGGATGGCGGTGTGGTGAACGAAAAGATCCGCACCGCCCTCATCGGGGGTGATGAATCCGAAGCCCTTTTCGGCGTTGAACCACTTGACGATGCCTTGAGCCATGACTGTTTCCCGCAGAATGTCTGGTGATGGTGAAGCGATGACTTTCCCCAGACAAGGCCGTCATAGCGTAGGCGTGAGGTCCGCCCTTGGCGGGTCACGCGGGAAATCATGACAGGATTGCCAGCGTCTACCGCCAATTTCTGCCGGAACGCGTTTTTTTTAGAACCGGACCACGGCCCCGAGCCCGATCCCCTTGCGGTCGAGTTTCAGCTCCAGATCGTCATTCAGTGAGCCCCTGGGCACGTCGAAGCTGCCGCCCTCGTAGAAGGCGCGAAGGCCGAACCAGCGCACGGGGAAGATCCGCACATCGGCGCCCCACAGGGTGTACTTGGCCTGCTTGTAGGCCAGGTAGTGGACATAGGCCTTGGACTCGACCGCCCCGTTGAACCCGCGGGATCCCCCCGAAAGGCCGATCTGCGGGATGGGCGCCTGGATCCGGGTGCTGGCCGTGACCGGGGTCCCGGGAAGGGTGGGCACGCTGGTCGCGTCCAGGTCAATGGTCCAGGCCTGCACGCCCAGATCAATGCCCAGCCAGGCATCGGATTCGCGCACGATCTTGATGGTCCAGATGCCGTCCACGCTGGCGAGTTTCACGCGGGATTGGACGCGGGTGCCGGCGGCGTAGGAGACCCCATTCACCGTCACGGCGCGGTTGATCACGCGGTCGCCCCGATACTCGGCGGCACCGCTGGAGATCTGGAAGGCGAAGCGGGGGCCCTGGTAGTCGAGGAAGAATCCGGGCGTGGTCTTGTCCTTGCCCAGGCCCAGGTCCCCGGCCAGATCCACGGAGATGGGCTGGCCATCCTGGATGCCCTGGAAATGGCCCGTCAGCGTGGGCCCGAAGGTCTGGGCGCCCAGGGTCCAGGTGCTCTGGGAAGGAGGGGCGGGCTGATAGGGAGCCCCCAGCTGGGCGAAGACCGCAGCGGCTTGCAGCAGAAGGGTGATCGGCAGAAGGCGCATGAATCCCCCGGGGTGATGCCCCATCCTAACGCTGGGCAGGGCGATCCCTCGAGTTTCATCCGATCCCAACCTTGCCTTAACAAGCCCGGGATGGCTCCGCCGGCCCGGGCGCGGGGGTCCGGGGGTGTGCGCGCAGCGCGGAACCCCCGGAGAGCCTAAATCGCCGCGAGCCTGCGGAAGGCTTCGAGGAAGTCCTTGGGCTGGGGCAGGATCTCGTCCTCCAGGGCCGGATAGTAGGCCACCCAGGTGTCCTTGGCGGCCACGCGGCGCACGGGGGCGTCCAGGTGGAAGAACAGCTCATCGGCGATGCGGGCCGCGATCTCGCTGCCATAGCCCCAGCTCAGGGTGTCCTCGTGGGCCACGATCACGCGGTGGGTCTTCTGGACGGATGCGGAGATGGCGGCCCAGTCGTAGGGATTCAGCGTGCGGAGATCAATGATCTCGACGGAGATGCCCTCCTTCTCCACCTCGCGGGCCGCCTGCACCGCGCGATGGACGGTGCTGCCATAGGTGATGACGGAAAGGCTCGTGCCCTCCCGCACCACCCGGGCCTTGCCGAAGGGGATCATGAAGCCGGGACCAGGGTCGTTGCCCTTGTTGTGGATCTGCCGGTAGAGGTGCTTCGGCTCCAGGAAGAGCACCGGATCGTCGCAGCGGATGGCCGTGCGCAGCAGGCCCGCGGCGTCCAGCGCCGTGCCGGGATAGACCACGCGCAGTCCCGGAATGTGCGTGAACGTGCTTTCGCCGCACTGGCTGTGGAAGGTGGCGCCACCCATGAGGTAGCCCGCGATGGGCACGCGCACCACCATGGGGCTCTTGAAGGCGCCGTTGGAGCGCCAGCGGATATTGGCCAGCTCGTCCCGGAGCTGCTGCATGGCGGGCCAGATGTAGTCGAAGAACTGGATCTCCACCACGGGCTTGAAGCCGCGAGCCGCGAGACCGATGGCGCGGCCGATGATGGTGGCCTCCGCCAGGGGCGTGTTGAACACGCGGTGGTCGCCGAACCGCTTCTGCAGGCCGTGGGTGGCCTTGAAGACGCCTCCCTTGCCCTTCACCTCGTCGAGGATCTCCGCCCGGCTGGCGTCGGCCACATCCTCGCCGAAGACCAGGATGCGCGGATCCCGCGCCATCTCGTGCTTCAGGGTGGCGTTGATGAGGTCAATCATCGTCTTGGCGCCGATGGCCTGATCGCCGGGAGCGTGCTCGGTGTCGAAGGCGGCGGACGTGGGATCCACCTCTTCGCTGTAGAGATGCTGATAGAAGCTGCCGGGCTCGGGCTTCGGCGCGGCGTCGGCCGCGTCCCAGGCCGCGTCAATCTCGGCCTGCACCTCGTCCTTCAGCATCTCCAGCTGGGCCTCGGTGAGGTCGCCCCAGGCCACCAGCTGCTTCGCGTAGGTGGTCACCGGATCCCGCAGGGCCTCGGCCTCGCGCTGGGCCTTCGACTTGTAGAGCTGCTCGTCGTCCGACAGCGAGTGGCTGTAGGGGCGGATCACCTTGGCCCGCACCAGGGCCGGGCCCTTGCGGGCGCGGGCATGATCGGCAGCAGCCTTCATCACGTGGTAGCTGGCGATGGGATCGCAGCCGTCCACCTCATCCAGGATCAGCAGGCCGTGGGGGGCGTAGCCCTGCAGCAGGGCCGCCACGTTGCCACCTGGGTACTGCACCTCGCTGGGCGTGCTGATGGCATAGCCGTTGTCCTCCACCAGGAAGACCACGGGGGCCTTCAGGTTCACGGCGTTACTGATGGCCTCCCAGAACTCGCCCTGGCTGCAGGTCCCGTCGCCGGTGGTGACCAGGGCCACCTCGTCGGACCGGATGCCCAGCTGCTCCTGCAGGCCGCCCTGCTCTGCGCGCATGACCGCCTCCACCGCCCCCACGGCCTGAAGGAACTGGCTGCCGGTGGGACTGGAGGTGGTGAAGATATTGAGGCCCTTGTGCCCCCAGTGGCTGGGCATCTGGCGGCCGCCGCTGGCGGGATCCTCCACGGATCCCACGGAGCCCAGGAACATCTCCTTGGCCGTGTAGCCCAGGCCATAGGCCAGGGCCCGGTCCCGGTAGTAGAAGAAGAACCAGTCGTGGCCGGGACGGAAGACCAGGGCCGCCGCGGCCTGGACGGCTTCGTGGCCCACTCCGTTGATCTGGAAGAAGACCTTGTTCTGGCGCTTGCCCGTGATTTCCTTATCGTCAATGCGGCGCGCAGCGTAGATGGTGCGGTACAACCGGACCCGCTGCTCGCGGGTCAGGGTGGTGCCGGGCATGGAAGGAACGGACGGGGCGGCCAAAGGCTCTCCTCGCAAGGGGTTCTGGACCATCTGGAGCCTCCCAATCTAGCATGGGGGCCCCTGCACCTCGGATAGCCCGTCTATCCCCGGGTTCCATGGGTCAGGATGGATGAATTTTGAGTTCATACACAGACCAGTGCAGATCAATAAGTGATGCCAGGGTCCATAAATTCATCCCTTGGATAGAATGGGCCTCTTGCGGGTCTCAAGAACGGAGAAACTGTGCAGCTCATCGAGGATCTCCGGACCGAACACGATCTCATCGAGCAGGTGGCCGGTTCCCTCCGGGCCTTCGTGACCGCCCGGTTGGCCGGCCAGGGCGTAGCGGCGGACGGCGTGCGGTTCATGGCCTTCTTCCGCCGCTACGCCGGGGACTTCCACCACGGGAAGGAGGAGCTCGTTCTCTTCCATGCCCTCGCCACGCAGGCCGAGCTGCCGGCGGATCGCGGCCCCCTCGCGGCCCTGACCGGCGAGCACCGCCGCATGGCGGGGTTGCTGGATGCCCTGGAGGGCCTGCTGGGCGGCCCCCTGGCGGTCGAAGCGGACCGCCAGCGGATCCAGGCCCTGGCCGTGGACTACAGCCGTTCGCTCTGGCGGCACATGGATGCCGAAAACTCCGTCCTGTTCCCCGAAAGCGAGGAGCGCCTGCGCCGCGCCCATATCCGGGAGCTGCCCTCCCGCCCCATGACCGGTGCGGAGCTCGCGGCCCACGGGGCCGGCCTGGCCCTGGTCGCCGCCTACCCGCCCCAGCGCGATCCCGAAGCCATCCGCGGCGATGGCTGCGTGGCCTGCCCCTCCTACGGCACCGCCTGCGACGGCCTGGAGCGCGAATGGTGGACCGATCTGGAGTGGGAAGACATGTGGGAACGCATGTCGAGCGACTGAGCCCAGGCTATCCCAGGCTGGAACCCGCCTGCTCCCACAGCTAAACTGATCCACTGGGCTGGATGTTCCAACGAGGTTCGATTCACTCGCTCCAAATCGGCAACGCCGATTTGGAGTCAGGAAAAGCCAAGACTAAGGATGGCAATGCGCGAAATGGACAAGGCGTTCGATTTCAGGACGGCGCAGACGCGCTGGTATGCGGTATGGGAGGAAGCCAGGGCCTTCGAGGCGGCGCCAGACAGTGGCAAGGAACCCTGGTCCATCGTGATCCCGCCGCCCAACATCACCGGCAACCTGCACATGGGCCATGCGCTGGTGAACACCCTCCATGACGTGCTCACGCGCTTCAAGCGGGCCCAGGGCTACGACGCCCTCTGGGTGCCCGGAACGGATCACGCGGGCATCGCCACGCAGATGATGGTCGAACGCCAGCTCAAGGCCGAAGGCACGGACCGTCATCAGCTGGGCCGCGAGGCCTTCGAGCAGCGCATCTGGGACTGGAAGGAGAAGAACCAGGGCGCCATCGAGCATCAGCTGAGGCGGATGGGCTGCTCCGTGGACTGGACCCGCAACCGCTTCACGCTGGATCCTTCGCTGAACAAGGCCGTGCGCAAGGTCTTCGTGGAAAGCTACAAGGCCGGGCGCATCTACCGCGGCCCCCGCATGATCCAGTGGGATCCCGCGCTCCAGACCGCCCTCAGCGATCTGGAAGTGAAATACGAAGAGCGCCGGGGCAAGCTCTGGCACCTGCGCTATCCGCTGGCGGACGGCAGCGGCGATGTGGTGGTGGCCACCACCCGGCCCGAGACCATGCTGGGGGATACGGCCGTGGCTGTGCATCCCGATGACGAGCGTTACCAGGGCATGATCGGCAAGCTCATGAATCATCCGCTCACGGGCCGGCAGATCCCCGTGGTGGCGGACAGCTTCGTGGATCCCGCCTTCGGCACGGGCTGCGTGAAGGTGACGCCCGCCCATGACGCCAACGACTTCGCCGCCGGCCAGCGGTTGAACCTGCCCTCCATCACCATCATCGGCTTCGATGCAAAGATGACCGCTGAGGCTGGCGTCTACGCGGGCCTGGACCGCTTCGAGGCGCGGAAGCGGGTCGTGGCTGACCTGGAGGAACAGGGCTTCCTCGTGAAGGTCGAGGACTACGTCAACAAGATCTCGCTCAGCGACCGCAGCGGCGCCGTACTGGAGCCCCTGGTCAGCGAACAGTGGTTCATGGACGTGAAGGAGGCCGCCGCCAAGGCCCTGGAGGCCGTCCAGAGCGGCGCCATCCAGTTCACGCCCGAGCATCACGCGGCGGTCTGGGCGCACTGGCTCACCAACATCCAGGACTGGTGCATCAGCCGCCAGCTGGTCTGGGGCCACCGCATCCCCGCCTGGACCTGTGCGTCTTGCGGGGAGCTCCATGTGGAGATGGAGGCGCCCTCCGCATGCTGCGCATGCGGAGATGGAAAACTGATTCAGGATCCGGATACGTTGGATACGTGGTTCTCGTCGGCGCTGTGGCCTTTCAGTGTGTTCGGATGGCCTGATGAAAGCGCTGAGCTGAAGCGCTACTACCCCACCAGCGTGCTCATCACGGGCTACGACATCCTGTTCTTCTGGGTGGCGCGCATGGCCATGGCGGGCCTCACCTGGATGGGCGAGGTGCCCTTCCGCAAGGTCTACTTCAACAGCCTGGTGCGCGATGCCAGCGGCGCGAAGATGAGCAAGACCAAGGGCAACGTCATTGATCCGCTGGAAGTGATGGAGGAGTACGGCACGGACGCCCTGCGCTTCTCCCTGGCCATCATGGCCGCTCCGGGCACCGATATCGCCATGAGCACCGCGCGCCTCGAAGCCAGCCGCAACTTCTGCAACAAGCTCTGGAACGCGTCCCGGTTTGTCCAAATGAATCTTGATGAATCCATCACGCTGGCGACGGTGCCAGAATTCGGCGAGGCCGAATTCTGGTTAATCAAAAAGATGAGGGACACCTTGTCGGCGGTCACGAAGGCCCTGGAGGAGTTCCGGTTCCATGAGGCCTCGGATCTGCTGTACCACTTAGTCTGGGACGACTTCTGCGCCACCTACATCGAGCTGGCCAAGGTGCAGTTGCTGAGCGGCACGCCGGGCCAGAAGGCCGCCATTCTGCAGTTCCTGGACATCCTGCTGCGGGCCCTGCATCCCTTCGTGCCGTTCCTGACAGAGGAAATTCACGAAGCAGTAATCGCGCAGCGATTACCTATCTCAGAGCCAGCTCTGCTGGCTCTGAGATCCTGGCCCATGGATGAGAAAGTCCTTCAGGTCCAGGGCGGCGACACCACGATCATCCCCCGCTTCCAGGAAGTCCTGTCCGCCTTTCTGCGCCTCAAGGCCGAACAGGGTGTGGATCCCGCCAAACGCGTTCCCGCCTTCTGTTCCATGTTCGAGCTGGAGCCCTTCACCGAGGCACTGAAGTCCATCGCCCGGCTGGAATCCGTCACCTTCTCGAAGGACGATCTCGCCACGCCCACGCGAGTCGTGTCCGTCGTGGCGGGCGGCACGGTGGCGCTGGAGCTGGCGGGCCTCAAGGATCCCGTCGCCGAACAGGCCAAGCTCGAAAAGGAACGGGCCAAACTGGAAAAGGAATTGGAACCGCTGCGCGCCCGCCTGGCCGACGATAGCTTCGTCACCAAGGCCCCCGAAGCCGCCGTGGCCAAGCTGCGGGGCCAGGCCGAGGAACGCGAGCAGCGCCTCCAGCAGGTGAAGGCGCTGCTCCAGTAGTCAGGACATTTCAGAACCGGGACGATCCCTTCGTCTGCAAACCTGGCGCCACCGGCGGCGCCACCCCCGTGGGCAGGGGCCCCAGGAAGAGCCCGGGGATCGTTGTGGGCGCCGGCCGGTCCGTGGCGGTGCTATCACCCAGCCGGCCGTTGTTGTTGTAGCCCCAGGCCTTCACGCTGAGGTCCGGCAGAAGGGCGTAGGAGGACTGAGACCCCGCGCTCACCCCAAGGGCGTTGAGCCCGGCGATCCCCTGGGACGCTGTGTAAGAAGTGGTTGTGGCCGCGCCCAGTCCCAGCTGGCCGTACCAGTTGTAGCCGACGGACGCCACGCTCCCCTGGGTGCCGAGGAACAGGGTGTGATACTGACCCGGCACCACATCCTTCAGGGTGGTCCCGGCGGTCAGCCCGCCGGTGTCCATGGGCACCCAGGCATACCGCGTCGTCATGCTGCCATCCCCCAATGGGCCGTACACGTTCTCCCCGGTGCCATAGGGCAGGCCATCCGTGCCGAGGACAACGCTATACAGGGAGAAGGCCCGAACCGCCTTCACGCCGCCGACGAGGGCGGTCAGGGTCAAGTGCTCGCCGCTGGCAGAGGGCAGGCCCAGCTGGCCGTAGCCATTGTCGCCGCTGCCGTACAGCTCGTTCGTCGTCAGCAGGATCAGGGTGTGCAATTCGCCCAGGGCCACATCGGCGATCTGGGACGCGGCGGCGGGGATGGACACCGGGCTCAGGCGGTTCGCCTTGTCGCCCTGGGCCAGCTGCCCGTGGGAGTTGTAGCCCCACAGCCAGATGGACTGATCCGCCTTCGCCGCCAGGTTGTGGTTGTAGCCGCAGGTGATGAAGGTCGCGCCGGTGAGCCCAGGGACCGCTGCGGGCGTGGGGCGCATGGTGGTGGTGCCATCCCCCAGCTGCCCGTTGAGGTTGTTCCCCCAGGCGAACACGCGGCCATCGGCCAGCAGCGCGAGGGAATGCCCCCAGCCCGCCGCCACCTGCACCGCGGGCCCCGGCAGGGTCACCGCCGTGGGCACCATGCGGGCCTGGTAGTCCCCCAGACCCAGTTGCCCGTTGCCGCCCACGCCCCAGGCGTAGACCTTCCCCTTCGTGGTGATGGCCAGGGTGTGATCGTGGCCCGCGACAACGGCAGGTTCAGCGTAGAGGACATCCAGCAGGGCATCCGGGCTCGTGGTGATGCCCCCGGTGGAGGCGGTGACCCGAACGCTGTAGCGGGCCTGGTCATCGGCCGCCGCGACCGGCAAGGCGTACGCATCGGCCGTGGCCCCGGAAAGGACGCTGCCGTTGCGGAGCCATTGATAGGCATGGCCGCTGCCCGAGGCCACCACCCGGTAGGTCACCCGGTCACCGATGTAACCCGCCTGGGCGGTGGGTGGCGTGGTCAGCAGGGGGCCGGCCACGGGGGCGGGCGGTGCCGTGGTGGAACTGGAACTGCCGCCGCAGGCGAGGAGGAAAGCCAAGGTGCTGGCGGCGAAGAGCGCCCGCTGAGGTGCGGTAGGTTTCATCGTGGACTCCGTTGGAAGGGGTGGGGTCGAATCGGTGCTGAAACATTCCAGTGGGTGCAGGATCATTGGTAGCGACCACCCATGCCCCGCTGGCTGCCTTCCTTCACTGGGTTGCATTTCCCCAGATACTGGGAATTAAGCCACTGCTGTTGTACCGCTGCCACACAACAAGGGCCTTGCCATTGGCATTCACGGCGATCTGTGGAAGATGGGCCTGGCCTGTACGGTAGTTACCAGGCTCTACCAATGCGACTGTTCCCCAGCCTGTGCCCACCACGTAACGATTGGAATAAATTTCCCTGAATAGATTGGCATCAGCTTGTTGCCAGACCACGATGGCATTGCCGCCGCTATCCATGCCTATGCTGACGTTGGCGGCATCACCCGCGTTATTTGTTTCAATGAGTGTTTCTGTTCCCCAGCCGGTACCCGCCACATAACGATTCGCCCAAATGCTGTAGGGACCAAAGCTGCCAAATTGATACCAGGCTGCTATCGCATTACCCGCCGCATCGAAAGCTATTTTTGGGCGGGCGGCATTGTTAACCGCACTGTTGGCTTGTATCGCTGTGGCTGTACCCCAATCCGCACCTGCCACATAACGATTGGCGAAAATGTCATGCGCTGAAGTGGTTAGATTGAATTGCCCCCATACCGCCATCGCGTTGCCATTTATGTCGGCTGCAATTTTTGGATCGCGACTGGCCTGCGCACTATCGCTTATCAAAACAGCCGACCCCCAACCCGTGCCAACAGCAAAGCGGTTACTCCAGATGTTGAGAATCGAACCGTTGGCTTGCTGCCACACCGCAAAACCATTGCCCGCGGCATCCACGGAAATTTGTGGAAGCGTATTGAGGTAGATGGGATGGCCAGTGCCAATCTGGCTGGCAGTACCCCAACCTGTGCCCACCGCATAACGGTTGGCCCAAACAGTCGTACTGCCAACACGCATCAGGTTCCATACCGCAATCACATTCCCGCTGGGGTCTATTGCGATTTGCGGTGACTGATCATCACCCGCTGCTGGCCCATTGGTTCCTATCACGACAGGCACACCCCAACCGGTGCCGGCCACGTAGCGGTTAGCGACGATAATTTTGCGATCAGCACTGACATCTTTTTGTTGCCACACAGCGGTGGCATTTCCATTTGCATCCATGACTACTTGGGGCAGTTCTGCGAATCCTGTGCCGGTTTCAATCAGCTCGGCAGCTTCCCAGCCTGTGGCGGCGACATAGTGACTCGCCCAGACGTTGAAATACGTCCCGTCATATTGAGACCAGACGGCCATGCCGTTGCCTGCGTCATTGAACGCGACTTGTGGCCATTCGCCATCATTCACGATGTCCGTTTCGAGTAATTGTGCTGTCTTCCAAGTCAGGCTGGGCGGCACCGGATTGACCGTGAGCGTCGCCACATTGCTGTTGGTCACCCCCACGCTGTTGGTCGCTACTACGCGGACCTGGAACCCGTTTTGAGCCAGCGTTGCGGCGACTATATTCAAAGTGGGATTTGTTTCGGAAGAGAGATTCCCCCAAGAGGCGAAGCTGTTACTTCTCAACTGCCATTGCAGTGTCGGCGTGGGCGTGCCACTGGCCGCGACCACGAACTGTCCGTTTTGCCTCTCGGTGAGGGTGACATCGGCGGGCTGAGTGGTGAAGGCCGGCATACCTTGAGCCGCATTGACGGTGAGCAGCGCGGCATTGCTGGTGACGCTGCCGGCCGTGTTGCTGACGGTCACGGTGTAGCTTCCCGCATCCGTCGTAGCCGTGGTGGCCAGGGAGAAGGTGGCCGCGTTCGTGCCCACGTTCACCCCATTCTTTTTCCACTGGTACTGCAAGGGGGCGGTGCCGCTCGCCGTCACCGAGAAGGAGGCGGGCTGGGGAGCGGTCACCGTCAGGCTCGCGGGCTGGGTGGAGATGGCCGGGGCCACGTCCAGCGCGGCCTGGACGGTCAGGCTCAGTTGCGCCGTGGTGGTGCCGCTCGTGTTGCCGACGGTGACGGTGTAATCAGCCCGGGAGGCGGCTGCGGTGGGCGTGCCGGACAGGATCCCCGTGAGCGCATCCAGCACGAGGCCAGCCGGCAGCGCCGGGCTCACCGCAAAGTAGAGATCCCCGCCCCCGCTGAGGGAGGGGGTGTTGGGCGGAATGGCCGTGCCCACCGTGTAGGTGGCGGTGGGCACGGCATAGGTCAAGTTCGAGGGTGCAGCGGCGTTCACCTCCAGGATGAGCTGGACGGTGGTGCTGCCGGCCGCGTTGGTGGCCCGCACAGTAGTGTAGACATAGGACGGCGTCACCACCGTCGGCGTGCCCGAGAGGATGCCCGAGGCGGCGTTCAGGACCAGACCCATGGGAAGGGCCGGGCTCACGGTGTAGGTGTCCACCGCGCCACCCCCGTGGCTGGGCAGGTTTGGCGTGATGGCCTGCCCCACGATGTAGGTGGCTGGATTCACCGCGTAGACCAGGGCGCTAGGGGCCGCCACGGGGACTGGAACCCCCGACCCGCCGTTCCCGCTCCCGCCACAGGCCGTGAGCAGCGCCAGCAGGGAACCGGCGGCGAAATGGAACAGCGCGTGGATGGAGAGTCGGATGGGCATGGCACACCTCGGGGAGAGATTCAGGCTGCGGTCCCGGCTTCCCATGGCCCAGGCACGCTATTGAAATAGGGGCTGGGCCACTTCCCTCCCCCAGGGATCCCTGGTTGAGGGCGGCCGTTCAGTGGCGCAGGCCGAGCCTGGCCAGGGCGGCGCGGATCGCTTCGAGGTCGGCCTTCAGCGAAAGGATCTGCCGGCGCTGTTTCTGCACCTCGTTCAGCAGCATGGGCGCCAGATCCTGGTAAGCCACGGTCTCGATCTGGCCATCCTTGCCCCGCACCACCAGCTCGGGCATCACCTCGTCCACCTCCTCGGCGATGAGGCCGAAGTGGGTGGGGCCCTCCGGATGGACCTTGTAGTGGAAGGTGACGGGCCGCAGATCGAACAGGCGATCCGTGACGGCGCCCATGTCCTCGATGTCCTGCTTGTAGCGCCGGGAGGACGCGGCGGTGCCCAGCTGTCCGTTCTGGTCCACCTGCACCAGGAGGGTGGTGGGGTGGCCCGTGGTCTTGGCAAAGACCCCGGCCATGAAGGCGCGGGTCTGGGCCTTGCCGATGCGAGTGGTGTTGTTCTCGGTCGCCGAGCCGGTGTGCGAGAGGTAGATGTTGTCATTGCCAGTGGTGAGCAGGTTTCCGGCGTAGGCTCCGAGCGCGAGATTCCGATATCCCACCGTTAGCGAGCCAAGGGCCTGTGGGCCGAGGCCCGCATTGTCGGAGCCGTCGTTGAAGGCCTTGAGACTCTCCGTGCCCACGGCAGTGTTGCCCCAGCTGCTGCCACTCGAGCTCAGGGCCGCATTGCCCACGGCGACATTCGAGTAGCCGGTGGTATTCCCCAGCAGGGATTGGAAGCCCACGGCCACATTCCATTCGCCCGTGGTGTTCTGCTGGAGGCTATCCACCCCCACGGCGGTGTTCACGCGGCCGGTGGTGTTGTTGCGCAGGGCCACGGCACCAACGGCGGTGTTGCGGTCACCGGTCATGGTTGTGGTGGGCTGGTTGGCGGCCAGGGCCTGGAAACCGATGGCTGTGTTCCAGGCATCCCAAGGGGCGCCGCCGTTATCGAAGGACTGGGAGGAGAGCGCTGAGCTGCCGACGGCCGTGTTTGTGCCTGCCGTGGTGTTCTGCCAGAGGGCCAGGCTACCCAGAGCGGTGTTGAGATTGCCGAGGGTGTTGGAGCGCAGCGAGGAAAAGCCGAGGGCCGTGTTCGAGGCGCCTGAGCCGATGCTCCAGAGGGCGGCCCAGCCGACGCCTGTGTTGAAGGAGGCCAGGCCCGAACTGGCCTGGGCCGGCGTGGTGAAGTTGCCCGCACTCTCGCCGAGGAAAGTATTGTGGCCAAGGGCGCCAATGGCCGTGAAGCGGTGGAGGAAGGGCGACTCGTTCAGGGCGAGATACCCGTTCACGTTCACGTTGCCCCAGACATCCAGGGCCTGGGTGGGCGAGAGGGTACCAATGCCCACGCTGCCGGTGGTGAACACCGCGTTGCCCGCACTCAAGGTGAAGGGGCTCGCCCCCGCGGGTCCCGGGAAGCCCATGGGTCCCTGAGGGCCGGTGATGCCGGTGGCACCCATGGGCCCAATGGGCCCCGTGGAACCAGCGGGCCCATTGGCACCCGCAGGTCCAATGGGCCCCTGCGGCCCCATGGGTCCCGGCGTGCCCGACACGGTGCCCGGCGCCCACGCGGTGCCGTTATAGACGATGCCCTGGCCCGGCGCGGGAACGAGGGTGGTGAGGTCCAGGGGAATGCCCTGCAACTGGAGGAGCCGGGTGGCGTTCTGGGTGCCACCCACATCCCCGGCGAAGGCCCCACTCACCTCGAAGGCCGAGCGGGCCTGGAGGGCGGGCACCAGATCCGTGTCGGGGGCCAGCGCGGTGCCGGACACCACCACATGGAGCTTCAGGTTGGGCTGGGCCAGCATCGTGGTGGGCATCGCGGGCATGGGCGGCGCCCCCAGCAGCACGGCATAGAGGCCTGAATTGACTGAGACAGACTGGTCCCCGGAGTTCCATAACTCAGCCCCAGCGCCATCCAGGATCGAGAAGACGAAGGTACGGGAACCTGTGACCGGCAGCGTGGCCTCCGTCAATCGGCCCTGGTAGGCCAACACGGGCAGGGGTGGCGCTGGAGGGGCCTGCGCCACCAAGGGAACGCTGGCCACGAGGGCAGCAAGGAGGGAAGTGGTCCAACGGTTTCGCACGGGGGCTCCGGAAAAGTCGGGTGGGCTTCGAGGTCAGTCGTCAGCGGTCGGCGGGCACGCCACTGGGGTAGAACCCATGGCGCACACGGGTGCTGTCGCTGGCATCCTTCGCTGTCAGAGCGGGAAAACCTTCGCGAACGATGGCCTGGTTCTCGAAGGTGCCGCCGGTCTGGCGCCCGCCCGCGGCCTGCACCAGGTCATCGCGGAGCTGGCTGGGCGCCAGGGCCTGGGCCACGGTGAGACCGAAGGGCGCGTCGTGGCTGAGGGTGCCCGCGGTCGCCCGGAGGCTCAGGCCCGCGTAGACGGAGGGCGTCACTCCCGCCGCCACCACCACGGGCAGTTGCAGCGTGGTGGCCCCCACAGGCACGGTGCCACTGGCCACCACACCGGCGGGAAAGCCGACTCCCGCGATGCTGACGGCCGACGCGAACCCGTTCAGTCGCGACAGGGTGAGGGTGATGTACCCGCTGCCGCCCGCCGGGATCTGGAGGCTGCCCGGCGCCACCTGGAGGCTGAAATCCGCCGCGGCGGGAGGCGGTGGTGGTGTGCTCCCGCCCCCGCCGCCGCATGCGAGGGCTCCCGCCACCAGGGCGGCGCATGGGAGAAGCAGGAAGCGGTGGAATCGTCTGCTCATGACAAACCTCGATGGCGTGGCTGCAGGGATTTTTTTGGCGACGACTTACTGGATCGTGCCCATGGTGACAACGGCGACGGGGGCCGTCGCTCCGGTGATCGCAAAGGGCGAACCCGCCACGGCGGTCAACAGGCCCGTGGCCGGATCCACGCGATAGACCGACAGGCTGTTGCCGCCGTAGTTGGCGACATAGGCGAAGGCTCCAGCCGCGTCTACGGTCAAGGCGCGGGGGTTCGTTCCGGCGCCGATCGAGCCCCTGGAGGAGATCGCGCCGGTGGTGGCATCAATCCCGTAGACGAGGACCTCGTTGAAGCCGCCGTCCTTGATGAAGTACGCGTAGCGCCCGGAGGGATGCATCGTGACCGTGAGGGCCCGGCCCAGGTTGAAGTTCTGGATCCCGGCCGTGGCGGCATCCGCATCCACCCGCGTGAGGGCGCCGGTCGCGGCGGTGATAGTGTAGGCGGACACGGTGCCATCGCCGGAATTGGCCACATAGACGAAGCGGCCGCTGGGATCCAGTGCCACGGAGTACGGGAATGCACCGGCCACGAAATCCTGTGGGCCCACGGTGCCAGGATCCGCATCCAGGCGGGTGAGGGCGCCAGTGGTGGCGCTGATGGTGTAGGCCGAGACGCTGTTGCCGAAGCTGTTCGCCACATAGAGGAACTGCCCAGCGGGATCCATGGCAATGGCGGCGGGCCCGTTGCCCGCCAGGAAGGGCGATCCCGGCAGCGCGACCAGGCGACCGTCCAAAGGGTCGAGACGGAAGGCCGAGACGCCCCCCGCACCGCCATTGTTGTAGTTGGCGAAGTAGGCAAAGCGGCCGGAGGGATCCACCACCGAGGCCCAGGCGGACTGACCCGAGGGCGCCGGGAAGGGCGAACCAGCGATGGCTGTCAGGCTGCCCGTGGCGGCGATGGAAAACCCCGTCAGCGTTGGGTTGTAATTGGCCATATACAGGAAGGGGCCATAGCCTGCGTAGGGACTGCGAGCCCAGGCCAGACCCTGGGTATTCCAACCGCTCGCGGACGGGGAGCCACCCAGGGCCGTGAGGCTGCCGGTGCTCGTGTCAATGCCGAACGCCGACACGCTGCCGGTGGTGTTTCCCCCGTTGGAGTTCGCCACATAGGCCACCTTGGGGATATAGGACACGGGGGTCGAGCCATTCGCCAGGGCAATGGAAGCTGCGCCGGGGCGGCTCGCGACCTTGGAGACGACCGTGAGGGCGCCACTCCCGGGATTGATGGCAAAGGTCGAGATGTCGCTGGAACCGCTATTGGCGACACGAACGAAGGAGCCGGTGGGATCCACGATGAGCGATTGAGGGCTGGTCCCCGCCGCGACGGCCCCCAGGCTGGTCAAGGCGCCCGTGGTGGCGTTGATGGCGAAAGCCGACACATTGTTCGAACTGAGATTCGCCACATAGACATACCGGCCAGTGGGTTCCACGGCCACGGAGATGGGGAAGGCCCCGGCCAGAAAGGGGCTTCCTGCCACATTGGACAAGTACCCACTCACGGGATTGACGGTATAGGCCGAGATGCTGCCCGAAGCATTGGCCACATAGACAAACTTGCCCAAGGGGTCCATGGCCACGGAGCGGCCGTTGCTGGCGCCGGGTGTTGCATGGGGATTGCCCGCCAAGGCCGTCAGGGCTCCGGTCGTGCCCTGGATGCTGTAGCCATGAAGGGTCGAGTCATTGCACGAGACATAGGCAAATTGGCCTGTGGGATCCACGGTGACGGAGAGGGGTTGGGATCCCGTCCCCACGGTGCCCACGGGGGTCAGCCAGCCGTTGCTGGGCGTGATGGCGTAGGCCGAAACATCGTTGGAACCAAAGTTCGCCACATAAAGGAACCGCCCCAGGGGATCAACCGTCACGGCGTAGGGGTTCGTCCCCGTCGTCAGGTTCTGCTGGAAAGAAAGGCGGCCTTCGCTTTCGATGAGGTAATAACTGACCACATTCGTTCCACCCACCGCCACATACACGAATTTTCCCGTGGGATCCACCGCCACGGCCTGTGGGGTGCCGCCAACCCCGCTGTAGCCGTTATTGCGCAACTGCCCGGTGACGGAATCCACCGTGTAGTGCGACACCGTGCTGTCGCCCGGATTCGCCACATAGGCGAACCTGGGGAGCGGGTTCACCGTGAGGGAGAGGGCGGCGGTCGTGCTTCCAGCTCCATTCGAGGCCGTGACGGTGTAGAGGGCCATCGCGGCGGGTGCCGTGGGGGTTCCGGACAGGATGCCGGTGCCCGCGTGGAGGCTCAGGCCCGCCGGCAGGACCGGACTGACGCTGTACGCGGCCACGGCGCCACCACTGTGGGTGGGCACGTTGTCGGCGATGGCGGTGCCCACAGTGTAGATGGCCGGGTTGGTGGCGTAGGCGAGGCCGCTGGGGGCCATGTCGTTCACGGTGATCGTCAGGTCGGCCGTGGTGCTGCCGCCGCTGTTGGTGGCGGTGACAGTGTGGGTGGCGGTGGCGGTGGGCAGCGAGGGGGTGCCGGAAATCACCCCCGTAAGCGCATCCAGAGACAGCCCCGGAGGCAGGCTGGGATTCACCGCGTAGGAGACCACCGCGCCACCGGCATGACTGGGAGCATTGGGCACGATGGCATTCCCCACCGTGTAGGTGGCCGAGGGCGTGGCATAGGCGAGGCTCGCCGGTGCCAGGTCGTTCACGGTGATCACCAGGGCCGCCGTTGTGCTGCCCCCCGCATTCGAGGCCGTGACGGTGTAGGTGGCCACCGGCGCGAGGGCCGTGGGCGTGCCCGTGATGGCGCCCGTGCTGGCCTGCAAGGACAATCCGGAAGGCAGCGCGGGCGCCACGGTGTAGCCCACGACGGCACCGCCGCCATGGCTGGCCGTGTTCGTGGGGATGATCTGGCCAAGGGTATAGACCGCCGGATTCGAGTTGTAGGCAAGAGCCGAGGGGGGAACGACAGGGACAGGGACAGGGACACTACCACCCCCGCCACCGCAGGCCATGAATCCCGCGAGGAGCATCAGTGCGGTCGTGAGAAGCCACCTGGATTGACGAAGCATGAATTCCTCCTGGAAGGGCCGCGGAGCGTGGTTTCGGATGGACTACTGGATCGAACCCGTGGTCACGATGGATACGGGAGCAGTTCCCGCCCCCGCCGTGCCCGCGCTGGTCAGCATCCCCGTCACGGGATCAATGGTGTAGACGGAGATATCGTTCGAGCCGGCATTCGCCACATAGGCGAACTTGCCGGCGGCATCCAGGGTGATGGCGCGGGGATTGCTTCCCGCCGCCACATTGACGCTGAAGGTCAGCGTGCCGAAGGTGGCGTCAATGGCGTAGATGGACACGGTGTTGGTGTCGTAGTTGGCCACATAGGCGAATCTGCCGCTGGGGTCCACCGCGATGGCCTTGGGATTGGCCCCGATGGGAACGGCCGCCGCGGCGCTCGCGTTGATCAAACCGCCCGTCGCCGGGTGGATCTGATAGGCCGCGACGCCGTTCAGATCCACCGAATACAGGAACCGGCCCGAGGGATCCACGGTGACGGCCGACGGGTTGGGGCCCGTCGTGATCGGGTAGCCCGCCAAGGGCGTCAGGGCCCCCGTGAGGACATTGATGGCATAGGCCGAGAGGCTGCCCGAACCCAGATTTCCAACATACTGGTTGGCCACATACACGAACCGGCCGGTGGGATCCACCGCGATGGACGCGGGGTCCGTGCCCGCCCCCACCCTCCCGATCCAGGTCATGGCCCCGGTGGTGGGATGAAGGGAGTAGGCGGAGACATTGCCAAAGGCTTGATGCGCCACATAGGCGAACCGGCCCGAGGGGTCGACGGCGGCGGAAACAGGATTGCTCCCGACCCCTGCGTCTGCGGCGGCGCTGCTGAGGGCCCCGGTCGAAGGATTGATTGCCCAGGATCGAACATTGACGGTGGGCGTCTCGATCAAGAGCTCATTGGTCGTGAAAGCGAATGTGCCCGCTGGATTGACGGTGACGGAATTCGTGAGCGATCCCGAGAGCACGGAACCCGCGCTCGTCAGCGCGCCGGTGGTGGCGTTGATGGCGTAGGCCGAAACTTCGGAGGATCCATAATTCGCCGCATAGGCGAACTTGGGGGTGTAAACCACCGGCGCATTGCCTCCAGCTAGCGCGATACCCGCGGGGCCACCGCGACCCGCGATCGGGGCCTGGACCGTCAAGGTTCCGTTGCTGCCGTCAATGCTGTAGACCGAGATGTCGTTGGAACCCGTGTTCGCCACGTACGCGAACTGGCCCGACGGATCCACGGTGACGGACTGGGGATTGGTGCCCGCCGCCCTGCTGCCCAGCATCGTCAAGGCGCCGGTCGCGGGGTTGATGCCATAGGCGAGGACGAGGTTGCCGTTGAAATCGGCCACATAGGCGAACCGGCCCGAGGGATCCACGGTGACGGAGATGGGGAAGGTTCCCGCCGCGAAGGGGCTGCCCGGCACCACCGTCAGAGCACCGGTCGTGCCGTTGATCCGGTAGGCCGAGACATTGCCCGATACCCCGTTGGCCACATAGGCGAACTGGCCGGAAGGATCCACGGTGACGGAGCGGAAACCACTCGTGAAAGGGGTGGTAAAGGGGCTGCCCGCCACCGCCGTCAGGGCCCCGGTCGTGCCCTGGATGCTGTAGGCATGGAGGGTCGAATCGTTGCAGGACACATAGGCGAATCGGCCCGAGGGTGCCACGGTCACGGAGAGGGGTTGGGCCCCCGTCGTCACGGACCCCGCGTTGGTCAAGGAGCCGTTGGCGGTGTTGATGGTATAGATCGAGACCGTGTTTGAACCGAAATTTGCCACATAGACGAACCGTCCGGTGGGATCCACGGTGACGGAGTACGGGTTGGCCCCCGTCCCCTTGAAACCCGTGTTCGTCAAGACGCCGGTCGCCGGGTTGATGCTGAAGGTGCGGATATCGTTGTCGCCGGAATTGGCCACATAGGCGGTTCGGCCCGAGGGAGCCACGGCGATGGATTGCGGGCTCGTGCCCGTCTGGGCATAGCCGTTGTGGCGCAACTGGCCCGTGGCGGCGTTCACCGTGAAGGAGGACACCGTGCCGTCGTTGACATTGGCCACATAGGCGAACCTGGGCAGCGGGTTCACCGTGAGGGAGAGGGCGGCGGTGATGCTTCCAGCTCCATTCGAGGCGGTGACGGTGTAGAGGGCCATCGCGGCGGGTGCCGTGGGGGTGCCGGACAGGATGCCGGTGCCCGGGTGGAGGCTCAGACCCGCCGGCAGGGCCGGACTGACGCTGTACGTAGCCACGGCGCCACCACTGTGGGTGGGCATGTTGTCGGCGATGGCGGTGCCCACCGTGTAGACGGCCGGATTCGTGCTGTAGGCAAGGCCGATGGGGGCCAGATCGTTCACCGTGAGGGTCAGGTCCGCCGTGGCGCTGCCGCCGCTGTTGGTGGCGGTCACCGTGTAGGTGGCCGTGGCGGTGGGCAGCGAAGGGGTGCCGGAGATCACGCCCGTGAGGGCATCCAGAGACAGCCCCTGAGGCAGGCCGGGATTCACCGCGTAGGAGACCACCGCCCCGCCGGAATGGGTGGGCGCATTGGGCACGATGGCCACGCCCAGGGTGTACGTGGCCGAGGACGTGGCATAGGCGAGGTTCGCCGGTGCCAGGTCGTTCACGGTGATCACCAGGGCGGCCATCGTGTTGCCGCCTGCGTTCGAGGCCGTGACGGTGTAGGTGGCCACCGGCGCGAGGGCCGTGGGCGTGCCGGTGATGGCGCCCGTGCTGGCATGCAGGGACAACCCGGCAGGCAGCGCGGGCGCCACGGTGTAGGCGGTGGCGGCGCCACCGCCGTGGCTGGCCGTGTTCGTGGGGATGATCTGGCCGAGCGTGTAGACCGCCGGATTCGAGCTGAAGACAAGACCCGAGGGCGGCGCCACCGCCACGGGGCCGGGAGCGGTTCCCCCACCGCTCGAACAGCCCGGCATCAGGGCCAGCAGGGCTCCAGCCAGCACGATGGAAATCGGAGATGGATACGCGGATCGGTTCATGACGCACCTCGGAGGAATGGTTCAGCCTCCGCCCCCGGTGACAGGGGGCCAAGGTGCGCTTCTAAGAAAGGGCTTGGGCCACCCCTCCCCGTCACTTCCAGAGCGCCGTGCGGAGAAGCAGGGTGCGGTCGCCCACCTCCACCCAGCCAGCGGCGAGGCCTGCGGGCCCGGCCACGGCGAAGAGTCGCTGGATGGCCTTGCCCACGGTGCCGGGAAGGATCCCAGGCGTGGTCCAGGCGCTGCCATCCCACCGGGAGAAGCCGATGCCTTCATAGATACCTCCGGTGCCCCGCTGGATCCACAGCAGGGCTGGATGTCCGGCGGCATCCCGCGTGCCGATCATATTCTCGGTCTGGGTTGTCGCCGGGAGCAGGGTTATTGGGGCGCCCGGCGTCATCCCACTGAGAGGCGCGACCCACAGCCCCTGGCTGCCCAGTCCCGCCAGCCAGCCCGCGCCGCTGGGTTCCCGGAAGGCCGTGAGGCTCCGGGTGGGCAACGGCAGAGCCACCTTGTCGCCCACGGTCCAAGTCCCTGCCCCTGACCGGGTGCGGGGCCATGCCTGAAGTTCGGGGTTCCCGACAGTGGCGAGTGGATAAACCATCCAGACATCCGCACGGCCCTGGCCATCCAGAGCCCAGGCGGCCTGGTGGTTCGCCGGCAGAGCCACCTGGGAGACGGGCATCCAACCTGCGACGAACGACGAAGTCTCCTGGCCCACGGGGAAATCGGCCACCTGGTTCTCAGACCAGGAGTCGTCGCCCGTGGCAAACCCTAGGAAGTAGGCGCCCCGGCTGTCTCCACGCAGGCCGTTCAGCCCCTGGTGGGAATACGGGTTCAGCCAATGGTGGACGGGTGGGCTCCAGGCGGCCCCTGGGCCGAGACGGGAAGACTGGATGGTCGGATAGTCAGTAACGAACTCGTTGGTGCGGAGATAGAACCACGCCGCCAAGGCGCTCCCATCGGAACCCACCGCGAGGTGCAAATCCGCGAGACCCCGCAGGTCGAGGGCCTGGGCTGCCGTGCGGGTACCGAAGGGAGAACTCGCTTTCAGATCCACGGGCACGGTGCGCAGGGCCGTCGTGGTGCTGCGGGGAATGGCGCTGAACCAGGCCAGGTAGCCTTTTCCCTGATCGTCCAGCGCGGCCACCGGTGCCTGCATGCCGCGGGTGCCGGTGTTGACCTCCAGACTCTTGGGGGCTTCCCAGACGCCATCGGGCCCCAGGCGCACGGCCATTAGCTCCCAGTAGGGAGTGCCGCCCCCATCCACCCCCGTGTGGACCCAGGCGGCGATGACCCCGCCCTTCCCGTCTCCGGCGAGGAGGGCACCCTGGTCGTAGCCGAAGGACACCAGGTCCACGGGGGCTTGCCAGGAAGGCATCGCGGGTGTGGCGATGGGCGTTGAGGACGCCGCGCCTCCTCCGCTTCCCCCGCAGGCGGACAGGAGGAGCAGCATTGCGAAGGGAGGAACGAAGCGAGTCAGCATGGGCACCTCAGAGGTAGTAGCCATGGACCACGATGCGGGCCATGGACATGAGGCTCAGGGGGTAGAACTGCTGCACCCAGATCCGCATCCGAAGCCCCTCCGTCAGGGCGAAACCGCTGGTCCAGGTCTGCCGGTGGACACCCATGGCGTTGGCCGGCACATCCTGGAAGGTGAAGAGGGCCATGGAGCCCGAGTAACCACCAGTGGGATAGTCCAGCATCAGTTCCAGGGAGGCGGGAGTGCCCGTACCCGGCTCGTGCAGCACCCAGGCCTGGGCATCGGTGACGATGAAGGTGCGGCCCTTGGGGACTTCGAAGCCCTTCGCGCCGAAGTTCCAGGACCAGATGCCGTTCTGGTAGGTTCCCACATCCGTCGTCACCACGCCGGTGCTCATGTCCGAACGCGTGCTGAGGTCCACCGTGATGAGGTCCGCGGCGGGCACCCCCAGGTGCGTCATGGGCGGGGCGGGGCGCCTGAACTGGGCCCAGGCGGGCGAGGCGATCAGCAGGGCGGCGATGGCGAGTGGCTTGAACATGGAATCTCCAGAAAGGGGCGGCATGGGCCGCGGGTCTTCAGCCTCCGCCCCGGGGACCACCCCTCCCAGGTCCGCTTCCCAGAAAAGCCCTGGGCCACCCCTTCAATGAGCCTCACGGAGGTGGCCCACCCCCTTTCTGGAAAGCGGCCCCGGGACCTGGGGTGCGCGCGATGTAGTTTGGGTCTTCAGCTCCCTCGGAGGTTCCATGGCCACGTCTGCGTTCACCTCATCCCTGCGCCGTTCTCCCGGCGTCCTGCATGCCGCCCTGGCCCTGTCGCTGGTGGCGCTCGCACCGGCCTGCGGCGGGGGCGGTTCCGCCGCCCCGGTGGCGCCGGTGGTTCCCGCGCCCACCAGCCTCGCCTATGCCACCAACCCCGCGGTGTACGCGAAGGGCACACCCATCGCGGCGAACACGCCCACCGTGATCTCGGGCAGCACCGTCACCTATTCGGTGAGCCCCGCCCTCCCTTCAGGTCTCGCCTTGAACGCCACCACGGGGACCATCACGGGCACTCCCACCGCAGTGGCTGCGGTCGCGATCTTCGCCGTCCGGGCCACCAATGCCGGGGGCAGCGCCACCGCGAACCTCAGCATCACCGTCAACGATCTGGCGCCAGGCTTCGACTACAGCAGCTCGAACCTCCTGTATGGCAAGGACGTGCCCATCACGCCCCTCACGCCCACCAGCACCGGGGGTGCCATCACCGCATGGTCCGTGGCTCCCGCCCTGCCCGCGGGTCTGGCCTTCAGCCCCACCACCGGCACCATCAGCGGCACCCCCACCGTGGGGGCCCCTTTGCAGGCCTACACGGTGACCGCCACCAACAGCGGCGGCACCCTGGGCAAGATGCTGAACCTCACCGTCATCGGCGCTCCGCCGCTCATCGCCGGCTTCACGGCCTCGCCCAGCACGGTGCCCATGGGCAGCCCGACCACCCTGTCCTGGACCCTCACCGGAGATCCCGCCTCCGCGCTCAGCATCAATGGCGCCAGCGTCCTCGGGGCCCTGAACGCCAGCGTCACCCCCCGCCGGCGCCAGACCTACACCCTTTTGGCCTCCAATCTCAAGGGCACCGCCTCGGCCGGCGCGACCGTGGCGGCCCGGGGGCTGGATCTCTTCGCCGGCAACGTGGATGGCGCGGGCTGGGTGGATGGCACCGGCGCCGCGGCGCGGTTCAACCAGCCCCAGGGCGTGGCGGCAGATGCCGTGGGCAACCTCTACGTCTCGGATACCAACAACCACACGATCCGGAAGATCACCCCAGGGGGTGCGGTCACCCTATTCGCAGGCTATGTAGGTGAAATGGCCAGCTGGGATGGCACGCCGGGGGGCTTCAGGAACCCCGCCGGCCTGGCGATCGACACCGCGGGCAACCTCTACGTGGCCGACCGGGGCAACAGCAGCATCCGCAAGGTGACTCCGGCGGGGGTCGTCTCGACCCTCGCGGGGAATTCCGGTTCCACGGGCTCCGCCGACGGCACCGGCGCCACGGCGCGGTTCTTCGGCCCCAGAGGCCTGGCCATCACGGCGGCGGGGGATCTCATCGTCGCGGATACCAACAATCACCTCCTGCGCAGGGTCACGGCGGCGGGCGTCGTGACCACCCTCGCGGGAAGCGCTGGCCTGAGTGGGATCTCGGATGGCACCGGCGCCTCAGCCCGGTTCAATTACCCTGCGGGCGTGGTGGTGCATGGAAACGGCAACATCTATGTGACGGATACCCAGAACCAGACCCTGCGCCAGGTGACGGCCGCGGGCGTCGTGACGACGCTCGCCGGAAGCCCGGGCCTGGCGGGAACCACGGATGGCACGGGTACCGCCGCCCGGCTCTACCTGCCCCACAGCCTCGCGGTGGATGGGGCCGGGGATCTCTGGATCACCGATGCGCAGAGCATGATCCGCAAGGTGACCACGGCCGGGGTCGTGACCACGGCCGCTGGAGCCTCCTCCAGCCTCGGGTGGGTGGATGGCCCCGTCGCGTCGGCCCGCTTCAGCGGTCCCGCCGGCCTCGCCTTCCTGCCCTCCGGAAGGCTGGCCATCGCGGATGAGTTCAACCATGCGGTGCGGGTCATGGACATGACCCAGGGTCTGAGCACCTTTGCGGGCGCTCCCGCGCGGACGGGGAATATGGAAGGATCGGGTTCGGCGGCGCGCTTTTTCAACCCCGCTGCCGTGGTGGTAGACGGCAGTGGCAACGCCTTCGTGGCCGACTACGGCAACAGCGCCATCCGCAAGGTCACGCCGGCGGGCCAGACGAGCACCTTCGCCAGCGTCGCCTACCCCACCGGACTGGCGATGGACGGGGCCGGCAATCTCTTCGTCACCGATCAAACCAACCAAACCCTCCTGAAGATCACGCCGGCGGGAGTCGTGTCCACCCTCGCCGGGCTGAGCGGCACCCCGGGCAGCGCCGATGGCACGGGCAGTGCCGCCCGGTTCAATTACCCCCAGCGGGTGGCCCTGGATGGGGCGGGCAACCTCTATGTCACCGAAATCGGGAACCACACCATCCGGAAGGTCACCCCCGCGGGTGTGGTGACGACAGTGGCTGGCCTGGCGGGCGCCACCGGACTGGTGGACGGGAACGGGGCCGCCGCCCGCTTCTACATGCCCAGCGGCATCGCCGTGGATGGCAGCGGGAACCTCTTCGTGGGTGATTTGAACAACAACCGGATCCGCCGGATCACCCCCGCCGGAGACGTGAGTACCCTGGCCCTCAGCACCTTCGTCTACGGGCCTGTGGACCTGGCCTTCGCCGCCTCCGGCACCCTCTACGTGGCGGATGCCTGGGGCCATGCCCTGTATACGGTGGATACGGCGACCGGCACCACCGCGCTGCTCCTGGGAACACCCAACCGGGTGGGCGCCTTCCCGGGCGCCTTCCCCGCCGGTCTCAGCTATCCCTCCGCGCTCGCCTTCACCCCCCAGGGCGACCTCCTGATCACCACCACCAACGGCCTGATGCTGGCCACGGCGCCCTAGGAGCGTGTCCAAGTAATCGATAGGGGCTGCATTGATGGCAAAGGGTTTCCAGGGAAGGAAGCGACCGCAGGGCGGTGCGGGTACACCGTTCAAGGTCGCTGACGCAGCATGGGGACCCTTTGCCATCAACCCTTCGGGCTGGGGCGGCAGCCGTCGGGATGCTGCGTCAGGCTCCTCGTCCTTGGAACCACCAGAATTCAGTACGTCTCGCGTATCGGCTCCGCCGATACCGAGAAGGCCTTCGTCGCCTTCCTTGCCTCCCTCGGCTGGCGCCCCAGTGCAGCCCCCACCCATTACTTGGACACGCTCCTAGGCCTCCCGTTCCCGCTCCTTGCGCCTCTGCCCGCCTGTGCGCCGCATTCCCCCTCCACGCTCATCATTGAGAGCCGCCCGCCCGCTGGTTTGAAGGGGGTGGTGGCACGGGCAGATTACCGGCCGAGAACACCTTTCCACCGACGGCATGTGGCACGGGCCAGGGTGGTGGCACGGGCAGATTACCGGCCGAGAACACCAGCTCACGCACGCCCTTGTAATCCGGCAGCTCCGGAGCCCTGGGATTCAGGGCCAGCGCTTGGTCCCAGGCCTCCTTGGCCCCCTTGGGATTCCCGGCCATGGCCCGCAGGGCCGCGAGATCCACCCAGGTCTGGATTTGGCGGGGGAACTTCACGACGAGCTTTTCGGCCGAGGCCAGGGAGGGTTGGGCCAGGTGCGCGTAGGCCAGACCCCTGGAAAATCGCCATCGCGCCTCCAGCACCGGCAGATGCACAAGGTAGGAGGCGGACCAGGGGAAGCCCGGAAACTTGCGCACCATTTCCTCAAGGATGGGCCTGGCGCGCCGGTGGGCCTTGCCGGGATCCTTCCCCTGCCGGGCGCGGGCCTCGCCCTCGATGACGGCGAGCAGGGCCCGGGTCTGCCAGTGGACGATGGTGCTCCCGTACGCCTTCCTGGTCTGCTCCAGACGGGTGGTCATCTCGGCGAGGATCGGGGCTGGATCCTCGCCGGTCTGGATCCGGCGGGAGGCTTCCACGGACAGGAGGGGCACCTTCGCGATGCTCAGGACGACGGCATCGGGGCGCAGCTTGATGGCTTCATCCGACGTGCTCCGGGCGAGGTCGAGGAGGGCCTTGGGATCTCCGCCGAACTCCACCATGGCATCGGCCACATTGGTGACGACCTCGTTCCAGTTCAGCACCGCGTCCACCCGCTTCAGATCCAGGTGCTCCCGCATGCGCTGCGCAGCCTCGACCGCCAGGCGGATCTCCGGGTCCGGATTCCCGCCCTTCCGGAACACCACACGGCTCAACTGGCTGTGAAGATAGGACAGGTGGGAATCCAGCTGCAGGGCATCCGGACCTTCAGTGACCTTGAGGGATTCGGCCTTCTGGATGCCGGTCCGGTAGGCCCCTTCGGCGTCTCCGCCCTCGTCATCCAGGGCCTCGCCTTCCCCCCGGTTCAGCTGCATCGCCACGAAGCGGGAGCGGGCCATGTTCGGGCCCAGCCGTTCGCCCTCCCCTGCGGCCTGGAGGCCGATCCGGAGGGGTTCCTCGCGCGGCTGGCCCTGCATCCTGAGCAGCATGATCCAGTCCGCGCAGAGCGCAGCCAGTGTGTTGCGGACGCTCACATCCCCGGGGGCAAGATCCGCGGCGCGGCGATAGGACTGGGCGGCGCTTCGGAAATAGCCGGGCATGATCGCGCGATTCTTGTCCCGGGCCTCGCTGGCACGCTCCCAGTCGAGGTTCCCCTGGGTGACGAGGGAACCGTAACTCTCCCCTTCCAGGGCCCGGAGCTGCTGGATGAGGGGTTCCTCCCGGGCCAGCAGCCCGGAACCGTCCTTTCCGTTCATGCGCAGGAGGACGGCCTGGAAGTGGATGACCCGGATCTTCAGCTTGAGCAGCATCGGATCGCTCCTGCCCCAGCGCAGGCCTTCGTCCACCCGGGCTCCCATGGCTTCGATCCGGGCCTGGATCCCTTCGTGCTGACCATTCTGGAAGGCGATGCTGATCTCCCGATCGTCCGCGGTGGCCTGCAGCCGCAGGGCCTCGTAGCGGGAGGGATCCTCCTGGAGCACAAGCGTCGCCTTGGCCCGGCTTTCCTTGAACCGGCCCTGCAGGTACAGGAGGTAGGCCTCACGGTAGGCCCGCCTCCAGCCCGGGCCGGCGTCCTGCTCGAGGATGCGGGTGGCCGGCTGGAGATAGGTTTCCTTCGCTTCGGCTTCCCGTCGTTCCCGGGCCTTGGCGGCCAGGGATTCCCGAGCCCGATCCATGGCCTTGAAGTAGAGGCGGCCCATCAGGAAGCCCAGGCTCTCGGCGGCTTCCGGCGTCCGGAAACCACGGGCCCAGGCGGCTTCCAGGTAGGGGCGGGCGCCATCGTCATCGCCGAGGGCTTCCAGTCCCTTTCCCACGACGAAGAGGCCGGCGGGGGAGACCTGCCCCTTGGGGCGGGCCCGCAGCTGCTCCACCTGGGTCCGGATGCCCGCCAGCAGGGGCTGCTGATTGAAGGCGGGCGACAGGTAGGCCATGCGCAACGTACTCTGCATGTCCGCCGCCAGGGAGCCCATCCGCGCCGCCTCCAGGGATTGGGTGCGGGACCGGAAGGAGGTCCAGCCCGCGAAGGCCAGGGCGGTCAGCGCCAGCGCGGCGATCCCGCCCAGGGCCCTCGCGGGGACCGGATACCGACGGATCCAACGTCCCACCCGGACAATCCACCCCGTGGGATGGGCCAGGATCGGTTCGCCGCGCAGCACCCGTTCCAGATCCTCGGCAAAGGCCTCGGCCGTGGCGTAGCGCCGGGCCGGCTCCTTCTCCATGGCCTTGGCCACGACGACGGCCAGATCCTTCGGCAGGCCCGGCACTTCGGCGGCGAGGGAGCCGGGATCCTCTTCCAGCACCCGCCGCAGCAGGTCGCCGGGGTGGACG
>JAUXSE010000057.1 GCA_030681515.1 Geothrix sp. | reverse complement strand
GAGGAAGCAAGGAAATCGATACTCAACGGGGTCAATACCCTGGCCGATGCGGTAAAGGTAACCCTTGGACCCAAGGGCCGGAACGTCATTATTGACCGCAGCTATGGTGCACCCAATGTGACCAAGGACGGCGTGACCGTTGCCAAGGAGATCGAGCTTGAAGACAAGTTCGAGAACATGGGCGCTCAGATGGTAAAAGAAGTGGCCAGCAAGACCAGTGATGTGGCCGGAGACGGAACCACCACCGCCACCATTCTTGCTCAGGCGATATTCCGGGAAGGCGCGAAGAGCGTGGCCGCCGGGAGTAACCCGATGGATGTGAAGCGCGGAATCGACAAGGCCGTCGACGTCGTCGTGAAGGAACTCAAGAAGATGAGCAAGCCCACCAAGGACGCCAAGGAGATTGCCCAGGTCGGCACCATTTCCGCAAACAATGACGAGGCGATCGGCAAGATCATCGCGGATGCCATGGAAAAAGTCGGCAAGGAAGGCGTCATCACCGTGGAAGAGGCGAAAGGACTGGAGACCGAGTTAGAGATTGTCGAAGGGATGCAGTTCGACCGCGGTTACCTCTCCCCCTATTTTGTAACAAACGCGGAGAAGATGGAAGTCGAACTCGAAGACTGCCTCATCCTCATCAATGAAAAGAAGATCAGCAACATGAAGGACCTTCTTCCCATTCTGGAGCAGATCGCCAAGATGGGTAAACCTCTCCTCATCATTTCCGAGGACATCGAAGGTGAAGCCCTGGCGACCCTTGTAGTCAACAAGATTCGCGGCACCCTCCATGTGGCAGCCGTCAAGGCTCCGGGCTTCGGCGACCGAAGGAAGGCCATGCTCGAAGACATCGCCATCCTCACGGGTGGCAAGATGATATCCGAGGACATGGGATTGAAACTGGAGAACACGAAGATCGAAGACCTCGGTCGCGCCAAGCGGATCAATATCGACAAAGACAATACAACGATCATCGACGGGGCTGGTTCCCATGTCTCCATTCAAGGCCGTGTGAAGCAGATCCGTGCCCAGGTTGAGGAGACAACTTCCGATTACGACCGCGAGAAACTCCAGGAAAGGCTGGCCAAACTGGTCGGCGGCGTGGCGGTAATCAAGGTCGGTGCCGCAACCGAAACAGAGATGAAAGAGAAGAAGGCTCGCGTTGAGGATGCCCTCCACGCGACCCGTGCGGCTGTTGAAGAAGGGATCGTTCCCGGTGGCGGCGTTGCGTATCTGCGGGCACTTCCCGCGCTGGACAAGATGAAACTGGAGGGCGACGAGGAGGTCGGCGTCCGGATCGTGAAAAAGGCCATGGAGGAACCTCTCAAGATGATCGCCAACAATGCCGGTATGGAAGGCAGCATCGTCGTGGAGAAGGTCAAGGCGAAGAAGGGGTCCTTCGGATTCAATGCCCGGACCGATTCTTATGAAGACATGATCGCCGCCGGAGTCATCGATCCGACGAAAGTAACCCGGTTTGCCCTGCAAAACGCAGCGAGTGTCGCCTCTCTCATGCTGACGACCCAGTGTATGGTTGCAGACAAACCTGAGAAGAAACCGGAGATGCCCGCAATGCCTCAGGGAGATTATTGAGTCGAGTAGACCGGTTTATCCAGATTACCGTGGGTAGGGGCCGGGGGAGAAATCCCCCGGCTACCCTGACAGAGCCATTTCCTTCACTTCAGCATACCGTTTTCCTATTAGTTCTTTTTCACTTCCTGCCCTATGGAGAACGCCTCTCCAAGGAATTCACCCATTCGATAGTAAGTATTGGCTCCCGGAGCATAGAAGATGGGCCGCACCTTCTCAATATCCAGCTTCCCCTTTTCGTCCAGTACCCCTTCCTCGGCTTTGATGTCCAGAATTTCACCGATAAACTGGGTATGCAATCCAATCTCGATCTGATGAATCAGCTTGCACTCAAGGGCGAAGGGAAATTCCTCGATGTAAGGGGCGTTGACCAGGGCACTCTTGACAGGAGTTAGGCCCGACACATCGAACTTATCGACCCTTTTCCCCGATACGATACCGAAATAATCAGCACATCGGGCATGTTTCTCGGAGGGGATATTGATCGTAAAGGCTCCCTGCTGGACGATGTTGCCATAGGTGTATGTGGCTTTTCTCAAGGCAATGGCCACACAGGGTGGACTGGAACAGCAGATTCCTCCCCAGGCTGCGGTCATAACATTCGGCTCGCCCTCGGCGTTATACGTTCCCACAACCAGGACCGGGGTGGGGTATATGATCGTTTCTGCACCTATTGATTTTTTCATTGTGGTCTCCAGGTTATATTATCCAGGATATCCCTCATTGTACCCTTTCCGTCATTCCTTTTTTCCGTCATTCCCCGTCGGCGTCATATCCCAACTCGACCTTTTCTATACTGTCAAACCGTGCCCAGGCTTTTGTGAAGTTCATCTTGACCTTCGATGTTTCCCCGTTTCGGTTCTTCAGGACGTGTGCTTCGATTCTGTCCGTCTTCCGTTGTTCATATTTTATCGTCAGGCGTTCGGATTCTTCCTTGTCCCGCCATAGGCAGATGACCACGTCCGCGCTATACTCAATCCCCCCGGATTCCTTCATGGAGGTCAACGTGGGCGGCTTTTTCTTCTTTTCTTTTTCCGTTCCCTTGTATGTTTCCCGGGTCATGGATGATATGACCAGGACGGGCGATTTGATGTCCCGCGACAGGCGGCGAAGTTCGGTCAGATTCCAGTCTATTCTTTCTCGCAGCGATTCTGGCGCGTCCTTCCAGGCTGGGATGATTTGCAGATAGTCCAGGATCAGTAGGACCTTCTTGTCCCCGGCCTTCCGTTTTGCCATGAGCGCGGCGGCGCGGATCGCCTCGACCGTGTCCTTCCGTCCGGCCTCGATGATCGTCAGATAAGGCCCCGGACCCTGGCGATAGTCTTCAGCGGCCTTTTCGACCGCTGACCATTCGGAGTCAGCAGATCGCCCCTTCCATATTCGCCTTGAATCCACAGAAGACAGGCGCGCCAGCGACTTGATCCGCAGTTCTTCGGCGGATTGTTCAAAGGAATAAAACAGGACAGGGATCTTTTCGACTTCCGCGACGTGGTCCGCGATTTGCTTCGCCAGCGTGGTTTTTCCACAGGACGGCGCGCCGGCCAGGATGACGACCCCTTCCGTCAGTCCGTTCAAGACCTCGTTCAGATGATTGAAGCCACAGTCCAGGCCCAGCCAGGCCCGACCGTCAGCGCGGCGGGCGTTAAGAATGTCCAGGACGTCAGCGGCGGCGTCCTTCTCGACAGGATAGGCCCGCAGTAGCCTCTTCCCGATTCCGGGATCGGAAATGAATTTCAACAAATCACCGAAGGCGGGTTCCACTTCTCGCCCTTCCTGCTTCGCCCTTTCAATCCCCTTCAGATAGTCTCGTCCGATATTATCAGCAAGACGATAGACGTCCAGGTTGTGCAGCTTTTCGATATAGGAGCGGGCGACAGCAACGTCCACGGCCTTTGATCCGTCCAGGATGCCCTTCAGAACCTCGTCCTCAACAGTTGCGCCAGCAGAGTGCAACTTGTCCCGAAGAAGGACCTCGTCAGCAACGACCCGTTGCAGAACAGTTTCATGGATTGCTTTCCCGATCGCTCCCAGGTCGGACCGGCTGAAGGTCAGCGTCCCTTGAGTGAAGGCTTGTAAAAAGGTTTCGTTGAAGGGATCATCAGGCCCGCCCTTTGCCACCGTTGCCAGGGTCGCTTCTTCCATGACGTGGCGGTCAGGATCGGCTTCCGCTTCCTGGGCGTTGTCTATCTTATCCTTCATGTGGTCAGGAACAGCTTTCGCATCCGCTGTGGCGTGGACTTGCCCGTCCATGCGTTGCTTCCATTGGTTCATGCCTTCGCTTTCAGTCATCGGCGTCCCCCTTTCGTCTTTTCTCGTAATACGATCCCATCTCCCGGAAAATCGGCATCAGCGGAGCTCGCAGCGGCTTCCACGTCGGCTATGCCCGTGATAGTCCCAGCTACCTTCTTTTTCATTCTCTACCTCTTTCCGTCATGACGTCATTCACCCCTTTATGTATTGCCTTACGTCTATTCCCGGCAGAAGGATCGTTTACAGCGGGACAGGAAGCCCTACCTTGTCAGCATCCATGATCAGATAAACCTTTTACCACCCGTGGGCGGTTTGGGTCCAAGGGAGAATGTACCCCCGCTACATGGTCTACCGGTCAATATAGTCACTTCAGTGAACAAATTGCCATAATCGCTTTTACAGCTTTCTCGTAATCCTTTCCCTTGCTGCCCTTCAGAACATAAAATACAATGCCTGTTCCTTCAACAGCGTCTTTTTTCTTCGGGATAAAAATCAAACCTGGAACGACTTTATCTGCAAGATTACTTACGTTACATTTATCTCCTAATATCTTGTAAGTCGATATTCCAAATACGTTTTTTCTTTTCCGCTCTCGAACCCACGCAAAAACACCCATTCTACCCTTGAGATTCGAGTCAACCATCTTCAAACTGTATGTTGAGAATTTGCCTTTATGATAACCCTACAACGATACATAGTAAAATAAATGATTGACAAATGCGCCTGACTCTGTTACTTGTTTTTGAAAAACGAGGACAGGAGGTAGGCCATGATACCGGAAAATAGAGTTGATAATGGTAGTTTTCCCATCCCGAAGCTG
>JAUXSE010000004.1 GCA_030681515.1 Geothrix sp. | reverse complement strand
TGGCAAGCTGGTCAAGAAGATGGCGGGCTACCACCAGTTCCATGCGGTGAATGTGGCGGTGGAAGAGACGTTGCGCCGATCGAGAAGACCGACGCCAACACGCGCGCCGTGTTCGGCGACTACATCAGCGTCTACGACATTCAGCGTGCCGTCGTCGATGGCGCCACGGTGCCGATCTACTACGAGAGCCGGCTGGCGAAGCTGGAGCTGAAGGAATCGGAACGGCCGAAGATCGACCCCGAGTTCGAGGAGGCGACCGAAGGCGAAGAAGTCGAGCGCAGGGAAAAGCTCAAGAGCCGGTGGGCGCAGCTCGAAGCAGTGGTCGGCTCCGAGAACCGCGTCAAGCTCGTGGCCCGCGATCTGGTGGAGCACTTCGAGAGCCGACTCGCGACGATGGATGGCAAGGCGATGGTGGTGGTGATGAGCCGCCGCATTGCCGTCGCGCTGTACCGCGAATTGGTCGCGTTGCGTCCGGCGTGGCACGGCGAGGATGACGAGCATGGCGCGCTGAAGGTGGTGATGACCGGATCGGCGTCGGACCCGCTCGACTGGCAGCCGCACATCCTCGCCCAGGCAGACGGCAAGGCACGGCTGCTGCGCGCCGTTACGGAGCTTTCCCAAGGCTTCGCTCTCGCGGTACCGCATGCAGAGGCGCTACGCATTCGAGACGACGTGGGCTTCTTCCAGGCGGTGCGTGCTGTTCTCGCCAAAAGCATACCCGGCGAACGCAAGACGGACGAGGAACTGGACCTCGCCATACGGCAGATCATCTCCCGGGCGGTCGTCTCCGACGAGGTCGTGGACATCTTTGCCGCCGCCGGTCTCAAGAAGCCCGACATCTCGATCCTGTCGGACGAATTCCTGAGCGAGGTGCGCGGCATGCCCCAGCGCAACCTCGCCGTCGAGCTGCTGCAGAAACTGCTCAAGGGCGAGATCAAGGCAAGGGGAAAGCGCAACGTCGTCCAGGCGAAGTCGTTCGCCGACATGCTCGAGCAGACGATCCGCCGCTACCAGAACCGGGCCATCGAAGCAGCGCAGGTGATCGAGGAGCTGATCCAGCTCGCGAAAGACATGCGCGCCGCCAACGCGCGCGGCGAGGCGCTCGAGCTGACCGAGGACGAGCTCGCCTTCTACGACGCGCTGGAAGTCAACGACAGCGCGGTCAAAGTGCTGGGCGAACCGACGCGGGTCAAGATCGCGCGCGAGTTGGTGGACACGGTGAAGAAGACTGTCACCATCGACTGG
>JAUXSE010000037.1 GCA_030681515.1 Geothrix sp. | reverse complement strand
ACGCTCGTGTACTTGAGCGGGCGCTTGCTTGGTGAGTCACAGTAAGGACCCAACCAGTTTGTGTCCGTAGGCGCTGCCCCGAAACGGGCATCCTCCCTACACGGGTTTTGGGGGCACCGGAAACGGTGCCCTCTTCGCTTTTGAGCCTCGGCGGGGCCGGGAGGGGCTCAGGCCCCCAGATGGACCAGCACTTCCGCCAGGACCTCGAAGTTCGCCAGGAGGTCGTGGGGGGTCATTCGCCATCCTTCGGGGCAGCGGGGGCTGTGCGGTAGGCTTGGCGGGGGCTGCGGGGGCTTTCGGGGTAGCGGTAGACGAGACGCCCCTCGGCAATCAGGGGATACAGGATCCGTTCCCTCAGGTGGGCCTGGCCTTTCCCCAGCAGCCGGACCAGATCCTGGACTTCCAGATCCCGCCAGGCGCAAAGGTCCAAAACCAGACCCCGCAGCACTTCGGGCTGAGTGCGCTTGCCCAGGATCTGGACCCGGCGCCTGAGGGGTTCGGGAAGCACCTCCAGCATGTCGGACATGCCCTCCGGCATGTCGCATAAGGCGGAAGACATATCGCTTACGGGGCTGGACATATCGCTTAAGGATGGCGACATGTCGGATAGGGAGGCGGCTTCCGGCTGGACGGCAAGGGCCATGGGGCCTGCTGCCACATAGTAGGCGGCCCGGCCCTTTTCCTTCTGTTCAAGGAGGCCCAGATCCCGCAAATGGCGGAGCCTGGCGCTGGCCTTCAGGGTGTCCAGGCCGGAAAGGGAGCGGTAGACGGCATTGTCGATGGCCCCCACCTCCCGCAGGTACAGCAGGGCCATGGAATCGCTTTCGTCCAGGTGCAGGGCCTCGAACTGCTTGAGCCAAGCCAAGTCCTCCGCGCCAAGGAAGTGGTGCAGGAGCAGCAGCGCCAGGAAGGCATCGCGTTCACGGTCGGATTCGAAGGTGGGCGGCGTGAGCTGGGCATCCTTCATCAGCTTGCGCATGGTGCGGATGCCGGTGCCTTTGGTCTCGGCGAGGCCGACTTCGTGCAGCACGGCGGCGATCTTTTCGTTCCGACTGATGGAACCGGGCTCACCCAGGCGCTCGTCGGCCATCAGGGAGTAGCCGGGATTCCGGAACTCGATGCGGTTGGTGTAGCGGATGATCTGGATGGGGCTGCGGGTTTTGTAGCTGCGGTGCATCACGGCGTTGACGATGGCTTCGCGCAGGACGGTGGCGGGCACGATGGGGGTCTCAGTTCGGTGCAGTTCGCTCCCCCGCAGGCTGGGCACTTTCTTGATATCCGCCAGCACCTGGCTGAGCACCCGGGGCACGAGGGTGAGCAGGGAGCCGCGCATCTCCAGGCCCTGGTAGCGGTTCTCAGGGTCGGGCACCCATTCCTGGCCGGGCACCACGATGTAGTCCACCCGGGCCATGGGCATGTGCCGCCGCTGGGCGGCCTCCTTGCCGAACAGAAGCAGACCCGCCAGGGTCAGGCAGGTCTCCCCGTTCTTCCGGGTGGTGGCGGCCAAGGCCTGCAGCAGGTCGTCGTCGTTGTAGGCCAGCTCGCTGGCTTGGGGATTGAGGTTGGCGCGGTCCCGGCGATAGGCGGCCACAGCCGACGGATCCACATCCTCCAGGGTCGTGCCGGTGATGGCGGTCTCGTCGAAGGTGGTGTGGGCCCGCCCCTGGTAGAACACTTCCAGATCATCTTCTGTGCAACTTTGATCCGTGGCCGCGATCCGGCGATAGGCGCCCCTGGGAAGGCCCTGGGACTTGATGTGGACGGGCTTCTCCTGGGGCTGTGCCTCAGGCACGAAGATGACCAGGAAGGGCTTGCCATCTTTCGAATAGGTTCGAATATCCGGGCGCACCGGCGGTACCAGGGCATCCCGGCACTGGGTGGCCAGATCGGACTGGAGCTTGTCCGGATCGGCGACACCGACGAACCGGTATTCCTTCAGGCCCGGGAAGAGGGGCGTTCCCTCGGCCTCGGCGCCGAGGATCAGATACCCGCCCCCAAGGCCGGGCTCATTGGCGAAGGCCACGATGGTCGAAAGGATGCTCTTGTCGATGTGGGACCCGCGCTTGGCCTCGATCTGGAGGCTTTCGTCCTCGTTCTGAAGGCGGGTAAGGAGGTCATCCAAGGAAAGAATGCTCATTCCTCGACTCCTGATTCTTCCCGCAGCAGGCACGCGGCCAGCGCGGCTTTCAGCTCTTCCCGGATGGCGGCCGTCTGGGCCCGGGCCTGCTCGTAGCGCTCCAACAGTACATCTGGATCTTCGTGCGTCAACTCGGGGACGTTGGGGTTCTTGATATCCAGGTTGTAGCCACGAGCCCGGATGTCCTCGATGGGCACGCACCAGGATTGTTCGCTTTCCGTGCGGTTCTCCCACCAGGCGGTTTCGGGTGTGAATTCCTCGAAGCGCTTGGCCTCGATGACCGCCAGTGGAATCCCCGCCCGGTAGTACAGGACATAATCAGCCCGCTTGCGCTTCTTGGTTCGGGACGCCAAGCGGCCGTGAACCCAGATACGGCCTGCCGTATAGGTCACCTCCCGGCGAACCTGGGTCGTCGCATCCCACCCGGCCGCCTGGATGGCCGGGGTGATGAACTGATCGCAGATGTCTGACTCGGTGAGGGAGCAAAGGTCCATGAGAAGAGCCCTTGAATTCTGGTCCTCCCAGAGATCGGACGGACCTTAGTGGCAGTTTCATCTGAGTTTAGCGACCATATCGTCCAGAAGGGGAAATGCGTTATGGCCGATTCAGGTGGGCGTTGATCCGCGCTCTGGTCCCTTATAGGAGATGCTTTGCGTCAACCGATAGGCCGGGTGGTTTGCAACGGTTGCTGGAATCATACGCTCGTGTACTTGAGCGGGCGCTTGCTTGGTGAGTCACAGTAAGGACCCAACCAGTTTGTGTCCGTAGGCGCTGCCCCGAAACGGGCATCCTCCCTACACGGGTTTTGGGGGCAC
>JAUXSE010000006.1 GCA_030681515.1 Geothrix sp. | reverse complement strand
CGAGATCGATCTGGCGCGGGCAAACCTGATCCGGGAGTTGAAACAGGACATGGGCGTCAACAACGAGGGGATCGGCATAATCCTCGATCTCCTGGATCAGGTGCACAGCCTGCGTCAGGCGATGGCGGAGACCCTTCCGTCAAAGCGCTGAGTTAGACCTTTTCGCCGGCCATGCTAGGGTGGGAAAAAACCGCGAGATCATAAAGATTTGGGAGGAACCGGAATGTCGACTGTCCGCTTGACAATGGCGCAGGCCCTTGTGCGTTATCTTTGCAACCAGTTCACCATGGTGGATGGCGTGAAGGTTCCATTATTTCCCGGGGTCTTCGCCATCTTTGGCCATGGCAATGTGACCTGCCTGGCGGAAGCGCTGGAAGCGGTCAAGGATGTTCTTCCCACGTGGCGCGGCCAGAACGAGCAATCCATGGCGCTTGCGGCCATCGGCTTTGCCAAGGCCAAGCGCCGCCGCCAGATCATGGTTGCCACATCGTCGATAGGTCCGGGGGCGCTTAACATGATAACGGCGGCCGCGGTGGCCCATACCAATCGCCTGCCCATCCTGATCCTGTCCGGGGATACATTTGTGAACCGCCGGCCTGATCCCGTGATGCAGCAGGTCGAGCATTACGGCGATCCCACCGTGAATGTGAATGACGCGTTCAAGGCGGTCACGCGTTACTGGGACCGCATCGTGCATCCCGAGCAAATCATCTCGTCCCTGCCGCAAGCGGTGGCGACGATGCTTGATCCCGCCGATTGCGGGCCGGCTTTTATTGCCCTGCCGCAGGACATTCAGGAATATGTCTGTGACTATCCGGAAGCTTTCTTCGCGCCCACCCTGCATGAGGTGCCGCGCCCGCGACCCGACCGCAACAGCGTGAAGAAGGCGGTTGAGCTTCTCAAAAATTCCAAGCGCCCGTTGATCATTTCCGGCGGTGGCGTGCGTTATTCGGGGGCGGAGGAAAGTGTTGCCAAATTTGCCCTGGCGCATGGCATTCCGATCACCGAAACCATCGCGGGGAAGGGGACGGTCATTCACACGCATGGCGCCTATGCGGGCGCCATCGGCATTGTCGGTTCGACATCGGCGAATGCGTTGGCGGCGGAGGCCGACCTCGTCATTGCCATCGGCACCCGGCTCATGGATTTCACGACGGGCTCGTGGACCTGTTTCAAGCCGGAGGCGAAATTCATTTCGATCAATGCGGCGCGGTGGGATGCAACCAAGCATCAGGCTCTCGCCGTGGTGGGAGATGCGAAGGAGGCAGTTGACGAGCTGGCTGCGGCGCTTGCGGGCTGGAAGGCTGACGCGAAATGGATGGCAAAGGCCCGCGCCGAGTTTGCCACGTGGGACGAGATGTTGGACGGGTTCCAGAAACCCACCAATTCGCCGGTGCCCACCTATGCGCAGATCGTGGGCGTGGTGAATGCCAAGGCGGGGACACGCGATTATGCAATTACCGCGTCCGGCGGACTTCCCGGCGAGATGATGAAGAACTGGCGGGTCAAGTCAGCGAACAGCTTCGACGTTGAATTCGGCTTCTCCTGCATGGGCTACGAGATTGCCGGCGGCTGGGGTGCGGCCATGGCCGATCCCACGCGCGAGACCTTCGTGATGGTGGGTGACGGCGCCTACATGATGATGAACTCGGACATCTATTCCTCGGTACTTGCCGGCCACAAGTTGATCGTGGTCGTCTGCGATAACGGCGGCTATGCGGTCATCAACCGGCTGCAAAATTTCAAGGGCGGCGTTTCCTTCAACAACCTCATCAAGGACTGCAAGGTGAAGGAACCCTTCAGCGTCGATTA
>JAUXSE010000003.1 GCA_030681515.1 Geothrix sp. | reverse complement strand
GGAGGCTCCGACTCCGCGAGCGAGCGAAGCGAGGAGCGGGAGGACAGCGCGGGGCGCTGTCCGTCAGGCGGGAGGCTCCGACTCCGCGAGCGAGCGAAGCGAGGAGCGGGAGGACAGCGCGGGGCGCTGTCCGTCAGGCGGAGGAGCGTTGGCCGGGCCTCGACCTTGAACAAAACACCGTTCGAAGCCATGATGAAAGACCGCAGTACCCGTAGCTCAGCTGGGAGGCTCCGCCTCCGCGAGCGAGCGAAGCGAGGAGCGGGAGGACAGCGCGGGGCGCTGTCCGTCAGGCGGAGGAGCGTTGGCCGGAGGCCGACCTTGAACCCAAACCCGTTCGAAGCCATGATGGAAGACCGCAGTACCCGTAGCTCAGCTGGATAGAGCGTTGGCCTCCGAAGCCAAAGGTCGCTGGTTCGACCCCAGTCGGGTACACCAATAAGCCCCTGAAACCCAATGGTTTTGGGGGCTTTCACTATCCTGCCAAAGAATACGCAGCACCCACAGGTGGACCTCAATTTTACGCATTCCCGCCCCCAAGGGCACAACATGGACACAACCCTTGCGGGTCCATTAGCCGCGTCATTCCTTACTTTATGGGGTAATTGGGGGGCGATCTAATCTTACATCTAGGTGGATGGAAGGTCACGCTGCGGTCAGCTGAGTTCACTCAGCCTTCTTATTCTTGGCTGTCTTCTCTTCTGAAAGACTGAGGATTGGCTCCCCGACTAGCTTCAGAAACTGAAGGTTCTTGGAGGCTGCTTTGATTTTATCAAAGTGCTCAACTGCTTTTTCAGACAATTCAGCAGGTTCTTGCTCGTTTTCTGATTCAGGGCTTTCAGGCGCACTCATTCTTACTTCGATATTGAAACCACGATCAACACGATTCGCTAGTTTCGTGAGTGAATATTTTAATTCAACACTCAGTTCATTTTTTCTTCCTGAATCAAGCCCCTTATGAGCTTCAGCTAGCAGTTCTAGGACGAGCAAATCAATACCTTTTGACATTACTTTATTGGAGTGGTCTTCAATCCCCTTTAGTTCCTTTTTGTCTAACCCCTGCTTTGCAAGGTCGCCTTGGAGCTTCCGAATTTCCAATAAATTTTTATAAGTTGCAATGATCCATCCCACTGCAACCGCAATTGATGCAGCTACTGCTGGGGGGGTCATAATGTAAACGGTAAGATCCGATGAGGATATCGTTTTTATCTGAAAACCAGGTCGACTCCCTATTGTTAATTCAGAAAAAACACCAAAAATTTGATTTAGCTCTTTGAGCTCATCTGAAAATTCGCCAAGTTGGTTCTTAACGAACCCTCGTGGAATAAGAACACCGACCTCACTTTCTCCCTTTTCTAATTCATCTTCACCTATATGGAGCTGCCGGAATGAGGAAAGCAGTTGATCGAGCGAGGTCACAAGACTCTGAAGCTCAGAGTGTATTCGTTGTAGGTCTTGCAAAGCGACCGATGGGGTTATCTGGTTACGAGCAAAAATTTCCTTAACCTGCTCTTCTAAGCTCGTGCCCAATATCGTTGAAGCCCCAAGTTCCTCCATAACCTGTCGCCATGCGGGGCTGAAAAGGTGTACCTCGGACTTGGTGAGCGAGGTTTGAAGGTCCACCAGTGCTTGTCCGACCTGTTGCTGAAATTGCGGCTGACCAGGTTGGCTTACTTGATTCTGAAGACCAGAGATCAGCTTCTGCATATTTGCCATGAGGTCGGTCTTCTCTATGTCCGCCCTCAGAGCCGAGGCTATGGCATGCAAGCGTTCAACATTCATCGCTGGATCCTCCCTGGGGACGATACAAAGGCTTAATGGAACTGCTTGCATTGTGACCCATCGTATCGCTATTGGGTGCGCTAATTAGGGGCTCAATGGAGATCACCCGTGTCGAATCAACCTGTTCGACTCGGCAAGCATCGCTTCTTCAACGCCCTCCGAGAGTTTGTATTCTCGCTATCAAGTCCCCCAAAGACTCACACTGGACCCCCTGGAGGCGCTCCAAGGACTCAGGCAGGGCTGAACCCCACCCGAGTTCAAACGAGACGTGTATGGCGAGTAACTGGTAGCCGCGGGGGTGTTCGGCTTCACCGCGAACCCAAGCCGTAGACTCAACGCCTCCTGTGCCTTCCGCTTAGCGTCCGGGCTGGTCTCCACGTAAATCATGGTCGTCTGAACGCTGAGGTGCCCCAGCATCCCCTGGATTTCCGTGATGGGTGTGCCCGCCTCGGCATGTAGAGATGCAAGTCGCCCGCAGACGGTAATGGGTCACATTGCCGAGCCCCAGCTTGGCGCAGACCCGCTGGAACGCCTTCTTGGTGAACTGGGCACGGTGCGACTTGCCATCCGGCCCCCTGCCTTTGTTGATGATCCTGGGGTCGAACCAGCGAGTGCATCGCCCGAGACGCGCCTCCCTCAGACGGAGCCTCGGCGGCGCAGAGCCTTCAGCGTCCCGCGTGGCGGCGGAAGGCTGGGTGTGCCCAGGAATGGGGCCGGGTGACCTCCCCGTGAATTTCTGAGCACATAGGGCCGGGGCGCCGGCCCCTGGGGTACCCTGGATTCCTTCACCCAGGGTGGTCCATGCGCAAGCCCTTCTCGGTCACGGTCACCTCGGTCTCCTTCGTGCTGCTGCACCTGGCCTGCCTGGCGGCGGTCTGGCTGGCCTTTTCCTGGAAGCTGGTGCTGCTGTGCGCGGTGATGTACCTGGTGCGCATGTTCGCGGTGACGGCGGGCTACCACCGCTACTTCAGCCACCGCAGCTACAAGCTCGGGCGCGTCCCCCAATTCGCGCTGGCCTTCGTGGCACAGACTTCGGCCCAGAAGGGCGTGCTCTGGTGGGCGGCGCACCACCGGCACCACCACCGGTTCTCGGATACCCCGCAGGATCTGCACTCGCCCGTGGTGGACGGCTTCTGGTGGTCCCACATGGGGTGGATCCTTTCGGATGCCCACGATCATTACGACACCAGGACCATCGAGGATTTCGCCAAGTATCCCGAGCTGCGCTTCCTGAACACCTACCACTGGATCTGTCCCTGGCTGCTGGGCACGGCCACCTTCGCCTTCGGGGCGTGGACGGGCATCGGGGCCTGGGAAGCCCTGGTCTGGGGCTTCGTCATCTCCACGGTGCTGCTCTGGCACGGGACCTTCTGCATCAACTCGCTCACCCATGTCTGGGGCACGCGGCGCTTCGAGACCGGTGATCAGAGCCGCAACAACTTCGTCCTGGCCCTCATCACCCTGGGCGAAGGCTGGCACAACAATCATCATCACTGCCAGGCCAGCTGCCGCCAGGGCATTCGCTGGTGGGAGTTCGATCCGACCTACTACGCGCTGAAGGCGCTGAGCTGGGTGCGCATCGTGCGCGATATCCGGCCCTATCCGGCCTCAGCCAGATCCTGATGGGCTGGCTCCGGAACCGGGTCTGGAACCCCCTGCTCGGACTGCTGCGGCATGGGCTCAGCCCGGAGGGTCTGGCCTGGAGCCTGGCGGCGGGACTGGCCCTGGGGATCATCCCCCTGTTCGGCACCTCCACGGCACTTTGCGCGGGGGCCGCCATGGCCTTCCGCCTGAACCAGCCCGCCATGCAGCTGGCCAACTACCTGGCCTACCCCCTGCAGCTGGCGCTGCTCATCCCCTTCATCCGCCTGGGTGAATGGATCTTCGGAGCGCCGCACCTGCCGCTTTCCTTGGCCGTGATCCAGGGGGCGCTCCAGGCGGATGCCTGGGCCGCGCTGGGCCTGTTCTGGACCAGCCTCTGGCACGCCGGCATGGCCTGGTTGCTGGTGGTCCCGGTCCCCATGGTCCTGCTGGCCTGGGGACTGGCGCCCCTGTTCCGGGCCACGCCGAAAACCTTCCGCTGCCCCTGATCCCCGGATAGCCTGTCATTCCTGGATATTTGGAGCATCGCGCATGAGCGAGTCCCCCGCCCGCAAACCCGCCGTGATCCGGAAACGGTTTCCCTGGGGCTGGGTGATCCTCGCCGGGATCGGCGTGGTGGCGCTCGGCGCCCTGCTGGCGGCCAAGGGGGCGCCCACCCCGGTGTCCGTTTCCTCGCCCACAGTCTTCAAGGCCGGAGAGCGGAATCCGCTGGTGACGGCCTCGGGGTACCTGGTCGCGCGAACCCGGGCCACGCTGTCCAGCAAGGTTCTGGGCCGGGTGAGCTGGCTGGGTGTGCAGGAGGGCAGCCGCGTCGTCAGGGGCCAGATCCTGGCCCGCCTGGAATCGCCGGATCTGGCCGCCGCCCGGGACCAGGTGAAGGCTCAGCTGGACCAGGCGGCCGTGGATCTCGATCGCGCGGCGAAGCTGCAGGCCCAGGGCATCCAGGATGCGGCCACCGTGGACAAGCTCAGGAGCCAGAAACTCACGCTGGAAGCCCAGTTGGCCTACCAGAACGCGCTGCTGGAGAGCATGGCGTTGAAGGCGCCCTTCAGCGGCGTCGTCACGCAGAAATTGTCCGAGGTGGGGGAGACCGTCGCCCCCGGCAGCGCGGGCGGAGCCAATGCCATCAACGCGATCCTCGTCATGGCCGACCTGGACACACTGGAGGTGGAGGTGGAGGTGAACGAGGCCTCCATCGCCCGGCTCAAGCGCGGCATGCCGGCCGAGATCCGGGTGGACGCTCTGGACGGACAGGGGGCGCATGCGGTTCTGAAGGGCCGGCTGCGGGAGATCTACCCCAGCTCCAACCGCCAGAAGGCCGTCGTCATCGTGCGCGTGGCCCTGGTGGAAAAGGACCCGCTGCTGGTGCCGGACATGGGCGCCAAGGTCACCTTCCTGGGCGATCCCTACCCCCAGGATGTGGTGGTGCTGGGCCGGGAGCAGGTGAAGAAGCAGGGCGGCAAGGCCTACGCCTGGGTGGTGGAGGGCGATGTGGCGGTGCAGAAATCCCTGACCGTTCTCGCGGAGAATCCCATCGGCCTGGAGGTGAGCGGCTTGCCGAAGGACGCGAAGCTGATCGTGGCCCCGCCGGAATCGCTGAAGCCCGGCGCCAGGGTGAAGGTCAAGGGATGACCGCGGACCGCTTCGATCTGGGCGGGGGCGAGCCCATCATCACCCTGCGCGACGTGGCCAAGAGCTATTGGCGCGGGGCTCAGGAGATTCCCGTGCTCCAGGGCATAGACATCGAGATTCCGGCGGGCAGCTACATCGCCCTGATGGGGCCCTCCGGCAGCGGCAAGACCACCCTGCTGAACCTCATCGCGGGCATTGACCGGCCCACGGGCGGTTCGCTCGAAGTGTGCGGCCACGAGCTGAACGGTCTCGACGACGACGAGCTCGCGTCGTGGCGCAATGCCCATGTGGGCTTCATCTTCCAGAACTACAATCTGGTGCCCGTGCTGAACGCCTTCGAGAACGTGGAGCTGCCCCTGCTGCTCACGGGGGCAGGGCGCCGCGAGCGCCGGGAGCGGGTCGGACAAGCCCTGGCTCTGGTGAACCTGGCGGACCAGATGTGGAGCTACCCCCGGCAGCTGAGTGGCGGCCAGGAACAACGCGTGGCCATCGCCCGGGCCATCGTCACGGACCCCGACCTGCTGGTGGCGGACGAGCCCACGGGCGCCCTGGATGCGAAAAACGCCGAAGAGGTGCTGGCCCTGATGGAACGCCTCAACACGGAACTCGGCAAGACCATCGTCATGGTCACCCACGACCCGAAGGCTGCTCATCACGCCCGTCACCAGATCCATCTGGAAAAGGGCGTGTTCGATCGCACGGTCGAGGTGAACCGATGACGGATCGGGGGCGCTGAGATGCGCTGGCTGGCGCTCATCTGGAAGAGCCTGATGCGCTCCAAGCGGCGCACCCTGCTCATCGTGGGCAGCCTCGTCCTGTCGGTGTTCACCGTGGCGGTGCTTCAGAGCCTGCTCACGACGCTGGACGCCGTGACCAATAATCCCAATTCCAGCAACCGGCTGGTGGTGCGGCACAAGAGCGGCCTCACGCAGATGCTGCCCCGCAGCTACGAAGCCTACCTCCGCCAGCAGCCGGAAGTGGAAACGGTCTGCGCCATCCAGTGGTTCGGCGGCTACTACCAGGATCCCCGCAACTTCTTCGCGAACTTCGCCAGCGACGAGACCACGCTGTTCCAAACCTTCCGCGAAGAGTTCGGAATCTCCGGCATCACGGAGGCCCAGATCAAGGACTACCTGCGGGACGGTGCCGGATGCATCGTGGGCGAGAGCCTGGCGAAGAAGAATGGATGGAAGGTGGGCGATGTGGTTCCGCTGACCGGCACGATCTTCCCCATCAGTCCCCGCCTCACCATCCGCCTGATCTTCCGGAGCCCCAAACCTTCGGACGAGAATGTGCTGCACTTCCACTACAAGGTGCTGGAAGAGGGCGTGCCGCGCATGAAGGGGCTGGTGGGATCGTTCTGGGCGCGGACCCGGCGGTCGGAGGACATCCCGCGCCTCATCGAGCGGGTGGACCGGCACTTCGCCAACAGCGCCTACGAAACGCTGACGGAGACCGAGAACGCCTTCAACCTCAGCTTCGTGAGGATGCTCGGCAACATCGGCGCCATCATCCAGGGCATCACGGCCGCGGTGGTGGTGGCCATCGTCATCGTCACCGGCAACACCATGGCCACGGCCATCCGCGAGCGCGCCACGGAGATCGCCGTGTTCCGCGCCATGGGTTTCTCCGCCGGGCGCGTGCTGGTCCTGCTGCTGTCGGAAGGCGTGCTTCTGGTGGGCGCGGGCGGGCTCTTCGGCGTGATGCTGGCCCACCTCGCCGCGGGGGGCATCCGGGGCTCCCTGGGCGCGGCCATGCCCTTCTTCGCGGATTTCGCCATCCTTCCGCACACGGTCTTCGCCTGCCTGGCGGGCGCTCTGGCCATTGGCATGCTGGCCACCTTCATCCCGGCCTATGCCGCCACGCGACGCCCCATCACGGATGGCCTGAAGGCGGTCGGATGATCCTTGGACTGCTGATCATCCTGCCCTTCGCGGCGTACCTGGCCTGGCTGGTGTGGGCCCTGGTGGCCTATCCGGTGCCGCTGAGCTACAACCTCCGCTCCCTTTGGCAGCGCAAGCTGTCGAGCCTCAGCACCGCCGCCGCCATCGCCCTGGTGGTGGGCATCTTCGTGGTGGTGCTGAGCCTCGCCCAGGGATTGTCCGTGGCCTTCGTGAGCAGCGGTCGCGGCGATCAGGCCATCGTCCTCCGGCCCAACGCGCGGTTCGAGTTGAACAGTTCCATCGAGCGGGACCGCATGCGCATCCTCAAGATCCATCCCCTGCTCAAGCGGAATGAAGGGGGCCCCATGGCCAGCGCCGAGGTCGTGGTGGTGAAACTCTTCCCCATGGTGGACGGCACGGACACCAATGTGACGGTGCGGGGACTCGAGCGGATGGGCATCACCCTGCGGCCCCAGGTCCGGCTGCTGCAGGGCCGCTGGTTCCGTCCAGGCCTCAGTGAGGTGGTGGTCCCCCGCAGGATGCAGGGCCGGTTCCCCGGGATGGAACTGGGGCGGAGCCTTCGCATGGGTGGCCGGGATTGGCAGATCGTGGGCACCTTCGATGCCGGTGGGGCCAGCTACGAGAGCGAGGTCTGGTCCGACGTGAACGACGTGATGCAGGCCTTCCGGCGGGAATCCTACTCGGCCATGCTGGCCCGCCTGGAGAATTCCGGACGGCTGGAGGGATTCGGGAAGGCCGTGGAGGACGACAAGCGGCTGAAACTGGAGGTGGTCCGCGAAACGGACTACTTCAAGGAGCTCACCAAGGCCGGGGATCCCATCAAGGTTCTGGGCAACCTCATCACCCTGATCCTCACCGGCGCCGCCATCTTCGCGGCCATGAACACCATGTATGCCGCCGTGGCCGGGCGCACCCGGGAGATCGGCACCCTGCGGGCCCTGGGCTTCCGCCAGCGGGAGATCCTGGCCAGCTTCCAGTGGGAGAGCATTTTCCTGTGCCTGACGGGGGGCATCCTTGGATCGGGTCTGGCCCTCTTCGCCAATGGCATCCAGACCGGCACCACCAGCTTCGAGACCTTCAGCGACGTGAGCTTCGCCTTCACCATTACGCCCGCCCTCTTGGCCCAGGGCGTGGCCTTCAGCCTGGTGATGGGGCTGCTGGGTGGATTCCTGCCGGCCTGGCGGGCCAGCCGCATCCCGTTGACCGAGGCCATGAAGGGAGGCTGAGGCGGCTGGCCCTGCCGCGCCAGCCGCATTCCGCTGACGGAGGCCATGAAGGCTGGTTGACGGCCATCGCTTTGCGAGGCACATTGAAGCTGTCCCTTTGCCTAACCCGGAGGCCCCTGTGGATCGTGAACTGTTGAAGGGCAGCACACCGCTGCTGCTGCTGTCTCTCCTCTGCGAGGGGCCCATGTACGGCTATCAGATCATCGAGACGGTCCGGCAGCGCACCGGCGGGACATACACGCTGAAGGAAGGGGCTCTGTACCCGGCTCTCCACAAGCTCGAAGCCACCGAATTCATCGCCTCGTACTGGGAGACCCAGGAGAACGGGCGCGAGCGGCGCTACTACTCCCTCCAGCCCGCGGGCGCGGCCTTCCTGGCCGCCAAGAAGAAGGAATGGAACCAGTTCGTGGACATGGTCCAGGCCTTTGTAGGGCCCCGGGCCTAGCGGTCACCTGTGTCCCGGGCGCTGGAAGCCTATCTCTCCCAGGTGGGTTCAGGCCTCAAGGGCCTGATGCGGCGGCGTCGGCTCACCCTGATCCGGGAGCTGGAGGCCCACCTGCTGGATGAGGCCGAGGCCCGGGGCATCGAATCCGAATCGGCCATGTCGGCCATGCTGTCGGAGAAGGAGCACCCCAGCCTGCTGGCGGAGGAGCTCGCCGTGGGGGAGGGCCAGGATGCCAACCACCGCGGCAGTACGGCCCTGGCCGCGGGCATGATCATCGGCCTCGCCACGGGCGGGCACATGTGGTTCGAGGGATGGCGCTGGTACATCGCCATGGCCTTCGCCGCGGCCCAGGGCCTGGCTGTGGGTGCCGGCTACTTCTGGGTGCGCCGCCATTGGCTGCGCCAGGGCCCCTGGGTGCGCACGGCCTTGGCCGTGCTCATCACCTCCCTGCTTTCGATTCCGCTGGGCTTCACCACCCTCTACGGATTCAAGCCCACCCGCCTGCTCTACGGGGCCTTCACGGGCTACCTGCTGGAGCGCCACAGCCAGGCGCGCCCCCTCTGGCAGACCCTGCTGGAACCGGTGGCATTCACGGCCCTGATGTTCATCCTCGAAGCGGGCGTCCTGGGCCGGGTCCGGTTCGAGTGGTGGAAGGTGCCACTGGAACTGAGCTTCAACGCCACCCTCCTCCTGAGCGTGATGCTGGCCCTCCGCCTCAGGCGCCACCTCGCCGGGCGCCGGGTTCTGACGCCTCTGGAGCAAGGGTAATCCTCTCCGGGGGTTCCGCGCTGCGCGCACACCCCCGGACCCCCGCGCCGCCTCCCGGGCGAGCCGGGATGCGGCTTCCTCTCTCCGGGGGTTCCGCGCTGCCCGCTTCGCTGGCTGGGGGAATCCCCCTTGAGCCCAAAGGGTTCCGGCGGTAGACTGGCTGTCTTGCGTGGACAAGCCGCTTGCAGATACCCCGCTCCTGGGGGCATCCGGTCGGTCCCAGGAGGAAGCGATGAAGGACAAGATCCACCCCGAACTTCACGACGTGAAGGTTCACTGCGCCTGCGGCAACGAATTCATGACGCGCTCCACCAAGAAGGAGATGCGCGTGGAAATCTGCTCCCTCTGCCATCCGTTCTTCACGGGCAAGCAGCGCCTGATGGACACCGAGGGCCGCGTGGAGAAGTTCAACAAGAAGTACGCGAAGAAGGAGGCCGCGGTGGACATCGCCGAGGCAGCCCCCGAGACGGCCCCCGAGACGGCCACGGGATCCACCCCGGCGACGACCGAAGCCTAGCTGCACTGTTCCAAAAGACGGGCCGAGTCATCGGCCCGTCTTTTTTTTCATCTGCTCCAGATTTCGGCTTCGCCGAAATCTGGAGATAGCCGAAAAGGTGGGCCATGCTTGACCAATTAGAAGCCGTCGAAGCCCGCTTCCAGGAAGTGGAGGCGCAGCTGCAGGATCCCGCCGTGGTCTCCGATCCCAGGCGCCTCCGCGAATTATCCAAGCTCCGCGCCGAACTGGAGCCGGTGGTCCTGGCCTTCCAGGCCCAGCGCGCGCGCCAGAAGCAGCTGGACGAGGCCGAGTCCATCCTGGGCGACAAGTCCATGGATGCGGACTTCCGCGAGATGGCCGAGATGGAGATCCCCGGACTGAAGAAGGCCATCGCGGAGGGCGAGGCGGAGATCAAGCGGCTGCTGATCCCCAAGGATCCCGCCGACGCCAAGAACGTGATCCTCGAAGTCCGCGCCGGCACGGGCGGCGAGGAGGCGGCGCTCTTCGCCGCGGAGATCTTCCGCATGTACGTCCGCTTCGCCGAGCGCCGGGGCTTCAAGGTCACGGTGCTGGACGAGAACGGGGCGGAACAGGGCGGCCTGAAGGAAGTGGTGGCCGAGATCCAGGGCGAGGGCGCCTACTCGCTGTTCCGCTTCGAAAGCGGCGTCCACCGCGTCCAGCGCGTGCCCAAGACCGAGACCCAGGGACGCATCCACACCTCCGCCTGCACCGTGGCCGTCATGCCCGAGGCCGAGGAAGTGGATGTCGAGATCCACCAGAAGGATCTGCGCGTGGACACCTTCTGCTCCGGGGGCAAGGGCGGGCAGAGCGTGAACACCACTTATTCCGCCGTGCGCCTCACCCACCTGCCCACGAACACCGTCGTGCAGTGCCAGGACGAGCGCAGCCAGATCAAGAACATGGCCAAGGCCATGACCGTGCTGCGCAGCCGCCTGCTCCAGAAAGCCCAGGACGAAGCCCACGCGGTCCATTCGGCCATGCGCAAGTCCCAGGTCGGTAGCGGCGACCGCAGCGAAAAGATCCGCACCTACAACTTCCCCCAGGGCCGGGTCACGGACCACCGCGTGGGCGTCACCATCCATCAGATCGAGAGTTTCATGGGTGGTCAGATCGAGCCCATCATCGAACCCCTGCGGGCCGCCTTCGAGGCAGAGCGGTTGCAGGCGCTGGAGGCTTAAGGGGGCTGTCAGCTGTCGGCTCTCAGCTCTCAGTAAAAAAAACAGAAGCAGGAGGCCTGCCTCCCGCTTCTGTTTCCTGATAGCCGATAGCTGATAGCCGATAGCTACTTCCTGAGGGTCACCCTTTCCGGCGCCGTCAGGCTGAAGGAGACGGGCTTGCCCGAAGGGATGCGGATGATGGTGTCGGCGGTGCCGGCGGCGGCGGCGGTGCCGGCGGCGGCCCCGATGGCCGCGCCACCCAGGGCGTGGTCGTTCTTGTTCTTCTTGTCCGACAGGATGCCGATGAGGGCGCCCAGGGCCGCGCCGCCCCCGATGTACTTGGCGTTCCGCTCACCCCGGGCCGTGGCCACCACCACATGGGTGTCCGCATCAATGCCAAGGCCGGCGATCTCCGTGAGCCGGATGCCCAGGGCGCCCTGGCCATTGCTCAGGCGGCCGGCGGCGGCGCTCTGGGTGACGACGCCCCGGGCGGGGCTGCCCGCGCTCCAGACCAGCTTGCCCTCCTGGACCACATCCGAGGCCAGGGTGCCTTCCCAGGGGTCGCCGGCCTGATCCTTTTCGGTGGTCAGTTCGCGGGCCAGGGAAATCTCGAGCTTGGTGCCCGTGGGAACCTCGACCACCACCGGTTTGGGGGCTTCCTTGGCCACCGGGGCCTGGGCCAGGGTGACGGCTTCCTGCTGCTTCACCGCGGCCCGCTTCCTGGCGTCCGCGACCTGGCGTTCGAGGGCCTTCACCTGGGACTTGGTGACGTGCTGGACGGTCTCGGCATCCGCGCCGGTGGCCTTGCCGGATTTGGCTTCGGCCAGCTGCTGCTCAAGCAGGGCCACCTTGGCCTCGGCGGCCTTGGCGGCCTCCTCGGCCTGGATGGCCGCCGCGCTCTTCGGGTTGCAGGCCAGGGAGAAAGCGAGGACCGCCGCGAGGGAGAGACGGGGGAACAGCGGGTGCATGGGACCTCCAGGTGGGTGGGTGGGGTGCCGTATAGTATGACATCCCGAGCAGGGACCCATCCATGGCCCGACCCCACCTCAACCCCCGCGGCGAATCCGTGCTGCGCACCCTCATCGAGACCTACCTCGAGGCCGGGGAACCCGTGGGTTCGCGGCTGCTGGCGAAACGCTACCCGGAGCCGCTGTCCAGCGCCACGATCCGCAGCGTCCTGTCGGATCTCGAAGAGGAATCCATGGTGGCCCAGCCGCACACGTCGGCGGGGCGCGTCCCCACGGAACGCGCCTACCGGTACTATGTGGACCGCTGGCTGAACGCGCTTCCGCCGGGGCCGGAGATGGAAGGGAGGCTTTCCGCGGCCCTGGATGGCATGGATCTCGACCCGGAAACCTGGGCCCGCCACGCCAGCCGGACTCTGGCGGAGGTGATGGGGGGCGTCTGCCTGGCCCTGCCCCTCCCCCTCACCCGGAGCCGTCTGGTGCGCCTGGAATTCGTTCCGGTGGGGCCCGGACGCCTCGTGGCCATATGGGTGGGCAGCCAGGGCGAGGTGGATCACCGGCTCGTGGAGAATCCCGGGAACTACCCCCAGACCGTGCTTACGGAACTCGGGAACTACGCCACGGCCCATTTCGCGGGGCTGACCCTGGTGGAAATGCGGTCCCGGCTGCTGGAGGCCCTGCAAGCGGGCGCCCAGGAGGGGGAATCCCTCCGGGGTCGGCTGCGGGATCTGGCGGCCTGTTGGCCGGAGGATCCCGGCGCCGCCGATCCCCAGGTGCTGGTATCGGGCCTGGGGCGCCTGGGCGGTTTCCCCGAATTCGAGGACCTGGCCCGGTTCCGCGGCCTGGTGGCGGCTTTTGAAGAACATGGCCGGCTGGCCCGGCTGCTGAACGCCTTCGCGGACCGCGCCTCGGAGGATGTCCAGTTGCTGCTGGGATCCGAGAATCCCTTCTTCGAGGGCTGGCCCCTGGCCACGGCGGTCCGGACCGTCGCCCTGGGGCCGGCGGGCTTCGTCACCTTCGCCCTGGTGGGGCCCCTCCGCATGGATTACGGCCTCGTCATGGGCGGCCTGCGCTGGTGGTCCGGCCAGGTGCAACGGCGGCGGGATCTGTCCTGATTCCCTTTGAAGTGCTTATACTGCTGCGATGCCCATCGAGACTCCCCGTGAACCGGATGCCCAGCCCGCCGCCCCGATCGGAGAGGTCGAGGATATGGTGGACCTCAATCTGGACGAGACGCCGGATGGCGATCTCCAGTCCGTGGCGGATGAAGTGGCCTCCGGATACCACACCCAGGTGGTACCCGAAATGGATCTGCCGGATCTCCTTCAGCCCGAGGCGGCGCCGGAGACGCGGGTGGATCTGGAATCGGCCCTGACCGAGGCCGAGGGCCAGATGGAGGAGCTGCTGCGCCGCGAGGCGGAGCTGATGGACCAGCAGCGGCGGCTCGCGGCGGACTTCAACAACTTCCGCAACCGCGTCCAGCGGGACATCTCCCTGTCGGTGGAACAGGCCGAGCGCAAGATCCTGCTCGAGTTCCTGCCGGTCCTCGACAATTTCGACCGGGGCCTGAGCGCCACCTACCTTGACGTCGAGTCCTTCCGTTCGGGCGTCGAGCTGATCCAGAGGCAGTTCCTGGAAGCCCTGCGCCGGCTCCATGTCGAGGCGCTGCCCCTGCAGGTGGGCGAGCCCTTCGACGCCCTCCATGCGGAGGCCCTCACGACCTTCACCGATCCGGGCCTTCCCGATGGCGCGGTGGCGGCCATCTACGAGCGGGGCTTCAACCTCCGGGGACAGCTCCTGCGGGCCGCCCGGGTGGTGGTGAATCGGCTTTGAGCTGCTCTCCGCGCGATGCGCGCGGAGAATCCAGATCCATGGACAGGCGCCCGGCTTCCGGGAAAATCCTAGTCGCATCCAATTCTTGCGCTGGATGCCAAGTCGAGAATTCGGTACCATGAAGCCGCGATCCCACCGGAGCACCACCCATGGCAGGCAAACTGATAGGTATTGATCTGGGCACGACCAACAGCTGTGTCTGCGTGATGGAGGGCGGGGATTCCCGGGTGATCCCGAACCGGGAGGGCAGCCGCACCACGCCGTCCGTCGTGGCCTTCACGGACAAGGGCGATGTCCTGGTGGGACACATCGCCAAGCGCCAGGCCGTCACCAACCCGCAGCGCACCCTTTTCGCGGTGAAGCGCCTCATCGGCCAGCGGTTCCAGTCCCCCAGGGTGCAGGAGGCGGTGGGCCGCCTTCCGTTCCCGGTGGTGTCCGCCCCCAATGGCGACGCCTGGCTGCGGGTGGGCGAGCGCGACTACGCCCCGCCCGAAGTCTCCGCCATCGTGCTGCGTTCCCTCAAGCAGGCGGCCGAAGCCTTCCTCCACGAAGAGGTGTCCGACGCCGTCATCACGGTTCCCGCCTACTTCGACGATGCCCAGCGCCAGGCCACCAAGGACGCGGGCAAGATCGCCGGCCTCAATGTTCAGCGCATCATCAACGAGCCCACGGCCGCGGCCCTGGCCTACGGATTCAACAAGAAGGGCGTGAAGCAGATCCTGGGCATCTACGACTTCGGCGGCGGCACCATTGATTTCACCCTGATGGAGATGAACGACGGCGTCTTCGAGGTGCTGGCCACCAGCGGCGACACCTTCCTCGGCGGCGAAGACATTGACCAGATCATCCAGAGCTGGCTGGTGCATCAGTTCCGCGAGAAGACCGGCATTGATCTTTCCAGCGACCGCATGGCGCTCCAGCGGCTCAAGGAAGCCAGCGAAAAGGCCAAGTGCGAACTGTCCACCCTGGATCGCGTCGAGATCCGCCTCCCCTTCATCGCCCAGGGGCCCAGCGGGCCCCAGCACCTGGAGGCCGCCCTCACCCGCGAACAACTGGAGGAGATGGTCAAGGACCTGGTGGAACTCACCCTCGTCCCCATCAAGGATGCGCTCGAACAGGGCGGCAAGACCCCCAGGCAGGTCGAAGAGGTGATCCTCGTCGGCGGCCAGACCCGCATGCCGCTGGTGCAGCGGCTGGTACGCGACTTCTTCGGCAAGGAGCCGAACCGCAGCATCAACCCCGACGAGGTGGTGGCCGTCGGGGCCTCCATCCAGGGGGCCGTGCTCAAGGGCGACATCAAGGACCTGGTGCTGCTCGACGTCACCCCCCTGTCCCTCGGCATCGAGACCCAGGGGGGCGGCTTCGTGAAGATCATCCAGCGCAACGCCACCATCCCCACCCGCGATGCCCGCACCTTCACCACGGTCACCGACAATCAGAGCCGCGTGGAGATCCACGTGCTCCAGGGCGAGCGCGAGCTGTCCGAGCACAACAAGAGTCTGGGCCGCTTCGACCTCATCAACCTGCCGCCCCTTCCCAAGGGCGTGCCCCAGATCGAGGTGGCCTTCGACATTGACTCCAACGGTATCGTGAAGGTATCCGCCCGCGATCTCATGACCGGCCTGGAGCAGAGCATGAGCATCCGCCCCAGCTCCGGCCTCTCCGAGCTGGAGATCCAGCGCATGATCCGCGAGGCCCTGGCCAACGCCGAAACCGATGTGAAGAAGCGCGACGTCCTCAAGTACATCGCCTCCGCCGAGGGACTGATCTTCTCCTGCGACAAGAGCTTCATCGAGTGCGGCAAGTACCTCACGGAGGATCAGCAGGCGATGGTCCGGGATGTGCTTTCGCGGGCCCGGCAGGCGGTGGCCGCGCAGGATTCCGACGCCCTCCGCGCCTGCGAAACCCAGCTTCTGGAAGCCCAGGCCCTCCTGACCGAGGCCGTGCTGGCCGCCAGCGAAGCGATGATGGCCTCGCTCGACGGCGATGGCGATGGGGCGGCGGCACCGAACTAGGCTTCAGGCTTCAGGCTTCAGGCTTCAGGCTTCAGGCTTCTGGCTCCTGGCTTCTGGCTTCCCGGGGCCGGAGGCCCCCAGGTTGGAGGTTCCGATCATGCGGGATCATCGAAAGCTGGTCGCTTTCACCAAGGCCAGGGAACTGGCCTTGGAGGTCTATCGAGCTACTTCACGGTTCCCACGGGAAGAGCTGTTCGGGTTGACTTCCCAGATCCGGCGTTCAGCCGTATCGGTCCCATCCAATCTGGTGGAAGGGTGCGCGCGGCAAAGCGAGCGTGACTACCTCCGGTTCCTGGACATGGCACTTGGATCGGCCTGTGAGCTGGAATTCCAACTGGACCTAGCGCGGGAACTGGGCTTTTTAGGGGAGAATGGACATCTGATCGGTTTGTCTCAGGATGTGGCCCGACTGGTGTCGGGGCTCGTCAATGCTCGCCGGCAGGCCCTTTCTCAGACACCTGAATCACCACGCCATCCCGAACCAAGATCTCCCCAGAAGCCAGAAGCCAGAAGCCAAGCGCCAGAGGACTGACCAACCCATGAAACGCGACTACTACGAAGTGCTCGGCATCCCGAAGGAGGCCGGGGCCGACGAGATGAAGAAGGCCTACCGCAAGCTGGCCATGGAACTGCACCCCGACCGCAATCCGGGCAACAAGGCGGCGGAGGAGAAGTTCAAGGAGGCCGCCGAGGCGTACAGCGTGCTGTCCGACCCGGAGAAGCGGAAGGTCTACGATCAGTTCGGCCACGCGGGGCTGGGTGGCGCGGGCGGCGGCGGCCAGCAGTTCCAGTTCGACCCGAACCAGTTCGCCGATTTCGAGGACATCCTCGGCAGCTTCTTCGGCGGGGGCATGTTCGGGGATCTCTTCGGCGGCGGCCGCCGCCGGGCCAACGGAGAGGAACGCGGGTCCGACCTTCAGTACAATCTGAAGCTCAGCTTCCACGACGCGATCTTCGGGAAGGACGCGGTGGAGCTTTCCATCCCGCGCCTGGAAGCCTGCGACTCCTGCCATGGATCGGGCTGCGAGGCTGGCTCCCGGCCCGAGACCTGCCCCCAGTGCCGGGGCGCGGGACAGGTGGCCGTGCGCCAGGGCTTCTTCCAGATGCTCACGCCCTGTCCGCGCTGCGAGGGCCGGGGCCGCGTCATCCCGAAGCCCTGCCGGACCTGCCATGGCGAGGGGCGCATCCATCGGAAATCCAAGGTGAGCTTCAAGGTCCCGGCGGGCGTGGACCGGGGCACGCGGCTCAGGCTCCAGGGCCAGGGCGAGGCGGGACGCTCCGGGGGCCGCTCGGGCGATCTGTACGTGGTCTTCGACGTGGAACCGGATCTGCGCTACGAGCGGGATGGCAGCGACCTCCACCGGCGCCTCGAGATCAACTGGCCGCTGCTGGTGGTCGGCGGCGCCCTGGAGGTGGAAACGCCCTACGGCACGGACAAGGTGAAGGTGGCGGCGGGCACGCCCGCGGACCATGTGGTGAAGCTGGTGAATGCCGGGGTGCCGCGCCTGCAGGGCAGCGGCCGCGGCGATCTCTACCTGCACCTGCGGGTGGCGGTGCCGAAATCCCTGACCGCCGAACAGCGCCAGCTCGTGGATCAGCTCCGGCGCAGCCTCGACGGGGACGCCGCCGAGGGCGAAGAAGAGGGCTTCCTCGCCAAGGTGTTCGGATCCGAAAAGGGCGGGAAGAAGAAGCGGAAGTAGGCTTCAGGCTTCAGGCTTCAGGCTCCAGGAAAGATGGGGGCACTCATTTCTGGACGGCCACGCCGTTCCAAACGGCCCAAAGGAAAAAGGAAGTGCGGCCAAAGGCCGCCACAGCCCCCCCTAGAGCCTAGAGCCTAGAGCCTAGAGCCTGAAGCCCGCCGCCTTCAGCCCAGCGCCCACAGCTTGGCCCCCCCGGCCTACAGTCCCGCCACCACCACCCGCCCCTTGCCCCCCCCCTTGGCGCGGAACAGGGCGCGGTCGGCCTGCTCGATGAGGTGGCCGGCGCCGTCCGCGTGTTCGGGATAGGCGGCGACCCCGGCGCTGAGCGACACGGTGAGGTGGCCGTGGCCGAGATCCAGGGGCTGCTCGCGGACCACCTGGAGCAGGCGTTCGCCCAGCTTCCGGGCGCCCTGGGAGGTGGTGCCTGGCATGAGGATGCAGAACTCGTCGCCGCCGTACCGGTAGAGGCGGTCATGGGCGCGGCAGAGGCGCTGGGCGGTGCGGGCCACGGCCTCCAACAGGAGGCTGCCCACGGGATGGCCATGGCGGCTGTTCACGTGCTTGAGGTCGTCCACGTCCAGGAAAAGCAGCGCCAGGGACTCGTTCTTGGTGGCGGCGGACCGCACGGCCTGGGGGAGTTCGGCCTCCAGGCAGCGGCGGTTCTGGGCCACGGTGAGATCGTCCTTGAAGGAGAGGGCGCGGCTTTCTTCCAGATGCCAGGCGTTGAGCAGCAGGGGCTCCACATCGGCGAAACCCATGAGGCAGGCCTCCACGGGTTCTTTGGGATCCAGCACCCGCAGAATGCCCAGCTGCTCGGAAGGCGCCAGGAGGAAGGCCTCCCCCCGGCGGACCAGCTCGGCGGCCTCCTGGCGGGGCAGGGGGGCTTCGGGGAAGGCCCCATCGCCCGCCCGCTGGTAGAACAGTTCGTCCCGCCGCAGCCAGATGGCGCCACCCCGGGCCCCGGACAGGCGGATGGCCCGGCCCAGTACCAGGCGCAGCAGCTCGTCGAGGGAGGCCAGGTGCATCATCTGGCGCAGCCAGCCATCGCTGCCCAGATCCCGCTGCCGCAGGTGCAGCAGGGCCTCCCGGGCGGCCTCCAGGGGGCGGTCCTGCAGCAGCACCCACCCGGGGCGGAGGCTCAGCACGGCGCTGACCTCCTCGGGATCGGCCTGTTCCACCCACCACAGGATCTCCGTGCCCTCCGCGGGGATCAGCCGGATATCCGGGCGCTCGGCCACCAGCACGATGGAACCCTGGCCCGCCCCCGGAACGGCCTCATGCCCCCATCCCGCCAGCGCCGCGCGAAGGGCCTCCCCCGCCGCGGAGGGATGGGCTTCCAGCCAGTGGATGCGGGCCATGGATCTCCCAGTGGATCAGTTCATCGGCGGGGGGTCAGGCACAGGTTAACCCAGCGCGGCTTCCAGCCTCAGGGCCAACTGGCGCAGGTGGGAGGCCAACTGGTCCAGGGAGGGAAGGGAGCCTTCCCGCTGGCCGCGCTCCGCCCGCACCCAGCGTTTCAGCAGGGCCATGGACTGGGGATCCCGGACGCCCAGCCGCTTCGCGGTCTGGATGAGCTTGTGCGAGATCCGGGTGCGCTCCTGGCCCACCGGCGCGGAGCGCAGCTCGCCGATGAGCTTCAGGACCTCCTGGGACACTTCCAGATCCTGGCGGATCAAGGGCACGCGGGCATTGATCCGCAGCAGGAAGAGTTCCAGGAACCGCAGCAGCTCCCCCAGCAGATCCATGCCGTCCCGCAGGGCCTGGGGCACATCCTGGGGGGATTCCAGCAGCCGGCCCAGTTCCTCGATGAGGCGTTCGGCTTCCTCCCGGTCCGGCCGGCGCATGAGGGGGAACTCGGGACTGCGGCGGAAGGTCAGCAGATGCCGGTAGGTGTGGGAAAGGCCCAGGGCCAGCCGGGGCCAGTCCTGCAGCTCCAGATGGAGCTGCAGCTGTCCGTGGAGCGGGGGAACCTGCTCCCACAGGCGCTGGATGCGAAGGCGGAGGTGCTCGCCTTCCTCCATCATGCTGGGCGATTCGGGAAAGAGCCGGTGCTGCACATCGGGGGAGTAGATGCCCACCAGCTCGCCCATGAGCTGCCGCTGATGGTTGACGAGCAGGCCCCGCAGGTTGTCGAGGGTCTGGGCCAGCTGGTCGGCGTCCTGGCCCGCGAGGGCCTGTTGGAGCAGGCTCCGCAGGGTCCCCTGGTCCTGGCGGAGGCCCAGCACCGCCTGCCGCAGGAAGGTCTGCAGCCGGGAGGCCTCGGGCCGGGCGGGATCCAGCAGAGCGCACCGGGCCGGGTCGTAGGCCCGTTCCGACATGCGGCCCAGTTCGGATTCGACCACCAGGAAAACGGGAACCGCCGCATAGCGGTCGCGCGGCCCCGCGCTGGCGGCGGGATCCAGGGATTCCAGCAGGCCCAGCAGCGAGACATGGCTGGCCAGGGCGCGGGCCACGACGGAGAACTCGGCCCGGTTCTCCCGGCGGATCTGCTGGAGCAGCCGGCGCAACTCCGGGGGCATGCTCTCCCGGAACAGCTCGGCGTCCATGCGCGGCAGGGACCAGCCCAGATGGTCCCACAGCCAGCGCAGACTGCCCCGCACCTGCTCGACCGCGGGCCAGTGGATGCCGCGATCCAGCGGGCGCACCAGGCTCAGGCGCAGATTCGAGATCACGTGTTCGAGGAGGAGCAGGGGTTCCACGCGGGCGTGGATCTCCGCGGGAATGCAGGCCTCCATCTGCTCCGCGAGGCGCACCATGGATTCCTCCAGGCGCCCCTGGCCCTGGATGGCGCGGTTCACCGCCTTCATCCCGGCATTGAGGCGGGCCACCGAGGCCGCGCCGGGCTCACTGTCCTGGAGCGCCGACAGGATTCCGCGGAAGGCGTCCCGGTGATCGGCGAGGAAGGCCGACCAGAGCACCCTCAGATTGCCGCTGTCCTCCGTGGGGGCCAGGGCCATGGCGCGCAGCGAGGCGAGCAGATCCAGCAGCCGCGATACCCATTCGGGCTGATGCTGCTCCGCCAGCAGCTCCCGGTGGGCCGCCTCGGACAGATCCCCCAGCCGCGACAGGCTGTGGAGCAGGACCAGTCCCATGGAGGCCCGGGCCTCGCCCAGGCGGCGGGCCGAGAAATGATGCAGGAAGGCCAGGAAGGTGCCGAGGTTGCGCCGGAGGCTGGCCTGGGCCGGGGATTCCTCACTGGCCACGGTCCGCTCCGGGGCCGATTCCAGCAGGGGTTCCAGATCCCTCGCCCCCTCGCGGAGGATGTCTTCCAGCAGCGCCAGGTCCGTTCTCGACAGGCCTTTCTCCCGGATCAGCTGCCGGGCCTGCAGCAGGCGCTGGGGCGGAGTTCCTGGGGAGGGCATGGCAAAAGCATACAATGAGTCGCGGATCCATCAGGTGCCGGTGGTGATACCATCGGCACACCCCATCCGGAGGCAGCCAGTGGTCAGCAAGCTCGGGGAAATGCTCGTCAAGGCCCAGCTCATCACCGATGCCCAGCTGGACGATGTCGTGAAAATCCAGCGCAGAGAGGGCGGCAAGCTCGGAAGCATCGTGGTCCGGCAGGGGTACTGTTCCGATCAGGACATCGTGAGCTTCCTGGGGATGCAGTACGGCGTCCCGGCGGCCGACCTCGAACAGTGGCCGCCCATTGACCCCGGGGTCATCGCGCTCATCCCCAAGGATCTGGCCCAGCGGCACAAGGTGCTGCCCCTCCAGCGCACCGGCAACGTGCTGACCCTGGCCATGTCCGATCCCACCGATATCTTCGCCATGGATGATGTGCGTTTCCACACCGGCTACAACGTGGATCCGGTCGTGTCCAGCGAGATGGGCCTGGCCCGCGCCGTGGAGAAGTACTACGGCGGCGCCAGTTCGGTCCGGCTGGCGGATGGCACCATCGCCCGCAACGCCCAGGGCGGCGGGGGCGGCGGATCGGCCGCCAGCGGCCCCACGGCGGCCAGCCTGGCGAACGACTTCAACTCGGAGGACGAGCAGTTCGAGCTCTCCGACCTGGAGCAGGAGCTCGACGCCGACGCCGAGTACGACAGCGCGGATGAGGACGACGACAGCGTCAACGTCGGCAGCCTGAAGAAGGGCAGCGAGGACGCCCCCGTCGTGAAGCTCGTGAACATGGTGCTCATTGACGCCATCAAGCGGGGCGCCTCCGATATCCACATCGAGCCCTACGAAAAAACCTACCGCATCCGGTTCCGCATTGACGGCATCCTCATGGAGGTCATGCGGCCCAACCTCAAGCTGAAGGATCCCCTGACCTCCCGGGTGAAGATCCTGGCCAAGCTCAACATCGCCGAGCGGCGCCTGCCCCAGGATGGCCGCATCAAGCTGCGCGTGAACATGCAGGGCAAGCAGAAGGTCATTGACTACCGCGTGAGCATCCTGCCGACCCTCTTCGGCGAAAAGATCGTGCTGCGGCTGCTGGACAGCGACAAGCTCATGCTCGACCTCACCAAGCTGGGCTTCGAGCAGGAGAGCCTCGACCGCTGGGACCGCCAGATCTGCAAGCCCTACGGCATGGTGCTCGTCACGGGCCCCACGGGATCGGGCAAGACGAACACCCTGTACTCCTCCATCGCCAAGCTGAATACCGTGGATACCAACATCCTGACGGCCGAGGATCCGGTCGAGTTCAACTTCCCCGGCATCAACCAGGTCCAGATGAAGGAGCAGATCGGCCTGAACTTCGCCGCCGCCCTGCGCTCCTTCCTGCGGCAGGATCCGAACATCATCCTGGTGGGCGAGATCCGCGACTTCGAGACCGCCGAGATCGCCATCAAGGCGAGCCTCACGGGCCACCTGGTGCTCTCCACCCTGCATACCAACGACGCCCCCAGCACCATCAACCGGCTCATGAACATGGGCGTGGAACCGTTCCTGGTGGCCACCTCCGTGAACATCATCTGCGCCCAGCGCCTGGTGCGCCGCCTCTGCCCCAACTGCAAGGCCGTGGAAACCCACCACCAGCCTGAAGAAGGCCTCTACCTGGTGGGCTTCACCCCCGAAGAGGTCCAGCGTGGCATCACCTTCTACAAGCCCGTGGGCTGCGAAGCCTGCAACAAGCGCGGCTACAAGGGCCGCGTGGGCCTCTACGAAGTGCTGGAAATGTCCGAGACCCTCAAGGACATGATCCTCACCGGCGCCTCCGCCATCGAGCTGCGCGAGCAGGCCCAGAAGGAAGGCATGATCACCCTCCGCCGCTCCGGCTGCCGCAAAGTCCTGGATGGCGTCACCACCATCGAAGAGATCATCCGGGAAACGGTGTTGTAGGCATCGCCCACTCGAAGAAAAAAGATCTTTGACAGGATTAACAGGATTGAAAAGATTGATTTACAGGATTTCAAAAAAGGAATTCTTGGAATGGCTGATGGTGCCGCTTTGGATGAGCTTTCGGGTCGGGTGATCGGGGCGGCGATGCGGGTGCATTCGACGCTCGGACCTGGATTCACGGAAGCCGTGTACCAGAATGCCCTGGCCTTGGAAATGGCTCTGGAAGGCATCCCGTTCGAGCGTGAAGTGAAACTGGAAGTCCGCTACCGCGGCGAACTGGTCGGACTGTATCGAGCAGACCTCCTGGTGGCAGGCGTTTTGATTTTGGAACTGAAGGCCGTGCAGACCATCCTTCCCGAACATGAGGTTCAAGTGGTCAACTACCTGGCCGCGACCGGCCTGGAACAGGGCCTGCTTCTGAACTTCGGAACCCGCAGCCTCCAGGTGAAGAAAAAATTCCGATCTCCCCGCCCGCCAGAATCCTGTTAATCCTGCCCTTCTTCTTGTTAGTTCCTTTTCTAATCCTGTTAATCCTGCTTTCAATCCTGTTAATCCTGTCCCAGCTTTTTGTTTTTCCCGAGGCCCCCATGAGCGAAGTCGGCGCCAATTACGTTGCCCCCCTCCAGCAGCTGCTCAAGACGCTGGTGGAGTACGGGGGCACGGATCTGCACATCACCACGGATTCGGCGCCGCAGATCCGCATTGACGGGCGCATGGTGCCCCTCAAGCTGCCGCCCCTCGACGCCTCGCAGACCCGCTGGCTCTGCTACGGCGTGATGACCGATCAGCAGAAGCACCGCCTGGAGGAGGATCTCGAAGTGGACTTCTCCTTCGGCCTCCAGGGCGTGGCCCGGTTCCGCGCCAACGTGTTCAATCAGCGGGGCGCCACCGCCGGCGTGTTCCGCACCATCCCCGAGAACATCCGCAGCTTCGAGCAGCTGGGGCTGCCCCCCGCCATCCAGGGCCTCTGCGACAAGCCCCGGGGTCTGGTGCTGGTGACGGGCGTGACCGGTTCGGGCAAGTCCACCACCCTGGCGGCCATGGTGGACAAGATCAACGCCGAGGAGCCGGTGCACATCCTCACCATCGAGGATCCGGTGGAATACGTGCACAAGCACCGGCGGGCCCTGGTGAACCAGCGCGAGATCCACGCCGATACCCACAGCTTCAAGAAGGCCCTGCGCTCGGCCCTGCGCCAGGATCCCGACGTGGAGCTGGTGGGCGAGATGCGGGATCTCGAAACCATCGAATCGGCCCTCACCATCGCCGAAACGGGCCACCTCACCTTTGGCACCCTGCACACCAACAGCACCGTGCAGACCATCAACCGCATCATTGACGTGTTTCCCGCCCATCAGCAGCCCCAGATCCGCGCCCAGCTCTCCCTGGTGCTGGAAGGCGTCATCTGCCAGAGCCTCATCCCCAAGGCCAGCGGCAAGGGACGGGCCCTGGCGCTGGAGATCATGCTGCCCAACCCCGCCATCCGGAACCTCATCCGCGAGGACAAGATCCACCAGGTCTACGGCGTCATGCAGGCCGGCCAGACCAAGTACGGCATGCAGACCTTCAACCAGAGCCTGTCCGATCTGGTGCTCCGCAAGGAAATCACCCAGGAACAGGCCTTCGAGTACTCCTCCAACACCGACGAACTGCGCGAGCTCATCAACCGTGGCGTGGGCGTCGGTTCCGCCGGGGGCCGGGCCAACGCCCCCGCCCAGCCCGCCAGCACCGCGCTGGGGGGGCGGAATCCCAACATCAAGTACACGTAAGCTGGAACCGTGATTTCAAACGACACCATCCAGGAGGCCATCCGGCTGTTGGCCGCACAATCCGTTGTGCAGCGGGTGATCCTCTTTGGATCCTACGCGAGGGGTACCGCCCGGGAGGATTCCGACCTGGACTTTCTGGTGATCGAAACCGGTCTGAAGTCCCGGCGGGCCGAGATGGTGCGCCTGAGGGCCAGCCTGCGTCCCCTTGGGGTTCCCGTAGATGTGATGGTCGCGGATGCCGAGCAGTTCGAGACCTGGAAGGATCAGCCCGGGACTGCGCTCTTCGAGGCCGCTCGGCACGGCCAGGTGGTGTATGAACGCGCGGGCTGAAGCAGTCCGCATCCTGCTGGCCAAGGCAAGTCAGGAGGTCTTGGTCCACGAACAGATGCGATCCGGGCAATGAGGCTTCCCTGATGGACCATTCCTGCCTATCCTAGTCCAACCACCGTTCCCAGCCCTTCGCCGAGGTCCGCATGCCCGCTTATGCATGGAAAGGCAAGAACCGAATGGGGGAGATCCAGGAAGGGGTCCTGGTTTCCGATTCCCGCGATGCCGCCGCCATCACCCTGAAACGCAACGGCATCGAGGTCATGAACGTCCGCGTCATGGCCGCCCAGGGCGGCAAGTCCTTCGGCAAGGTGCCCGCCAAGGCCCTGGCCATCTTCACCCGGCAGTTCAGCGTGATGATTGACGCGGGCCTGCCCCTGGTGCAGTGCCTCGAAATCCTGGGCGCCCAGCAGGACCACAAGGGCTTCCAGCGCATCATCGAGGCCGTCCGGGAGGATGTGGAAAAGGGCTCCACCCTGCAGACCGCCCTGTCCAAGCATCCCAAGGCCTTCAACGATCTCTACGTGAACATGGTGGGGGCCGGCGAAAGCGGCGGCATCCTGGACGTGATCCTCCAGCGGCTGTCCGGCTACATCGAAAAGGCCGTGAAGCTCACCTCCAAGGTCAAGGGCGCCATGACCTACCCCGTGGCCGTCATCAGCATCGCCATCGCCGTGGTGGTCATCATCATGGTCAAGGTCATCCCCGTGTTCTCGGCCATGTATGACGGCCTGGGCAGCAAACTGCCCTATCCCACCATCGTCTGCATGGCCATCTCCAGCGCCCTCATCAACTACAGCTGGCTCATCATCATCGCCACGGTCCTGATCGTGGTGGGCGTGCGCCAGTACTACAAGGTGCCCGTCGGGCGGCTGCAGATTGACTCCCTGCTGCTGAAGATCCCCATCATCGGCGACGTGCTGCGCAAGGTGGCCGTGGCCCGGTTCTGCCGCACCCTGGGCACCCTCATCAGCTCCGGCGTGCCCATCCTCGAAGGCATGGACATCACCGCCCGCACCGCCGGGAACATGGTCATCCAGAACGCCATCCTCAAATCCAAGGATGCCGTCGAGCAGGGCCGCAGCATCAGCGCCCCCCTGGCCGAGACCAAGGTGTTTCCCCCCATGGTGGTGCAGATGGTGGGCGTGGGCGAGGCCACAGGCGCCCTGGACGCCATGCTGTCCAAGGTGGCGGACTTCTACGAGGACGAGGTGGATAACGCCGTGGCCAACCTCACCAGCCTCATGGAACCGGTCATGATCGCGCTGCTGGGCGGCATCATCGGCTTCATCGTGGTGGCCATGTACATGCCGATCTTCAACCTGGCCAACGTGTTCGGCAAGGACTGATCGCACGCTTCTTGCTAGGTCTTGGCACGCCCCGGAGGCTCCCATGTCTCGTTCCTTTTTTTACATCCCTTCCCGCACCACCCGGTCCCGCGGCTTCTCCCTGGTGGAACTGCTGCTGGTGCTGGCCGTCATCGGCATCCTTGGCGCCATCGCCATCCCCAGCTACCTGGGCCAGCGGCGGCGGGCCCGGGTGATCGGCGACGCCATCGCCAATACCCAGGTCCTGCGCATGGGCCTGGAGACCCGCCGGGCCGAAGTGGGCCTCTACGGCGTGCCCGGCACCACCTACGGCTGGATGGCCGATGGCAGCGATCCCTCGGGCCCCACCCTGATCCCCGGCTTCCAGCCCCAGGGCGCCACCCGGATGAACTACAGCGTCACCATTGACGCCACCGGCGTGGCCTATGGGCTGACCGCCTTCGATCCCTCCATCAGCGTCACCACCGTGGCCTTCCGGACCAACCAGAGCGGGGCCGAACTGGAACGGCTGCACTGATCCGGGAACCCTCCCGGGTCTCCCCGTGGGTTCTGTGGCCTCTCGGTATCGGCTACGCCAATACGCGAGACATACTGAACTCTCGTGGTGAATCTCTATTTTTGAGTGCAAACCGGTATCAGGTCCGGTTCCGCCTCGCATCGGCCCAGCCCAGGACGAGCAGCGCCCCACCGGCTCCCAGGCTGAACGCGGCCAGCACCCAGGCCGGGGTGGGCGGCGGGGGCGGAAAGAGCAGGTGGTCCGGGATGTTCTGCCGCGTCTTGATCTTCTTCCCGCTGGGCAGGCGCAGCACATCCGGTTCCGGCTGGAACAGGGTGCCCGCCAGGTGCGCCTCCTGCTGGGTGGGGCCCTGGTGGACGACCTGCTCCGCCGCGGCGTAGGGCAGCACCCAGGGGATGAGATCCCGCCGCCAGGGCTGGGGCTGCTCCTGGCCCGTGAGGGCGATGCTGAGCAGCAGGCCCACCAGGCCGAAGACCACGGGCACCGCCAGGCTGTTGATGCGGTCCGAGATCCACAGGTAGAGGCCCAGCACCGGCAGGCTGCCCAGCCACAGCCAGCCCAGCACCTGCGCCATCCGCAGGCCGTGGAAGGGCAGGGCCAGCACCGGGTTCGCCCATCCGAGCAGCGTCCGTTCCCCCCAGAGCAGCAGGCCGATCAGCGCCAGCAGGGCCGCGCTCAGCAGCAGGGCGAAGGCGGCCTTGGCCAGGAAGATCCCCCGGCGGGACAGGGGCAGGGCATGCAGGTGGCGCCAGGTCTTGAAGCGGTGCTCGGGCCGGAAGATCAGGGCCGGCAGCAGGGCCAGCATCAGGGGGTGGAAGAAGCCCCCCCACAGGGCCACCACCAGCTTGAGCTGGAGGGTGTCCAGGTGGGCCTGGAGCGGGGGCGTCAGGGCCTTGAGACCCAGCAGGGGGCGCTCGAAGGCCGTGAACTCGATGAGCAGGAACAGCAGGGGCAGCAGCCAGACCAGCCGCAGGGCGGCGGAGCGCCGCAGCTTGAGACCCTCGGCGGCCAGCAGTCGGGAGAAGGCGTTCATGGCATCCCCCTCAGGACCGCGACTCGCGGTGCCGCGTGAAATCATAGGCTCCCAGCGCGATCAGGGCCGCGGCCACCAGCAGGCTGCCGGGGACCAGGGCCCAGGGCAGGACGCGCCACCGCTCGAACACGATGGCCATGGAGGCGGACAGCCCCCAGGGCAGCAGCTGGATCAGGGCCGTCGTTCCCACCAGGCGCAGGGTGAGCCAGCTGCCCGCCAGGGCCGCCGCCAGGCCGATCCAGAGGCCGGGAAGGCGCATGGACAGCCAGGTGTGGAAGGCCACCATCGCCACCGAGGCCAGCACCGAGTACCCGGCGAACCGGACGAAGAGCGGCCAGGGCAGGGGGCCCATCAGCAGCTCGGCCCTGGTCTGGAGCAGGAAACCGCCCAGGACCAGCAGGGCCGCGAACAGCGCCTGGGCCAGCAGCAGCAGGGCCAGGTGACTGAGGGCCTTCACCAGGTAGTGGGTGTGCCGGGGCACGGGCTGGATCAGCAGCAGGTTCCAGGCCCGCGACTCCCGCTCCTGCTCCCAGGACAGCTCGCAGATCAGGGCCGCGGCCAGGGGCAGGACCACCAGGTTCCAGGTCACGAAGTTCAGCTCCAGCCAGAACTGGAAGCCCGGCTTGAACATGCGGATCCGGCTTTCCGAAAACCAGAAGATCACCGCCAGAAAACCGGTCTGGCAGAGGGGCGCCAGCAGGGCCGTGAGCAGCAGCCAGCTCTTGCGCCACTTGATCCGTTCGGCGGCAAAGAAGGCATCCAGGGAGGTCATGCCTCCTCCAGCAGGGCCAGGAAGCGCGCCTCCAGATTCGCCTTGTGGGGGGCCAGCTCGTACAGGGCGCAGCCTTCCCCCACCAGGCAGGCGGCGATGCGGGGGGCTTCCGCGGCCGGGGCCTGGATCCAGACCCGGCCTTCGGCTTCCCGGGTGGAGAAGCCCAGCAGGCGCAGGGCGCCCTGGGCCCGGGCGGCATCGCCCACCCGCGCCATGATCTCGGTCTGCTCCCCGGAACCGGAGCCCAGCCCTTCGGTGGGGCCCTGGTACCGCAGCCGCCCCTGGTGGATGACCACCAGATCGTCGGCCACCTGTTCCACCTCCGCCAGCTGGTGGCTGGAGAGGAACACCGAGGCGCCGGTTTCCTTCGGCAGGCTGCGGATGAGCTCGCGCATATCCTGGATGCCCGCGGGATCCAGGCCATTGGTGGGCTCGTCCAGGATGAGCAGGCGGGGCTGTCCCATCAGGGCCAGAGCCACACCCAGGCGCTGCCGCATGCCCAGGGAATACTCCCGCACGGGGCGCCGGGCGTCCCGGGCCAGGTCCACCAGCTTCAGCACCCGGTCCAGCTCCACCCGGGGCAGATCGCGCATGAGCCGCGTGATATCGAGGTTCTCCAGACCCGTGAGGTGGTCGTACAGCGACGGTGATTCCACCAGGGCCCCGATCTGGGCCAGGGCCGCGGGGTCACCGGGGGGAAGACCCAGCACCTCGGCGCTGCCCGCATGGGCCTGGAGCAGCCCCAGCAGCAGGGAGATGGTGGTGGTCTTGCCCGCGCCGTTGGGCCCCAGGAAGCCCGTGATGGCTTGGGTTCGCACCTGCAGATCCAGCCCCGCCACCACCGTCCGGGCCCCGTAGCGCCGGGTCAGGCCCTGGGTCGAAATGACATGGTCCATGGGGTCAGTCTCCAGAGGGATCGCGGGCCGCGCAGCGCAGGTGGGCCCGCCACCCCATCACCTATCGCACATCGCGGGCACCCGGGACAACTGGAAAGCGGACCAGGAGCATTTCATGGTGGTTGAAAATATAACATTTGGTGGTATATTATCAAACATGTATTCAAGATCTCTCGCCGCCAATCTCGGCGCTGCCCTGGAAGATACACCGGTCGTCTTCCTGGCCGGTGCCCGGCAAACCGGCAAGAGCACCTTGGTGCAGGCCCACCTGGGAAACGATGCCCCTGCGGTGGTCTTCCGGACCTTCGACGATCTGGGGACGCTCGGCGCGGCCAAGGCCGATCCCGAAGGCTTCATCGCCTCCATGGGGGAACGCGCCGTCCTGGACGAGATCCAACGCGCCCCCGAGCTGCTGCTGCCCATCAAGGCCTCGGTGGATCGCCATCGGATTCCCGGGCGCTTCCTGATCACCGGGTCGGCCAACATCCTCACCCTCCCGAAGGTCGCGGAGAGTCTCGCCGGCAGGATGGAGATCCTCACCCTGTGGCCCCTCGCCCAGTCGGAACTCGATGGCGTGGAATCCGGGTTCGTGGACGCCTGCTTCCAGGGAGAGCCCCAGCGCCTGATCGTCGCGAAGCTGGATCGCCGCGACCTGCGAGAGCGGGTGCTGGCCGGCGGGTACCCGGAGGCCGTGGCCCGGAAACGCCACAGCGCGCGCACGCGCTGGTTCGAGGCCTACCTGACCACCCTGATCCAACGGGATCTGCGCGACCTTGCGGCCATCGAGGGGGTGGCCGCGCTGCCCCGCCTGCTCCAGTCCGTGGCCCTCCGGGTGGGCAGCCCCCTGAACCTGGCCGACCTCGGCCGGACCCTGGGCCTGAACCAGGTGACCTTGAAGCGGTACCTGACCCTCTTCGAGCGCCTCTACCTGGTGAAGCAGCTCCCACCCTGGTTCGAGAACCTGGGCAAGCGCCTCGCCAAGACCCCGAAGCTCTACGTCAACGATGCCGGTCTCCTCGGGTACCTCCTGGGCCTCGACCCCGGAACGCTCGATCACCACCCCACCCCTTTTGGCCCTGTGGTCGAGAACTTCGCGGTCATGGAGCTGACCAAGCTGGTGGCCTGGTCCCAGGCTCGGCCCAGCCTCTACCACATGCGCACCAGCGCCGGACTGGAAGTGGATATCGTTCTGGAGAACCGCCGGCGGGAACTGGTGGGCGTCGAGGTGAAGGCCGGCCTCAGCCTGTCCGAAGCCGACTTCAAGGGGCTGCGCGCCCTTCAGGCCGCCGTGAGCGACCGCCTGCGCTGTGGCGTGGTGCTCTATGGGGGCCGGGAGATCCTGCCCTTCGGGAAAGGGTTGTGGGCCCTGCCCATCCAGGCGCTCTGGGGAGTGGCCCCCGGCACCTGAAGCCCCCCGCCTCCCGGCGGCTCAGACCGGCTGATGGGTCCTGATACCGGTTCGCGTTCAAAAATGAAGGATCCACCACGGAGGCACGGATTGCAGAGAGGTTCTTGGAACCCCCAGGATGAAGGCATAGAGATTTGCGCGGACGCCCTCTCTGATTCCACGGGATCGGGCGCACAGAGGGGGCTCTCGCTTCAGAAGGAGGTTTTGACAAGATGTCAGATCGGACATATCCTGATGGTGCCAGAAAAGAAGACAAGGTTTTGATCTGGCTCAGAGACACAATCACCACCCCTCCCTTTTCCCAAGAGGCGAGGAGAGAAGCTGGAGCTTTGCTGCGGCAACTCCAACAAGGCGTACTCCTTGAGCTACCCCACTCCAGGCCGATGCCGACGATCGGGACCCGCTGCCATGAGCTTCGGATTACCGACAAGGACAAGATCTGGCGAATCATCTACCGGATCGAACCCGACGCGATCGTGATTCTGGAAGTCTTCAAGAAGAAGGACAGAGCAACACCCCAGCTTGTGATCGACGAGTGCAAAGCGAGGCTGGCTCGCTATCTCAAAGCGATTCGATAGGAGGACGACATGGACAGGGCGAAGCAGGCGAAGTTAGAATCCGCTGGCTGGGTCGTCGGCACTCCCAAGGAGTTCCTCAACCTCTCCGCCGAGGACGAGGCCTTTATTGACATGAAGGTTGCTCTCGCTGCCACGTTACGAGAACGCAGGGTCGATCAGCATCTATCCCAAGTGGAAGCCGCGAAGCGCCTTCATTCCAGCCAATCTCGCGTGGCGAAGATGGAATTGGCCGACAAAACCGTCACGGTGGACCTACTCATCCGCTCGATCCTGGGCCTGGGTGGTACTCGCGAAATGGTCGCCGCCGCCATCACCCGATAGGGCTATCCCCGCGTGAGAATCGCTCGCTCCATTCCCGTCCAGGCGAGGATGCTGCGCCTCCGGGTGAAGCCCGCAAGCCCTCAAGGCGGCCTCCCAGAGGGAGCCCTCCGTCTTGAGGGTCGCTGCGCTTTGCAGGCTTCCCCGGGGCGGTGATCGTTGGCGGGTCGCAGGCCCATGGGGATCGCATCGTCGGGGCCCGAGCCCCCGGCGGCAGCGGCCCGCCGGGGGCCGCGGGCGGGGGGCGGAAGGCCCCCCCGCCTCCCGGCGGCTCAGGCCTGGCTGATGGGTCCTGAGCCAGTCCTTCAGGGCACGGTCCAAGCGAGTCTGCCAGCCGTTGCCGGAGGCGCGGAAGGACGCCACCCCATCGCGGGAGAGACGGATGGAGACCAGCTCCCTGGTGGGCGTCTTCTGGGGTTCAAGCCCGTGTCCTTCCGTTGTTGGCGGAAGCCACCGACTTCGCCGCCGAACGAATCGTTCCCCCTCGTTTCCCGATTTCAGCAAGCCAGACCCGGCCGGACTCGGGGGTGACTGGGTAGATGAAAAAACCCCGGCCGCATACCGATGCACGGGCAATGTAGTCCTGGAAACCGTACGCAAGGATCTCCAGGATTTTCAGGGCGCGTGGTTGCTTGCGCTGAGGCAGCCCGATCCTGGATACCGCATAGAACGGCATCCCGGCGTCATCCACCGTGTATCCATGGTGTGGCGAATCCCATAGAACCAGGTGGGGTGCCGGACCGCCGGTAACACGGCACCGCACACCGGCCTCGAAGCACACTTCCACGATGGTCCGGGCCCGCAGGCGCAGGGCCCTTGCCCGCTCCACGCCACCAAGGGGCAACGGCGACGGGATCTCCAGATCGGCACCGCAAGGTGCGAACGAATGGGCAGGGGCGGGCTTCGAGTTCATCTATCGCCTGCGACCGGAGGCGGGCCTGGGTGGCGGTGGCGGTGGCGGTTCTTCAGGCGGAGCCTGAGGAGGGGCCTGGTTCCCCCGAGCGATTTTTACCAGGTTCATATCGAGCCAAGCGCGGAACTTGCCACCCTCATGGTGATTCAGCCCCAACAACCGGGGGAGATCATTGCGCCCCATCGCCCTGTCGAGGGTTTCCAGCCTGACGGCGTTCAAGTGGGGGGCGAGCCATTCATGTTCCGGCTTGTCCAATAGGGCCACGATCCGGGCCAGATCGCGCACATCCTTGTCGCCTTTCCCTGAGCCCCAGCGGCTTTTGGCCGCATCCAGCTTCAGGATGAGCAGGTGCTCCAGCGCCGCGACCCGGATGCCTTCGATCTCTTCCGAGGCCGCGAAGATCTCAGGGTACTGAACGCCAAGAGAATGCTGGCGTTCCACGTAGATATCGAGTTCCTCCCCCTCGATAAGGGCTGAATCCTTCTGCAACTTCGGGTTGTGCCACACCTCATGCCGGTCTCGCATCGCCGCTTTCCCGGCCAAGGACAGGTAGAGGTCGGCGTCGTGACTGGACTCCTGGAAATTCGGCCCCAGGCGGCTGGCGTGGCAGGAGACGGCGACTCCCCCGATGAATACGGCATCACCGTACTCCGAAGTCAGGGTTCGAGAGATGTGCAGAAGGTGTTCCCAGGTTTCGTCCATGCACCCATCATAATCCTAAGCCGCTTAGGTTACCAGACTGGGTTCCGACCCCTTCCCGGTCGCAGGCCCATGGGGATCGCATCGTCGGGGCCCGATCCCCCGGCGGCAGCGGCCCGCCGGGTGCCGCCGGCGGGGGGCGTACAAAAAGCGGGGGCCCGGATGGACCCCCGCTTTGGGTGAACGGATGCGCCGAACCATGGCACCGCCGACGAGTGGTTGGTGAGGGCACTCAGCGCCTTTGCCATGGCGGCGAGGAAACCCGAAGCGCCCATCGTGGTGGAAGACCTGTGCTTTCAGGCCCAGCAAGCCGCCGAAAAGGCGATAAAGGCCTGACTCATTCCTCAGGATCTGGATTTTCCGGATGCGCGGCGGGCGCACCCCGGGCCGGTGGGGGCGGGGCCGAGCGTTCCGGCTGGGACTTGGGGCGGGGGGCGTACAAAAAGCGGGGGCCCGGATGGACCCCCGCTTTCGGCGAACGGATCGGACTTAGTCCACGTTGCCGACCTTGTAGAAGATGTGCGTGACACCGGCAACGGGGTCGGTGAAGGTGCCCTGGAGGTAGACGGAGGTGGCCACCGTGCCGGGGGCGGCAGTGGCAGGGTTGGGAGCCAGGAAGCCCATCTGGACCTGGCCGAGGTCGGCGGCCGTGGACATGCCGCGGATCGTGGCAGGCAGCCCATCGGCGATAGCCACAACCGCAGGGGCATAGGCCAGGGGAACCGGCACGGTGCCGTTCCAGGGATTCTTGGCATCCAGGAGCTGGGGGATCTGGGGGACCACTGGGGTCATGCCCGTCCCAACGGTGCAAACGAGCGTCAAAGCTGCGGGAGTGGACACATCCGCGCCCACTTCCTTGGCCTTGTCGTAGGTGGCCACGATATCGGACAAGATGCTGGTGGCGTTCTCCTGGGCGCTCTTATCCCGGGCCCGGGCGCGCTGGCCCAGCAGGGCGGGGATGGCGATGGCGCTGATGATGCCGATGATGGCGAGCACGAGCAGCAGCTCGATGAGGGTGAAGCCCTTCTGGCTCTTCATGGGTGATCTCCTATGGGCGGTGGCCGCAGGGAACCTTATCAAGCCCTGTGCCAAAGGCCAAGGGGAAGGCTTCACCCGCCCCGCCCCTGGGTTTGGGTGATTCCCGGTCTCAGGCGGGATGGGTGAAACCCCCCAGGGCCGTCAAGCCCCTGACGCGGCGCGGCACCCAGCGGCTCCCCTGCGTCCATCCAAAGAAGCTGACCGGCCCCGCCTGCACCGAGGCGCTGAACGGAGCCGAGGAAGCGGGAAGCTGAGAACGGAAGGCCATGCAGGCGGGGTCCGAATTGAGCGAGGTGGTGTGTTGCCTGTCAAGGTTAGGTGCTTGCCGGGTTGCGGGGCCAGGCTGTGGATCGTATGATGTGTATGCATGAGAAAGGAGATACACACCATGAGAACGAATATTGTTATTGATGATAGTCTTATGCGTGACGCGCTTAGGGTTACGGGATTGAAGACCAAGAAAGAGGCTGTTGAGCTAGGTCTTCGCACCCTTGTACGCCTTAGGAAGCAGGAGGCGGTTCGAAAATTTCGGGGCAAACTCCAATGGGACGGGGATCTTGAAGCAATGAGGAGAGATAAATGATCTTGGTCGATTCGAGCGTTTGGATCGACTACTTCAGAGGGGAAGCAACGCCCCAATCTGAAATGCTTGATGCCTTGCTTGGGAACGAGCCACTTGTCGTGGGCGATCTGATTCTGGCAGAAGTGCTGCAAGGCTTTCAGGGTGAGCGAGATTTCAATCAGGCGAAGCAACTTCTGATGTCTTTTGAAATGATTGAAATCGCTGGCAGGGATATCGCGATCCAGGCCGCAAGGAACTTTCGAACCTTGCGTGGACATGGCGTCACCGTAAGAAAGACCATCGACACATTGATTGCCACGCGTTGCATAAATAGCGGTTTGATCTTGCTTCACAGCGACAAGGATTTTGACCCGTTTGTCACCCACCTTGGGCTCAGGGTTGCCTACCCCGGCACCTAACAAAGGAAGCTGAGCTGTGTGGGCCCGTCAGGATCCACACCCCCCAGCGACCGGGCCAGTTCACCCACCCCTCCCAGCTTTTCGGCCAGATCCTTCCATGGACTCGAAAGGGCGATGGGACGGGGCATCAGTTGAACCGCCGGGCAGGCATCTGGGGGACAGTCTCGCCCGGATGGCACACTCCAAGCGCATGGTGCCAGTAGTGCCAGGATCTTTCGTTGAACCATCCCGGTTCAGCGTTTCCCAGGACCTCCCGGAAGGATGCCTCGCCCACCGAACGGAGGAGATCCTGAACGTCGTCCAGATCACCGATATTCATCACCTGGGCGATCACCCTTGCAGGGCGCCGCATCGCCTCATCTGGCGATTCCCACCAGATGTAGCGGGCAGCATCCGCTCGAAGCATGTCATGGGCGGCTTGATCCATCAGACTTCTCCAGGCCCAAGGCGGGACGAAAGGGCCATCAGCACCGGGAGGCTCTTCACGGAAGACGAGGCCTTGATGAGAGCCTCGCGGACGTTGGCGGGAAGCTCACGCAGATTCCCATCCCCGAATGGGCTCAGGCTTCAGCCCAGGGTCAGGCCCACTTTCCCGTCGAGGAGCGCCACGACAGCTCCCCACTCCACCCGGGCGGTCTCCACGTAGCGGCCCGCGTCCAGGCAGAGCAGCAACCCGAACCGCTCATCGGGATCAATGATCAGGTACTCCGGGATGCCAGCGGCTTCATAGGTCCATCGCTTGCGGCTGTAGTCTTTGCTCGCGGTGCTGGGGCTCAGGATTTCCACCACCAGGTCGGGGGCCCCCTCGATGCCGCGTTCTGATTTCTTCGCAGGATCACAGATCACCAGCAGATCCGGCTGAACCACCGCATCCCCCAGGTAGACATCCACCGGAGCCGCGAAGATCTCACACTCGCCCCCCTCCGCCGAACGCCTGATGGCCTCCAGGGCGTTCCCGATGGCCAGATGCAGCTTCGAGGAAATCCGCTGATGTTCAAGGGTGGGAGCTGGCGTCATGTCATAGGCCACGCCATTGATGATCTCCCAGCGTCCATCCCACAGCTTCCAATCTTCCACGGTGTATCCGGGGTGTTTCAGTTCGGGAAGGCTCATGTTCGATCTCCCAGATCTAAAAAAACAGCTTCTCACAGTCTCATTCCACAGCCTGGAGCCAGAAGGGTGTTCAGGTGGGGATTCGAGAAAAGCGGGGACAGGATGACCGCAAAAGCGAGGACAGGATGAACAGGATTCTCAAGGATTAACAGGATTAAAGATTAAAAGTACCTGGCTTTAATCCTTTCAATCCAGCTTTTAATCCTGTTAATCCTGTCCCAGCCTTTTCATGAGTTCCCGCGCCCCGCGATGTCTGGGGTCGAGCTTGAGGGCTTCCTGGGCGGCCTGGCGGGCTTCGGCCTTGCGGGCCAGGTCGTAGAGGATCTGGCCTTTGCGCCACCAGGCGCCGGCATAGCCGGAGGAGCCGCCTTCCAGGGGTTCGCGCAGCACCTGGTCCAGGGCGGCGAGGCCTTCGGCGCGGTGTACGCCGCCGCTGGCGGCCACCTTGCCCAGTTGCAGGCGCAGCAGGCTGGGGGCGTCCACCTGGGACAGGTGCTCCTGGGCGGTGGTCCAGGCGAGCTCGGGTTGGCCGCCATGCAGATAGGCATCGCTGACGGCGGCCACGCCCCGGGCGCGGGTGCGCACGCCGGGCAGCAGGCGCGGGGCCTCGGCCCGCAGGCGGGCATTCTTCCCGGCTTCGCCCAGGGCCTTCCGGGCGGGGCGGCGCTGGAGGGCCTCCAGCCACTGGCCCACCACTTCGGGATCCCGGGGGGCCTGGGCCAGGGCGCGCTGGAAGAGGGGTTCGGCCTCGCGCCACTTGTCCTCCTCCACCAGGATGAGGGCCTGCAGCAGATCGCCCCGGGCGGGGGCCACGGCCCGCAGGCGGTCGGCGCAGCGGAACGCCTGCTTTGTGGAGCCGCCCAGCAGGCCCGGCAGCATTTCGTAGGCCAGGCCCAGGCTCATCCAGGCGGGGGCCAGGGCGGGATCGGCCTCGGTGGCGGCGCGGAGATCGTCCAGGGCGCCGAGGGCGCCGCGCAGGCTGGAGAGATCCCGCTGACGGATGGCTTCGCCCGCCCGCGCCAGGCCCCGGGCCAGCAGGGCATCGGCCAGGCGGGGTTGCAGCGCGAGGGCGCGGTCCGCGGCGGCGCGGGCTTCGCCGAAGCGCTGGAGGCTGGACAGGGCCTGGGATTTGGCGGCCCAGGCCAGGGCGTCCTTGGGATCCTGGCGCAGCCGGTGGTCGGCTTCCCCCAGCACCTTGAGGTAGTGCCCGGCGTCCAGGTCGGCGCGGAAGGCGGGGGCCTGGGTCTGGAGGAGGGCCAACAGGATGGCAGGGGCGGGGAGGAGCATGGGGCACCTCGAAAAACAAGGACAGGATGAACAGGATTTTTCAGGATTAACAGGATTAACAGGATTAAAGATAAAAAACAATTGCTTTAATCCTGGCGCGCTCAATCCCCAAGTGCAACATTCTTCAGAAAGAATGGTTGCATGGGAAAACACTACACACATCTGAGTTGCGAGGAACGAGCAATGATCCAGGCGAAGCTGGAGTTGGGATTCAAGCCTCGGGCGA
>JAUXSE010000001.1 GCA_030681515.1 Geothrix sp. | reverse complement strand
CTGGACCCTGAATGTCCGCCCCAGGAAATCCCTCGGGTGGAAATGCCCCGCAGAACTTTTCCTTCCAGAAGGCGCTTTTGACTTCCAGACCTTCTGGTCCAATCCACCCAAGCCTGTTGCACTTGGAACTTGAAACCGCCCTGGCTTTCGTTTTGGCTCGGGGAGACAGCCCGGGGGGCTGTCGGACCCGGGACAGAAAGCCGTGCGATTCGTGCGGCCGGAAGGGACGCCGCGCAGCGGTGGCCCTGGAGGGAATCCCCCTCTCTCCGCCACTGAAGCCGCCGCCAGGCGGCTTCCTTTTGGCCCACTCACGACACCTCGAATCCATCGAAGGCCAGCTCGATGGTTTCCATGGCCACTTGGCTCTCCTGGGCGCGCAGGGGCGAGTAGGACAGCGCCACGGGGCGGATCTTGTGGAAGGTCCAGGTGAGCACCACTGTCCGCTGGTCCTGGCCGAGCAGCATGATCTTGAGGGATTTCCCCCGGGTTGCCCTCCCCCTGCGCGCCTTGTCCCACCAGGCGTAGAGGTCGAGGGTGCCGCTGATGCCGCGCCTCAGGAGGAGCGTGTTCCCGGGGAAGGACGGTGCGGAAGGGCCCTCCCCGCCGGCACCGATGCGGAACTCGGGAAAGATGACCTCGGCGAAGCCGCCGCTGCTGTCATGCGCCTTGCCATCGCCGAAATCCACGAGGAAGTTCGAGCCCAGGGCTGGCCGACCGGCCCCGCTCTCCGTGGCCTGCGCGCGCCTGGTCACTCCATTTCCAGCCGCTCGTAGGTGAGCACGAGCTCTTCCATCGCCACACCGCTGCCCTTGGCATTGAGGGGGCCGCTGGTGTGCTTGGTGATCCGGGCCCGCAGCAGCTTCCAGGTCTGCACGACGGAGGTGTGGTCCTCGCTCTGCAGCATGATGGTGACGGTCCGCAGCGCGCCCTGGTCCCCGTTGCGAATCTGGTTCAACCACTCGTACAGGTGCAGCGAGCCCATGAGGCCGCGCCTCAGGGTGACGTCGTGGGCCCTGTTGAGCCCCGTGAGCTTGACCACGCTGTTGTCTTTCGAATTGCCGTTGCGGTACTCGATGATGGAGACCTCCATGCCGATCTCGCTGATCTCCTGGAATCCGGCCTCTGGCCCCTCGGTGTCACCGGTGCCGAGATCTACGAGGAAGTTGAAATCGGTATAGGGACGGTCTCGCCTGACGGTCATGCCAACCTCCTGTGTGAACAGACACTCTCCGGACAGAGCCTCGCAAGGATCCCAATCATAAAACAGATGATGAAGGTGAAAGGCAAAGAAAAACAAGGTTATGAGTAAGAAAAAAACGAATGGATCTCCATTCTCATGGGCCTTGGATGGGCGGAAAGCGGTGTTCTTCCAGCCCGGGTTCACCCATTGACGTCCCAGCCCTCCGCCGCCCGGAAGCTGTGGTAGCGGTCGCTTCCGAGGATGAGGTGATCGGCCAGGGGGACGCCGAGGGATTCGCCGGCGGCCTGGAGGCGGCGGGTCAATTGCGTGTCCTCCCGGCTGGGCGTGGGATCACCGCTGGGATGATTGTGATAGGCCAGGGCGGTGGTGGCGCCGTAGCGCAGCGCCTCTCTGAAGAATTCCCGGGGGCTGATGAGCGTCGCCGTGGCCGTGCCCTGGCTGAGGATGCGCTCGGCCAGCAGATCGCCCTTGGCATTCAGCGCGAGCAGTCCGAAACGCTCCTCGGTCCAGCCCTGGCAACGGGGCAGCAGGTAGGCGCCCGCGGCCCTTGGACTGGTGATGCGGGGGCGCTCGGAACTCCGTTGCCCCCGCCGGGCCAGTTCCATGGCGGCCCATAGTTGTCCCGCCTTCGCAGGGCCCAGCCCGGGCTGCTCCAGCCAGTCGTTCAGGCCCAGGCCCATGAGTCCCGCGATGCCGCCGGTGCGGCCGAGCACCGACTGGGCCAACTCCACGGCGCTCTGGCCCCGGCGTCCCGTGCCCCAGAGCAGGGCCAGGAGTTCGGCGTCGGCGAGGCTTTCGCCGTGGCCCGCCAGCAGGCGTTCGCGAGGGCGTTGATCGGGAGAGAGATCGAGTATTCGCATGGGAAGCTCCTGAGGTCAGCAATTGCCGCCAGGCTTCGCCTGCCGGTGAAGAAGGGAAGAACCTCAGCACGTGGTCCAAGTCCGCAGCAGGGGCCGGTAGCGGAGCAGCTCCACGGTGCCGGACAGATCCAGGCGAAGGCAGAGGGCCTCCCGGCCGTGGTGGAGGAACCACACATTCGCCGAGGCCCGGCGCTGAGGCATCACCGTGATGGGGCGCGGGCGTCCGCCCCGCCAGCCGGTGTCCGCGAGGCTCGGCGGAAGGGGGATGGCCGCGGGGCGCCCCCAGCGCACGCCTTCGGGCAGGCGCACGGAGATCCGGCCTTCCGTGGCCTCCCGGCAGGGTTCCAGCACCACCGCGCGGCAGTGGGTGGAAGCCAGACGGAAGGCCAGGTGGAGGCTGCGGCGCAGCTCGGCCTGGGCGGCGCGGAGGGGTGGGCAAAGGGGCCTGGGCAGAAGGGCCGCGGCGACCCGGGTCGCCTGCTGGAGGAAGGTGGACGGGGTGGCGCGCATCACACCCTCGTCCACTTCAAGAGATCCCGCCGCCAGCGCAGCACCTTCAGCTGGCCGTGGCCGGAGAGGCGCATGCAGAGGGCCTCCCGGCCATCGTTCAGGAACCAGGTGCTCGCCAGCGCCGTGCGCCGGGGCGTCACCGTGAGGATGGCGTGGGCCTCGCCGGTGCGGGTGGCCACGGTGGGCGCATCCATGTCCGGCGGCAGGGGGATGTGGGCGGGCTTGCCCCACTTCACCTTGCGGCCGAGCTGCACGGGCACATGCTCCCCGGCGCCGCTGGCCTTGCCCAGGGCCACGGTGACATTGGTGCCCCGGGCACGGGCCATGGTGAAGGCCTGGTCCAGGCTGCCGCGGATATCCATGTGGGCGGCGGAAAGCTCAGTCCCGCCGGTGTCCCAGAGGGTCATGCCTGACACGGCAAGGATGGCGGTCACGGCCATCACCGCGGTGAGTTCCAGCAGGGAGGTGCCCCGCTGGGTGGATCGTCGGCAGCCTGGGTTCATGGCAGCCCCCTATTTCTGAGGGGCCGCGGGGCGCGGCGCGGGGGCGGTGGCGAGGTAGGGCTTGAGCTTGGCGAAGGACTTCTCGCCGATGCCCTTGACGTTCATCAGCTCCTCCGGCCGCTGGAAGCCGCCGTGCTGCAACCGGAAGGCCACGATGCGCTCGGCCGTCTTCTGGCCCACGCGGGGGAGCTGCATCAGCTCGGTCACCGTGGCGGTGTTGAGATTGATCGGTCGCTGCGGCGCCCGGGGCCCTCGTTCGGGCGTCGCGGCGAGGGGAAGGGCCAGGGCGAGCGCCAAAGCCAGGGTGGTGAAGGGGTTGGACATGATTGCCTCCTTTCAGGCAACCGGGTTCAATCGAGGGTTGTGCCAAGTTGTAAGTCGTTTATTTGCTTTGCTAAATTTTTTCTACGAAAAAATTTAGTTATAAAAAAATGACAAAATTTAAAACAATTAAATTAAATTTAATTATTTTAACAATTAAATTTTGTAACAAAATTTTGAAAAAATTTTGCAAGGTGACACATAATTCGGCTCAAAGAATTCCCCAATCCAGATTCCTGTCAGAACCGCTTACCCTGAAGGAGTCCGAGGAGCGCTGCAGGACCCGGCAGATCGGCTGTGCGGGATCCCAGGCTCGGACCTTTCCCTCCCCAGGAACGGCGCTCACCTCAACCCTGAATCGGGTGGATGAGGTGGCTCCGCCCCCGTCGTCCCGGCCCTTCGCGGAGGTCCCATGACCGTTGCCACCACCGACTTTGTCGTCGCCGACCTGGCCCTTGCCCCCTGGGGCCGCAAGGAGATCGCCATCGCCGAGGGCGAGATGCCCGCCCTCATGGCCATCCGCAAGGACAACGCCGCCCAGCAGCCCCTCAAGGGCGCGCGCATCGCGGGCTCGCTGCACATGACCATCCAGACCGCCGTGCTCATCGAGACGCTGAAGGCGCTGGGCGCCGAGGTGCGCTGGGCCAGCTGCAACATCTTCAGCACCCAGGATCACGCCGCCGCCGCCATCGCCGCGGGCGGCACGCCGGTGTTCGCCGTGAAGGGCGAGTCCCTGCCCGAATACTGGGACTACACGCACCGGATTTTTGATTTTGCGGACGGCGCGAACATGATCCTCGACGATGGCGGCGATGCCACCCTGCTGTTGCACCTGGGCGCCCGGGCCGAGCAGGATGCCAGCATCCTCGATCACCCGGACAGCGAGGAGGCCACCGAGCTGTTCGCCGCCATTCGCAGGCGCATGGCCGAGAAGCCGGGCTGGTACGCGGCCCAGTTGGCCAAGGTCCAGGGCGTGACGGAGGAGACCACCACCGGCGTGCACCGCCTCTACGAAATGGCGAAGAAGGGCGAGCTGAAGTTCCCCGCCATCAACGTCAATGACAGCGTCACCAAGAGCAAGTTCGACAACCTCTACGGCTGCCGCGAATCCCTGGTGGACGCCATCAAGCGCGCCACCGACGTGATGGTCGCGGGCAAGATCGCCGTGGTCTGCGGCTACGGCGACGTGGGCAAGGGCAGCGCCCAGGCCCTGCGCGCCCTGAGCGCCCAGGTGTGGGTCACCGAGATTGATCCCATCTGCGCCCTGCAGGCGGCCATGGAGGGCTACCGCGTCGTCACCATGGACGAGGCCGCCGGGCAGGCCGATATCTTCGTCACCGCCACGGGCAACTTCCACGTCATCACCCACGACCACATGGCGCGCATGAAGCACAACGCCATCGTGTGCAACATCGGCCACTTCGACAGCGAGATTGATGTCGCCGGCCTGGAGAAGTACCAATGGGAAGAGATCAAGCCCCAGGTGGACCACATCATCTTCCCCGACGGCCACCGCATCATCCTGCTGGCCAAGGGCCGCCTGGTGAACCTGGGCTGCGGCACGGGCCACCCCAGCTACGTCATGTCCTCCTCCTTCGCCAACCAGACCCTGGCGCAAATCGAGCTGTGGACCAAGAAGGCCGAGTACCCCGTGGGCGTCTACACCCTGCCCAAGCACCTGGACGAGCAGGTGGCGCGGCTCCAGCTGCAAACGCTCAACGCCAAGCTCTCCGTGCTCCGCCCCGATCAGGCCCAGTACATCGGCGTGCCTGTTGATGGGCCGTACAAGACCGATTCGTATCGCTACTGAAACGCTTCGCGTTTCAGAGAACAGGGCGCCTTTGGGCGCCCTGTTTGTTTATGGGGTGGATGGCGTCAGGATGGATTCCATTACCTTCGGGAGCACTCATGCGGGCTTGGATACTGGGCATTCTGTTGGCCATCGTTGGATTGGCACTGGTCCTGGGCCTCTGGCTACTGGGTTACCACCTCACAGGCAAGCGCGCCTTCCTTGCATGGAAGGCCGAGCGGGTGGCCATGGGGGACCGAGTGGACTGGAAGGAACTGGTTCCGCCGCCTGTGGCCCCTGAGCAGAACTTTGCCGAGGCCCCCATTGTTCGCGGCGCCGTCGTGGAGAAGGGCCAGATGGACCCGCGCTTCAAATCGCTGGCGCTTCCCAAGTCAGTTTTGGATGTCCTCGGCGATTGGCGAGAGGGGCGTCGAGATCCTTTGGAAGTCATCGCCAAGGCTTACGGTAAGCCCAGTGTTGAAATGGCCCTGAAGCCACTAGCAGTTGCGTTTGCGGATCTGGAGGAGGCCAGCCGCCGTCCGGCCAGCCGATTTCCCATCAATTACGAGGAAGGCGAAGTACCGGCCCTCCTGGGTTTTCGCGGTGCCCTCCGCACCCTGCGGGTCCGCGCCATGTCTCACTTGAGGTCGGGGCGCCAGGATCAAGCCCTGCAAGACCTCCAGACCTGCCTTCGGATCGCCGATCACTTGAAGCGTGAGCCTCATCTCCTCAGTGCGCTGCTACGGATTGCCAGCGTAGGAATTGCGATGCAGGTGGTCTGGGAGGGGGTGGAGGATCGGCTCTGGGAGGTGCGGCACCTGGAGGTTATCCAGTTGGAACTCGCGAGGATAGACCTCCTGGATACACTCCAGCGGGCTTGGCAGGCAGAGCGACAGAACTACATCGCGGTGATGTCCGCAACAGCGGAGAACCGTCCGGCCCCAACTTTCTGGGAGGATCCCCACACTCCGAAGGTCAGACTGGGGGCCCTTGGGCGGGGCTGGTTCTACCGGAACATGCTGGTTTGGTGCCAATTCGCATCGAGCATGGTGGATTCCCAAGATCCTGCCAGTCACCGGGTCCTTCCCCACCGTCGAATCGATCCGTTTGTGTGGCTGAAGGACATGCGTTTTCGAAAGGATCTCATCATGGCCCAGATCGCGCTCCCTGCTTTGACGGAGCAGGTGATTCGAGTCGGCCAGTTGCAAGCCTTGGTTGACCAGGCAGGAGTCGCTTGCGCCCTGGAACGCCATCGCCTTGAGAGGGGAGCCTACCCTGAGGGCCTCGAAGTCCTATCCCCGGCCTATTTGCCGAGCCTTCCACACGACCTGGTCACGGGCGGCCCTCTGCGCTACAGACGTGCAGGCGATGCCTTCACCCTTTACCAAATGGGTTGGAACGGCAAGGACGACAGGGGGCAGCCGGGCTGGTCCGGTGAAGGCAAGGACCGGAAGCGTGAGGCCGCACTCGGGGACTGGGCTTGGCCCCACGCGGTCCAATAGCCCGCTTGGAATCCATTCGTGGCAGGCTGGGGCATCGCCCAGGACCCGCCATGTCCGACTCCCCCCGCTCCGCCCTCAACACGCTGGCTCTCCTGGCGGCCGTGGCCCTTGCGGGCGCGGGGGGCGCGGGGGCGGTGCTCTGGATGCAGGGGCGCAAGGCTGCACCCCTGGCAGCGCCTCCCGTGCCGGTTCCCATCGCTGTGGAATCACAGCCACTGCCTGCGCCGCAGGCCCCTTCGGCGGGGGCGGAGCCCACGCCCTCCGTCGAGGACATCCTCGCCAAGGCCATGCCCGCCGTGGTGGTGGTGGAAACCTCTTCGGGCCGGGGCAGCGCCTTCTTCGTGGACCGGGACCGGCTCGTCACGAACAACCATGTCGTCGTCGGCCAGAGCTACGTGAAGCTGCGCCTCGCCGACAACAGCCTCCTGGATGCCCGGATCATTGCCACGGCTCCGGAGTACGACCTCGCCGTGCTGAAGCTCATGCAGCCTGGCGTCGAATCCCCCTCTGGGCGCGCCTTCCTGTCCCTTGGGAGTGTCCAGGATGTGCGCCAGGGCCAGGAGGTGCTGGCCATCGGCACGCCCCTCGGCGTCTTCCAGAACACGGTGACCCGGGGCATCGTCAGCAGTCTCCGCCAGCTGGACAAGGTGCTGGTGCTCCAGACGGACACGGCCCTGAATCCCGGCAACAGCGGTGGCCCGCTCATGGATCACGCGGGGCGCGTCATCGGCATCAATACCATGGGCTTCCGCGGCAGCCAGGGACTGAACTTCGCCGTGGCCAGCGATCATGCCAAGGCCCTGATGGAAGGACGGCCCCTGGAGCTGGCCTTCGTCCAGGCCCCCGTGAACGGAGGGATGAAGGGCCTCCTGCCCGGCGGCAGCGCCAGCGAGGCCGACCAGATCCGGGAGGAGGGCACCAGGCGCTACGGGGCCCAGCTGGCGGTCCTCGCCCGTTCCGCGGATCAGATGGAAGGGGCCTTCTCGCGGTTCATGGCCTACTCCTGGAACGGCAAGGTGGTGGGCCACTTCGACCGGACTTTCTATGCCCTCTGGGAGCCCGGGGCGATCCAGGGACAACCCGTGAAGGGCCTGGAAGCCGGGTATTCGGAGCTGCGCCAGGCGGCGGAGGCGCTTCGCACGGCCCTCCAGGAGGTGGAGGACCAGGCCCGCCGCGCCGACGTGTTTCCTGGCACCCGCCGGGAGCTGCGCCAGCGCCATCGCCTGGAGCACCGCGGGTGGGAATGAGACCCGGGTGGTTCCGGGGCACAGAGTCCATGGGATGATGGGCCTTTGCGGAGCGCGCATGGGCGGGGATGGACACGCACCGGCCTGGGCCCTCACCGTCGCCGCCGTCATCGAGCGGCAGGGCCGCTTCCTCGTCGTGGAGGAACCGGATCAGGTGACGGGACTGCCCGTGATCAATCAGCCCGCGGGCCATGTGGAGCCCGGCGAATCCATCCTCGACGCCCTGCGCCGCGAGGTGCGCGAGGAAACGGGCCTCGCCTTCACGCCCGAGGCCATCGTCGGGTTGTATCCGCTGAGGGCCGCCCACGGCAGCGACTACTTTCGCATCTGCTTCACGGGCACCGTGCCGGATGGGGCCCAGGCCGTGCCCGAGGATCCCGGCATCCTCCGCTGCCACTGGCTCACCCGGGAGGAACTCGCCGCGGCTCCGCTGCGTTCAGGCCTGGTGCTGCGCTGCCTGGACGACGCCCTGGCCGGGCGGAGGTTCCCGCTGGACCTGGTGGCTGACATTCGCGCCGAGCGGTGAACCCTACTTCTTCCTCAACCACACCGCCGCGACCACGGAGGTGAGAAACCCCGTCACCACGGTGCCGATGGCGCCGGCCATGGCGCTGGCGCGGGGGGTCTGCATGGGGGCCTGGAGCCGCACGGCGGTCTCGATCTGCTCGGTGCTCAGACCCTGTTTCGCCATCATCTGGCGGCCCAGGGCTTCGAGATCCTGGAAGTAGTGCGGGAATGCTTTCGTGGTGAAGAGCAGGCTGGCCGCGAAGATGATCATCGAGCCCAGCAGTGAGATGCTGACGCCGTTCCAGACCTGGCGCCCGTAGCCGGTGGCCGGGGCCGTGCCCCGCAGGGCCCCGATCAGGATCCCGATCTGCAAGGGGATCACCAGCCAGAAGAGGACCAGCAGGGTCGGGTGCTTGTACCAGCCCGTGAAACCCATGATGAAGATCCAGGCGGCCACGGAGCCACCGAGGATGAGACCGGCGCGAAGGGTGGGGGGCATGGGCACCTCGGGACGAATCCAGGGATCATACCCCGGGGCCATCCCCCAGCTCTCCCGGGTCCATGGCATGGGTGGCTCCGGCCTCGCCGGTGAGCAGCCGGCGCAGGTAGCCCGCCTGGCCCAGGTGGAAGGCCAGGTGTGCGGCCAGGTGCGCCAGAAGGCGGCCCGTGGGCGGATGGAGCCCGGCCACGGACGCGGGATAGCTCCCGGCGAGGGAGGCCGTGGTCAAGGCGTTCAGGCCCGCCTCCAGGTCGGCGGCCGCGGCCTCCAGGTGCGCGATCACCTCCGCTCGGGTGCCCTCCCGCTGGGCGAACTCCTGCTCCCGGTTTCGCTGGTAGCCCGTGCCACCCAGCACCGCGCCCACGAAGTGCCGCAGGTTCCCCGCCACGTGCAGGGCGAGGTTTCCGGCGCTGTTGCGGATGCCTGGCACGGTCCGCCAGAGCGTCGCATCGTCGGGGAAGGTCTCGATCTCGCGGATGAAGCAGTGGAGCTCGCGGCGGTACAGGATCAGGAGATCGGCGGCGAAGGGTGTCATGGCGACCATCCTAGCCGCCCCGCCCTCCCATGCGCCATCCGCCGGAATTGGAGCGGGGCGACCTTCGCAGCCAGCCTGGCGCGTCACACCCGCGGGGTTCCATGCACCCAAGCCACGTTGCTTCCAAAAAAAAGAGGTATGCGTGCGACGAACACTCCAGATCCTGCTTCTCTCTTCGGGGCTGCCCCTGTTGTCCCAATGCTCAGATGCAGGGGTCTGCGCCCTGAGCCACGCGCCCTCGACCCCTCAGAACCGATTGAGCCTTACTTGGCAAGTTGGACGGAGTGGGTCCCCCGATGACCTCACCTTCCAGGCTCTGAAGCTGGAGGGCCGGTTTCAGGTGGGCACCCGGACCTCCGTGCTTGCCGTGCTGCCCTTCGGCCGCGTCAGTGGACCCCTGGGCTCCACCACGGGGCTGGGAGATGCCATCCTGGCCCTGGAGCACAGGCTCTTCGAGGGGGCCTGGGGCCGGTTTTCCGCCCAGATGGGGGCCCGATTCGCCACCGGGCAGGATGACGCCGAGGGGCTTCCCCAGCGCTATCAGGTGGGACTCGGCAGCACGGATCCGCTGGTGGGAATCCGTTTCGACGCCGCGGATTGGGATATCGGCCTCGGCTACCAGCGGGCGTCCAGCCGCAGCGGGAACACCTTCCAGCCGCTGAAGCGGGGAAACGACTTCCTGCTCCATGCAGGCATCCGGGGCCGCCTCGGACGCTATCCCGCGAGCCTCCGGGCCCTGGTCATCCAGCGCCTGGGAAAGTCGGATATCCGCCTCGCCGATGGGAGCCTCCAGACCCTTCCCGACAGCGACCGGCTCCAGGTGAATCTGGTGGGCGGGCTGGCCATCCCCCTTTCGGAGACCTGGGGCATGGAAGGCCGGCTGGCCCTTCCCCTTTTGAAACGCCCCGATAATACCGATGGCCTCAAGCGGGCGCTGAGCCTGGAATGGGGCATCTCGTACCGGTTCTGAGCCGATTCCCATGCTAAACAGGGGGCATGGACCTTCAAGCCCTCCTCGATGATCTGGCCAAGGAAGCCGCGCCCTTCGCGGCGCAGGGGAAGGTGGCGGATTATATTCCGGCCCTGGCGGCGGTGGATCCATCGCGCTTCGGCATCGCCCTCGCCACGGTGGATGGGGCCGTCTACGGCCATGGCGACTGGCGCGAGCCCTTCTCCATCCAGAGCGTATCCAAGGCCTTCTCCCTGGCCCTGGTGCTGGCCCGGGACGGCGAGGCGTTGTGGCGGCGCGTGGGCCGCGAGCCCTCGGGCAATCCCTTCAATTCGCTGGTGCAGCTCGAATACGAAAAGGGCATCCCGCGGAACCCCTTCATCAACGCCGGGGCCCTCATCCTCATTGACCGCCTGTTGTCGCTGACCGGCGATTCCCTGGGCACCCTGCGGGAGTTCCTGCGCACCGAAAGCGGCAACCCGGCCGTGGACGTGGATCGCGAGGTCGCCGCCTCCGAAGCCGCCCACGGGCACCGCAACGCCGCACTGGCCCACTTCATGGCCAGCTGCGGCAACCTGGAGAACCCGGTGGAGCGCGTGCTCGACCACTACTTCCGCCAGTGTTCGCTCACCATGAGCTGCGCCGACCTGGCGAGGGCCGGCCTCTTCCTGGCCAACCACGGCCTGGGTGCGGACGGGTCGCGCCTGCTCACCCGCAGCGAAGCCAAGCGCATCAATTCGATCATGCTCACCTGCGGTACCTACGATGCCGCCGGGGACTTCGCCTACCGCGTGGGCCTGCCCGGCAAGAGCGGCGTGGGCGGCGGCATCCTGGCGGTGCTGCCCGGGCGCGGCGTGCTCTGCGTGTGGAGTCCCGCCCTCGACACCCACGGCAACAGCGTGGCCGGCGTCGAAGCCCTGGACCGCTTCACCACGCGGACCGGCTGGTCGGTGTTCTAAAAGATATGGGTCCACAAATTTCACAGATGACACAGATTGATATCCCAAAAACCAGCTCCCGATTATCGCGACCGGCTTTGCGGGCGGCGGCCAGGACGGCCCCAAAAAGCCGTCCTGGCCGCCGCCCGCAAAGGGTTGGCCCGGGGTGAGCCGGAGCATATTCGTGGCATTCGTGCGCCCGCAGGGCGTCTTCGTGCCATTCGTGGTGGGCTTTTTTGCCTGAGACAAGCCGATAACCAGACAACAGCTTTTAAAATCTGTGTGAATCTGTGGAAGCAATCAGTTCCTTTTTCCCCTCACCAGCCACGCCGACCAGGCCGTGAACAGGGCCACGGCGCCGAGGATGACCGCCAGCCGCAGCCAGGGCTGCCCGAAGGTCATGCGCTCGTTCACGCGCATCCAGGCCATGCCCACCCAGGCGAGGGAACCGCACCACAGCACCGCGGCCAGGATCGTCTGCACCAGGGCCTTCGGGATGAACAGCAGCACCAGCAGCATCAGAGTCGCCGGCACGGAGATAAGGAAGGGCAGGCCCAGGCGCAGGGACAGCGCACCCAGCATCAGCAGGGCGATGAATGCGGGAAGGCGGCGAAGGATGAACATGGCGGCTCCGGCGATCGTTGGATCATACCGACCCGCCTGAAGGACCGGGTCACACGTCGCGCCACCGCGCAGGCCAGGCCGCCTGCTGCTCTGGCGTCAGGAAGGTCCAGGCCACGAAGCGGCTCTGCTTCTGGCCCTGGGCCATGGGCACGGTGCGGATGTCCGCGGCGCCGATCTGGCGCAGCGAACGGTGGATGGAGGGCAGGCTCGCGGAGCTGGAGACCAGCGTGGTGAACCACCTCACCTGCCCGTGCAGGGCGGCGCTCTCCGCGATCATGCGGCGGATGAAGCCCGCCTCGCCGCCCTCGCACCAGAGCTCCGCCCCCTGGCCGCCGAAGTTCCGAACGGGCCCCGCGGCGCCGCGCCCCAGCTTCCGCCACTTCTGCTGGGCGGCCTCGCGGGCCTCCTGCGGCGATCCGTGGAAGGGCGGGTTGCAAAGGGTCAGGTCGAAGCGTTCACCGGGTTTCATCACCCCCGCGAAGATCCGGTCGCGGTCCGTCTGCCGCCGCAGTTCCACAGCCTCGGCCAGGCCCGGGTTCGCCGCCAGGATGCGCGCCGCCGAGGCCAGGGCGGCCCCGTCGAGATCCGTTCCCACGAAGGACCAGCCGTACTCCCGGTGCCCGATCAGCGGGTAGATGGCGTTGGCGCCCACGCCCACATCCAGTACGCGGACCGCCGCGCCCCGCGGGATCGCGCCCCCGTTCGAGCTGGCCAGCAGGTCCGCCAGGTGGTGCAGGTAGTCCGCCCGGCCCGGGATGGGCGGGCAGAGGTACCCGGGGGGGATCTCCCAATCGCGAATGCCGTAGGCCTCCACCAGCAGCGCCCGGTTCAGCGCCTTCACCGCCGCCGGATCCGCGAAGTCCACGGAAAGGCCGCCATGGGGCACCCGCGCCACGAAGGGCCCCAGTTCAGGGCAGGCCGCCACCAGCCGGGGGAAATCGTAGCCGCCGGCATGGCGGTTGCGCGGATGGAGACCCGGCTTGGCGGGCGGTGTCCTTGGGGGTCGTCCGGAAAGCGCGGGCATGGCCCCAGTGTCCGATGAATGGTGCCGTTGTGCCCGGGCGATCGCAGTCAGAGTCCGGCGCACAGATCTTTCCTGGACAGCACCTTGGCGAAGGTGCCGTCCAGGGCCGCGAGGAAGGCCGCCTGCACCCCGGCGGCGGCAACCGTCGCGCCATTCCGCGTGAGGTCCCGGGTGGCGCAGGCATCCTGGACCAGCTGGCACTGGAAGCCGAGGTCGAAAGCTGCCCGCACCGTGCTGTCAATGCACATGTGGGTCATCATGCCGGCGGCCACCAGCTCCGTGATGCCCTGCCCGCGCAGGTGCTCGAGGAGGGGTGTCTCCCGGAAGCTGTTGGGAAAGCGCTTCTGGAACACGGGCTCGCCCGGCAGCGGGGTGAGGCTCGGGTGGATCCCGGCCCCTGGCGTGCCAGGCAGGAAGAAGGTGGCCCCTGGGCGCGCCGCGAGGTGCTGGATGTGGATGATGGGGCGGCGAGCCTTCCGGAAGGCCTCCAGCAGGGCCTCGGCGTGAACGCCGGCCTCCATGCTTCCGATCAGCGCCATGGCCCCGCCCGGGAAATAGTCGTTCTGGATGTCAACGAGCAGCAGGGCCTGGGACATGGGGGGCCTCTCCAGGGTGAGCATAGCGGTACCAGGTTTCAGGATATCGAGGCTATCCCAGGACCGCTCCCACCGCCTCGATCCGGTGTTCCGCGTGGCGCTCCAGGCCATGCTTCAGCCCGGCCTCCGAAAGCGTGGGGATCCGGGTACGGAACGAATCGGTCAGGGCTGATGCCGCTCCAGGATGATGCCCAGTCCGGGGGACTCGGGCTTGTAGTAGGCGAGGCGGCCGGGAATGCACGAAAGGATGGCGCCGGACTCGTGCATGCAGATGAGGTGGAGCGCCTCGCGGAGCGGAAGTTCCCGGCCATCGGCCTTCTTCAGGCCGCACGCGATCACGTGGCAGGTGGGACCCGCGCCCTTCGCCTTGAGCAGCTTTTCCAGTTCGCCCGGGAAGTCCTGCTCGCTGGGCAGCACCGTCGCGAAACCAGGCATGTAGGGCAGATCACCGTTCAAGCGCTCGAGCATCTCCTTCCGCCGCTTCGGGTCCGCGAGGAACTGGATGAACCGGGCCCGCTTCTCCGAGGTGAGAAAGGCCTTGGCGAAAGCTGCTTCGTGATCCATGAGTGGGGTGCCTCCTGACGATGGACACGGGCTTCCGGTTCATGGAAAGGCAAGGAACTGGCCCAAGACACAAGAACCCGAATTGGAATGTCAGTCGTATTTTGACCCTTCGGCCAGCCACCTGCGAATTTTCTTCACGATCCACGCGCCATCATCGAGGGGCAGGTCGTGACCCGCCGAGGGGTGGATCGCGACGGCACAATTCCATCGGTGCGCGATCTCCGTCGAGCAGCGCGCATCAACCAGCCGGTCACCGGCACTGGCCAGCACCAGTGTGGCCACCGGCGCACTCGGAGGCGCATGGAATCTCGCGGCGGCGAGCATTTGCCGCAGTGCGTTGCGCGGACTGACCGGACATGACTGGCGGATGGCAGTCCATTCTTCGACCACGGGGGGCTGTGGATGCGCGAGCTGACTGGTGAGGGCAAAAATGAGCCGCTCCCGCCCTTCAGCCGTTCGAGTCAGCACTATTCGCAGCAGCATCGGCCAGGAACGGGGCCTCAGGCGATGGTGCGGCGGGCTGAACGCTCCGAAACTGGCATTGATCAACACACACGCGCCGATTTCCTCCGGGTGCCTTCCCGCCCAGGCCGTCGCCACCATCGCGCCCATGGATATTGCCAGCAGACTGTAGGGGGGAGGAACGCCGAGCCTGGCCACCTCGAGGCGGCAATACGATGCCATCCCGGCGATACTCGCGGGGCTGGCCAGGCCGTTGAGTTCGCCGTTCCCCGGCAGTTCCAGCGCGATCACGCGGGATTCCGGCCATTCCTTCATCAAAAGCCCAGGGAAGCCGCCCCAGTGCCGCTTTTCGCGTGTGAGGCCACGCAGCAGGATCCAGGTGGTCATGACGCCGTGCCTGGTTGAAGTTCGGGATACCAGTGCGACATGGCACGCACGCGATGCTGTTCGCGTTCTTCGGCGGCAGGCGCCCATCGCGCGTGACTGCAGGCCGCGCGCACGAAGAATTCCAGCAAGGGTAGATGCCGGCGCAACACACGCTGCTGGCGGTGTTCAATCAGGGGATTGAACATGCCGAGGCGTGAAAAGAACTGGCGTGGATTCTTTCGAATCCAGGTCCATGAGCCCATCTCCAGCGTCATGGGCAGGAAAACACGTTCAGGCTGCTGTCGCGAGCGCAGGTACAGGTGGTCCCACAGGTCACCATGGGCAAGGTACTGGCGGCTTTGCGGCTCGAAAATGTAGCGGTAGTTGCATAGCGTTTCCTGGAGAAGGTCCTTGAGCGCGTGCATCTCGGAAAGATGCCCGATCGGCACGCGCGTGTGTGCGTAGGGAAACCAGAGACGGTCATTGACGCCGAAGCCCGAGTGGCAGTCCACCGACAGGCTGAAGCGGCGCGTCAGAAGTTCGCTGGCGACGACCTCACAAACAGCCCGGTTTTCCGCCTCCATGGCCTGCCCTGGTTCGCCGCGAAACCAGGGCAGGCGCGGACTGATCCGTTGACCTCCGATCAACCAGGGCACACGCTCCGCCGATTCCACGGGCGCATTCCGCATCAGATCAACGCCGTTGAGGTTGGCGCGCGTTCCGCGCCATATCCCACCCGGATTCACCAGCGGCATGAATACCAACCGTACCGATTCGAGCTGCGCATGCAGGACGCTGTCCCACTTCAAGCGCGTCGCCAGGTTATGCAGATACGCCATCACCACTTCTGCGCCGATCCGTTCCAACCCATGGAAGCCACCGAAGAATCCCACCGCCGGGACATCGAGATCGGGGTTGCCCATCGTAACGACCTGGACCGGCATCCGCTCCCCATGGCAGGTCACTTCGCACACGGTGCGCGTCTCGAAATGCGTGCCGCCCGTGGCGATGATTTTCGCTAGTTCGTCGAGATGCGGCAGGCGTTGCATGGACACGATTATGAAGGGTGAATGGATCACGAGAAGCCTAGTCCTGCCGTTTGCCTTGCTCGCGCGAATATGTCCAGGAACAGTTACACGCCCGTCACCCCGAAGGCATACCCGCAGCCTGTCCAGGCATTAGGGTGATGTTCATTCGCCGCCTTCTGATTTTGGAGCTGGCGTCGCCCAGAGGACACGGCCATGCGAAGCATTTCCGTACGATCATCGTTCATTTCTGGCGCAGGCATCGGAGGCGCCGTGATCTGGGGCGTGGTCGAATTCCTCGCGCTCCAATGGTCACGGATCAATGAACGATTCCAGGCCCTCGGGCTGTTCCGCGCGTTCTGACAGAAGCAGCTGACCAGCCCAGGCCCGGTGTGTCGTTCTCTACCTGGGCCGATGGGGGTACGATCGTTCCATGCACATGCCGGATCATGCGTTCCGCAGGCTGGTGGATGAGGCGCTGGGGCTCGTCCCGGCGGAGTTCCGGCCCTACCTTGACGGGGTGCCGGTGGTCATCGAGGCGTGGGCGCCGGACGCGCTGCTGGATGAGATGGGCATCCCCGAGGACGATACGCTCTACGGTCTCTACTCGGGGCGGGCGCTCACGGACGGCCCGTCCGAGTCCGGCGAACTGCCGTCCCGCATCACGATCTACCGGGGGCCGCTCCTGGAGGACTGCCTGGACGAGGACGACCTGCGGGAGGAGATCGCCACCACCGTCATCCACGAGATCGCCCACCACTTCGGCATCGGCGAGGAGCGGCTGAAGGAGCTGGGCTGGGGTTGAAGACTGAAGACTCGCCCTATAGCGTCTTCAGGATGGCCTCTCGCTTTTCCTGGTACTCGGCTTCGGAGAGCAGGTTCTCGTCGCGGAGGCGCTTGAGGGCCTTGAGGCGCTGGGCCTGGGCCTCGTAGAAGGCCGCATCCCGGAGGGTGGCGGGGGCTCCCGGCGCGGGGAGGGCAGGTGCCGGTGGCTGGGCCAGGGCGGGAATCTGGGCCGGGGCCGGAGCAGGGGCCGCCGCCAGCGGAAGGGCCAGCCAGTCGCCGCGCAGGCCGGTGGCGCCGGGGGCCTGGATGGTCCCGCCGGAGCCGGCCGTGCGGGAGCCGTAGGCGAAGGCGGGCAGGGTGCGATCGGCCGAATAGCGGTCCATGAAGGGCAGCCGGGCATCGTGGACGATGAGGTTGAGGGCGCCGTCCCGCACGAAGAGCCGCGCGGTGAGCCCCAGTGGCATCTCCATGAAGCCGCCACCCCGCTTGAAGGTGCTGAGCAGGATCACATCCTCGCCGGGCTGGGCCAGGGCGAGGGCTTCGCGCAGGGCCTTGGTCAGGCGCTTCAGCTCCTCCTTGGCGAAGAGGGGAACATCCTGGCCCTCCTCTGCGGTCAGGACGGGCCCCAGGGCGGCGACCAGGGCCTCCTCGGACAGGGTGGCGGGGTGGGCGTTGGCCGGGGCGCCGGGCTCGGCGGGGACGCGCTTCACCCAGGTGAAGTTGGCGAGCTTCCATTGGGTCTGGCCTGGTTCGGCGGCCCGGCTGACGCCCGGGGCCAGGGCGAGCAGTGTCGCAAGCATCCATCCAGCGTGTCGCATGGGTTCTTCCTCCCGGTGACCGGATCCCAGCATAGCCGGGCGGCGACCCGGCCCGGCCCGGAGCGTCCGGCACCGCCGAGGCGGGAAGGCCTGGAAACCACAGCTGAGTGCTGGATAGGCGTCCTTGGGTTCTCCGGGCCCGGCTATGCTGATCGGTCCGGCCTCAGGCCGGCCGGGGTCATCCGATGCTCCACCGCTTCTGGTCCACGCTCAAGGGCAGCTTCGCCACCTCGGTGCTGGCGGCCAATGCCGTGGCCATCTGCTCAAGCATGATCCCCGTGGCCTTCGTGAAGCTGGTGCTGCCCTTCGGGGCCGTCCGGCGCGGCACGGACCGCGTGCTCAACGCCCTGGCCGAGGGCTGGATCGCGGTGAACGGCTGGTGGATGGCGCTGGTGCAGCGCATCCGCTGGGACGTGAAGGGCCTGGACGGCCTGCGCCGCAGGGGCTGGTACCTGGTGAGCAGCAACCACCAGAGCTGGGTGGACATCCTGGTGCTGCAGAAGGTCTTCCACCGCCGCGTGCCCTTCCTGAAATTCTTCCTCAAGCGCCAGCTGCTCTACGTGCCTGTGATGGGCCTGGCCTGGTGGGCCCTGGATTTCCCCTTCATGAAACGCCGCAGTGGCAGCCGTTCGGCGGATCTGGCCACGGCCCGCAGGGCCTGCGAGAAGTTCCGGCAGATCCCCACGTCCGTGATGAACTTCGTCGAGGGCACCCGGTTCAGCCGTGCCAAGCACGACCAGCAGCAGTCGCCCTACCGGCACCTGCTGAAGCCCAAGGTGGGCGGCCTGGCCACGGCCATCGGCGCCATGGGCGAGCGCTTTGACGCCCTGCTGGACGTCACCATCGTCTACCCCGAAGGCGTGCCCACCTTCTGGGATCTGCTCTCCGGCAAGCTGAGGCGGGTGGTGGTGCGGGTGCGTGAACGGGAGATCCCGAAGGGCCTGCTGGGTGGCGACTACGAAGGCGATCCCGTCTTCCGCGCCCGCATGCAGGCCTGGGTGCAGGACATGTGGGCCGAGAAAGACCACAAGATCCAGGAAATCATCCTGGGCCTCGGCTGACGCAGGAAGGGCGCCATCCGGCGCCCTTCCTGCGAGGGGGGCTGCGCCCCAAGATCAGCCGTTGGCCTTGACGAACTGTTCCATGAATTCCACCAGGGTCTTCACATTGTCCACGGTGACGGCGTTGTAGGTGCTGACGCGGATGCCGCCGATGTCGCGGTAGCCCTTCAGGCCCACCATGTCGGCCTTCTTGGCTTCCTTCACGAAGAGATCGTCCAGCTCGGGGGTGGGAAGGAAGAAGTCCACGTTCATGAGGCTGCGGTGGGCCTTTTCGGTGACGAAGCCCCTGAAGAAATCCGGGTGCTTGTCCATGCAGCCGTAGAGCAGCCGGCCCTTTTCCCGGTTGTTGGCCTCGATGGCCTTCAGGCCGCCGAGGCTCTTGTTGTAGGCCAGCACGTTGCGCAGGATGTAGATGCCAAACGTCGGCGGGGTGTTGTAGAGCGAGTTCTTTTCGGCGTGGAGCTTGTAGCGCAGGTAGCTGGGCAGATCCTGGGCCTCGCAGGTCTCCAGGAAATCCTCGCGGATGATGGTGAGGGTCACGCCGCTGGGGCCGAGGTTCTTCTGGGCGCCGCCGTAGATGAGGCCGAAGGGGCTCACGTCGAAGGGTCGCCACATGAAGTCGCTGCTCATGTCGCAGACCAGGGGCACGTTGGCCTGGGGGAACTCGTGCCACTGGGTGCCTTCCACGGTGTTGTTCGAGGTGAAGTGGACGAAGGAGCTGTCGGCGCCGATCTTGATCTCGCTGGCGAAGGGCAGGCGGCTGAATTTCTGCTCCTTGGTGCTGGCTGCCACGCGGACGTTGTCCCCGCCCACGAGCCGGGCCTCCTTGGTGGCCTTCTCCGCCCAGTTGCCGGTGACGATGTAGTCGGCCTTGCGGCCGCCCCGCAGCAGGTTGAGGGGGATCATGCCGAAGCTGAGGTGGGCGCCGCCCTGGAGCAGGAGCACCTTGTAGTTGGCGGGCAGGCCCATCAGCTCCCTGGTGAGGGCGATGGCCTCCTCGTGCACGGCGTCGTATTCCTTGGAGCGGTGGCTGACCTCCATGACGGACATGCCGGTGCCGGCGAAGTCCAGCAACTCCGCCTGGGCGCGCTCAAGGGCGGGCAGGGGCAGCCCGGCGGGGCCGGCGTAGAAGTTGATCGCGCGATGGGTCATGGAAACCTCCAGAGGTCAAAGAAAAAGGATTACCGCCAAGACGCCAAGACGCCAAGAAAGCAAGAAGCCAGGGTCAATTGTTTTTCTTGGCGCCCTTGGCGTCTTGGCGGTGAGATTTTACGCCTTGAAATCTTGAAGAATGAGCACCACTTCGTCGCCGATGCGGCCGAGGTTCTCCTTGGAGCTGGCTCCGATGTGGGGCGCCATGAAGACGTTGGGAGCCGTCAGCAACGGGCAGTCCGCCGGGGGCGGATCGCTGGGCCACACATCGGTGCCGTAGGCCTTGACCTTGCCGCTTTCCAGGGCCGCCTTGAGATCGGCCTCGTTCACGCACTTGCCCCGACCGGTGTTGATGATCATCACCCCGTCCTTCATCCGGGCGATGAGGGCGGCGTTGATCATGCCGCGGGTCTCCTCGGTCAGCGGCGTATGCAGGCTGATGACGTCGGCCTGGGCGGCCAGTTCGTCCAGGCTGACGAGCCGGGCGATGGGGTGCTCCTTGAGGAACGGATCGAAGGCGATCACCTCCATGCCGAAGGCCTGGGCCCGCCTGGCCACTTCGCTGGCGATGGCGCCGGCGCCGATGAGGCCCAGGGTCTTCTTGAACAGCTCGGTGCGTTTCAGCTCGCTCTTGAGGAACTGGCCCTCCTTCATGGAGGTGTGCGCTTCGATCAGGCGGGCAGGGATGGCCACCATGAAGGCCATGGCCATCTCCGCCACGGCCACGCTGCTGGCCCGGGGCGTGTTCACGGCCTGGATGCCCTTTCCGGCGCACAGTTTCTTGTCCACGTTGTCCATGCCCACGCCGCCTCGGATGACGAGCTTGAGGTGGGGGGCCTTGGCCACGAGATCGGCGTTCACCTGGGTCTTGGAGCGGACGAGGAGGACATCGGCCTGGCCGAGGGTGGCCAGGTCGGAGCTGACGGTCCCGAAGGCCGCGAGGCGCTCAGGGAGCTTGGCGTCAAAGGCGTCGGCGATAAGGATGTGCATGGGTACTCCGAATGGTTTGGTAGGGATTTTAAAACTGATCACCGCCAAGACGCCAAGACGCCAAGACGCCAAGAAAAGACACCGAAAAAGCCCTGTTCCAGTTCTTGGCGTCTTCGCGTCTTGGCGGTGGATCCTTTCCTTCAGCCTTCGTACATCCGAACCAGCAGGCCGGAGCGCAGCTTGGGTTCGAACCAGGTGGACTTGGGGGGCATGACTTCGCCGGCATCGGCCACGGACATGAGCTGGGTGAGCGAGGTGGGGTAGACGGAGAAGGCCACGGCATAGCCTTCCTTCACGCGGCGCTCCAGCTCGTCCATGCCGCGGATGCCGCCCACGAAATCAATGCGGGTATTGGTGCGGGGATCCTGGATGTCGAGGATGGGGGCCAGGAGGTTCTCCTGCAGGATGCTCACGTCCAGGCCGCGCACGGGGTTGCTGGCGGGGAAGCTGCCGGGCCTGGCCTTCAGCTCGTACCAGGTGCCACCCAGATACATGCCGAAGGTGGTGGGGGCCTGGGCCGCGCGGTGGGCCGATACCGCCACGTCGAACTTGTCTTTCACCTTGACCAGGAAGGCCTCCTGGCTGAGGCCGTTGAGGTCCTTCACCACACGGTTGTAGTCCATGATCTTCAGCTGGTCATGGGGGAAGACCACGGCCATGAAGCTTTCAAAGGGCTCGTCGCCACTCAGGGCGAGGCCCTTGGCCCTGGCCTCGGCGCGGCGGGCCTGGGCGTAGCGGATGGCGGCGGCGGTGCGGTGGTGGCCATCGGCGATGTAGAGGGCGGGCACGCCGTTGAAGAGGTTCACCAGCTCGTAGACCACGGTCTCGCCCGAGACGACCCATACGGTGTGGCCGATGCCGTCCGGCGTGACCACGTCATAGACCGGGAGCTGCTTGCGGATGTCGGCGACGATGTGATCAATGTAGGGCACGGCCTTGTAGGTGAGGAAGACGGGCTCGGCGTTGGCGGCCTGTTCGGTCACGTGGCGGGTGCGGTCGTCCTCCTTGTCCTTGCGCGTGAATTCGTGGCGCTTGATTTGGCCCGTTTCGTATTCCTCGACCGAACAAAGGCCCACCAGGCCCGCCTGGACGTGGTCGCCCATGCGCTGCTGGTAGACATAGAGGCAGGGCGTGTTCTCGGGGAAGAGGGTGCCGTTCTCGATCAGGGCGCGGAGGTTGGACACGCCCTTGGCGTAGACCGCGTCGGCATGGATATCGGTGCCGGCCGGCAGATCAATCTCGGGGCGGCCCACACGGAGGAAGGAATGGGGGTTTCCCTTGGCCAGCTCGGCGGCCTCCTGGGTGTTCACCACATCGTAGGGAACCGCGGCCACCTGGACGGCGAGTTCGGGCCGGGGCCGGTGGGCGCGGAAGGGCTTCAGCTGGGACATGGACACCTGCCTGGGAAGGGGACCCCCGTGGGGCCGCACTGGCGCCATTATTCCCCGGCAGGTGCCCTTTGCGCACGCCTTCGGGCCGGTTTTGACGAAAGTCCCATCCTTTAGTCCGTTTCCAGTCCGAACCGTCAAGGCCTTCAGGCCTCGCCGAACTCGGGTTTCCGGTGATCGGTGATCATGGCCGCGTTCATCAGGAGCTCGGTGAGGGGCAGGTCCATGGTCTGCTCCACCCGGCAGGTCTCCACGAACTCGATGTCGGGCCGGTCCCAGGTCAGGATCTCGTAGGCGGCGGGCAGGCTTTCGTCCGCCCGGTAGGCCGCGTGCACCACCTCGCCCTGCTTCAGGTACAGCAGGCCCATGCCGGCCTCGGACTTGACGGTGAGGGTGCAGGACTTCTTTTCCCAGTTCAGCAGCTGGAGGATGCTGCTCAGCCCGATGCCCCGGACCATGCCCGCGGGCTCGAACTGGGCCGCGGCGCGGATGGCGTCCATGAGCAGGGTCAGGCGGGGCGGCTTGGTGAGGATGCGGATGGCGCCCAGCTGCAGGGGGGTGTTCAGGTGCTGGCTTTCGTCCAGCCCCGTCATCACGATGATGGGCACCTGGGGGTAGAGGCGGCTCACCTTGGCGATGAGGTTGAAGCCGTCCATCACGGGCATGTTCAGATCGGTCACCAGGACATGGACCGGCTCCTGCTGGAGCATCTCCAGGGCCAGGGCGCCGTCCTGGGCCATGAGGAACTTGAAACCCACCAGGCCCTTCAGTCCGGCCCGGTAGAGGCTCAGGGTGGCGCGGTCATCCTCCACCACCAGCAGGGTCTTGGCGGGGGCGTTGGAGTGGGGCAGGGGGCGGGGGCGGGTGGGGAGGTTCATGGGCTCCGTCGAGTCTACCTTCGGCAGATCCCTGGCGTTCCTCTCCTTTTGGAATGCGGCGCGCCGGGGCCGGTTCCTTTGCCAGGATGGCCAGGGCTTCGGCGGCGTCCAGGGGATGCCGGGCCTCCCAGTCCACCACCCAGGGGGGCAGCTCGGCATCCTCGTAGTCGCGGACCTTGCGGTGCCAGCTCACCAGGGCCTGCACCACGGCCTCGTGGATGTCCTCGGCCTTCGGGGGGATGTGACCTTCCCAGATGGGCTCGCGGAAGTACTTCCGCAGGGTCGCCTCGGCGGGCTTGCCCCAGACGGCATAGGTGCGATCTTGAGGGCCGCCCACGGGCTTGTCGTTGAGGTTCTCTCCGTAGAGGTAGTAGAACACCGCGTCCCCATCGCTCCAGTGGCGCAGCACGCCGAAGGCGCCCTTCAGCAGTTCGTTTTGCAGGGCCAGATCCACGGGCTTGTCCGTGCGGAAGTCCCAGGGCCCCACGTGGGCGTGGGCCACCGATGGGTAGCCTACCTCTGTGATCATCACGGGCCGCCCGAACCGGGCCGTGAGGGTGCGGGCCTTGTAGACGATCCACCACCACGCATCGCGGAGCTGGCCGGGGCTGGGGTAGGCGTCGTACTTGGCGATGGGATCGTAGGTGTTGATGCCGATCACATCGAGGCAATCGCCGAAGGTGAAGCTGTCGTGGCTGTCAAAGTTCACGCTGTAGACCAGCTTGCCCTTGAAGACCTGGCGGACCTCCGAGGCCAGGCGCCGCCACCGGTCCGGGAAGGGATGGGTGGAAGCCATCTCGGTGCCGAGGCTGTACCACTCCACGCCGCCCTCCTGGGCCAGCGCCGCCAGCCGCACATTGAAGGCCGTGTAGTTCCGCCACCAGAGATCCCAGTCGTCGGGAGCGATGTTGCCCCGCCACCAGTCCGCGTTCTCGGCCTCGTCCCGCATATTGATCGTGGGGAAGAACATCATGCGCAGGCCGAGGATCTTGGCCTGATGGAAGGTGCGGCGCAGGCTGGCCTCGGTGGGGCTGGAGGTGGGATGGCGGCGGATCTCGTGGCTGTGGCCCGTGTCCATGCGGTAGATGGCCTGCAGGCTCACGCAGGTGGCCCCCGTGGAGGCGATGCGCTCCAGTTCCCCGCCGTAGTCGTAATCCGGCACGCCCGCATAGAGCCCCAGCACCATGCCCCGGGGCTGCGGCACCAGGGTCTTCCGCTGCACGCGGCGCACGAGCAGCAGGGTGAGGGGCAGGCCGAGGATGGCCAGGGTGATGAGGATGGTTCGGATGTGGCGGGGCATGGGGCACGGCTCCAATCTTCAGCCTAGCGGCTGAAGATTGGAGATAGGAACTGCTTCGCAGTTCTACGCTTTTCCTATCTCGCGGATCGCAGATCCGCGAGCCCTGCCGGAACCTACATCCGTTCGACCCTGACCTGCACGATCCGCGTCCCCTCCATGCGAAGCACGGTCAGGCGGGCGCCTTCCACGGCCACGGATTCATGGGGCTTGGGCACGCGGCCCAGGCGGGCCATGACGAGTCCGGCCAGGGTATCGAAGCCGTCCCGCACCCAGGCAAGGCCCAGGGTCTGGGCCACGTCTTCCACATGGGCCTCGCCGGATACGAACCACACGCCCGGGGCCTGGGCCACCAGGCCGGCGGGGGCCTCGTGCTCGTCCTGGATCTCCCCGAAGACCTCTTCCAGCAGATCCTCCATGGTGATCAGGCCGGATACACCGCCGAACTCGTCCACCACCAGGGCCAGCTGGGTGCGGGCCCGCTGAAGGTCGCGCAGCAGGTCGGCCACGGGTTTGCTTTCGGGCACGAAATGGGGCGGCTTCAGCAGGGTGGACAGGGGGGGACAGGCGCCATCCGGCACCTGCATGAGGTCCTTGACCAGCAGGACGCCGCGCACCTGTTCGATGCCGCCCTCATAGACGGGCAGCCGGGAATGGCGGCTGCCGGTGAAGGCGGCCCAGGCCTCCTCGACGGTGGCCTCCAGGGGCAGCGCCACGATGCGGGTGCGGGGGGTCATCACCTCGCGCACCACGGTGTCGCCGAAGGTGACCACGTTGCGGATGAGCTCCCGGTCCTCGGCCTCCAGGATGCCTTCCGCCTCGCCTTCCTCCAGCAGGGCGGTGACGGCCTCCTCCGTGGCCTCTTCGTCGTCGTCGTCCTTGGCCCGCTCCTCGGCGTGCCGGCGGTCCAGCATCCGGGCGATGGGATCCACCAGGGGGCCCAGGATGGCCTGGGCGGGCGCGTAGAGCGGAAAGAGCTGGACGAGCCAGAGGGACGGGTTCCGGGAGGTGAGCAGGGCGGGGAGGAGCAGATCGAGCATCCAGAGGCCCGCCAGTGCCACGGCCCCGAGGGTCCACGCGCCGCCCGGAAGGGCGTTGTGGAAGGGCCAGAGCAGCGCCATCAACAGCAGCAGCAGCGCCTGGTTCCAGAAACCGAGCCCCATCCCCAGGGCCCGGGGCCGTTCCAGCAGGGCCGCCAGGCGGGGGTCGGCGATGGCCCCCTCCTCCAGCAGGCGCCGCCGCTGCAGCGAAGGCATGGCGTGAAAGGCCGACAGCAGCGCGGACATGGCGGCGCGATAGACCAGCACCGCCAGAGCGATGAAGAGAAGCCAGGAATGGGAGGCGCTGCCGCCGGAATCAGCCATTGTCCAATTCATCATAGGTCCATCCGAGGCTCCCAGCTAATGGAGGATCGGCCTCGCGCTCGAGGGGCCCGTGGCGGGAAGGCGTAGAATGGGCCCCCAGATGAGCACCGGTGGGAACGAACGACTTCATCCTGATCGTGGTCGCCCTCTTCTTCAGCTACCTGCTACTGGCCATCCACTACGAGCAGAAGCGGACCACCGATCGGCGGAAGCGCAACCTGGGCCCCCCGGATGGCAGCGAGCGGCGCTCCGGCCAGGACCGGCGCCACGACTCGCTGATGACCTACCTGGGCTGGGTGTTCCGGTCCCAGTTCCGGCGGCTGGTGGGGCTGTTCAAATCTGCCTGTTGGTACTTCAATCCAGCAGTTTGAGCCACGGAATTTACGGATGGGCCCCGACCCACCATAGGTGCTGGCCAACGCTCCACGTTCTTGCTGGTCACGGAAGACACGGAATTCCACGGAGGACACGGAAGGAGCCGTGGTCTTCGTCGCGCGGACCCGCCGCAGGCGGCTTCCGGCACGGCCGGAAGTGATCCCGGGGGCGCCTGGATCGCGTCCCAAGAAGCGCGGCTCAGGCGCCCCCGGGATGCAGCCCGTGCTTTTGGAGCGGACGCCCCTGCCTTTTTCCGTGTCTTCCTGCTTTCTTCTGCGTCTTCTGTGACCAGCGCTTTTTTCGGTGCCCTTAACGACTCTCGCCCCGGCCGAGGATCTGGCGGGTGATGTCGGCCCTGGCGCCCTCGCTGATGCGCAGCTTCCGCCGTTCGGCCTCGCGGAAGTATTCCCCGGGATCCCGGCAGAGGCCATCCGGCGTGGGCGGCAGGCCCTTGCGGGCTCGGGCGGCGTTCAGGAACCGGTAGGGCTCCTTGGCCAGTTCGGGGCTGCGCAGGTAGTGGCGGAAGGTCCACCAGCCCCCCAGCACGAACCACACGCCCAGCACGGCCACGCCCTTGCGCTGGAGGCCGCGCATGAGATCCGGCGTCTGCCGCACCTTCTGCCAGGCGATGCCGGCCCCCAGGTTCAGGCCGATGATCGCGGCGGTCAGCAGCAGGGTGCCGGTCCAGCCCAGGCTGCCCCAGCCCCAGCCGGTGAAGCCGATGACCGCGGGGGCCAGCATCAGGCTGAAGATCAGGTTGAGGTGCAGCATGTAGAGCAGCAGGGATTCGGCGCTGGCGGCCTTGATGGGATTGGGGAGGTTCCAGCGGGGGCGCACCAGCTCCACGGCCCCCATGAGGGAGCCGCCGACGAGGATGAAGCCCGCGCGGCTCGCCACGCTGGGCAGCGTGGTATTGGCGATGCCGCCCAGTTCGCTGTAGGTGAACGCACCTGCGGTGTTGTGCATCATCCACACGCCGTTCTGCTCGACCCACCGGCCGCCCCAGAGCCAGGCCTGCTGGGTGGAGGAACCCCAGGCCAGCAGCAGAACGCCGATCACGGCCAGGCCCGCGAGGAAGCGCGGTTCGCTCCAGCGGGCCTTGCCCTCAATGGGTTCCACCCGCAGGTGGCGGTAGAGCCCCCCCAGGAAGGCGCCGAAGGCCGGGAAGGCGAGCCAGGGGAACAGCGGGAAGAGCGCCTGCACGCCCCGGTCGGGGTTGCCGTTGAAGAGGCCGCGGAGGGGCAGCCACAGGCCGTCCGCCACGCCGGTCGCCCAGAGAAAGGGGGACACGAGCGGCACGAGGATCGCGATGGCCAGGGCCAGCCCGGTGAAGATGCGGGGATTCCGCACCAGCCGGGCGAGGAACTGGAGGATCAGCAGGGAGAAGACGATGCACTGAAGCACATCCAGCTTGAACAGCTCCCGGGCCTTCTGCACGGTGTTGAGCACGGTCCAGTCCGCGAAGGTGATGCCGGGCGCGTGCAGGGCGTAGGCGCAGAGCAGGATGAAGCCCAGGCGCCGGGCCGTGTCGGGCCAGAAGGGGCGCAGGGTGCCATCGGTCTTGAAGGTGGAGATCACCAGGCTGTAGCCCGCGGCCATGGTGAAGCTGGGCGCCACCAGGCCGTTCAGGTAGTTCAGCCAGTCCGGGCGGAGGCCCGGCTGAAGCCAGACGTTCACCGCATGGACCTCGATCATCACGATCACGGCCCAGCCCCGCAGCTGGTCAATCCAGTCGCAGCGTTTCGAGGGGGTCAGGTCATTCCAGAGGGACATGGGACATTCCTCGTGTGGGGTTCAAGGAACACTTCGGTCGATCGAACAGATCACGAAAGAAAAGGGTTCTTCCGGGGTACAGCCCGTGCTTTTTTGAGCGGATGCCCATGCCTTTTTCTGTGCCTTCCAGCTTTCTTCCGCGTCTTTCGTGACCAGCGCTTTCCTCTGTGTCCTCTGTGGAATTTCTGTGTCCTCTGTGTTCCGCTTTTCTCGTCTTTGGCTTCATGAAATCAGCCTAGGTGCCTTGCTTCCGCATGACGCTGTGCTGCTTGCCGTAGGCGAAGTAGATGACGAAGCCGAGGGCCAGCCAGGCGAAGAGGCGCCACCAGTTCGCCACGGGCAGGGAGAACATGAGCATGAGGCAGCTGAGCACGCCCATGACGGGCACAAAGGGCACCCAGGGACAGCGGAAGGGGCGCTCGGCTTCGGGGTGTTTCCTGCGCATGATGAGCACGGCGGCGCAGACGATGACGAAGGCCAGCAGGGTGCCGATGTTGGCCAGATGGAGCAGGGCGTCGATGGGCAGGAAACCCGCCAGGGCGCCCACGAAGATGCCCACGAGGATGGTGGACTTCCAGGGCGTGCGGAACTTCGGATGCACGTCGCCGAAGGTGCCCTTGGGGAGCAGTCCATCCCGGGCCATGGCCAGGAACACGCGGGGGCCGCTGAGCATCATCACCAGCAGCACGGAGGTGATGCCGGCCACGCCGGCGGTGGCGATGAGGCCCTCGGCCCAGCCCATGCCGTTCTGCTTGAAGGCCGTGGACACCGGAGCGTTGATGTCCAGCTGATCGAACTTGACCATGCCCGTGAGCACGGCCACCACGGCGATATAGAGTACCGTGCAGACCAGCAGGGAAACGATGATGCCGATGGGCACGTCCCGCTGGGGGTTCTTGGCCTCCTCCGCATGGGTGGAGACCGAGTCGAAGCCGATGTAGGCGAAGAAGATGATGGCCGCGCCCGCCATGGTGCCGATGGGGGCGCCACCGCCGTCCACCATGCCCGCCACCCGGTGCCCGAAGAAGCTGATGCCGGTCCAGCCGAAGGGCGCGAAGGGATGCCAGTTGGTGGTGTTGATGAAGAAGGCGCCCACGGCGATGACGAAGAGCACGGCGGACACTTTGATGGCGACCATGACGCCGTTGAAGGTGGCGCTCTCCTGGATGCCCTTCACGAGGATCGCGGTGACGATCACCACGATGATGAGCGCGGGCAGGTTCATGATGGCGCCCGTGGACGCGAAGCCGCCGGTAACCGGATCGTACTTCCAGGGCGATTCGCTCAGCAGCTTGGGGATGTGGATGCCGATCTTGCTGACGGCGCTCTGGAAGTAGGCGGACCAGCCAGTGGCCACGGCCGCGCTGGAGACGCCGTACTCGAGGATGAGATCCCAGCCGATGATCCAGGCGAACAGTTCGCCCAGGGTGGCGTAGGCGTAGGTGTAGGCCGAGCCCGCCACGGGCACCATGGCGGCGAATTCCGCGTAGCAGAGGGCGGCGAAGATGCAGGTGATGCCGGCGATGACGTAGGACACCATCAGCGAAGGCCCCGCGATGTTGTGGGCCGCCGCGCCCGTGGCCACGAAGATGCCCGCGCCGATGATGGCGCCGATGCCCAGGGCCGTGAGCTGCACGGGGCCGAGGACGCGGCGGAGGCGGTTCTCGCCCTTGGCCTCGGCCAGGAGGAGGGCCAGGGGCTTGCGGGCGAACATCTGGGATTCGGGACGCGGATCGTTCGACATGAACAAGACTCCATGCGATCCGGGACGGGGGCCCGGAAGGGGATTCCAGGGATCGGGCGGGTTTGGGGCTTCCGGCGATGCTATCAGATCGGCGCTGGCTATGATGCCCCATGCTTCCGGCTGTCCTCCTGACCCGCCTCGTCCAGGCGCGGCGTTCGCTGCTCCTGTGCCGGGGCTGTCTGGGCCCCGCGGGGGAGGGCGCCGAGGCAGGACTCTGCGCCCGCTGCTGGGCGGGCCTGCTGCCCCTGCCCGAGGAACGCTGTGCCCGCTGCGCCCTGGTCCACGCGGAAGGCGACTGCCCCGAGGCCACGGCCTGGCACCTGGGCGATGCCCTCTGGGATTATCACGGCGGCCGCCCGCCCCTGGGCGCCCTGCTGCTCCCGGGTATCAAGCAGGGCGAGACCGGATGGCGGAAGGCCCTGTTGAGCCGCCTGTCCCGGGCCCCGCTGCCGGACTGGGTGGCCGAAGTGGACCAGGTCACTTCCGCGCCCGGAACCCTCCCCCGCCGGCTGCTCCGCGGGTTCGACCTCGGCGCGGAGGCCGGCCGGATGATCGCCCGGCGCATCGGGCGGCCCTTCCTGCCCCTGCTGACGAAGGGCTGGCGCAGCGGCCGCCAGGCCACGCGCACGGAGACCCAGCGGCGCCGCCTGCCCCGAAAGGCCATCACCCTGCGCCGCGGTGTCGCGGCCGGCGGCACGATCCTGCTGGTGGACGATGTGTGGACCACGGGCACCACCCTGCTCCGCTGCGCCCAGGCGCTGTTGGAGGGCGGGGCGGACGAGGTGCGCGTGTTGACGCTGTTCCGGGCGCTGTAGGGGGGTCGAGTCCAGAGTCCGGAGCCTGGAGCCTGGAGCCTGGAGTCCAGACCTCTTCAGTCCAGCGCCTGTCTCAGCGGCACGGATCCTTTCGCCGCGCGGGCGTAGGACGCGGGCCAGGGCACTTCGGCTCCGAGAACGTGCGCGGCGCGCAGGGGCCAGCGGGGGTCGCGGAGGAGCTCGCGGGCGAGCAGGACCATGTCGGCCGAGCCTTCGGCCAGAATCTGCTCGGCCTGATGGGGGTCGGTGATGAGGCCCACGGCGCCGGTGGGAAGACCCGCCTCGGCGCGGATCCGCGCGGCGAAGGGCACCTGGTAGCCGGGGCCCAGGGGGATCTTCTGGTGGGGCGACAGGCCGCCGGAGGAGCAGTCCACCAGGTCCACGCCGAGGGCCGCCAGCTCCGCGGCCAGCGCCACGGACTGGTCGAGGTCCCAGCCGTCCTCCACCCAGTCCGTGGCGGAGATCCGCACGAAGAGCGGCAGCTCCTCGGGCAGGATGTTGCGCAGGGCGCTGACGGTCTCGCGGACCAGACGGGTGCGGTTCTCGAAGGAACCCCCGTAGGCGTCCTTGCGCTGATTCGAGAGGGGCGAGAGGAACTGGTGCAGCAGGTAGCCGTGGGCGGCATGGACCTCGATCACCCGGAAGCCCGCGGCCAGGGCCTTGCGGGCCGCATCCATGAAGGCCTCGATGATGGCCAGGATCCCGGCTTCGTCGAGGGCCGTGGGCACGGTCCAGCCGGTGTCGAAGGGCAGGGCGCTGGGGGCCACCGGTGTCCAACCGCCGGCGGCAGGCAGTACGCTGCCGCTGCCCCGCCAGGGGGCGAAGGCGGAGGCCTTCCGCCCGGCATGGGCCAACTGGATGCCGGGCACGGCGCCCTGGGCCTTGATGAAGTGGACGATGCGGGCCAGGCCCTCGGCCTGGGCCAGGTTCCAGAGGCCCAGATCCTCAGGGCTGATGCGGCCCTCGGGGAGGACGGCCGTGGCCTCGGTCATCACAAGTCCCGCGCCCCCCTGGGCCAGCCCGCCCAGGTGGACCAGGTGCCAGTCGTTCACGAGGCCATCCTGGGCCTGGTACTGGCACATGGGTGACACGGCGATGCGGTTGGGCAGGGTGAGGCCGCGGAGTTTTAGGGGCTGGAACAGACGCGACATGGTGGCTCCGGGCTCGGATTGGGGCCCCTGCCCCAATCCAAGATAGGGTAGGGCGTCTGGGGATGGATTTGTCACGCATGTTCAACGAGGTGGATCATGGGGGCAGGTTCCAACGGACAGCCGATCCGGATTTGGGTGGATGACCGGGAAGCGCGGGGATCTGGTATTGCGGCCCGATTGGCGGAGATGGAGGGGGTATTCGTGACCGTCAAGCGGCTCCGGACGGGGGACTACCTCATCGAAGGGAAGGCGGTACTGGAGCGGAAGCGGGTGGCGGATTTTCTGGAGAGCCTTAGGCAGGGACGCCTGTTCAGCCAGGCGAGCCGGCTCGCGGCTTCACCCCTTCGATCATTCCTGATCCTGGAGGGGCCATCCCGGGCATGGCGGCGGGCGGGGGTCACGCGGGAAGGCATTCAGGGTGCGCTGGTGTCCTTGGCTGTGGGGTTCGGCATTCCGGTGTTGCGATCCCAGGATGAGGATGAAACCGTGCGGTTGATCCTGTTCACGGCCCGCCAACTTCACCCGGCGGCCCGGATCGCGATCCGGCGGCCAAGCAGGCGCATCCACGGCAAACGAGCCAGGCAGATCTACATCCTTACGGGCATCCCCAGCGTCGGGTCTGCAAGAGCCGGACGCCTGCTGGACGAATTCGGAACAATCGAGGGCGTCATGGCCGCCAGCCAGGAGACCCTGGCGGAAGTCGAGGGCATCGGCACGAAAACGGCCCAGCAGATCTACTGGGCCGTCCACGAATGCACCACGCCCTATCTTTCCTGACTCGGGGCGCAGCGCGCCCCGAGCCCGATAGAACTACAGCTTCAAAATTCGACGCACCTCCCCCTCCAGCACCCCCTCGCGGATTTCCGCCAGGTCGTAGCGGGCGCGGGTCATGGGCCTGGTGACCTTGAGGATGCGGGTGAGGTCAATGGGCGTGCCGGAGAGCACCACATCGCAGGGGGTGGCTTCGATGGTGGCTTCGAGGTCCCTGATCTGGGCGTCGCCGTAGCCCATGGCGGGCAGGATGCCCTGGGCGTTGGGGTATTTCCGGTAGGTGGCGGCGATGGAGGCCACGGCGTAGGGGGTCGGGTCCACGATGGCGTGGGCCCCCGCGGCCTTGGCGGCCACGACCCCGGCGCCGTAGGTCATGGAGCCGTGGGTGAGGGTGGGGCCGTCCTCGATGACGAGGGCGCGCTTGCCCTTCACCATCTCGGGCCTGTCGCAGGTGACGGGGCTGTTGGCGCGGATGACGACGGCCTTGGGGTTGACCTTCCTGGCGTTCGCCTCAATGGCCTTGATGTCTTCTTCCTTGGCGGAATCGCACTTGTTGATGAGGATGATGTCGGCCATGCGGAAATTGGCTTCGCCAGGGTGGTACAGCATCTCGTGGCCCGGGCGCAGGGGATCGGCGATGCAGATGTGGAGATCGCTCTTGTAGAAGGGCAGATCGTTGTTGCCGCCGTCCCAGAGGATCACGTCCGCCTCCTTTTCGGCGCTGCGGATGATCTGCTCGTAGTCCACGCCGGAGTAGATGACGAAGCCATTGTCAATATGGGGCTCGTACTCCTCGCGCTCCTCGATGGTGCACTTGTGCTTGTCGAGGTCGGCGTATTCGGCGAAGCGCTGGCAGGCCTGCTTGGCCAGGTCGCCGTAAGGCATGGGATGGCGGATGGCGACCACCTTCTTGCCCAGGGACTTGAGGATGTTGCTGATGAAGCGGGTGGTCTGGCTCTTGCCCGCGCCCGTGCGGACGGCGGTGATGCCGATGACGGGCTTGCTGGAGGCGATCATGGTCTTGTCCGCGCCCAGCAGCTCGAAGTCCACGCCGTGGGCGATGCAGAGGCTCGCCAGATGCATGACCGTGGTGTGAAGGACGTCGGAGTAGGAGAAGACCGCCACATCGGGCTTTTCGCGCTGGATGACCTCCACCAGCTCCGACTCGTCGAAGATGGGGATGCCCTTGGGGTAGAGCTTCCCCGCGAGGACGGCGGGATAGGCGCGGCCCGCGATGTCGGGGATCTGCGTGGCGGTGAAGGCCACCACCTCGAAGTCCGGATTGTCCCGGTAGACCGTATTGAAATTATGGAAGTCGCGCCCCGCGGCCCCCAGGATCACCACACGCCGTGTCGCCATGACACTATGCCTTTCGGTCCAGCGGAAGGCCGACACGCTCGATGGTGGCAGTCCTGGCCAATCCGCGACCCAGCGAGGATAGCCGCCTTCTGTGGTGGTTGAAAATGGGGAAGTGGCCCGGGTCATGGGCCCGTACCGGTCTTTTCCCTTCAACCGGTGAGGAACAGTGAGGAACGGTGAGGAGGACAACCTGCGGTTTCACTGTTCGTCGCCGTTCCTCACTGGGTTCCTGATTCGTTCCATCCGAAGTTGTCTTCTTTTTGAGGTTCGTTTTCGGATCAAACGGTGGATGGGTCTATGCTTTTTCCCATGTCCATGCCCACCTTCCTGCCTTCCTTTTTCAGACGTTGGCGGCGCCTGGTTTACGGGTTGGCTGGCCTCTGCGCGCTTTGGCTCCTGGCGGGCTTCTTCCTGATCCCGGTGCTGGCGCGGCCCCGGATCGAGCGGGCTGCCTCCCGGGCCCTGAAGCGCCCCGTCACCGTGGCGAAGCTGCGGTTCAACCCCTTCACCTTCGGGGCCACCCTCGAAGGCGTCCGCGTGGCGGAACGCGGCGGCGGCGATTGGATCACCCTCCGGCGCCTCCATGTGAATCACGAGATCTGGCGCCTGCTCCGCCGCACCGTGGCCTTTTCCGGGGTGGAGGTGGACGGTCTCGCCGTGAGGGCCGCGCTGGACGCCCAGGGGCGCCTCAACTTCCAGGATCTGCTGGAGGACGAGGGCCCGAAGGAACCCGGGCCCAAGGATGGCCCGGCGCCAGGCTGGATCCTGGAGGTCCGCCGCTTCCAGATGCGCGAGGGGCGCCTGGAATTCGCCGACCGCTCGGCGACGGCGCCGTTCCAGACCGTGATCGGACCCATCACCTTCCGGGTGGATGGCATCCGGACCGAGGTGGGCCACCGCGGCGGGGTGTCGCTGGAGGCCTGGACCGAGGCCGGGGAACACCTGGTCTGGAAGGGGGATCTCGGCTTCCAGCCCTTGGCGTCCCGGGGCAGTCTGCGGATCGAAAACCTGTCGCTGCCCAAGTACCGGCCCTATGAGCAGGCGCAGGTGTCCGGCGAGATCCGCGGCGGCACGGCCTCGCTGCGGGCCCAGTACCGCTTCGAGTGGGGCCAGGGCCGGCGGATCGTGGAGGTTTCGGACCTGGGACTCACGCTGAAGGACGTGAAGATCGCCGAGCGCGGCGCCGCCGAGGCCGCCGTGGAATTGCCGCTTCTGGAGATCCGTGAGGGCAAGGCGGACCTGCTGGCCTCCTCGGTGGAGCTGGGATCCCTCACCGCGGACCAGGGCGTGGTGCGTGTGCGGATGGCGAAGGATGGTGGTCTCAACCTCGCCCGCCTGCTGGCGCCGCCCAAGCCCCGGGCCCAGCCTCCCGATGAGAAACCCTTCAGACTCCTGATCCGCGATCTGGCCCTCAAGGGCTTCCGCCTGGGGTGGGAGGATCTGGGCCCGGTCCGCCCCGTGAAGGTGGAGGCCACGGATCTGAACCTGCACTGGCAGGAGCTTTCGCTGGATCCCGCGGCTTCGAGCCGGGCCTCGCTGGAGCTCAAACTCGGCGCCGGTTCCCTGCAGGTGGAGGGCCGTCTCGCCCCCTTGAAGGGCACCGGGGACCTTCAGGTGAAGGCCGATGGGCTGGAACTGGCGCCCTGGGATCCCTACCTGGACGCGGCGGCGGACCTGCGCGTCGCTTCCGGCCAACTGGGGGTGGAGGGCCGCCTGCGCTTCGCCTTCCAAGGGCGGACATCGGACGGGATGTCTTTTCAGGGCGCGGCTTCGGTGCAGGGGCTGGAGGCGCGTGATCTGGCCCGGAACGAGCCCTTCCTCCGCTGGAAGCAGCTGCGGCTTTCCGGCGCGGACATCCGCACGGCGCCGGTTTCCGTGGCCATCCAGGCCGTGGACTGGACCGACCCCGAGGGGCGCCTGGTGGTGCAGCCCGACGGCAGCACCAATGTGGCCCGCGCCCTGCGGCTGGCCCCGGAGGGCAGGCCCGCCGCCGTCACCGCCGCCATCGTGCCCGCCACGCCCGCCTCCGCGCCGGATCTGTCCATCGGGAGGTTCGGCATCTCCGGCGGCCGCCTCAGCTACATTGACCGCTCCGTGCAGCCCAACGCGGCCCTGGTGCTGAGCGAGCTCGAAGGCTCGTACCTGGGTCTCTCCAGCCGTCCCGAGGCCGCCTCCCAGGTTTCGTTCAAGGGCCGCGCCGGGGGCCTGGCGCCCATCACCATCACGGGCCGGGCCATGCCCCTGCGTCATGACCTGGATACCGACGTGGCCCTGAAGATCCAGGGCGCCGATCTCACGGATTTCACGCCCTACACGGGCAAGTACCTGGGCTACACCGTGCAGAAGGGCAAGCTCGACGTGGATGCCCGGGTGCGCATCGAGCGCCGCGGCCTGAAGGTCGAGAACGCCGTGAAGCTCGATCAGTTCTACCTGGGCGAGAAGGTGGAGAGCCCCGACGCCACGGGCCTTCCCGTGAAGCTGGGCCTGGCGATCCTCCGGGACCGCAAGGGCGTCATCGCCTTCGACCTGCCGGTGGAAGGCAGCCTCGACGATCCCGATGTGAAGTACGGCAAGCTCGTGTGGAAGGCCGTGTTCAGCCTGCTGGGAAAGATCGCCACCTCGCCCTTCACCCTCATCGGCAAGCTCTTCGGGGGGGAGGCCGGGGACCTCAGCCAGGTGGCCTTCGCCCCGGGCTCCGCGGTCCTCGATGCCGCGGGAACCACCAAGCTGCAGGCCCTGGCCAGGGCGCTCCATGAGCGGCCCGAGCTGCGGCTGGAGGCGGAGGGAGCCGTGGATGCGGACCAGGATGGCGCGGCCTTGCGGAAAGCCGCTTTGGAAGCCCTGCTGTGGCGCACCCGGGCCTCCACTCTCAAGGCCGCGGAGGAGCAGCCCCTTCCGGCCGCCGAGCGCGAACGCTGGATCAAGGCCGCCTACGAGGCCGCCTTCCCGGCGCCGAAGGAAGCCAAATTTCTTTCTGTCTCGCGTATCCGCGCAGCGGATACCGAGAAGGAGGCGAAGCCCGCCCCACCACCGCCCCCGGCGGAAATGGAACAGCGCCTGCTGGGCAGCCTGAAGGTGGATCCCGCCGACCTCGCCCAACTGGCGGATGCCCGGGCCAAGGCGGTACTCGCCTGGCTCCTCGACACCGCCAAGGCCGATGCCGCCCGCGTCTTCCAGGTGCGCACAGGCCAGGCCAAGGGCGGGGTCGTGGCCTTCACGCTGAAGTAGCCTCAGCGATAGGTCCGCACCCGGTCTATGCCCAGCTTCTTCATGCGGCTCTGGAGCGTGGTGGGCTTGAGGCCCAGCCGCTCCGCGGCGCCGCCGGGGCCGTAGAGCTTGCCCCGGCTGGTCTCCAGGGCCTGGAGGATGGCCTGGCGCTCGATGGCGCGCATCCCGCCGCCGGGGGGGGTGGGCCCTGCGCCGGCTTCTGTCCCTGGCTGGACGGGGCTGCGGGCCTCGGTCAGGACATCGTCGAGATCCAGCTCCCCATCGGGGCTGAGGATGGTGGCCCGTTCCAGCACGTTGATCAGCTCCCGGACATTGCCGGTCCAGGGGTGCGCCTGGAGGCGCGCCACCCCGCGTTCGCTGAGGCGCCAGGGGCCCAGGCCCGTCCGCCGGGCCCGCCGGTAGAGGAAATCCTCCGCCAGCAGGCGCAGATCCTCCCGCCGGTCCCGCAGGGCCGGGAGGTGCAGGGGGAACACGTTCAGGCGGTAGTAGAGATCGGCGCGGAACCGTCCCTCCGCGACCGCCTGTTCAAGGTTGACGTTGGTGGCGGCGAGGATGCGCACGTCCACCGTGACGCTGCGGTCCGAGCCCACGGGCTCGAAGGTGCCTTCCTGGAGCACGCGCAGCAGCTTGGCCTGGGCGGTCAGGGGCAGATCGCCGATCTCGTCCAGCAGGAGGGTTCCGCCATGGGCCATCTGGAAGCGGCCGGGGCGGGGCTGCACGGCGCCGGAAAAGGCGCCCTTCGTGTGGCCGAAGAGCTCGCTTTCCAGCAGGGCCTCGGGCAGGGCCGCGCAGTTCAGCTTGAGGAAGGGCTGGTCGGCCCGGCGGCTCCACTCGTGGATGGCCCGTGCCAGGACCTCCTTGCCTGTCCCGGTTTCGCCGGTGAGGAGGACCGCCGAATCCGTGGGGGCCACCTGCCGGGCCAGGCGGGCCGCCCGCTGCATGGCGGGGCTGTGGGTGCGCTCGATGAGGCCCCCCGCGTCCTCGGCGCCCACCACCTCCGTGCGGAGGAACCTGTTCTCCGCCTCCAGCTGGTCGCGCTGGCGTTCCAGCCGGGCCTGCTGCTCCGAGGCCATCCAGGCCAGGGCGATGAGCTGGCCGTAGAGGGTGGCCAGGGTCACGGTGATGGGATCGAAGGCGCCGCAACTGGAGCGGTCGAAGGTGAGCGCGCCCAGAGAGCGGCCCCCCCCGCGGAGGGGCACCACCATGCAGCTGTGGCCGTGGGGCAGATCCAGCACGCCATCGTAGGGATCGCCCTCCCCCGCCCGGTGGTCGGCCTCGAGCATCACCCGCGTGAGACCGCTGTCCAGGGCCTCCTGGACGCTGGGGAAGGCGGCCAGGGCGATGCTGTGGGCCCGGACCCGGGCGTCGGCCAGGGGCCCCCGGGCGCAGACCACCCGCAGACGCCCCTGCTCCAGCCGCAGGACCGCCGCCAGGTCGTACGAGATCACCCCGGCCAGGGCATCCAGGGCCGCGGGCAGGAAGTCGGGCCCCTGGGGCAGGCGCCCCGCCACCTGGGCCAGGGTCTGAAGGGTGACGGCGAGGTCCAGCGGGGAGGTTTCCATGACTCCACCGATATATCGTGATAGTCGCAGCCTGTCCAGGGGGCGATGGGGGCGGGTTCGATCCGGCCGGAGGGATCTCTCGAAAGTCGGGGAGCGATCATATACCGGTGAATACCGGTAATTCGGTTGGTCATCACCTTCATTTCGGTTTGCCGGGCGAAACCCGAATCTCCAAATGTGGAGATGATTGAAATTAAAAGATCGGCACGTCCCCTGCCTGAACAGCGTATCTTTCCCCGGAGGATGCCCCTCCGTCCGCTCACAGGAGATCCCATGCCCAACCTGAAGGGAACCCGCACCCATCAGAACCTGAAGGACGCCTTCGCAGGCGAATCCCAGGCTAACCGCCGCTACCTCTACTTCGCCAAGGTGGCCGATATCGAGGGCTACCCCGAGGTGGCCGGCAACTTCAAGGAGACCGCGGATGGCGAGACCGGCCATGCCCACGGCCACCTGGACTACCTGAAGGCCGTCGGCGATCCGGCCACGGACCTGCCCATCGGCGACACGGTGCTGAACCTGAAGGCCTCCATCGCCGGGGAGACGCACGAGTACACCGACATGTATCCCGGCATGGCCAAGGCCGCCCGCGAAGAGGGTTTCAAGGAGATCGCGGACTGGTTCGAGACCCTGGCCAAGGCCGAGAAGAGCCACGCGGGACGCTTTCAGAAGATGCTCGACAGCGTTTCCTGAATCCGCGACCCGACGGCACCGGAGGCAGCCATGGCAGAGCGCTACGAGGTCGGCGGCCATGCCCGCCCGGACACCACGCCGGGCGAGCGCATCAGCTACCACGCGGGTCCGGGGACGATCTACGATCCCCGGACCCCGGGCTACTGGGACGAGGGTCTGCTGAAGTCGGAGGTCGAACGGGCCTTCGAGATCTGCCATGGCTGCCGCATGTGCTTCAAGTACTGCGACAGCTTCCCGGGGCTCTTCAGCCTGGTGGATGACAAGCACCAGGGCGATGTGCGCGCCCTGTCCCCGGAAGAGCGCGACCGGGTGATGGACGACTGCTTCCAGTGCAAGCTCTGCGAGGTGCAGTGCCCCTACACGCCGCGGGAGGGCCACGACTTTGCCCTGGACTTCCCCAAGCTGGTGCACCGCTACCAGGCGGTGCGCCACCGCCGGGATGGCTTCAGCCTGCGGGAGCGGGTCCTTGGAAACCCGGATCTGGCAGGCACTCTGGCCCGGGCCAGCTTCGGCCTGGCCAACGTCATGAACCGCGTGTCCGCCCACCGCTGGTTCATGGACAAGGTGCTGGGCATCCATCCCCAGGCCCATCTTCCCGACTTCGCCTCCGCCACCTTCGAGGCGTGGGCGGGGAAGAGCGGGAGGCTCGCCCAGGACACAGGCCACGAGGCGGTGCTCTTCCAGACCTGCTATGTGCAGCACAACGAACCCCAGATCGGCAAGGACACCCTCGAGGTGCTGGAGAAGAACGGCTGCCAGGCCAAGTGCGTGGGCGGCCTGGTCTGCTGCGGCATGCCCGCCTGGGAGCACGGCGACCTGGACACGCTGCGCAAGCAGGCGAAGCAGAACCTGGATGTGCTCATGCCCCACGTGGAAGCGGGCTCCAAGGTGCTGGTCATCAACCCCACCTGCGCCATGATGCTGCGCCGCGAGTATCCGGAACTGCTGGAGGGCGAGGATCGCGAGCGGGCGAAGAAACTGGCGGAGGCAGTGCGCGACACGGGCGAATTCCTGTGGAGCATCCGCAACGAGCCCCGCGCCGACTGGAGCTTCCAGTCCTCGCCGGGCTCCATCGCCTATCACGCGCCCTGCCATCTGCGGGCCCAGGCCATCGGCTTCAAGGGCCGCGACCTGCTGCGGAAGATCCCTGGCGTGACCGTCGGCACCGTGATGGAGTGCTGCGGCCACGATGGCACCTTCGCCATGAAGTCGGAGTCCTTCGAGGCCAGCGCCCGCGTCGGCTCCAAGGCCTTCCAGGGCATGCAGGCCCAGGAGGCAGCCCAGATCTGGGCCACGGAATGCCCGCTGGCGGGCCTCCAGTTCGAGCAGCACGCGGGCCGCAAGGCCCTCCATCCCATGACCATCCTGGCCCGGGCCTACCGCAAGGACGGCTTTCCCGCCCCCGTGGCCCCGCCGCGGGAGGAAGCATGAAGCCCGTCGTTCGCGAGGACATCCTCGATCACGTCACCTACGGCGGGCAGCGGGATGCCATCCGGGCCTCGGCCATGCAGGCGAAGGATCTGCGCAGGGTCCACGTGGGGCCGCACCTCACCTTCCTGTTCGAGAACCCGGAGACGGTGCGCTACCAGGTGCTGGAGATGGTCCGGGCCGAGCAGATCGTCCGGGAGGCGGACATCCGGCACGAGCTGGAGACCTACAACGCCCTCCTGGGCGGGCCCGGCGACCTGGGCTGCACCATGTTCATCGAGATCGAGGACGAAAAAGCCCGGCCAGGCCTCCTGCGGGCCTGGCGGAACCTGCCGGGCCAGGTGTTCCTGCTGCTGGCCGATGGCCGGGTGGTGCCCGCCCGCTGGGATGATTTCCAGATGGACGAGGATCGGCTCTCCTCCGTCCAGTTCCTCCGCTTCCCCCTGGGGGAGGGCGAGCCCGTCGGAATCCGCGTGACCCTGCCCGCCCTCAGCCAGGAGACCCGCTTCGACCCCGCGACCCGAGAGGCCCTGGCTGGAGACCTGTCCGCCTGATGCTGGGATCCTGCGCCCGGAGGGTGTCTTCGGGGACGCAGTGGAGGGGCTTCGGACGGGGGGAGGGTGACCGGCGGGGATCGGGATCAACCCTTCATGGTGTTCCCGGGACGCTCCCTGAGGCCGTGCACATCGCTGAACAGGGCCTGGATGAGGGGCAGGTCCAGCTCCAGGTTTCCGGTCGGCTTGAACAGCGGCATCAACCGGACCACGTGTTCCCGGTAGTCGAATCCCACGGGCATGATCGGCACGCCCGCTTTCGAGGCGATCAGATAGAAGCCTGATTTCCATTGGCTCACGCCCTTGCGCGTCCCCTCCGGCGCCAGGGCGAGCATGAGGGTGGGGGCCGCCTCGAAGGCCCTGACGCATTCTCCGACCACCCCATGACTGGCGCCGCGGTTCACGGGGATGCCGCCCAGCCACCGGAGGAAGGTCTTGAACGGGGCCTTGAACATGGCGTGCTTGGCCAGCCACGACGCGCGCAGCTCCAGCGCGAAGACCACCGCCACGCCCAGCGTGAAATCCCAGTTGGACGTATGGGGTGCCACGATGACGATGTACTTGGGATCGGCGGGAAACACGCCCTCGATCCGCCAGCCCGCCAGCCGCAGATAGGCCCGCCCGAAGGCCCTCCACATCCAGCCCCGGGCGTGATGAAAAGCGGCTGGCGGGACATGGTATTTCGCAGGATGGGGCAAACGGTTCCTCGCAAGCGTGAGCTGGGGCGGATTCTGCGGACACGGGATCAGGAGCCGGTACAGATTACCCTTCGATGCCCCCCTGCGCCCAGGCCTCGATGCCCTCCGCGAGATCCGGAAGCCCGGGCCCGAAGCGGGCGGCGCCGATCCAGTGCAGGCCCGATGGCAACGCTTCGAGGAGGCGGTCCACCCGGGCGCCGTGGCCTGGTCCCAGCAGCGGGAAGGCTTCCGGGCAGGCTTCTTCCCGCACCTGGAGGGGATCGGGCAGTTCAGGGAGCCAGCGCCGCAGTGCCTGGAGAACGCCGGGCCAGGCGTCCAGGGCTGGATCCGCAGGATAGGCCCCGCCCACGTAGGCGCGGAGCTGAAGGAGGCCCGGCACCCCGCGGGGATCGTCCGCCGCCAGCGACACGGCCCCCAGGAGACCCCGGCCCTCCGGGGGATGGATGAGAAGGCCAAAGCCCCGTTCCCAGCCCTGAACCATGGCATGGCGGCTGTGCCAGACGCGCAGGTCCAGACGGGGGATGGCGTGCAGGAGCGCAGCGGCCTCGGGTGCCACGGGCCGCAGCAGGTCCGCGACCACCCGGGCCGGCAGGGCCAGGACGACGGCGTCCGCCTCCCGGATCGGGCCGTCCCCGTGGATCCGCCAGCGGCCGTCCGGAAGGGCTTCCAGGGCCCGGGCGGGACGGTCCGTGAAGACGCAACCGAGGCGGGTGGCGAGGCCCAGGGCCAACGCGCCGGTGCCGCCCGCGGGAAGGAGGGTGCGCGGCGCGCCGGAACGCAAACTGCCGATGAGCAGGCCGCCCCGGGCCTCCAGCCGCTTCAAGGGCGGCCATGCTTCCAGGCCGAGGCGTTCCGGCGGCGCCGCCAGGACGCCCGCCACCAGGGCCGGCAGCAGCTCCCGGGCGAAACCCTCCCCCAGCCGGCGGGCGAAGAAGGCATGCAGGGATTCCCCAGCTCCGGTTCCCATCGGGATGAAGGGCTCCGCCAGCATCCGGAGCTGTTCGCCGAGCCCCAGGCCCGGCGCCCGCAGCAGGCCCGCGAGCGTGGCCGGACTGGGATGTCGGACGCCACCCTTGCCCAGCCAGCGGGGGCCCTTGGGGCCGGCGGGGCGCGTCGCGATATCCAGGTCGCGCAGCAGGCGATCCAGGGCGCCGCCGCGAGCCACACGCAAGGATTGGGGACCCCGCTCCAGGAAGCCCGGTTCGCCTTGCGGACCCGGCCAGGACAGGGTCTGCGCCCAGCCGCCCACGGCCGCCGAAGCCTCCCATACCTCGATCTCCCGGCCCGGCCGCCGCAGGTGCCAGGCCGCCAGCAGGCCGGAGAGGCCGCCGCCGAGGATGAGGAGGCTGTTCTTGTTCGCGTTCACGGGGCTCCGAAAGCTGGCGCTTTCGGAGTATGAAAGAGAAAGGGGCGCCGGAGGCGCCCCTTTCTCTGCGGATAGCTGATAGCTGACAGCTACTTCGTGGCCACGTAAGCCTTCAACCCATCGGTCGTCGGCTTCATGGCCTTCTCGCCCTTGTGCCAGTTGGCGGGGCAGACTTCGCCGTGCTCTTCGCTGAAGTCCACGGCGTCGAGGAGGCGCAGGACTTCCTCCACGCTGCGGCCCAGGTCGTTGTGGTTCACGGTGATGTGCTTCAGGATGCCGTCGTTGTTGATGATGAACAGGCCGCGCAGGGCGATGCCGGCGGGCAGCAGCACGTTGTAGTCCTGGGCGATGGTCTTGTTCAGATCGGAGACCAGGGGGAAGGTCACGCCATGGATGCCGCCATCCTTGCGGGGGGTGTTGACCCAGGCCAGGTGGCTGAACTTGGAATCCACGCTCACGCCGATGACCTGGGTGTTGCGCGCCTCGAACTCCTTGATCGCGTCGGCAAAGGCCAGGATCTCGGTGGGGCAGACGAAGGTGAAATCGAGGGGGTAGAAGAACAGCACGACCTTCTTGCCCTTGTAGTCGGACAGCGAGATCTGCTTGAACTCGCCGTTGACCAGGGCATCGGCCTTGAAATCGGGTGCGGGCTGGGTGACGAATGCGGCCATGGTGCCTCCTGTGCGGGGACTTGCCCCCTGGGTTCGGTGCAAAGAATCAGGCTACGGCGGGCCTTCCCGGGGTTCAAGGAAAATATCCGACCAAATTGGTAAAGAATATGAAACCTGGAGGTCGGTTGAATGCCGGGTTCATTCCCTGGAGGCCTTCACCGCCTTCCACACCAGGTAGACTCCGAAGCCGATGAGGGCCGCGGGCCACCATCGCTCCACCCAGGCCAGGGACAGCCCGAAGCGGATGTTGGCCAGCGCGAGGACGCCGCCCACGATGAGGGCGAGCCCGCCGAGCACGGATCCCCGCAGCGCGGGGCGGACATCCTCGGGCAGCGCCCCGGGGGCCAGGCCCAGGATCCGCTGGTTCAGCAGCACGGCCCGGCGGTTGGCGTCCACGATGTTGTAGAGCCAGAAGAAGGCCAGGAACAGGGCCAGCAGGGGCTCCAGGGCGCCGATGTTGCGGGCGAGGATGGCGAAGAGCGAGCCGACCACCAGCACGTTGATGAAGCCCTGCTGCGTGTAGCCGAGGTAGACCTGACCCAGCCCCGGCATCAGGGAAAGCAGGGTGGCCAGGGCGGTGGAGCGGAGCCTCGGATCCTCCTGGTAGACGGTGCGCGCCACCATGGCCTGGAAGGAGCCGGGTTCTTGCCCCGTGGGGTGCTGGGGGTCGGCCGGGGGCGTGAATGGAACCGGTTGGGGAGAGGTCATGGGAAGCTCCTTCAAAGGTTTGACGAGGGTTCAGAGAGCAGAACGCGAAGCGGAGCCCGAAGGTTCGGCGGGGGCTGAGGTGGATGTGGGAGGCTGCCGCCAGAAGCGAACGCGAGTCTTGCGGGCGGCGTTGGAAAGATCCAGCCACGCCTGGCCGATGCGCCGGATGAGGCGGGACCAGCGGGCGGACCAGACGCTGTTCCGGTGATGGGAGAGCCGGATCGGATTCGCGGCCTTGGCGCGGGTGGTCCATGCCTGCACGCGGGAGGAGGCCCCGGCCAGCGATGCCCGGGATTCTGTCCGGACCCGGGAAACGAGTGCAGAACCCACTGGATGCTGGGTGCCGGGCAGGGGCACCTGCGAGAGGATGAGCCCGGCTGCCGTGGCGAGGTAGGCCGCCTCCAGGGCTGCCCGGGGGCGCCGCATGAGTCGCGCCCATCCGACGAGAAGCCGATCCTGGGGTGGGGCCGGGAAGGGGGGGGCCAAACGGGTCCGGCTCAGCACCGCTGCCGTGAATTCGGCCCCGGGCTCCAGCTGCGCGAAGGCCAGCAGGACCTCGCTGGCGGCCTCGAGGCGTGAAACGAGGCTCCGGCAATCCGGGCAGTGCTCCAAGTGCCGATGCGCCAGGTCCCGGTCATCGGGTGGCAGCGCCCCATCAACCAAGTCGCAGGCCAAGGCGCGCAGGCGCCCGCAGGTCGGCCCGCTGGTCCTCGCCAGGATCGAGGCGGTGAGGTCGGGTAGGGAGCTGGGCAGACGGCTCATGGGCAGGCCCCCCGCGCCAGGAGTTTCTCGGCCAGTTCCAGTCGGGCCCGGTTGGACCGGGACTTGGCGGTTCCCAGAGGGATGCCCAGCAGTCCGGCGATCTCGTCGAGGGTGAGGCCCTGGATGTCCTTCAGCAGGATCATCTCCCGGTTGAGGTCCGTGAGCTCCCGCAGGGCCCGGTGGACCAGTTCCTTCCGGGACTGGTCATGGAGCTGCTGTTCGGGATCGCCGTCCGGCGCGGCCAGGTGCCCCAGCTCCTCCACCGGGATATCCCAGGTGGGAGGGCGCGCCTTGCGGCGCCGGAAGAGGTCCATGCAGAGGTTCCGGGTGATGCAGAGCATCCAGGGAACCAGCCCTGAATCATCGGGCAGGCTATGGCGGTTCCGGTAGATCTGGACGAAGGCTTCCTGGGCCAGTTCGCGGGCATCCTCCGCATGGCCGAGGTAGTGGTAGGCGAGCCCGAAGATGCGGCCCTGATGCTGGCGGACGAAGGCTTCCCAGGCGAGTTCATCGCCGGCCCCCACCCGTTGCAGCAATACACCTGGTTCCATGCCTGAATCCTGGCCTCCCCTGAGATGAACGCAAGGCGATCCGAAAGGTTCGGTGGAGAAGGCCCGGCCTGGGGTTCCCGCCACCCCGTGATAATCTGCCGGGTTCCCGGGACCCCCATGCAGCCCATCCAGCTTTCGGTCTTTTCAGAAACCGCCCGCCTCAAGCAGGTGGTGGTCCACAACCCCGGACCCGAGGTGGACCTGATGGTGCCGGGGATGATGGAAAAGCTGCTCTTCGACGACATCCTCTACGGCGACCTCGCCCGCCGGGAGCATGCCCAGTTCCGCGCCGTGCTGGGAAAGGTGGCTGAGGAGGTGCTGGATGTGCAGGATCTCTTCATCGAGGCCCTGCAGGACGAGGGGGTGAAGCTGGCCTTCATCGAGGATCTGCGCCGCCTGGTGGAGCTGCCGGATGACACCTGCAACCTGCTGCGCGACATGGCCCCGGCGGAGGCCGCCCGCAGCGTCATCGGCGGGGTGCCCTGGGACGATATGCCCGGCCACACGCCCTGGGAGAAGGAATTCGACTACCGGCTCCAGCCCATCCCGAACCTGCTGTTCATGCGGGATCCGGCCTCGGTCATCGGCGACGGCTACAGCGTGAATTCCATGGCCACCTGGGCCCGGGAACGCGAGCCGCTCATTCTCAGCTACGTGTTCCGCCACCACCCCCGGCTGAAGCACCACACGGACCACGACAAGTGGTTCGACCAGGTCACCCCGCTGGTGCGCGGGGAGATCAAGGCGCCCGTGAGCCTCGAAGGCGGGGACATCCTGGTGCTCAGCCCCAAGGTGCTGGCCGTGGGCTGCAGCGAGCGCACCCAGGCCGACGCCATCCATCTGCTGGCCGAAAGCCTGCGGGCCCACCGGGCCGAGGACGATAGCAGCTTCGACCACCTGCTCATGGTGCTCATGCCCAAGAAGCGCAGCGCCATGCACCTGGACACCATCTTCACCCGCACCAGCGAGGACGAATGCCTGGTCTACCCGCCCTACTTCGTGGAGGGCAGCAGGGAACTGCTGAACGTGACCAGCATTGACCTGCGCCACGACGAGTTGCGCATGGGCACCCATCCCAGCCTGCTCAAATCGCTGAGGGCCGTCGGCATCGAGCTGAAGCCCATCTTCTGCGGCGGGAAGGATCCCATCCTGCAGCAACGGGAGCAGTGGACGGATGGCGCCAACGCCTTCTGCCTCGCCCCCGGCGTCATCACCAGCTACGGGCGCAACATCGCCACCGGCGAAGCCCTCGACAAGGCCGGCTACCGCGTGGTGACGGCGAAGGAGGTGCTGACGGATGGGAACCTGGATCTGCTGGACGGGAGGAAGTACCTGGTCCAGATCGAGGCCAGCGAACTGAGCCGCGCCCGCGGTGGCCCCCGCTGCATGACCATGCCCCTGGCCCGGGAAACCCGGTGACCAGGTCCGAAATGCTGCAATAGCTGATCAAGGGAAGGGAATTCCGATTGCTGGTAGGATGATCTGTGCGCGCCTCGGGATTCGAGGCGCACCTTTTTTTTAGATGGACGGCGATTCCCGCCATGGCTGAACACATCCCAGACCCCCGCCCCACGCCCCGGCACCGGATGGAGTACGGGATCTTCCGCCTGCTGGAGGGAATCGTGGGCCGGCTGCCCTGGACCACCGTCCAGGCCCTGGGGAAAGCCGCCGGCATGGCGTTCTACCTGGTGGATGCCCGGCATCGCAGGATCGTGCGGGAGAACCTGCGGCACTCGGACCTGGGGCTCTCGGACCCGCAGATCCGGGATCTGTCCCGCACCTGCTTTCGCCATTTCGGAACCCTGTTCGTGGGGCTCCTGCGCCTGCGAAGGGCCACGCCGGAGGAGCTGGACCGCTGGATCCGGGTGGAGGGCCTGGAACACTTCGACGCCGTCCAGGCGAGGGGAGCCGGCTTCATCCAGCTCACCGGCCACTACGGCAACTGGGAAGCCATCGCCCTGGCGCAGAGCCGGAGGGGGCGGAGCCTGGCGGTCATCGGCAGGGGCATGGACAACCCCCTGCTCGAGCCGGTTTCCCACGCCTTCCGCACCCGGTTCGGCAATCGGGTGATCTTCAAGGACGGCGCCGTGCGGGGGGCCGTCAAGGCCGCCAAGGCCGGCATGGGCATCGGCTTCCTCCTGGATCAGGATGGCCTGGGGATGGGCATCTTCGTCCGATTCATGGGGCAGTGGGCCTCCACCTTTCCCACGGCCGGAATGCTGGCAGCCAGGTACCGCCTGCCGGTGCTGCCGGTCTTCAGCTGGCCGAACGAGGATGGCACCCTCACCGTGCGCTTCGAGCCGGCCTTCGATTGTCCCGATACGGGCGAGCTGGAGCGGGACACCTGGGTGGCCACCCAGCTCATGACAGCCTGCATCGAAGCCCAGATCCGCCGGGACCCGCGCTGGTGGTTCTGGATGCACCGGCGCTTCAAGACCCGGCCGGGGGAGCCAGGGAGTCCTGACCTTCCTCCCGCGGATTGGGTAGAATCAATCCAAACCCTCCGAACCTGACCGGGCCCCTCGGCCCGCCTTTTTTTGACCCCCTTTTCCCGGACATCCCCATGCCCAAGCACGTGCTCGTGAAGCTCGAAAAAGAACTCAGGGACATCAAGCAGGCGCTCCTGGTGGATATCCCCCAGGAGATCGCCCGGGCGGCAGGCCAGGGCGATCTCTCCGAGAACGCCGAATACGAGCAGGCCCTGGTCAAGCGGGACATGTTCCAGAACAAGATGGTGACGCTCGAAAAGCGCATCGCCGAGGTGGCCAGCCTGGACATCAGCCGCCTGCCCAAGGCGCGCGCGGCCTACGGTTCCAAAGTCAGGATCCTCGACCTGGATTCCGAGGAGGAATTCACCTACACGCTGCTGCTTCCGGAGGAACTGGATGGCCATCCTCAGCGTCTGAGCATCAGCTCCCCCATCGGCATGGCGCTGGTGGGCCTGGAGGAGGGCAACGAGGTGCGCGTCCAGATCCCCGCGGGTATCCGGCGCTTCGAAATCCTGGAACTGAAGACCATTCACGATGTAGCCTA
>JAUXSE010000051.1 GCA_030681515.1 Geothrix sp. | reverse complement strand
GGGTTCACATAGACCGTATTGCCATCCTCATGGAGATGCCAAATTCCGACCGGAACAGTTTCAGCAAGAGCCCTATACCGGGCCTCCTTGGCTTCAAGCTCCGCCTCGTAACTTTTCATCCCGGTTACATTGGTGTTTGTGCCAACCAGGTAGGTGGCGCCATCGGAGGTGATGACGCGGGCCTTTCGCGTGAGCGAATACACGGTTGATCCGTCGGTGCTGGTCGCGAGTTCCATAAATTCCCTGGGCTCCGGCGAATTCAGGACCAACCTGTCGGCCTCCATGAATCTTTTTGCCTGATCCTGCGGGTAGAAATCGGCATCGGAAAGCCCCAGAAGATTCTCTGCCTCCGACCCGATGATCTTGCAGTGGGCCTCATTGGAAAACACAAAGTTGAGCTTCTCGTCCTTGACAAATATCGATGTCGGCACGAGATCCAGAATTTGCAGCAGCGCGTCAATATCAGTGATGCGAGATGGTGGTGTTTTTCCGAATATGGACATGGCAGTAGCTTTCCCCGGAGCAATAAACAAAAATCAGGCGGCCAGCTTTTCAAGGCGGGCGAGCAAGTCTAAAGGATCAAATGGCTTGTTCAGGATCCCTGTCAGGACCACGTCGTCAAAAAGCGCAAGTTCCTTGCTGTGCTCCGAGGCGTTTCCCGTGATAATAATTGTTGGAACACTGCGCCCTTGCTTCTTCAGTGTATTGTAAACCTCAATGCCATTGATCAGCGGCATTCTCAGGTCGAGCACAAGAACATCCACACCGCCTGCCACGACGCGTGATATCGCATCGCGGCCATTCCGGACCAGCTCACAGCGGTAACCGTTGCGATTGATTAGCTGGGCCAGTGTCGCGCCAAAATCAGGATCATCCTCAGCCACCAGGACAATCCCTGACGTTCCGAGCCCTGAAATCGAATCCAGAACCTGGTAAAGATTGACCGGCTTGGAGAATACGCCCATGGCGCCCCCGTCAATGGCCTGCTGAAGGAGCTGCTCCACGCTGTAGCCAGTCATCATATAGACCTTGGCCAACGGTTTCAGCTTCTTGATTTCGAGAAAGCTTTCCACGCCGTTCTTCCCCGGCATCATCACATCCATGAAAGCGATATCGAAGTCTTCCTTGAGGTAAGCCGCAATTGCAGCTTCACCGTCATAGACGACAAGCGGCCGGTGGCCCTCCATCTCAAACAGTTCGCCAAGGGAATTTGCATTGTCGGCATCATCGTCAACAACCAGTATGCGCAGTGAACGTTTCATGCCGCTTGCTCTCCGCTGTTCTCGTGCACGGGCAGCCACAGTGTAAAAGTTGCGCCCTTGCCCTCGACCGAATCGATGTCGAGGCCGCCGCCATGCTGTTCCAGTATCTGCTCCACAGCGGAAATTCCCAGCCCCGTGCCGAAGTTCTTGGTTGTAAACAGCGGCTCGCGGATTTTTGACAGGTTGTCTGCCGAAATGCCTGGTCCGTTGTCAGCCACGCTGATTTCGGCGCCGCGCCCCGTCAGCCGAGTTCTGATGGTAATGACCGGCGTTTCCGTGAATCTCGCCTTGGGATCATCGCCTTTGCCAACCAGTGCTTCCGAGGCATTGGCGAGCAGGTTGATGACGGCCCGTTCAAATCGCCCGGGTTCAAGGTCAACAAGTTTCTCGCCAAGGCCAAAATAGCATTCAATCGAAACCATATCCGGCAATTTTTGCGCTTCGGCTTGGACTAGCTTTTCAAGCCAGACATCAAGAACCGTGGGCTCGGCCTTGATTGCCTTGGTTC
>JAUXSE010000048.1 GCA_030681515.1 Geothrix sp. | reverse complement strand
GATCGGCGAGGAGCAGCTCTTCTACTTCCAACAGCGCGGCATCCCCACCGAGGAAGCCATCAGCATGATCATCAACGGCTTCTGCAAGGACGTCTTCCGCGAGCTCCCCATGGAGTTCGCCGTCGAAGCCACCAAGCTGCTCTCCCTCAAACTCGAGGGAAGTGTCGGATGAAATGCTTGAGTCCACAGATTCCACAGATTTCACAGATGAAATCCCATGGAATCCCCCAATTCTTTCTGTGGAATCTGTGAAATCTGTGGATAGGAGCTCTTTCATGCTTTCGATCAAGAACCTCACCGCCTCGGTCAACGGCACGCCGGTGCTGAAGGGGATAGACCTGGAGATCAAGGCCGGGGAGATCCACGCGATCATGGGGCCCAACGGTTCGGGCAAGTCCACCCTGGGCAAGGTGCTGGTGGGCCATCCGGCCTACGAAGTCACCGGCGGCGAAGTGCTCTACGAAGGACGCAACCTCTTCGAGATGGAGGCCGATGCCCGGGCCCGGGCGGGCATTTTCATGGGCTTCCAGCATCCCATCGAGGTGCCGGGCGTGAGCAACGCCGCCTTCCTGCGCCTGGCCTACAACAAGAAGGCCGAGGCCGAGGGCCGGGAGGAGTTGGATCCCCTCGAGTTCGACGACTTCATCCACGAAAAGATCAAACTCGTGGCCATGAAGGAGGAATTCCTGGACCGCAGCCTCAACGAAGGCTTTTCCGGGGGCGAGAAGAAGCGCAATGAGATCCTCCAGATGGCCGTGCTGGAACCCAGGCTGGCCATCCTGGACGAGCTGGACAGCGGCCTCGATATTGACGCCCTGCGCGTGCTGGGCGATGCCGTGAACCAGCTCCAGCGGCCCGACCGCGCCCTGCTCATCATCACCCACTTCCCCCGCATTCTGGAGACCATCCAGCCCCAGTTCGTGCATGTGCTCTCTGGCGGCCGCATCCTCAAGAGCGCCGGGAAGGAACTGGCGCTCGAGCTCGAAGAGCGCGGCTACGACTGGGTGCTGGAAGAGGCCGCCGCCGGGGGCCTTCGATGACCACGGTGGTGGTGGGTTCCAACCTGCTGGGCGACCTGCTCAGCGGGCCCCGGCCCGCTGAGTGGGCTTCGCTGCGCGAAGCCGCTGAGCTGCGGCTGGCGGGGCGCGAGCTGCCCACCACCAGCGACGAGGACTGGAAGTACACGGATCTCAAGGCCCTCGCCGGTATCGCGTTCGGCCCCGCTCCACGGGCCACGGTGGATATCAGCGGCTACCTGCTCCCCGAGATGGTGGGCACCCGGCAGGTGTTCGTGAACGGGCGCCATGCCCCCCACGCCAGCTGCGCCTCGGCCGTTCCCGCCGGCGTCCGGTTCTTCCCGATGTCTGCGGCCAGCGAAGCCTGCCACAGCCTCGGGACCGTGGGGAATGGCGCGGCGAAGAGCCTGTTCGAGGACCTGAACACCGCCCGCTTCGAGGACGGCGCCGTGATCCTGGTGCCGAAGAACCTGAAGGTGGCGCTACCCCTGCACCTGCTCTTCATCACGGAGGCCGAGGCTCCCGCCGCCGTCTTCCCCCGGGTGCTGGTGGTGCTGGAACGCGGCGCCGAGCTGGAGCTGGTGGAGGAACATCACGGGACCGGCACCTACCTGAGCTGCCCCATGGTCGAGATCCGCGTGGCGGAGGGGGCCCTCCTGCGGCATGAGCGCGTGCAGCGCGAAGGCCCGGAATCCTTCCACCTCGGCACCCTGAAGGCGGAGGTCGCCAAGGGTGGCCAGTACCACTCCCGCACCCTCAGCTTCGGGGCGCGGCTGTCCCGGCAGCAGCCCTGGGTCCGCCTGGCGGAGGGCGCTGCGGCCACGCTGGATGGGTTGGCGCTCCTGGACGGCCACCAGGTGGCCGATACCCACAGCTTCCTGCATCACGCCGAACCCCACGCCACCAGCCACCAGCTGCACAAGTGCATCGTGGACGGGCAGGCTCGCGCCATCTTCAACGGCCAGATCCGCGTGGCCCCCGGCGCCCAGGGCACGGACGCGAAGCAGCAGAGCCGCAACCTGCTGCTTTCCGGATCCGCCCGGGTGGACACCAAGCCCCAGCTGGAAATCTACGCTGACGACGTGAAGTGCAGCCATGGCGCCACCGTGGGCCAGCTGGATCCCGATGAGCTGTTCTACCTTCAGAGCCGGGGACTGAACGCCGACGACGCGCGGAACCTGCTCACCTACGGCTTCGCCGCGGACGTGTTCACCCGCATCCCGGTGGCCAGCCTGCGCCGGGTCCTGCGCCACCTCGTCATGGCCCGCACCCAGGCCACCTCTCTGGGGGACCTGTCATGAGCACGGCCCTGCAGCCCCTCGACGTCACTGCCCTCCGCAAGGATTTCCCCTTGTTTGCCCGCGTGCTGCGCGGCCACCCGGTGGTCTATCTCGACAGTGCCGTAAGCGGACAGATGCCCCTGCCCGTCATCGAGCGCATGGCCCACTACGAGCGCGAAGAACACACCAACGTCCACCGCGGCGTGAGCACCCTCAGCCAGGAGGCCACGGATCACTATGAGGCCGCTCGGGAGAAGGTGCGCCGCTTCATCGGGGCGGGATCGGCCCGGGAGATCGTCTGGACCCGCGGCACCACGGAGGCCATCAACCTCGTGGCCCAGACCTTCGGCCGCATGATGGTGAAGGAAGGCGACGAGATCCTGCTGTCCGCCATGGAGCACCACGCCAATATCGTGCCCTGGCAGATGCTGGCCCAGGAAAAGGGCGCCATCCTCAAGGTCATCCCCATGACCGATGCGGGCGAGCTCATCCTCGAATCCCTCGACGAGCTCATCACCGACCGCACGAAGATCATCGGCGTGGCGCACGTCAGCAACGTCCTCGGCACCGTGAATCCCGTCAAGGAAATCATCGCCCGGGCTCATGCCAAGGGCGTCCCCGTGCTGGTGGACGGCGCCCAGGCGGTGCCCCACCTCCAGGTGGACATGCAGGATCTGGACGCGGACTTCTACGTCTTCAGCGGCCACAAGCTGTCGGGCCCCACGGGCATCGGCGTGCTCTACGGCAAGCTGGCCCATCTGGAGGCCATGCCCCCCTGGCACGGCGGCGGCAGCATGATCCGCTCCGTCAGCTGGGAGAAGACCACCTACATGGCCGCCCCGGGCAAGTTCGAGGCGGGCACGCCGGCCATCGCCGCCGCCATCGGCCTGGGCGCGGCCATAGACTACATCACGGCCCTGGGCCTGGACCGCATCGCCGCCCACGAGCATGACCTGCTGGTCTATGCCACCGGGCGGCTGGCGCGCATCCCCGGCCTGCGCATCCTGGGCAACGCCAGGGACAAGGCCAGCGTGATCTCCTTCGTGGTGGACGGCATCCATCCCCATGACATGGGCAGCCTGCTGGACGGCGATGGCATCGTGGTGCGCGCCGGCCACCACTGCGCCCAGCCCATCATGACGCGCTTCAACGTCCCCGCCACCACGCGAGCCTCCTTCGCCTACTTCAACACCCGCGAAGAAGTGGATGTCCTCGTCTCGGCAGTGGAGAAAGCTATCGAGTTGTTCAAATGAAAAGGATCTCCACGAAGGACACGAATATGAATCAAGAGCACGAAGGAGGGGTGCAAGGGCTGGCCCTGGACCTTCGTGCCCTGACTTTTCCCTTGGTGTCCTTCGTGGATGTCTTTTCACTTTCCGGAACAGGACGATGAGCGACCCCCGCGAGCTGTACCAACAGGTGATCCTGGAGCACAACAGGAAGCCCCGGAACTTCGGGAAGCTGGAGCCCTGCACCCACCACGCCGAGGGTCACAACCCCCTCTGCGGGGACGAGCTGGATCTCACGCTCGTGGTCGAGAATGGCCTGGTGCAGGACATCCGGTTCCAGGGCAGCGGCTGTGCCATTGACGTGGCCAGCGCCAGCCTCATGACCGGTGCGGTGAAGGGGAAGTCCGTGGCCGAGGCCAAGGCCATGGCCGAGCAGTTCCGCGGCATGGTGCGCGGCGAGCTGGAACCTGGCACCCAGACACCTCTACTTGGGAAACTCACCCTCTTCAGTGGCGTCAAGGACCTTCCCAGTCGCGTCAAATGCGCCGTCCTCCCCTGGGCCACCCTCCACGCCGCGCTCAAGGGCGAGGCCGAGGCTTCCACGGAATAAGGAAATGAATTGAAACCGCAGATGACGCAGATGGCGCAGATCAGACTCAACCAAGGCTTTTCATCTGAGCCCATCTGCGTCATCTGCGGTTAAAGAAAGAAGGCCTTCCATGCCCAAGATCGCTGAGATTGAATACACCCCCAACCCCAACGCGGTGAAGTTCGTGTTGAAGGATGCCGTGGCCGTGGGCTTTCCCAAGTCCTTTCCCAACGCGGAGACCGCCGAGCACGACGAGCTGGCCAAGGGCCTCTTCGCCGTGGGAAACGTGACCTCGGTCTTCATGCAGGACAAGTTCCTCACCGTCACCAAGACCGACGACAAGGGCTGGCCCGAGATGCTGCCCCTGCTGGCCGCACCCATCCGCGCCGCCGCGGGCCTGGGCGCCCAGAGCGGTGCCCCGGTGGCAGCCAAGGTGTTCACGAAGGTCGAGGACGAGAACGATCCCCTGCTGCGGGATATCCGCATGGTGCTGGAGAGCTCCATCCTGCCCGCCCTGGCGGCGGACGGCGGGGGCCTCGAACTGGTGGGCCGCCACGAGAAGCAGGTGATGATCCGGTACGTCGGCGCCTGCGGCAGCTGCCCCGCCAGCCTCACGGGCACCCTCGTCGCCATCGAGGGCATGCTGCAGAAGGAAGTGGACCCGGAGATCGTGGTGATCAGCGTCTGAGGCCGCTCAGCCCTTCTGGAACCGGAACTCGGTCCGCGCCTCCGGCCCGTCGAAGGTGAACCGCTGCTCCAGCATGGATACGGCGTCACGCCCCAGCCGAAGAATCGTCGTCGCGCGGGTGCCATAGGTGCCTGTGCGGACGAAGGCCGGCGACAGGATCCGCTCCCAGGCGAGGGGAACCCCGGTATCCGGCAGGCGCGCGTCCTCGCAGGGCTGGGCCTCCCCGAGCAGGGCCAGCAGGGCCGCTTCGTCATCCTGGCTCGCGGCCAGCCCCGCCTTGAGGCGTTCCACCTTGGGCCAGGGCGCGTCGAAGGCACCGTTGGAGACGGCGTGGACCCCCGGCGTGAACGAGAGCAGCCGATCCTGATGGCTTTCGTAGCCCCGCAGCTCCCCGCCGTCGAACAACAGCAGGTTGAAGGGGCTGTAGCGCGCGGCCTCCTCGCGCAGGTCCTCCAGAAAGGCCGCGGCAGGGCGCCTGTCTTCCAGGAACCGCACGGGAAGCTGTCCCCTCGATGGCCCCCCGGGCTTCGCCTTCCTGGGATCCCGGTGATTGGTGAGCACCGCGCAACGGCCCTCCCGGGTCACCCCCAGCCAGGTCCCCCCGGCCCTGAGATCCCGGCCGGCCAGGAGGCGCCCCCCCTCCCACCAGGCCAGGGGCGCGGTGGGCCGATCGTAGAACTCGTCCCGGTTGGCGGCGACAAGCAGCGGAACGGGCCCCCCTGGCCGCCAGTGGAATCCGATCAGGCACATGGCTCCATGGTACGCAGGTCCTTCCAGGACATTTCCTGGCACCCATCGCCCTTCTGGGATAACCTGTCCGTTCTGCCGGACTTCGTGTGCCGGGATTCCAGCGCACCACCAGAGCGTGGGCGCAACCAAACGAGGTGGACTTCATGTCCAAGCTAGAAACAATCATCAAGGGCCAAGGCTCCAAGCAAATGGGCCGCATCACCGTGCTGGACGCGGGGTATGTCGAGGACGACAGCGCGGAAGGCCAGGAGTTCATGGCCGCCCTGCAGGGCGAGACCCGGGGCCTCCGCGAAGAAGAGGTCGTGCGGGGCGTCGTCGTGGAGATCCGGGGCAAGGATGTCATCATTGACATCGGCTACAAGGGGTCGGGCACCGTCATCCTGGACGAGTTCAACAACCCCGACGGCACCCAGGGCGTGCAGGTGGGTGACGTGGTCGAGGTGCTGCTCGAAATGCTCGAGGATGCCAACGGCAACGTGCGCCTCAGCCGCGAGCGCGCCGAGAAGATGAAGATCTGGGACGAGGTGGAGAAGGCCTTCCGCTCCAACATGACCGTGCACGGCACCGTGCTCGAGAAGGTCAAGGGCGGCCTGGCCGTGGACATCGGCATCCGCGCCTTCCTGCCCGGTTCCCAGGTGGACATGAAGCCCGTCCGCAACCTGGATCCCTACCTCGGCAAGTCCTTCGACATGAAGGTGATCAAGGTCAACCGCCGCCGGGGCAACATCGTGCTGTCCCGCAAGCTGTTCCTCGAAACCATCAACGCGAGCCTGAAGGAAGAGACCCTGGCGGGCCTCGAAGAAGGCAAGCTGGTCGAGGGCGCCATCAAGAACATCACCGAGTACGGCGCATTTGTGGACCTCGGCGGCGTGGATGGCCTGCTGCACATCACGGACATGTCCTGGGGCCGGCTCAACCACCCCAGCGAGATGTTCCAGGTGGGCGACAAGGTCGAGGTGGCCGTACTCAAGTACGACAAGGAGACCGAGCGCGTCTCCCTGGGCTACAAGCAGAAGTTCCCGGATCCCTGGCTTTCCGTCGAGGAACGCTATCCCATCCAGGCCAGCGTCAAGGGCAAGGTCGTCTCCATCACCGATTACGGCGCATTCGTGGAACTGGAACCCGGCATCGAAGGCCTGGTCCACGTTTCCGAGATGAGCTGGACCAAGAAGGTCAAGTCCGCCAAGGGCATGGTCAACCTGGGCGACCAGGTGGATGCGCTGATCCTGCAGGTGGATTCCGAGAACCGCCGCATCAGCCTGGGCATGAAGCAGATCACCCCCAACCCCTGGATGGCCATCGCCGAGAAGTACCAGCCCGGCATGATCGTCACGGGCATCGTGCGCAACATCACGGAATTCGGCGCCTTCATCGAGCTGGAAGATGGCATTGACGGCCTGATCCACGTGTCCGACTTCAGCTGGACCAAGAAGATCAAGCACCCCGGCGAGATCGTGAAGAAGGGTGATGAAGTGACCGCCAAGGTCCTCAACCTGGATCCCCTGGCCCAGCGCATGAGCCTCGGCGTGAAGCAGATGGAACCCAACGTCTGGGAGATCTTCTTCGAGAACAACAGCGTGGGCGCCGTCATCACCGGCAAGATCGCCCGCCTTACGGACTTCGGCGCCTTCGTGGACCTGGGCGACGGCATCGAGGGCTTGGTGCACGTCTCCGAACTGAGCCGCAAGCGGGTGGAGGACATCCAGAAGGAGTTCGCCGCCGGCCAGGACCTCACCATGAAGATCGTGAAGCTCGATCCCACCGAGCGCCGCATCGGCCTTTCCGTGAAGCAGCTGGAGCAGGACCAGGAGCGCGGCGATCTCGATGCCGCCAAGGCCCGCCAGCCCGATTTCAAAAAGGCGACCCTGGCGGATGCCTTCAACAGGGCGGAACGGGAGTAGTCCCCTTCCCGCAGCACCGGCAGGGCCCCCGCGAGGGGGCTCTGCCGTTTTCGACCTCATGGGTGTTTTTTCACAGCCGGCCGCATCCTTTCACTCAAAGGCGCGCGTTGAGCGGGATTCCCATGGGGCCCACCTGGCCCGGGCGGGTGAAATCCTGTTGCTGCTCACGCGCGGCGCTGGATAAACTCGGGATCAATCACATGCTGGACAACCCCGCAAAGGAAGCTCCATGAGCGAACTAACCCGGAAGGAAGTCGTCTTCATCCTCAAGTCGGGGAAGAACTTCCAGCGAGCCGACCTGAGTGGCCTCGATCTGCGGGGTTTCGACTTCTCCGGGGCCAACCTCGCCGAGGCCAACCTCGCGGGCGCCGTGCTCAATGAAACGCTCATGAGCGGCGCGGATCTGGCCGGGGCCGATCTGCGATTGGCCAATCTGAACGGGGCCAACCTCGAGGGCGCCAACCTCAGCCGCGCGCGGCTCGCGGGCGCCAACTTCTCGGGTGCCGATCTCTCCAGGGCGGACCTCACCTTCTTCGACATCCAGCAGTACGAGCCCGCCACGGTGCCGAACCTGTCCGGGGCGAATCTGGCGGGCGCCAACCTCAACGGCGTGACCCTCACGGGACTCGACCTCAGCGGCAAGGATCTCCGCGGGGCCAACCTCAGCGGCGCGGATCTGCGGCAGGCCGTGCTGGAGGGCGCCCATCTCGAAGGCGCGAATCTGGGGCAGGCCAACCTGGTGGGCGCCAACCTGGCCAAGGCGAACCTCGCCGGCGCCAGCCTCCAGGGCGCCACCCTGGGCGGGGCCAACCTGAATCTCGCCAACCTGGGTGGCAGCAGCCTCGCGGATGCCGACCTCCACTGGGCCAGCCTGACGGAAGCCAACCTCGAAGGCGCGAACCTGAGCCGGGCCAACCTGAAGGGCACGAACCTCAGCGGCGCCAATCTCGCGGGAGCGGATCTCCGCCATCTCGACATCCTGAAGTACGAAAAGGACGATGTGCCCAAGTTCAAGGGCGCGAACCTCAGCGGTGCCAATCTGCGCGGCACCAACCTGCGGGCCATGGATCTGGGCCGCACGAACCTCAGCCGCGCGGATCTCGCCGAAGCCGTGCTCCGTCAGGCCAACCTGGAAGGCGCGGATCTCCGCGAGGCCAATCTCAAGGCCTCCGACCTCAGCGGCTGCAACCTCAGCGGCGCGGTGCTCGCCGGGGCGAACCTGAGCGCGGCGCAACTGGGCGGCGCGGTGCTGGGCAACGCGGATCTGCGGGGCGCGGATCTCACCGGCGCCGATCTCCGCGATATCAATCTCGGTGGCGCGAACCTGTCCGGCGCGAACCTCACGGGCGCGAGCCTCACGGGCGCCCAGCTGGATGGCGCGGTGCTGGCGGGCGCCCTGCTGGTGGGAGCGGATCTCAGCAGCGTGGATCTCTCCCGCAAGAACATGAAGGGTGCCGACCTGTCCAAGGCCGATCTGACCCAGACCAACATGGATGGCGCCAATCTCGCGGGGGCGCTGTTCAGCGGTGCGAAGCTGCACGAGACCCACCTCGGCGGCGCGAATCTGCGCGGGGCCAAGCTGAGCGGCGACGATCTGCGCACGGCCAACCTCTGCGGCGCGGATCTCTCCGGCGCGGATCTCTCCGGGGCGGACCTGGCGGGCAGCATCCTCAGCGCCAACCTGCACGAGGCCAACCTCTTCGCCGCCAACCTGAGAGGCGCGACCCTCGACCGGGCCGTGTTGACGGGCGCCAATCTGTCCGGCGTGGATCTCAGCGGCCTTTCGCTCGAAGGCATGGACCTCAATCACGCGATCCTGAACGGCACGAACCTCACCGGCGCCCGGCTCAAGGGCGCCATCCTCCGCGGGGCCCAGGCCCTCGGCGCGGATCTGAGCGGCAGCGACCTGGCCAGCGCGGATCTGCGCAATTCCGATTTCAGCGGCAGCAATTTCTTCGCCTGCAACCTGGAGGGCGCCAACCTTCGCGAAGCGAATCTGGCCTCCCTTCCCACGGAATCCCGCGGGGAATACCGGACCAACTTCAGCAACTCCAACCTGAGCCGGGCCAATCTCAGCGGTTCCAACCTCTATCAGGCCAATCTGAACGAAGCGAACCTGGTGAACGCGGATCTGACGGGCGCCAGCCTCGTATGGGCCGACCTGCGCGGCGTGGATCTCCGCCAGACCTCCCTCAAGGGCACGGACCTCCGCCAGGCCAATCTGGACGGAGCCAACCTCTGTGGCGCCGATCTGCGGGAAACCATCCTCCAGGATGCCTATCTGGACGGTGCGAACCTCTCCGGCGCGAACCTTTCCGGCGTGAACCTCGCGGGAGCGAACCTCCGCCACACCAACCTCATTGACGCCAGTCTGGATGGCGCCGATCTCAGCGCCGCCAACCTCAACGGCGCGAACATGGTGTGGGCCAACCTCAGCGGCGCGAATCTGGGCCGGGCCGACCTCACGCGCGCCAAGCTCAGCGGCGCGAACCTGGGCGGCGCGGACCTGCGCGAGGCCAAGCTCGACGAGGCCCATCTCGACGCCGCCAACCTGACCGGCGCCAAGCGGTAGGCGCCTTCAGGGATCCGGCCTACCCGCTTTTCGGCCTGCCTCAGACTGGGCCTCGCCGATCACCGGGTTCGCCTAATGGCGGTGGCGATCGAAACCCCGCGCCGCGGGAAGGTGCTCGGGCGCTTGGCCGTGGGTTCCGCTGGCCGATTGCGTGAACCGGTCCACCGCGCGTTCCTCCCTGCGGGGCACCAGCGGCACGGGCTCCATGTCGCGGGCCGGCAGCCGATGGACGCAGGTGCCTTGCAGGGTTCCCCCCTCATCCACCACCAGCAGGGCCAGTTCCACCTCGCCCTCGACCCAGCCAGTGCCGAGGATCTCCAGGCATTCAGCCACCTTGATGATGCCTTCCACCCGGCCCTTCACGGTGAGCTGCCGGGCGTGGATGGTGCCCTTGACGAGGCCGCCGGGCGCGATCACCACCCGGCCTTCGCTCAGGACCGTGCCCTCCACACTGCCCTCGATGCACAGACCCTCGGGGCCGGCCTGGATCTCCCCTTGCCAGTGGGTGCCTGCCCCCAGACGGGAGGAGGGTGTCCCGGCGGAGGCGCGGGGTTTTTCGCGGGACTTGCCGTGGTTGAACATGGGGCCCTCGGGGGACTGGATCAGGCGATGCGGCGCGCCGGCAGGACATCGGCTTCCTGTTCATCGGCACGCCCCTGGGCCCGACTTGAGAAGCGCCGTGCCAAGGCCCCCGGCATTGGTGGGACCCGCGCCCGGGATGCCATACTCGGAGCACGCCTCTCGGCCCCCCGCGGATCCTCATGCGCTTCCTCCATACCTCCGACTGGCACCTGGGCAAGACCCTCTGCAACGCCAGCCTCCTGGACGACCAGGCCCATGTCCTGGACCAGGTGATCGCCATGCTGAAAGACACCCGGGCCGAGGCCCTGGTGATCGCCGGGGATCTCTACGACCGGGCCGTGCCCCCCAAGGAGGCGGTGGCCCTGCTGGATCAGACCCTCGATCGCATCATCCGGGGCCTGGGGGTGCCCGTGCTCATCATCGCCGGCAACCACGATAGCCCCGAACGCCTGGGCTTCGCCTCACGGTTCCTGGAGACCCAGGGCCTGCATGTGGCCGGCCCCGTGGACTCCGAACCCGATCCGGTGATCATCGGCTCCGCCGCCTTCCACCTCCTGCCCTACGCCGATCCGGCCATGATCCGGCACGCGCTTCAGAGAGACGAGGTGAGGACCCATCAGGATGCCCTGACCGCCCAGCTGGCCCTGGCCCGCAGCCGCCATCCCAAAGGGCACCGCTTCGTGACCGTGGCCCACGCCTTCGTGGCGGGCGGGGAAGGCTGCGATTCCGAGCTCGGCCTATCCATCGGCGGCGCCGGCGAAGTGGACGCGGCCTTGTTCAAGGCCTGCGATTACGCCGCCCTGGGCCATCTCCACCGCCCCCAGGAGGCGGGCTTCGCCCATGTGCGCTACGCCGGGAGCCTGCTGAAATACAGCGCCTCCGAGGCATCCCATGTGAAGGCCCTGACCCTGGTCGAGCTGCCGTCCAGGGGGCCCGTGCGGACGGAACCGCTGCCCCTATCGCCCCGGCGGGATCTCCGGCGCCTGCGCGGGCGCTTCGAAGACCTGATGCAGGGCCCCCACGGGAATGCGGAGGACTACCTCTTCCTCGATCTGCTGGACGAGGGGCCCGTGCTGGACGCCATGGCCCGGCTGCGCCAGGTCTACCCGAACATCCTCGGCATCCAGCCCGCCGCGGCCCTGCCCGCGGGCGCGGTGGAGGTTCTCGACATCAGCCAGCGGGAGCTGGATCCCGAAACCCTGTTCCGGACCTTCTTCCATGACCTGCAGGGACGCGACATGGACGATGAGGAATCCGCGTGTTTCCACGAAATCACCCGCCGGACCCTCGCCTCCGAGGACCGGGCATGAAACCCCTGCGCCTCACCCTGGAAGCCTTCGGCCCCTACGCGGGGCGGCAGGATCTGGATTTCGGCGATCTGAAGGATCAGGCCTTCTTCCTCATCCACGGCCCCACGGGCGCGGGCAAGACCAGCATCCTGGACGGCATCAGCTACGCGTTGTACGGGGAGACCAGCGGCGGACTGCGGGAAACCCGCGACCTCCGCAGCCACTTCGCCCCGGCCGGGGTCCCCACCCGCGTCCGCTTCGATTTCGCGCTGGGTGCGCGGCAGTTCCGCGTGGAGCGCTCCCCCGAACAACAGGTGCCCAAACAACGCGGTGAAGGCACCAAGAAGCAGCCCGCCACCGCGAATCTCTGGGAATTGAAGGCTGGCGCGGAAGTGCCCCTGGCCACCGAAAAGCCCACCCTGGTGGACGCGAAGGTGGCGGATCTGGTGGGCTTCGAGGCCAGCCAGTTCCGGCAGGTGGTCCTGCTGCCCCAGGGCCGTTTCCAGGAATTCATGCTCGCCGGATCCACCGAGCGCCAGGCCATCCTCCAGAACCTCTTCCAGACCACCCGCTACGCCCGCATCACCGAGGCCCTGGTGGAGGAAGAAAAGGCCCTGAAGGAGGCCATGCGCGCCACCCAGGCCGAGACCCGGCAGCGGCTTGAGCAGGCGGGGGTGAAGGCCGTCGAGGAGCTGCCGGGATTGGCGCGGGCCGCGGCGGCCCGGGTGGAGGCACTGGCCTCGGAACAGGCCGCCGCCAGCACCTGCCTCGACCAGGCGTCCACGATGTGGATCGAGGGCTCCCGGGCCGCCGAGCGGCTGGTGGAGCGCGAGGCGGCCCAGGCCGACCTGGAACGCATTCAGGGCCTGTCCCGCGTCATGGAGGCCCGCCGGACCGAACTGGACCGGGCCCGGCGCTGCGAAACCGTACTGCCGGCCATCCAGCGTCTGGAGGAGATCCAGGCCCGCATCCTGGAGCAGGGGGGGGAGGAGGACCGGCTTTCCGCGGCCGCCGGGGCCCTGGACGAGGCCTTCGTGCGGGTGGAAACCGCCCTGGCCGAGGCGGAACAGCATGGCATCCGGCGGGAGGAATTGCGCCGGACCATCTCGCGGCTGAAGGATCTCGAACCCAAGCTGGAAGCCCTGGAGGCCGCCCGCAAGGAAGCCCGGGAAGCGGCCCTCGGGCGTGGCCGTTTCGGCGATCTGGCCGAAGAGCAGAAGCAGCGGCTCGAGGCCCGCCGCCAGGAACTGTCCCGCCAGAAGGGGATTCTGCAGGAAACCCGTACCGAAGCCGCCCAGGAGGCGGGCCGCGAGGGTCTGCTCTACCTCGTCCGCAAGCGCCTGTCCCAGCGTGAAGACCTCGAGCGGTCGCTGGACGAAGTCCAGCGCGCGGAGGGCGCCCTCGCATCCGCCCAGGAATCGCAACGGACCGCCCACAAGGCGGTCCATGCCGCGCGGGAGCGCCACCGCGTCCTGCAGGAGCGCCGCCTGATGGCCCACGCCGCCAGGCTCGCCCGCGATCTGGAAGCGGGTCGGCCCTGCCCGGTCTGTGGCAGCGAGACCCACCCGCATCCGGCCCGGCCTTCCGTGGATCTGCCCGATGAGCAGGATCTGCGTCAGGCCATGGAACAGCAGGAGGAGGCGGAGACCGTCCTCGCCCGCGCCCAGGACACCACCGCCTCCCGCGGCGCCGCCCTGGAGATGGCCCACGCCCGGCGGCAGGATCTCATCGAGGCCCTGGGCGAACATGCGGACATCAGCCTGGAGACCCTCACGGCGATCGAAACGCGGCACCGCGAGGAACTGGACCGCAGCCGCGCCGCCGGATCCGGACTCCCCACCGCCGAACGCCAACTGGCCCTGGCGGAAGAGGCCCGGAACCTCGCCGAAGCAAAGCTTTCCGAAACCCACCAGCGGCTGTCCGAGCTGATGTTCCAGGAAGCCGGTGCCAAGGCGCGCATGCAGCTGCTGGAGGAAGAACTGCTGCAGGAGCTGCGGGTGCCCGGCGCCCTCTCCACCCGGCGGAAGGAAGCCGAGCTGGAGCTCGAAACCTCCGAAGCCCGCCTGGCCGCCGCGCGCGCCGCCCGGGAACCGGCCCAGACCGCGGTCCTGGAGGCCCGCGCGACCCTCAGCGCCCAGCGCGCCCACCTGGAGGCGGCCCGGACGGAATCCTGGAGCCGGGCGGAAGCCTTCGAGGAGGCCCTGGCCACCGCGCATTTCCATGGCCGCGCTGATTTCGACCTGGCGCGCCGGGGCGCCGAGGAGATGCGCGTCCTGAGGGAGGCCCTCGAAGCCCATGCGGTCGAATCGTCGGCCGCCGCCCGGCGGATGGATCAGGCGGCCCTTCAGGCCCGGGACCTCACCGCGCCGGATCTGCCCGCCCTCCAGTCCGCCCGGGACGAAGCCCAGGCGCGCTTCGCCCGGGTGGCCGAAGCCCTGGGCGGGGCCCTGGCCGAGCAGGCCGCCCTGGATCGCCTCGAACGGGACCTCACCCGCCTCACGGTGGAAATGGGCAGCCAGGACCGGCGCTACCGGGCTGTCGCCAACCTCGCCCGGGTGGCCCGCGGGGACGATGGGGACCGGGTTTCCTTCGAGCGGTTCGTGCAGGGCGCCATCCTGGACGAGGTGCTCGTATCCGCCTCGGAGCGCCTGCGCCGCATGAGCAAGCAGCGCTACGGCCTGCGCCGGGCCGCCACCAGCCTGGATCAGCGTAGGGCCGGCGGCCTTCAGCTGGAGATCACCGATAGCCATACGGGCCGGTCCCGGGCCGTGAGTTCCCTGTCCGGTGGCGAGGGCTTCCAGGCCAGCCTGGCCCTGGCCCTGGGCCTGTCCGACGTGGTGCAGCGCCATGCGGGCGGCATCCGCCTGGACACCGTGTTCATTGACGAAGGCTTCGGCAGCCTGGATCCCGAGGCCCTGGATCTGGCCCTGCGCACCCTGGAGGAGCTGAACCAGGGCGGGCGCCTGGTGGGCCTCATCAGCCATCTGGAGGAAGTGAAGGCCCGCATCCCCGCGCGCCTCGAAGTCATCCCCGGACCCGGTGGCAGCCACGCGCGGTTCCGGGTCGGCTAGGCCATTCAGAAATACATCGCATGGCGTGGTATGCTCCGGGGCATTCCCCGGGAGTCTTCATGCTGCGAGCCTTCGCGCCCTTCCTGAGTCCCTGCGTGGGCCTGGCCCTCTTGGCCCAGCCCACGCCCTACCAGAAGGCGCCGAAGGCCATCCAGGCAGTCCTGGACGCGCCCGGCACACCCTCCCTCATCGCCAGCCCGAAAGGGGACCGCTTCCTGCTGGCGGACTTCGATCGGCACCCCGCCATCCGGGATCTGGCCCAGCCCATGGCCCGGCTCGCGGGCCTGCGCTTCAATCCCCGCACCCGGGGGCCCCATGCGCCACCGCGGTTGAAAAGCCTGGCCATCCAGGGCCTGGAGGGCCGCGCGATGCCCATCGCCCTGCCCCCGGGCGTGATCCTGGGCCTGCCCCGCTGGTCCCCGGACGGTTCGCGCTTCGTGATGACCGGCGCCACCGCCGATGCCACGGGACTGTGGGTCGGCGAAGCGGCCACCGGAAAGCTCCATCGGATCCCGAACCTGAAGCTCAATGCCGTCCTGGGCAGCCCCCTCGACTGGATGCCGGACGGCGGACTGCTGTGCCAGGCCGTGCCCGCGGACCAGGGCCCGGCGCCCAGGGCGCCGGAAGTGCCCCTCGGCCCCCGCATCCAGGAGAACGAGGGCAAGGCCTCGCCCACGCCCACCCATCAGGATCTCCTCCAGGGCGCCCCGGACGAAACCCTCTTCGAATTCCTGGGCCAGTCCCAGCTGGTGCGCGTGGATCTTGGCTCGGGGTCGGTGAAGCCCGTGGGCAAGCCGGGTCTCTACGCGAACGTCCAGCCCTCGCCGGATGGCCGGCTGCTGCTGGTGGCCCGCCTCCAGCGCCCCTTCTCCTACCTGGTGCCCGCCTCCCAGTTCCCGGTGCGCGAGGAGGTCTGGGACCGCTCCGGCCTCCTCGTCCACACCGCCGCCGACCTGCCCCTGGCCGAGGGCATCCCCCTCGAAGGCGTGCGCACCGGCCCCCGCCGCCTCCACTGGCGCCCCACGGAACCCGCGACCCTCGTGTGGGCCGAGGCCCTGGATGGCGGCGATCCGAAGCGCAAGGCGGACTTCCGCGACCGGGTCCTGATGCAGCCGGCGCCCTTCACCGCCACGCCCTCGGAATTGATCCGCCTCAAGGCCCGCCTGATGGGGCTGGAGTGGGGCGAGCGCGGCGACCTGGCCGTGGCGCGCGAATACGAACGGGACCGCCGCTGGATCCGCACCTGGCTGCTGGATCCCTCGAAACCCGCCGGGGCGCGCCTCGCCTTCGACCTCAGCAGCAACGACCGCTACCGGGATCCCGGCACCTTCCAATCGAGGCTCCTTCCCAACGGCCACACGGCCCTGCGCCAAGCGGACGGATCCCTGTTCCTGGTGGGCGCGGGCGCGACGCCGGAAGGCGACCGCCCTTTCCTCGACCGCTTCGATCCCGCGACGCTGAAGACCGGGCGCCGGTTCCACTGCGGCGAAGGCGCCTACGAATCCCCGGTGGCCCTGCTGCCGGACGGCCGCTTCATCACTCGCCGGGAAAGTCCCAGCGAGGCGCCGAACTATGTGCTGCACGGTTCTGGAACCAAGGCTCTGACGGCCTTCACCGATCCATTGCCCGAGCTGCGGAAGATTCAGAAGAAGCTCGTGAAGTACACGCGGCCCGATGGCGTCGCCCTGAGCTTCACGATGTACCTGCCGCCGGACTACAGGGCCGGCGAGCGCCGCCCCGCCGTGATCTGGGCCTATCCGCTGGAGTTCTCGGACGCCGCCACCGCCGGCCAGGTGAGCGGCTCCACGAACCGCTTCACGGCCATCAACGGCATGTCGCACCTGTTCTTTCTGCTTTCGGGCTACGTGGTGCTCGATAACACCACCATGCCCGTGGTGGGCGATCCCAAGACCGTGAATGACACCTTCCTCGATCAGGTCGTCGCCAGCGCCAAGGCGGCCATAGACAAGGCCGACGAGCTGGGCGTCATTGACCCCCGGCGCGTGGGCGTGGGCGGCCACAGCTACGGCGCCTTCATGACGGCGAACCTGCTGGCGCACTCCACGCTCTTCAAGGCCGGCATCGCCCGCAGCGGCGCCTACAACCGCACGCTCACGCCCTTCGGCTTCCAGAGCGAGCGCCGCACGCTGTGGGAGGCGCCGGACATGTACCTCAGGGTGTCGCCCTTCATGGCGGCGAACAAATTCAACGCGCCGATCCTGCTCATCCACGGCGAGGCGGACAACAACCAGGGCACCTTCCCGCTCCAGAGCGAGCGCCTCTACATGGCCCTCAAGGGCAATGGCCAGACGGTCCGCTACGTCACCCTGCCACTGGAAAGCCACGGCTACATCGCCCGCGAATCCATCGAGCACACCCTGTGGGAAATGATCCACTGGTTCGACAGGCACCTGAAGTAGGCCCTCGGATCTGTCATCCTGGGTGCCATGTCCCGCCTGGCTTCCATCCACGGATCCACCCCCCAGACGCCCCGCGAGGAACTGGCCAACAGCCTCACGCACGGCCTGGGCCTGGCCCTGTCCATCGCGGGCCTGGTCCTCATGGTCGTGTTCGCCGCCCAGCGCGGCACGGCCCGGGACGTGGTGGGCGCGGCCATCTTCGGATCCACGCTGATCCTGCTCTACCTCATGTCCACGCTGTACCACGCCTTCCGGGGACCGAAGGTGAAGCTGGTCTTCAAGGTCTTCGACCACTCGGCCATCTTCATGCTCATCGCCGGGACCTACACGCCCTTCTGCCTCTCCACCCTGAGCCGGACACATCCCGGCTGGGGGTGGGCCCTGTTCGGCCTCGCCTGGGGTCTGGCCGCGCTCGGCATCACCTTCAAGGGCATCTTCTACGGCCGCCTCGCCCACGAGGCCTTCCGCCCCGCCCCGCTGGACCACCTGCATACCCTGCCCGGAAAACCGGGCCTGAATCCCAGGTTCGTGAAACGCATGGGCTGGGTCTCGACGGTCATCTACCTGCTCATGGGCTGGATCATCGCCATTCCTCTCTTGGCGGGCCTCGCCGCCGGCGTACCCATCGGACAGATCCTGTCCCCCCACGGCCTCCTGTGGCTCTTCGGGGGGGGGGTCTTCTACAGCGTGGGCGCCGCCGTCTACAGCCTGGAAAAACTGCCCTTCCACCACGCCCTCTGGCACCTCTTCGTGGTGGCCGGCAGCGCCTGCCATGTGTTCGCCGTGCTCTTCCACGTGATCCCGGGGAAGTAGGAAGGTGATCCCCCTGGCCCTCCTCCCGGGCTGCGCCCAGTGGGGCGCTCACCTGGATGAGCTGCTGGCCCGGCCCGAGGCCCTGTGGATCTGCGGTCCCACCGGCTCGGGGGTCTCGACCCTGGCGGAAGATCTCGCGGCGCGACGCGGCGTCCCTTGGACGGACGCCGTGGACGCGGAAGCAGCCGGAGCCTGGCTCGCCGCCCATCCCCGGGGCGTAGTGGCCACCCGAACCGCCGCGCCCGGATCGCTGGACTGCCTCGTCCTCCGGCTGCCGGGTCTCGACGAGGAGCCCGCCCGCATCCCCGCGATCCTCGCGGCGATGGCCGTGGAAGAGGGCATCGCCGCCGCGCTGCCCCCCGCCCTGGCCGCCCTGCCCTGCCCCGGCAACCTGCGGGAACTGCGCAACCGCCTGTGGCGCTGGAAGCTGCTGGGCCAGATGCCCGCTTCCGAGCCCGCCGGTTCCCCCCGCTTCGACGCCGAGGATCTGGCCTCCAACCTCCACCAGCTCGAAAAGTTCCTGTTGCACCAGGCCCTCCGGCGCGCCTACGGCAACCGGGTGGAAGCCGCCCGGCGCCTGGGGGTGAGCCGCCGCCAGCTCTACCTGCTCATCCGCCGCCACGGGGATCCCGTGCGCGGGGAGCCCGCCGCGGGCGACCTGCCCCAGCGGGTCAAAAAACGCCTCCCCGCACAAAACTCCAGTCCCGATCCCGGGATCCGATAACGGAGGGAGCGGCCGCCCTGGCCGCATGGATGCTCAGCTATGGCGACTCCCCTTCGGGTGCTGGTGGTGGACGATGATCCCGGAATGCGGGATGGCATGGCCCTGAGCCTCAAACGCTCCGGCTTCTTCACGGAGCAGGCCCGCGGCGGCGAGGAGGCCCTGCGCATGGTGCGGCCCGGCGCCTACGATGCCGTGGTCACCGATCTGCGCATGCCCGGCATGGACGGCCTGCAGCTCACCGCCCGCCTGAAGGCCGTGGATCCTGGCCTGCCCGTGCTGCTCATCACCGCCTTCGGCAGCCTGGAATCCGCCCGGGAGGCCATGCGCCTTGGCGCCTTCGACTTCCTGTCCAAGCCCTTCAGCCCCGACGAGCTCACCACCGCCTTGAACAAGGCGCTGAAATCCGAGGGCCATCTCAAGGCCCAGGAGCCTTCCGAAGCCCCCGTGATCCTCACCCAGGATCCGGTCCTGGGCGAGACGCTCGCCCTGGCTCGCCGCGCCGCGGACAGCCGCGCCACCATCCTCATCCAGGCCGAAAGCGGCACGGGCAAGGAACTGCTGGCCAAGCTCATCCACGGCTCCAGCCCCCGCCGGAACGGCGCCTTCGTGGCCATCAACTGCGCCGCCATTCCCGAGAACCTCCTGGAATCCGAACTGTTCGGCTACGAGAAGGGCGCCTTCACCGGGGCCACGGGCATGAAGCTCGGCCGTTTCGAACAGGCCGACGGCGGCACCCTCGTGCTGGACGAGGTCGGCGAACTGCCCCTGGCCCTTCAGGGCAAGCTGCTGCGCGTGCTCCAGGAGCGCACCGTGGACCGGCTGGGCGGCAGCAAGCCCATCCCGGTGGATGTCCGCCTCATCGCGCTGACCAACCGCGACCTTCAGGCCGAGGTGAAGGCCGGACGGTTCCGCGAGGATCTCTACTACCGCCTGAACGTCATCCCCCTGGATCTGCCGCCCCTGCGCGACCGGCCGGGCGACCTGAGCCTCCTGGCCTCGCACTTCGCCGAGCGCTACGCCCGCGAGAACGATCGGCCCGTGCCCGAACTGGTCCCCAGCTTCTTCGCCGCCCTGACGCGCCACCCCTGGGCCGGCAACATCCGCGAGCTGGAGAACGTCATCCAGCGCTGCGTGGTGCTCAACCAGGGCCGCCGCCTCAGCCAGAAGGATCTCCGCTGGCTGCTGCCCGCCGACGCCTTCGACGACCTGCCCGCGGATCCGCCGGAAAGCCTTCAGCTCGAAGCCTGGGCGCCCAGCACCGCGCCCGTCGCGGCCCGGCGCGAGGCTGGCGCGGTGCCCTCCGGCACCGTGGTGGCGGACCACCGGAAGCCCCTGGTGGGCATGCCCATGGGCACCCCCGTGGTGCTGCCCCTGGGCATCAGCCTGCCCGACCTCGAACGCTTCTGGCTGCTCTCCACCCTGAGCGCCCTCAAGGGCAACCGCACCCACTGCGCCGAAAAACTCGACATCGCCCTCCGCACCGTGCGCAACAAGATCAACGAGTACAAGGCCGATGGATATTCCATCCCGGCGAGTATGCGGGGACAGGATGGCGAGTGAAACCTGGCGGTTTCACTCGGAAGGAAAAGCATTTTGAACCACCGATGAACTCCGATCAAGATCATTTCTTTGGCTCTTCGTTATTTCACGTGGGTAGCCATTGGATTTTAGAGCTTAGGCGGAAATAATTTTAAGGGGGTAGCCGGTTAGCTCCTCCACCCACAACCTATTGGGGTCGCCAGTGTTTTCCATGGACCACTTGAGCTTCCGTCACCGGCGCAGTCACGACGAGCTGTTCCAGAAGGCGGCGGAAAACTAGGCCACGGCTCCGGGAGGTTCTCCGGTTGAACCTGAAAGTGAACTCCTCCAGATAGCCTTGGAGGTGCTCCGGCCTCATCGAACCCTGGTGGGTGCCCAGGATCCAGCGCATGAGGAGGCTTGCGACCCGGTGAACAGCAGGCATGACGACATGAGCCGGATCGTTCGAGGTCGCGATCACCGTTTTCCGGTGAGTGTAGCCCCCGGCTTCCAGGCCGTCGTAGCCACGCCATCCATCCGTGTGAACGATCGCCCCAGGGGTGATGGTGTCCTTGATAAATGGAAGCAGGCTTCCGCCAGAGGCATCGGGGATGTGGCGCATCCGCACACGCCCGAAACCCTTCGGCTCCAACACCTCGACCGCAATGACCAGGACACTTTTCGTGCTTCCTCGTCCCTTCTTCCCACCCTGTTTGACGCCCCCGACCATGGTTTCGTCAACCTCGACACACCCCGAAAGGCGGCTGCGGTCCGCGCGAACCATGGCGACCCGAAATCGCTGGAGCATGGTCCAGGCCACGCGATACCGGACTCCGAGCGTGCGCTCCAGGGTTTTAGCGGAAAGGCCATTTTTGGCCGTAGTCAGGTGCCAGGCCGCCTCGAACCATACCGTCAGCGGGGTTCTCGTCTTATCGAAGATCGTTCCTGCCGTTGTGCTTCCCTGATGACGGCACTCCGGGCACACAAGACGGCCTCGAGTTTGCCGCCAGGGTTCCGTCCGCGAATCGCATTCAGGGCAAACATAGCCCCCTGGCCATCGGAGATGCTGAATGAAGGTGAGGCACGCATCCTGGTCCGGGAACATCGTCACGAACTCACGGTAGGTGCGAGGATAATCTCGCCCAGCCACCAGAGGGGGCGGTCCGACTTCGTTGGGGCTGTCACCAGAGCCGCTCACCACAACATCTTGGGGCGGGAGGAGCTAACCGGCTACCCACTATTCGAATTATCGAATCTGCGCAGTCGGCCGACCGACGCGGATGGCGGGGATTGGATGTGCCACTCCCTCAGGCGATGAACGGCGTTGGGCGCTCAGCATTGCCGCCGCCGAAGGCGGCTTCCACTTCATTCCAACGGGAACGCACCACGCTATTGGCACACTGGAAACCCAGCAATGATCAGCCTTTCCGGCCTCATGTGTTGCACTTCCTGGCGCATCTCCACACCTGCGCTCCACGAATGTACCATGCCTAGATATAGCAACGGCGGGCTTTTGCCGCCATGCCAGCGGTTTGCACTATTTGGTGAGAATTCTGAATTCCGGCAACATCTTGTTGACCAAGTAGACAGATCCGCCCTTGTGGGTCTTCCAGTTGTAGTAAATCAACTCCCTAGGCTCTGGGTTATTTAGCCCCGCTTCTTCTTTTGAAGTTAAACCTATTGCCACTACCCAATCTTGCCAAAATATAGCTTTGTTAACCCATTTTATTTTTACCAGATCAAAATCAATCAAATTACCATCATGATAAATTTTACCATTCTCAACTTTAACGTGCGATATGGCATCAGCTTCAATTCTGTTTTTCTTAAGCATCTCCCAATAGCTTGAATCAATCTTAAAATCTATTCCATCGTAAGAGTCCACCTCATCCTTTCTTGAGTTCTCTTCCCCAACAAAGCAAATGCCCATTTCATCAAATTTCAATGGTCCACCCATTGATAAGGTTTTTCCCATAATGGTCAGAATTTTAACTGGCTGCTTGGGAGGTTGTTGGGGCAATTGGACTGCCAGAGCAAGCAACAAAGATAAAAACATGGTGTCTCCTTCACGTCCTGAATCAGAGCCCCCATCCAGGCAAAGGATGGAAAGGACTAAATGGCACGGGATTTAGACCTATTTGACGCCCAAACCAGTGAGCAAATGTATTTGAATTTGGTCCTTTATAATCGTAGTGAATGTTCTTAGAATTCCATACATTCGCTATCCCTTGCAGATTCCCTTTCGTCATTCCTTCGGAGGGCATTTTGTATGAAAATTGAATGTTAACAGTAAAGGTTCGAGTCTCACCCTTTGAGTTTATCACTTGAGAAAAAGCCCATAAGCCCTTCCCCGGTTCTAGCCGCTCAACTTTGTTGGCTTCGTTCTGGCCGCTTTTATTCGGCCCGGACTGAATGATGTAGTCACCATTTTTTGTTTGGATCACCCATCCAGCATGTTCCATGTAGCCGATGGCCTTCTGGGCTCCGCTCATGTCGCTCACATCGAGCTCTCTTGAGACAAGTAGCACCGTAGCGGTTCGGTCTTGATCTCCGCCCACGGCCCCAAAGATCCCAGAAAGCAGAATGCCTAGATTCCCAGGTAGGCCTCCGGAGCCCGATGATTGATTTGTTTGCGCCGCAGTGACCTCCGGGCTACCGTGCCGAAAGGTATAGCCCCAGTCGGTGTAGTACCATCTTCCATCGCTGGTTTGATAGGCTTCGACGGAATCCCAGATTAAGAACTGTCCTTGACCTTCAAACAGCATTTCCTTCTGAAGCGGCGGCATGTATCCCTTTCCGCCACCTCCCCCTACATCCCGCATCCCATCCGGATCGCTCCTGGTGATGGGCTGGTTAGAGACGTAGCTGTAGAGGTTCAAACCATCGTCACTGTGGTCATACGCTGGATCCACCTGGGCGAAGCGCCCGTAGGTGGGCAGGTACATCCGCGCCTGCATGTAGACCGGAAGCTGCGCTCCATCCTCGTGATTCGTGAAACGCCGCAGGCTCTTCTCCCCCGAACCAGACATCCGCTCCCCGAAGGGGAGACTCTTCTGTCGCCCGATCACCGTTCCCGCTGCATTCGTGAGGACGCCCGGCGTGCCCAGGTGATCTCCCTGTTGGTAGATCGCCTGACTGCCTCGTTTTTCAAGGATCAGCTGCCCCCAACCATAGACCGCATCCGACACCCAGGCCAGGGGAGGCTCTGGATTGGATACCGTGATAGACAGGCTCCGCTGGTCCTGCCCGAAGGCGTTCCGGGCCACCAGTGTATAGGTCGTGGAACCGGTGGGAGACACGGAGGCACTTGTGCCTGTCACGGTAACCCCGTTCAAAAGGAGGCTATCGGCCCCTATCACGCTCCAGGACAGCAGGGCGCCCTGGCCCACCACTAGGCTGGTGGCATTCGTGGTGAAGGAGGAAATGCTCGGCGGCGGCGGCGGCGCGCTGACCGCCACGGTCACGCTTCTGGTGGCGGTGCCATAGAGGCTAGAAGCCGTCAGTGTGTAGGTTCTCGTCGCCGTGGGGCTCACGTTGATCCAGGTGCCGTTCTGCGTTCCCAGCCCCTGGTCCAGCGAGATGGTGGTGGTTCCAGCCCCAGCGGGCGTAACCGTCCAACTCAAAGTGCTGCTTTGTCCCTGGTAGATGGACGCCGGATTCGCGGTAAACGAGCTAATGCTCGGGCCCAGGACTACTGTGATCTGAACTGATGCGCTGCTGGGGGAATACCCAGTTCCTTTGACCGTCAGGAAGACTTGATAACTTCCCGGAGACCCATAGGAATGACTCGGGTTAGGGCCGACCGCAGTGGCTCCGTCTCCAAAGGTCCAGGCGAATGAGGTCCCGTTCCCATCCCCGACAAAGGCCACCGTCTGCCCCGCACCGACCGTGAGCGGGCCGGATGGCTGAAGTATGGCCGCCCCCGAAGAAGGGAGCGGATCATCTCCCGGGTTGATAAGCATCGGCGACATACCCTGGTATTGTGCAGAAGCCATCGCACTGGATGAGGCCGAACGGGCCGGAGATGTCGTGGCGCCAGTCATCTGGGAGGCCGAAGGTTTCTCAAACGTGGACAAAGGTTCACGGTCGAATCCGTAGACGCGGTATTGGATCGTACCATCCTGCTTGACCCGCTTGAACCGCAGCCCAGCACCGTCAAGCAGGTAGGCCTCGGCGTAAACCAATGCCCCTCCCTGGGCGACCACCCTACCGAGCGCATCGTAGTTCCAGGTCGTGAGCGTAGTGGTGTCCCCAGGTATGGCCCACACCTGACTCAACCGGCCGAGACCATCGTACTGAGCACCTGTGCTGACACCGGCGTTGGTGGTCGAGGGAAGCCTGTTGTCCGTCCCGATGGTGAGCCAGTAACTCACGGCTTCGGCATGCAGGGAGCCAATGAGGGCCGTTGATCCAACGGAAGTACGGTTCCCGTATAGGTCGTACCCATAGGTCTGCTGGGTACGCTCCCCATTCACGCCATAGACAGTGGCCTTTGCCAGGCGACCCAACCCATCGTATTCAAAGATGTCCGCTCCTCGGATGAACATGCGCCCATCGTTGGACCACGCCACACTGGCATCTTCAATCGTCGCTCCGCCCGCCCCGTGGATCACCCTGGAAAGTTCCTGGTCTATGTTTCGCTGCCAGGTCGTGGTGGCGGCGTTAGCATAACTCAGCCGCTCCCCTGCTTCTCCGTTGATGACCTGGTCATACGCCATGCTCGCCACCGAAGCCTCGGCACCAGTTGGGCCGAAGGCCACGGACTTGGGGCGGTGGAAGGTGTCGTAGGCGCGTGTCACAGACCGCCCACTCTGGCCATTGAGGCCCGGATAGTTCAGCCGGGTTACATTTCCGAACGCATCGAAATCACGACTCACCGTGAAGCTGACCGTCCCATCCGAGGTTGTTTTCTGTTTCAGTCGGGACAGGTCATCGTAGTCGTACGTTTCTGTCACGGTCCCATTGGCCTGAGTATCGATCCGGCTATGCAGGCGGCGCTGAGTATCGTAGGCCAGGGTGCTTGTGGTGGCCGAACCCATTCCCGAAGCTGACACCGTCCACACAAGGCCCGCCTTCGGGTCACCCGCCGGGTAGAGATCCGTAAGGATGGTGGTCGTGGCCGCGCCGGATCCCTTGGTGAATTTCAGGGCTTGGCCGGTGACTGTGTGCTGCTCGAATATGGTGGTACCTTCCTCGGGTTGGGTCTGATTCAACAGCCAACCCATTTCGTTCTGCGTGTAAGTTCGGATCTGATCACCTCTCCGAACCTCCTTTAAGCGGCCGAAGGCGTCATAGGCCATTCTGGTGATTTGGCTCAGGACATCCATGGAACGGATGACTTGCCCGAGATCATCCTTTAGCACCTTCTGGATGGTATTCGTCTCAATGGTCCCGATCTGTCGCAGGATGTTGCTCGTGAACAGATAGCCTGTTTGGCCATCAAGGGTCCCCGCTACCGGACGATTAAAGCTAGCGGTGACCACCCCGCGGGTGTTCTTCGTCTGAAGGATGGACCCATCCAGGTCGTAAACCGTCTCACTGTACCGAGGCGTACCCCCTGGTTTCGTGGGTAAGGATTCCCGTGTTTTCTGCCCGTATCCGTCGTATTCAAAGTAGACCGTGCGCTCGGCCGTCGTCCCCTTTGCCGTGGTGACTGCTACTGTCCGCCCGAAGGCATCCAGGCGAATCTCCTTGATCACATCTGAACCGTCGTTCCCCTGGCCGTGTTCGCGCACCCAACGGCCTGCCAGGTCCCACTCTTTCCAGGTTGCCACCGAGGGCACAGCCCCCCTGGCTTCACGCACGGTTTTCCAGGCCCGGCCAAATGTGTCGTAATACACGGTCGTACGGATTCCGTCAGGAGTAACCGTGGCCGTCGGCCGGCCCAGGCTATCCCGCTCTTCGGTGGCCCATCGCGGGTCTGGCAGTTGGCGGACCCCAATCCTCCACAACCCGGTGTACGCGAATTCCTCACCCACCTGCCCTGAAAGGGGGACGGAGGAACCATTTGGCCCCGTAACCTTTCGCAACGTGCTCTTGACTTCGGGCCGACCGGGCTCGGGTGTCTGCTCCAGTGTGGACGTGTAGGCCCCGGTGACTCCCGTGATCAGTGTGACGCGACCCAGGGAGTCATTCTGGTAGGACTTGGTTCCCAGATCTGCCGAAGCCACGCCGCGGTAGGCTGTGTGGTTTGAGCCGCCCACGGTGGCCGACGAAGACTGGTTAAGGAGCAAAATCAAATCAGAATTCCAGGACGCTGTGACAGTGCCAGTTCGTTCAATCCCCCCCATTGTTTGATCGTTTTCAGGCAACTCTCCGCCACGCCATACTGCATTCGCAGGCTTTCCAGTTCCGTCATAGGCGGTCAAACTGCCAGGTGTGATGATCTGGCGCTGAGTCCCGAAAACCCTGCCGGTCCAATTCAGCCGCTCAGATGTTTGGGTAGGGCCCTCCCCCAACACCAGCTGTACCGTGCTGCGGGTAGGCACTGGATTGAGCGCCACCAGGCCCGTCACATCCCCGTTCACGTTCATGGGCCCCTTCAGGGTCCATCCATCATGAGTGACCTTCTTTCGAATCACCTCCAGAGAACCCGACACGGTTCCCTGTAATTCCTGAACGACCGTCGACAATGCGAACAAAGCCATCTGTCGTTGGTCACTTAGGGCTTGATCTGTGGCTCCAAACACATTTATGGGCTGAACATGGGTTAACCGCGTGAACCGGTATGAAGTCCCGGGATCCGGCTGTGGGTGATATCGGATCTCGGTCTGGTAGGACGTACTTGTCCAGATGATGGTCTTGTTGTTGGTGTCGTAGGAGGTAGGCTTGGGGAAGGTTCTGATGAATTCAACAAGCGATCCCCCAGTCTCTCCGGGAGTGGTCGAAGTGAACTTCACACTCTTCACTGCTGCCTGGAGCTCCCCGATCTCCAACCGGCCGGACAACTGCCCGGCTGTGTAAGAAACCGGCTCAAATCCCTTCCAATTTCCATCGGTACCAAATGCTTCACCTGCTGGAGTAGGAACCCCATCCCCTTGGGGCACGTTGGTTGCGACCCACTGGTACTCGACCTTGCTCCCTGTACGGGATTCAATCGAGGCAAGATGGGCATTGGACCAACCGAGGGTCCAATCGTTGCCACTTAGGCCCGACCTGGCTACCGAGGTGAACAAAAAGCCCTGGAAGATTTCACCATTGCTGGTCATCTCAACTCGGGGGAGTCCCATGGAGTTGTCTATGTACCAGGCTGATCCCGATCCACCAAGGGTCAATGAGTGGCCCAAGGATGAAGTCAGGGTCCCGCCCACCATCGCCCCCGTAGGTGGATCCAAGGTTTTGTCCAATCGAACCCAGTCGCCCCACCGATTCTTGATCTCAGTGGACGAGTGCGCAGTTTGTTGAACATTTGCGCCGGTCGCATCCTCGAAAGACGCCCAGATAACGTTGTCTCCCTGCACAACCGCCATTCGCGGGGCAAACACGCGTGGGTCGGCTGGTGGCCAAACCGTGTCGGGGCCCCAAGGCTTTGGGGGGAGTGGAGCTTTGACATACCACGCACCTGCAATCAGGTGCCGGGAACCGTCTTCGCTTGTGAAGATAGATGCTCCAAAGTAGGAGGTGTAACCCGCATCCAGACCCGTCACTTTTTCTTGACCAGAACTGAGGCCTCGGTCCTGGAGCCACTTCTGGGGATTCGCACTGACGTCAGGAGGGGCACCTCGCAGAAAGGTCACCCGCTCATGACCAAGGGTCACGGTCACCCGGTTCGACACTTGGGTGGTGTCCCAAGCGGGCCACTGATAGGAATCGAAGGAACCATTCGTTCCTTCGCTGTGCCAGACGAAACCAATCGGAACCCGCCCCGGAAGGGAAGGGCCGATTGGCAAATTCAATTCCATTCGCCCAGTCACCGCATCCACATGAGCCGGTCCGGCCGGAATCCAACGACGGGTCGGTTCAATTGACCCGTTCCCCTGGCCTGGTTCTCCAGCGCCCAAGGTTTGGGCCAGAAGGAGCAAGAACGCGATGAATAGCCGCTGCAGAATCACAGGCACCTCCAGAAACACCGGGTATGTCTTGGACAGTGTGTTGAGTGTATTCATGCGGCGGCACCCTGGCCAAGTGGTCCGTCCTGAAAAAGCCCACATCCTCACGCCTCACACTCCCCTGAACCTGACCTAAGGGGCTCGTTTTCTTGAGGCGCTATTCCTTGTGTGCGGAGTGATCCGCAGTGGGGATGGCGGGGTCGTGTACACCAATTTCTGTAAGTTCCCCCTGAGCCGAGGCGAGGGGGCGAGGGCATAAGGAAGCCATTGGGGATATTCTGGGTCTTCAGGCCCTTCATGTCCTTGTGGGCCTTGATGCTGACCTCGGCCCATTCCTGGTGGATCAGATTGGTCAGGATGGCGAATTCCTGCCCTTCCTTGATGTCGTGGGTGGCCCAGTAGTCGGTCAGCTTGGCCCGGGTCTCCTGGCCCATCATCCGCTGCTGGACCCACTTCTTGCTGCGCCCGTGCTGTTGCCAGGTCTCCCGGGCGCGCTCCAGCGAGAGGGCCGGATCGGCCAATTCCTGCATGCGCTCGTAGCCCACCTTGGCCAGCCAGAGCTTGATTGGCTCGGCCTTCGGACTGGGGACTGATTGGACGAGACGGAGCAGGGTTTGGGCCGTGGCTGCATCAGTGAGTCGCTGCTTGCCATCTGCGGCGGTCATCTTCAACTGGTGACAACTCGTCACCAGTTCACTGCCTTCCTTGCCGAGTCTGCGTTTGAGCTGGTTCCAGTATTTTCGCGCGGTCAGATCATCCGGCTGCTGGGTGAGCACCTGCACGATATCAACGACCGAGAACCACCAAGTCTCCGTGGCCTCGTCATAGGCCCGCCGGATGGCCTGATTCTCGAATTGGGCTGGGACATGTTGCATGACCGTCTCCCGTGGATCCCGTGAATAAGCCCTAGGGTTTCCCGGGCTCTCCGGCCCTCGCCCGCAGCCACGGGGGCACGGTGGTGGCGCCGGTTTCGTGGCGGTAGAAGGCGGCGGTGATCTCGGCGCCCAGCAGCAGGATGGCGCAGCTGTAGTAGAGGAAGGTGAGGCCGGCCACGATGCCCAGCAGGGAGCCGTACATGATGCCCCAGGTCATGGTGTGCCGCAGGTAGACGCCGAAACCCCACTTCGCCAGCCACCACAGCGCGGTGGAGATGGCCGCGCCGAGGAAGGCGTGGCGGAACTTCACGTGCACGCGCGGGAGGTGCTGCAGCACCATGGTCACCACCATCAGACCCAGCAGGGGCGCCAGATAGGGCAAAAAGTCCATCCGCAGCGCGGGGAGGAACTTGCTCACCGCGCCGCCCACCAGCAGGGCCAGGAAGATCACCATCAGCAGCAGACCGCCCACCAGGAAGGCCACCTGGCGCAGCAGGTGGTTCTTGCGGGTCTGGCGGTGCTTCTTGATGCGCAGGCCGAAGACGTGGGCCAGGCTCGTGTCCAGCTGGCTGATGCCCCAGTAGCTGCCGAAGAGCAGCACGAACCAGGAGAGCCCCATGCCGCCGATCTTCTGGCTGTTGGCCACGGCATCCACGACGAACTCGCGGGGGAGATAGGGCACGATCTCCTGCAGCGTCTTCAGGGTGGCGGGCCCGTACGCGCGGCTCCCCATGATGGCGCCCAGCAGCTTGAAGAGCAGCGTGGACAGGGGCACCAGGCTGACGATGAGCCAGAAGCTGAGGCCCGCGGCGTAGCTCAGGCAATCGTCCTTCCGGTACTTGCCCAGCACTTCGAAGGTGAAGGATCCCGCCCGCCCCAGCGGCGGCACAGCATGGGCCACCTCGTGCCACAGCTCCACGGCCGCCTGCCACACCCGCTCCCAGCCGGACTCCAGCCTGGCCCACAGGCCCATGACCTTCTCGACCATGGCCCCTCCTTTCCGGGTCAAAACCGGACGGGGTGCCGGGGCAGCAGGTACATCAGCCAGGCCAGGGCCAGCCCGATGCCGATGAGCCCGGCCGCATGCTTGAGGATCGAGGCCCGCGTCCGCTCTGGCCGCATCGTCGGATGCAGAAGCCCCAGCACCAGGGCGATGCCCATGCCCATGACGAAGAAGTGGATGATGTGGCTGGCGAGAAAGCGCATGCGATCAGGGTAGCAGGAACAAGGGTACGGCTCGGCTCAGGACGGCTGCGCCGTCCTGAGTGAATGAAGGACTACGGGCACTTGATCCGGGCGGCCTTCAGCCCACGGCCCACCCGCTACTGCGGGGCCGGATTCTCCCGGGCCGCCGAGGGCGGAGGGGGGGCGACGGCCTCCGGCCTCAGGGGCACGGGCATGCGGGTGAGGGCCAGCTGGATCACCTCGTCCATGTGGCTGACGAGGTGGATGCTGAGCTGTTCCCGCACCTCGGCGGGAATCTCTTCGAGGTGGCGGGCGTTCTCGCTGGGGATCAACACGGCCTTGCGGCCCAGGCGATGGGCCGCGAGGAGCTTCTCTTTCAACCCGCCGATGGGCAGTATCCGGCCCCGGAGCGTCAATTCACCGGTCATGGCCATGTCGGCCCGGGCGGGGATGCCGGTCAGCACCGAGATCAGGGCCGTGGCCAGCGTGATGCCGGCGCTGGGGCCATCCTTGGGGATGGCACCCTCGGGCACGTGGACATGCAGATCCACCGTGTCGAGGAAGTCGCGCTTCAGGCCCAGCCGCTCGGCCCGGGCGCGGACGTAACTGAGCGCGAGGTTGGCGCTTTCCTGCATGACCTCGCCCAGCTTGCCCGTGAGCTTGAGGATGCCCTTGCCCGGCAGCACGGCGGCCTCGATGGTCAGGAGGTCGCCCCCCGTGGGCGTCCAGGCCAGGCCGTTCACCAGCCCCGGCGGGGCCGTGTCCTCGGCCCGGGTCTCCAGGATCTTTTCGGGCCCCAGCAGCTTCGGCACGCGGTCGGCGGTGATGATGGGATCAAAGATCTCCCCCCTTTCGGGCTGAAGGGTGTGCCGGGCCAGCTTGCGGAGGATGTTGGCGATCTCGCGCTCCATCTGGCGCACGCCGGCCTCGCGGGTGTAGGCCTGCACGAGCTTCTCGAGTGCGGCGGCCTCGAAGCGCACGCCCATGTCCTTCATGCCGTGGCCTTCGAGGGCGCGGGGGATCAGATGCTTCTCCGCGATGGCCAGCTTCTCCCTGGTGGTGTAGCCGCTCAGTTCCAGCACCTCAAGGCGGTCCTCCAACGGCTCGGGGATCTGGTGGCGCACGTTGGCCGTGGCCAGGAAGAGCACCTGGCTGAGGTCGAAGCCCACATCCAGGTAGTGGTCCTGGAAGCTGGCGTTCTGCTCGGGATCCAGGACCTCCAGCAGGGCGCTGCTCGGATCGCCGCGGAAGTCCGAGGCCATCTTGTCTATCTCGTCCAGCAGCATGAGCGGATTGCGGACCTTCGCCTTCTTCATCAGCGCGATGATGCGGCCCGGCATGGAGCCGATGTAGGTGCGCCGGTGGCCGCGGATCTCGGCCTCGTCGCGCACGCCGCCCAGGGACAGCCGCACGAAGGGCCGGTTCAGGGCGCGGGCGATGCTGCGGGCCAGGGAGGTCTTGCCCACGCCGGGGGGGCCGACCAGGCAGAGGATGGGACCGCGCAAAGCTGTCCGGGTGGGACCGCCCAGCCCTTCGGGCTTCTGCGTCCCCCCCGGGCCCCCCGCCTGCGGGCGCGGCGAAGCCTTGTCCTTGGCCTGTCCTTCCTCCGCCTCCCGGTCCTGGTTCTGCAGCCGCGCCATGACGGCCAGGTGTTCGAGGATGCGGGCCTTGATCTTGTCGAGGCCCGAATGGTCCTCGTCCAGCACGCGCTCGGCTTCCATGAGATCGAGGCGTTCCTCGGCCATGGCCTTCCAGGGCAGGGCCAGCAGCCAGTCCAGGTAGGTCCGGCTGACGGTGGCCTCGGCGCTTTGGGGCGGCATGGCCTCCAGGCGTTCCAGTTCCTCCAGGGCCTTGGCCTTGGCCTCGGGGGTCATGCCCGCGGCCTCGATCTGGTGCTTCAGGCGGCCCCCCTCGTCCTTCTCTTCCTTCTTGCCCAGATCCTGCTGGATGGCGCGCATCTTTTCGTTCAGCGCGTGCTGCTTGTGATCCTGGTCGAGGCGCTGGCGGGTCTTTTCGTCCAGGGTGCGGTCCACCTCGGACCGGGCCGCGTCGAGTTCCAGCAGATGCATGAGCGCCTCAAGGCGGGGGCCGATCTCCAGGTGCTCGAGGATCTCCTGCTTCTGCTTCACCTCGGCGGGCACCAGGCCCGCCATGGTGTCAATGGCCTTGCCCAGGGGCAGTTCGCGGATCTGGTCCATGCTCAGCAGGCGCGAGGCATCGGAGTTGCGGCCCAGGAAGGCCTCCACGGCCTGATGGAATGGCTGGAGGGACTGGCCCGCCGGCTGGGTGGGCTCCGGCAGCAGGTAGGCCTCGGCCTGGATGACCTCGCCGCTGTCGTCGTAGCGGCGCAGGTTCACCCGGGCGATGCCCTTCACGCCCACCTTGTGGTAGTCCTTGGGCAGGGCGATGACGGATTCCACCAGGGCCAGGGTGCCGATGGAGTACAGATCGTCCTGGCCCGGCGTCTCCACCTTGGCGTCCTTCTGCGTGAGCATCAGGAGGTGGTCGCCGGCCTTGATGGCCAGTTCCAGCGTGCGCACCGAAGCCGACCGCCCCACCACGAAGGGCACCCGCGTCCCGGGGAACAGCACCATGTCCCGGATGGGAATGGCCGGCAGGGTGAGGGTCTTGGGGACGGCCAAGGGGCGCCTCGATTCAGCCCGCGGCTGAGATGGGGTGGGAAGGCAGGCCCAGCACCTCCTCGACCTTCTGGCGGGTGATGCGCAGGGATTCGCGGGAGGTGCGCTTGTCCGAGGGCAGCTCGTACATGGGCTCCAGCAGGATCTGCTCCACCAGGCTGCGGAGGCCGCGGGCGCCCAGCTTGCGGGTGAGGGCCTGCTCGGCGATGGCGGCGATGGCGCCCTCCTCGAAGCTCAGATCCACGTCGTCCATGTCGAAGAGCTTCACGAACTGCTTGGTGATGGCGTTCTTGGGCTGGGTGAGGATGGCCACCAGGGCCTCGCGGTCCAGGGGCGTGAGGCCCGCCACCACGGGCAGGCGGCCCACCAGCTCGGGGATGAGGCCGAACTTGATGATGTCTTCGGGCTCCACCAGGCGGAGCATGTTCTCCTTGTCCTCCTTGGAGGAGGGCGTGGAGCCGAAGCCCACCGCCTTGGCGCGGATGCGCTGCTTGATGATGTCTTCGATGCCCACGAAGGCGCCGCCGCAGATGAACAGGATGTGGCTGGTGTCCAGCTGGATGAACTCCTGGTGCGGATGCTTGCGGCCGCCCTGCGGAGGAACATTGGCGACCGTGCCTTCCACCAGCTTGAGCAGGGCCTGCTGCACGCCCTCGCCGCTCACATCGCGGGTGATGCTGGGGTTCTCGCTCTTGCGGCCCACCTTGTCAATCTCGTCAATGAAGACGATGCCGCGCTGGGCCCGCTCCACGTCGTAATTCGCGGCCTGCAGCAGCTTGGTGAGGATGTTCTCCACGTCCTCGCCCACGTAGCCGGCTTCCGTCAGGGTGGTGGCATCCGCCATGGCCAGGGGCACGTCCAGGAACCGGGCCAGGGTCTGGGCCAGCAGGGTCTTGCCCGTGCCCGTGGGGCCCAGCAGCAGGATGTTGCTCTTGGACAGCTCGACGTCGGTGCCGCCCAGGGCCTTGCGGGGCGTGAGGATGCGCTTGTAGTGGTTGTAGACCGCCACGCTCAGGCGCTTTTTGGCGGACTCCTGGCCGATGACGTAGTCGTCCAGGAAGGACTTGATCTCCTTGGGCCGGCTGAGACGGGCCTCGTGCTTGCCCAGGGGCTTGCCCTGGCGGCTCATGCGCAGCTGCAGCTGCCCCGCCTCCAGGCACTCGTTGCAGATGAAGGCCTCGGGCCCCGCCAGGAGCTGCTCCACCTCGTGGGGCTCCTTGCCGCAGAAGGAGCATTTCTGTTCGCGCTTGTA
>JAUXSE010000044.1 GCA_030681515.1 Geothrix sp. | reverse complement strand
CAATGTCCAAAACCAACAAGGGGCCACAAACTACATCACGAATTCGACGATTTGGGCCTATGACATCACCGGGGATGCAGGATCCCTGGATGCCAACGGCGCACCGAAGCTGCTGATGTCTTCCAGCATCGGCAAGACCACGACCGGCGTGAGCACCTTCGGTTTGCCCTCGGGTTTGGGCAGTGCCGGGGATTACCTCGGCGTGATCTGGCGCCTCGCGGGCATGAAGATCCTTTCCGCGCCCAACTGGCGCCAGGCCTTCACGAACGAGGCCGCAGCCCAGGGAATCACCGAAGCCCAGCTGGCGCGCTTTAGCCGCAAATACCAAGGCTACTACCCCGGTAATGGCAGCGTGGTGGCGACGAACGATATTTCCCACCAGCACGGCGTGATGCCTGTGTACCCTTGGATTGGCCATGCCGTGATCAGCGGGGATGATGAAGGCAAGCCCGTGGCCTTCGCGAGCCTGGGCCTGAATGGAAAGCTGGTCACCATTGACACGAAACTGGGCAGCGACGAAGCCATCGTCGCCTATGAGGGCGCGCCCATGGCGGATTGGGACGACCGCGTGCAGGATCTCGGCGCCACCGTGGACAACGAGCGCGTGCTGCGCGTGGAGACCCCCGACGAGATGTGACCTTAGACTCCCGACGACGCAAGGCGTTGGCGGGAGGGGCACGGACGCCACCGCGACCATGCTGCTCGACGGCCAGCAGGCCACGATCTTTGGCATCTACGACCACTGCACCTGCGAGCTGCTCGGCATCCACGCTGCCCTCGAGGCCACTCGCTACGAGGCCATCGTCCCGCTCCACCAAGCCTGTCGGGCCTCCTTCGGCGGCGTTGGGAAGGCCATCGCAGCGGGCTTGAAACTGCGCCATGACAACGGCAGTCAGTTCATCTCCCGAGCCTTCCAGGCCGAGTTGCGCTTCCTTGGCATGGACTCCAGCCCCTCCTTCGTCCGTGCCCCCGAAGGCAACGGCTGCATCGAGCGCTTCTGGCGCACCCTTAAGGAACAGCTTCTCTGGATCCACACCTTCGCCAACATCGAGGATCTCAACCAGGCCCTCCAGCAATTCCGTGATCTCTACAACCATCAGTGGCTCATCGAACGCCACAACCACCGGTCTCCCGCCCAGATCCGTCAGGACCTCCTTGGCACCGGAGCCGCCGCGTGAATACACTCAACCCACTGTCCAAGAAATACCGGGCGGTTCACGACAAGGACATCGATCCATCCACCGTCATTGAAGATTACCTTCTCCGAGCCCATTCGGGGCGGTGGACCTTAACCTTGTTGCACCTGGAACTTAATGCCGCCTGCCATAAAAATCCGGGCTCACTCCAGATTCGCGGCCTGCTCTCTGATCTGGTCCAGCACGCCCTTGGCCTCCATGACGGTGCGGGTCATGGCGAGGCGTTTGCACTTGCTGCCGGTGGTGTTGAGCTCCCGCAGCACTTCCTGGCACCAGACATCCACGGCCTTGCCCTCGACGCGTCCCTGGGCCAGCCGTTCTGCGAAATCGTCCAGGTGGGCCCCGAGGCGGATCAATTCCTCGCGCACATCCTGGCGCTCGGCGAGGACGCCGGCTTCCGCCAGCACGCGCTCGGCGGGCAGCTGGCCCGCCAGGCGGGCGTCCTCCAGGAGCTGCTCGATGCGCTGGTGGTAGAGGCCGGGCAGTTCGGTGGCCTGGGCCTGGGCCTCGGCCTGGAGCCCTTCGCGGAGTGATTTCAGCCGGGCCAGGCCATCTTCGAAGAAGGGGCGAAGGCGCTCGGCCTCGCGGGTCCGTCCTGCATTCCAGGTTTCCAGCAGGGCCATCAGGGCCTCGCGGACGGGGGCCTCCATGCGTTCGCCGAGATCCGAGGCGGGGGACTGGAAGGCGCCGGGCAGGCGGAAGAAGGCTTCGGCGGTAAGGGGGGGCAGGTTCAGCCATTCCGCGTCCTCCTGCCAGGCCTTGGCCACGGCCCGCAGCAGGGCCCGGTTCATGCGGGGTTCCAGCGAGGGCTCGTCCTGCACCTCGATGGTGAGGTCGAGCTTGCCGCGCTGGGCGGCCTCCCGCACCTGGGCCCGCAACCCGGCCTCCAGCGGAAACAGGGCGGGGGGCAGGCGCAGGCTCAGATCCAGGGCCTTGGAGTTGACGCTGCGAAGGGTGAGCCGGAGCTGTCCGGCGGCCAGGGGCCGGACGGCCTCGGCAAAGGCGGTCATGGAACGCATGGGGACTCCTGATCCGATTGTGGCCGGGCCGCCGCAAAGGGCACAAATGCATGGTTTGACCCTGGGTAAGATCCTTGCTCCCGGTCACAGCCATTCCGGGCGACAATGGCCTACGGTCCGGGCTTTCCGCGCGGATCGTTCCGGAGGCCTTCATGGCCGAGTCCTTCTTCAACACAGCGACCTCGCCCACCCTGCAGGGCTGGCAGGCGCCGGGTTCCCTGGACTTCCAGGCCGCCTTCCTGCGGGCCGGGGGCTGGGCCTTACCCCGCACCGATGCCTTTCCGGATGCGGCCAAGCTTCGCGCGCGGCTCGAAGAGCTCAAGGCCTCCATGCGTGAAGGGGCGAAGATCGGCCTGGATCTGCGCGGTCTCCGCGATAGTGCGGACAGCGTGATGGCCGCCGCCCGCGAGGCCGGTGTGGCCTTCCTGCTGCACACGGCGGAACTGCCGCCTTCCCTGGCCATGCTGCGCCACGCCAACCTGCCCCGCCTCGTGGCCGTGCAGAATCCCGAAGAAGGCGCCCGGGCCAAGGCCGGGGGGGCGTCTGCCCTGCTCGCCCGGGCCTGTGATGTGGCGGCCCTGCGCTTCCTGGGCCTGCCCGTGATGGCCATGGCCGATACCGAGGCCGAAGCGAAGCAGGCCATGGCCGATGGCGCCATCGGACTGCAGCCGCGCACGCCCTCGATGCTGGATGCCTCTCCCCTGGCCGCTTTCCGGACCCGCCTCATGGCTGGCCTGGATTCCATGGCCCAGGCCTTCGTGCGCCGCGGCGCCTGCACCCTGCCGCGCCTGCGCATCCGCAATCTGGACTTGGCCTACCCCATCCAGCAGGGCGGCATGGGTGTGGGCGTCTCCTGGGAAGGTCTGGCGGGCGCCGTGGCCAGGGCCGGCTGCGTGGGCCTGGTCTCTGCCATCGGCACGGGCTACCACGGATCGGCCAACCCCAAGATGCGCCTCGGCCGCCCCGATGGCACCGATGCGCTGAACCCGCCCAAGGCCCTGGAATGGATCGTCCGGGCGGCGCGGGAGCGCTCCGAGGGGCACGGTGCCGTGGGCGTGAACATCCTTTGCGCCATCGAGGGCTACGAGGCCGCCGTGCGGGCCTCCCTCGCGGGCGGCGCCCAGATGATCGTGTCCGGCGCGGGCCTGCCCCTGGCTCTGCCGGGCTACGTGGGTGACGCGGACGTGGCTCTGGTGCCCATCGTGTCTTCCGGCCGGGCACTCAGCGTGATCTGCAAGCAGTGGCAGCGGAAATACAACCGCCTGCCGGACGCGGTCGTCCTGGAGGGGCCTGAAAGCGGCGGCCACCAGGGCTTCAGCCACGAAGGCTGCGAGGATCCCGCCCACACCCTGGAGAACATCCTGCCCGAGGTGATCGAGGAGCGGGACAGGTGGGGCGACTTCCCCATCCTGGTGGCGGGCGGTGTCTGGGATCACGCGGACATCCAGCGCTTCCTGGCCCTGGGTGCCGACGGCGTGCAGATGGGCACCCGCTTCATCGGCACCTTCGAGTGCGATGCCTCGCCGATCTTCAAGGAGGTCATCCTCCGGGCCAGGGCCGAGGACATCGGCCTCATGAAATCCCCCGTGGGCCTGCCTGCCCGGGGGGTGCGCACCAGCCTCCACCGGCGCATCGAGGCCGGCACCGCGCCCCAGATCCGCTGCGTGAGCAACTGCCTTTCGCCTTGCGGCCACGGCAAGGGCGCCATGGCGGTGGGCTACTGCATCGCCGACCGCCTGGCCGACGCCATGCAGGGCAACGAGGAGAGCGGCCTCTTCTTCACCGGCAGCAACGGCGCCAAGCTCCGCGAACTGGTGAGCGTCCGGGACCTCATCGAGGAGCTGACCCAGGATCCCGGTCTGCAGCGGGTCTACGCCTAGTGCGACATCCCCTGAGTTCCTTGAATTAACCTTTTGCTGGGGATGTCGCACTTCCATGGGGGCAAGCCCCCTTTGGCGCCCGAAAAGCCATGCTTTTCGGGCTGTCACCCCTCGGGGGCGCCATGCCGCGCCCCCGAACCCCCGGCAAGTGGCGCGTCTCGGAGTGCCGAAACTATTCAAGACACTTCGGGGACGCGCCACTAGCTGGCGTTCGGGTGCCGCTCCAGCAGCTGCCGCAGCGCCGCATTGCGCTTCACCACATCCTGCCGCCTGAGATGAGCGATGAGCTGGGGCGGGGCCGCACTCCAGCGGGCAAGGTTCTGGATGAGCAGGGTGGAGACGTAGGTGCGGCGGCACAGGATGGCCGTCGTGTGCCCGTCAATGGTGAGGCCCACGAGGCTCGCGAGGCAGCGGCCCTCGGTGGTGAGGATGATCTCCGCCCGCTCCTCCCCGGTGCGCTGGTTGAAGCTGGCCCGCAGCAGGTCCCGGGCCATGGCGCGGATCTGCTCCGGCGCGTCCCGGGTGGTGGCCACGAGGTATTGTTCCAGCAGGCGACGGGGGGACCAGAGGCGCCGGTAGAGGCTGGGCGGCAGGAGGGGATTCTGCAGCAGGACGCGGCGCACGCCGCCATCGTTCGTGAAGGCCGTGCGCGCGCCCAGGGCCTCCAGGCCCGCGGCCGTCCGGTGGTGGGCCGCGATGAGACGCGCCTGGGCGCCGCCCACTCGCGGGTTCTCCAGCACGGCGCGGATGACCTCGGCCGCGGGGTCGAAGCAGAAGGCGCTCAAATCGGGCTCGACCGCCATCCGCGCCTGGGCCACCCGCTCGTCCACCGGGCGCTTGTGCAGGTGCTGCTCGAAGAACGCGCGGTGGGTGGCGGCCCTGGCCGAGGCCGTGGGGGCGTCCTCCTCGGCACCGGTGGGTTCCGGTCCTGGCTCCGGCCCGGGCGGTGTCGCCGGCGCCGCCGCGGGCGCTTCCGGCGCCACCGCGCCCAGGGCCACGAGCTCAGCCAGCATGACGGCCATCTGCTCCTCATCCAGGTTCATGAGGACGGCGAGGGTCGGCACATCCAGGGTTCCATCCAGGCGGGACAGCAGGTAGCCCTGCCGGGCGTCGAGGGGCAGGGCGAAGGGATCCACCTCCATGCGGGGACTGGGTTTCCAGGTCATGGATTGAGCATAGGACCGAATCGGGGGCTGATGGGCCCCTACTCCTCCACCACGCCCTTCAACCACGCCTTGCTCCGCAGCCGCTCGACGCTGGTTTCGGGGAAGAGGTCGAGGGGGCTTTTCCCTTCGAGGCCCAGGCGGGGGACGACGGCGGCGGCGAAGCCGAGGCGGGCGCCCTCCTGGAGCCTCAGGGGGAGCTGGGCCACGGGGCGGACCTCGCCGGTCAATCCGACCTCGCCCATGAAGAGGCACTTCTCGGTCAGCAGGCGGCCGCCGGCGCTGCTGCAAAGGGCCGCGATGACGGCGAGATCGGCGGCGGGATCCTCGATCTCCAGGCCACCGGCCACGTTCAGGTAGACATCGCGATCGTGGAGCTGGACGCCGCCCCGGCGCTCGGCCACGGCGCAAAGCATGGCCAGCCGGGGGCCCTCAATGCCCAGGGCCGTGCGGCGGGGGATGCCCAGGCCCGCGGAGGCCACCAGGGCCTGGATCTCCACCACCATGGGCCGGGTGCCGCTGAGCACCACCGTGGCGGCACATCCCGGCCGCGGCTCGGCATCCAGGAAGAAGGGATTGCCTTCGGCGGGCACCAGGCCCTTTTCGGTCATGGCGAAGACGCCCAGCTCGAAGGCTGCGCCGAAGCGGTTCTTGAGGGCCCGCAGCAGGCGATGGTGATGGTGGCGGTCGCCCTCGAAGGCCAGCACCGTGTCCACCAGGTGCTCCAGCACCTTGGGGCCCGCGAGGCTGCCGTCCTTGGTGACGTGGCCCACCAGTACCAGGGGCGTGCCCGTGGTCTTGGCCCAGCGGGTGAGCATGGCGGCGCATCCGCGCACCTGGCTCACGCTGCCCGCGCTGCTTTCGAAATCGGGATCGAAGAGGGTCTGGATGCTGTCCACCAGCAGCAGGCCGGGCTTCATGCGCTCGGCCTCCTCGATGATGCGGCGCACGTCCGTTTCCGCCAGCAGGTGGATGCCGGGGTTTTCGGCGCCCAGGCGCTGGGCCCGCAGCTTGATCTGGCGCTCGCTTTCCTCGCCACTGGCGTAGAGCACCGTGCCTTCCGTCGTGGCGGCCCATTGAAGCAGCAGCGTGGATTTGCCGATGCCCGGTTCGCCGCCCAGCAGGACCACCATGCCCGGCACCACGCCGCCGCCCAGCACCCGGTCCAGCTCGACGATGCCGGTGGGGCAGCGCTGGGTATCCGTCACGTCCACATCCGGCAGCGCCACGGGGCCGGAGTAGTGGCTTTGCGCGTAGGCGGAGCCGGCCCGCTGGAGGTCGCGCTTCAGCGAACCGCGGACCTCCTGGACGGTGTCCCAGGCGCCGCAGCCCGTGCACTTTCCCATGGCCTTGGGATGCCGCGCGCCGCAGGCCGTGCACTCGAAGAGGGGGCTGGTCTTGGCCATGCTAGGCGCCGGTCTCTCGCCGGATGAAGGCCACGATGTCATCGGTGTTCGTGCCGGGCTGGAAGATCTCGCGGATGCCCTGGGCCTTCAGGGCGGGCACATCGTCGTCGGGAATGATGCCGCCGGCGAAGACCAGCACGTCGTCCGCGCCCTGCGCCTTCAGCAACCGGAGCACCTCGGGGAAGATCTGGTTGTGGGCGCCACTGAGGATGCTCATGCCGAGCACCTGGGCGTCCTCCTGTACCACGGCCGCCACGATCTGCTGGGGCGTCTGCCGCAGGCCGGTGTAGATCACCTCCATGCCGGCATCGCGCAGGGCCCGGGCCACGACCTTGGCGCCGCGGTCATGCCCGTCGAGGCCGGGCTTGGCGATGACGACGCGGATGGGCGCTGGATTCATGGGGAACTCCGGGGACGGCTACCAGCCTTCAGTCTGCCGCAGCGCTTCGTAAAGACCAATGGCTGCCGCCTGGGCCAGATTCAGGCTGCGGTGGTGGTCGCCCAGCATGGGGATGCGTACGAGGTTGCCGGGATGCGCGGCCAGGATGTCCTCGGGGAGCCCGGCCGTCTCCCGGCCGAAGACGAGCCCGTCGCCGTAGGCCCAGGGCACCTGGGTGTGCCGCTTGGCGCCCTTGGTGCTGAAGAACCACAGCCGCTGGGCGGGATTCCGGGCCAGGAAGTCGTTCCAGTCGTCGTAGTGGATGGGCTCCAGTTTTTCCCAGTAGTCCAGCCCCGCCCGGCGCAGGTAGTAGTCCGTGGTTTCGAAGCCCAGGGGATGGATCAGGTGCAGTTTCGCCCCGTTGTTCACGCAGAGCCGGCCGATGCTTCCGGTATTCTGCGGAATCTCCGGCTGGTGCAGGATGATGTGGAACATGGGAGGGGCCCCGATGAGTGAATGCCTGTTCTGCAGGATCGCGCGGAAGGAGATCCCCGCCGCGGTGGTGTATGAAGACGATACCCTGCTCGCCTTCCAGGACATCTTCCCCCAGGCGCCGGTGCACCTGCTCATCATTCCCAAGGCCCACTGCGAAGGCCTGGCGGATCTGACGCCGGAAATCGCCGCCGCCGCCGCCCGCATCCCCCAGGTCGCCGCGAAGCTGGCAGTGGATCACGGCGTCCAGGCCAGCGGCTGGCGCCTGCTCAGCAACAACGGCGCCGATGCCGGCCAGACGGTATTCCACTTGCACTTCCACCTGCTGGGGGGAAAGCCCCTGGGCGGGAAACTCTGCCTGTAGCCCGGGCGGCCACGCCCGTTTCCACCCCACCCCACGCCAAGGAGCCCCCCATGACCCGCATGCAGACCGAACCCCCGAAGAAGTACAAGGAGTTCACCACCCGGTTCCCCAAGCTGGCCGAAGCCTGGGATTCGATCCACGAAGCGGGCGCCACGGGCCCCCTGGATGCCAAGACCCAGCGCCTGGTGAAGCTGGCCGTGGCCATCGGCGCCCTCCGGGAAGGGGCCGTCCACGCCAGCGCCCGCAAGGCCCTGGACATGGGGATCACCATCGAGGAACTGGAGCAGGTGGTGGCCCTCGCCGCCGGCACCCTGGGCATGCCCGCCACGGTCGCGGCCTTCACCTGGGTCCGGGATGTGACCCACAAGGACGCATCAGGCCGCTGAACCCGCCGCAAGTCTGGAGCGCCGGGTCCCGTCCGAAAAGAAAAGGGATATGCCGGAGGATGAACATTAGGGGCTTGATTCTATTTTTCTAGAAATTAGAATGTTAACCATGACCCCCTCCGACCCACTGCTCAGGCTCATGACCCAGCGCCTGAAGGCATTGGGCCATCCGGCGCGGTTGTCCATCGTGCGTCTCGTCGTGCAGGGGCCCATGGAGGGGACGCCGGCGGGAGAGATCCAGGCGCGGCTCGCCATGCCGGGCTCGACGCTGAGCCACCACTTGTCCGATCTGGCGGGGGCCGGTCTGCTGGTGGCCATGCGGCAGGGCACCACCATCCGCTATGCGGCCCGCTTCGATCACCTCCAGGCCCTCACCGAGTATCTCTGGCAGGACTGCTGCGGCGGCGGCTGCCGGATCCCCCACTGCCCTTGACCCAAGGAGCCCCCATGGAACCGATCACCCATCCCACCCACCTCAAGATCCAGGACGCCTACGGCAGGATCGCCCGTATCGGCGGCTGCTGCGGCCCCCAGTCCGGCTGCTGCGGGGGCGGTCGGGCAGGGGAGGTCGCCCAGGGCGTCGGCTACTCGGACACGGAACTGGCGACGCTTCCGGAGGGCGCCAACCTCGGTCTCTCCTGTGGAAACCCCACGGCCCTGGCTGAACTGAAACCCGGCGAGACGGTGCTGGATCTGGGCAGTGGCGCGGGTCTGGATGTGTTCCTGGCGGCCCAGCGGGTGGGTGCCGAAGGCAAGGTCATCGGCGTGGACATGACCCCCGAGATGGTCGCGAAGGCCCGCCGCAACGCTACGGAGTTTCGCCGCCGCACCGGCCTGGACAACGTGGTCTTCCACCAGGGGCAGATCGAGGCGATCCCCCTTCCCGACGCTTCGGTGGACGTGGTGCTCTCCAACTGCGTGCTGAACCTGAGCCCCGACCAGGCCACGGTCTGGAAGGAGATCGCCCGCGTGCTCAAGCCCGGCGGGCGGGTGTCCATCTCCGACATGGTGCTGCTGAAGCCGCTGCCGGAGGCCCTGCGGCAAAGCGTCGAGGCCCTGGTGGGCTGCATCGCGGGGGCCGCCCTGGTGGATGATCTTCGCGACATGGTGCAGGCGTCGGGTCTCGTAGACCTGACCCTCACCTCCAAGGGAGAGGCGGTGGAGGCCATGCTTCTCGCGGATGACCCGATGACCGACCACCTCCTGGGGCTGCTGCCGGAGGGCACCCTGCCCTCGGAGTACATCACCAGCCTGATCATCGCCGCCCGCAAACCGGCCTGAAGCGAGGGTCGCCATGAACGCCCCCAAACGCCTCTCCTTCCTCGATCGGTACCTGACCCTCTGGATCTTCCTGGCCATGGGTCTCGGTGTCCTGCTGGGCTTCGCCGTGCCCGGCTTCAACCACGCGATCAATCTCTGGAACGTGGGCACCACCAGCGTGCCGCTGGCCGCAGGCCTGATCCTGATGATGTATCCGCCCCTGGCGAAAGTGAAGTACGAGGAACTGCACCTCGTGTTTCAAAACAAAAAGGTGCTCGGGCTTTCGCTGGTCCAGAACTGGGTGATCGGGCCCCTGCTCATGTTCGCTCTGGCCGTGCTGTTCCTGCGGGATAAACCGGAGTACATGATCGGCCTGATCCTCATCGGACTGGCCCGCTGCATCGCCATGGTCATCGTGTGGAATGATCTGGCCAAGGGGGATACGGAGTACTGCGCGGGCCTGGTGGCGTTCAACTCGATCTTTCAGGTGCTCTTCTTCAGCGTGTACGCCTGGTTCTTTGCCACCGTTCTGCCGGCGAAGCTGGGCCTTCAGGGCGCCGTGGTAAACATCACCATCGGCCAGATCGCCGAGAGCGTCTTCATCTACCTGGGGATTCCCTTCATCGCGGGCTTCCTCACCCGCTTCATCCTCGGGAAGCTCAAGGGGCTGGACTGGTATCACCGGGTCTTCGTGCCGAAGATCAGCCCGCTCACGCTTCTGGCGCTGCTGTTCACGATCGTGGTGATGTTCAGCCTCAAGGGCGACACCATCGTGAAACTGCCCTTCGATGTGATCCGCATCGCCATTCCGCTGCTGATCTACTTCGTGGTGATGTTCCTGGTGAGTTTCTGGATGTCGAAGCAGGTGGGCGCCACCTACCCGCAAAGCGCGACGCTGAGCTTCACCGCCGCCTCCAACAACTTCGAATTGGCCATCGCCGTGGCCGTGGCCACCTTCGGCATCGCCCATGGGGCGGCCTTCGCCGCCGTCATCGGGCCGCTGGTGGAGGTGCCGGTGCTGATCGGCCTGGTGAGCGTGTCCCTGTGGCTGAAAGGGAAGTGGTATCCGGGCAGCGCCGAAGAAGTCTCCGAAGTCACCTGCTGCCCCGCGGTCGAACCCGACAAGAGGTGAACCATGCCGCGCTCCATCCTGTTCCTCTGCGTGGCCAACAGCGCCCGCTCCCAGATGGCGGAAGGCATCGCCCGGCAGATGTTCCCGACGCTGCGCATCCAAAGTGCCGGCAGCCGTCCGAGCCGCGTGAATCCCTACGCCATCGAGGTGCTGGCGGAACAGGGGATCAACGCCACCGCCCACCGCTCAAAGAGCGTTCAGGACATTGACCCGGCCACGGTGGATCTGGTGATTACCCTCTGCGCCGAAGAAGTCTGTCCCCTGTTCCTGGGCAAGGCCGAGCGCCTGCACTGGCCCATCCCCGATCCCGCCAGCGACGATCCGAGCCTCACACCTGAAGATCTACGGACACGCTTTCGCGCAGGTCGGGATGAGATCCGTCGGCGGTTGGAGCAGTGGAAGGGCGAGTCGCATCTCAAACCTTGAGCAGGGTCAGGATTTCATCGGAACTGGCCACCTTGCCCTGGAACTTGATGTGGCCGTCCAGCGCCAGGGCGGGGGTGCTGAGGATGCCCCGGGCGACCATGACCGCGTAGTCGGAGACCTTCACCACCTGGTGATTGCCACCGGACTGCTCCGCCGCGTGTTTGGCGTGCTTTTCCAGGGTTTGGCACTTGGCGCAACCGGGGCCGAAGACTTCGATGAGCATGGGATCTCCTAGAGGATGGCGTTGAAGAGATAGCCCACCAGCAGGATGCCGAGGGCGACCACTCCGACGAAGGTGGCGATGAGCCGGGGGCGCATGACCTTGCGGAGGATGATGGTTTCAGGCAGCGAAAGCCCGATGACGGCCATCATGAAAGCCAGGGTGGAGCCCAGGGCCGCGCCCTTGCCCAGCAGGGCCTCTACGATGGGCATGACGCCCGCCGCGTTCGAATAGAGGGGCACACCGATCAGCACCGCCAGGGGCACGCTGTACCAGTGGTTCTTGCCAAGCAGGCCTGCCATGAAGCTTTCAGGCACGTAACCATGGATGAAGGCGCCCACGGCGATGCCCGCCAGGATGTAGGGCCACACCTTGCCCACGATCTCCTTCACGCCCTGGACCGCCAGGTCGAGACGGACCGGAAGGGTGAACGATTCCTCCTCGGCTTCGCCAAGGGACGGGGCGTTCAGGGCCTCTTGGACCCAGCCCTCCAGGTGACGCTCCATGCGCAGTTGTCCAAGGATGAGCCCAGATCCGAAGGCGATGGCCACGCCGGTGCCGGCATAGAGCAGGGCGATCTTCCACCCGAACATCGCGAAGAGCATCCCCAGGGCGACCTCATTGACCATGGGCGCGGCCACCAGGAAGCTGAAGGTCACGCCCAGGGGCACCCCCGCCCGCAGGAAGCCGATGAACAGCGGCACCGCCGAGCAGGAGCAGAAGGGCGTGATGATCCCGAACAGCGAGGCCAGGGCGTTGCCGAGGCCGGGGCGCCGCCCGGAGAGGGCATCCCGGACCCTGGCCGGGCTCACGAAGGTCTGGAGGAAGGTGACGATGAAGACCACCAGCGTGAGCAGCAGCAGCACCTTCGGCGTGTCGTAGAAGAGGAAGGCCACGGCGTCGCCCAGGTGCGACTTGGGTGTGAGCCCGAGAAGGCGGAAGGTGAGCCATTCCGACGCCGGGTGGTTCACGGCATAGAGCGTGATCCACAGGGGCAGGGCCACGAGCAGCCAGCCACCCCGGCGGAAGAAGGCGGGCCGGACGAGAGACTCACGCACGACCGGCCTCGTGCTCCACGGGGACTGCTTTCTGGACCTTGGAACACAGCACCGGAAGGGAGATGGCTCTTACCTCCTGGGCGCGGGCGCGATCCTGCTGGACCTCGGCCAGCGATCCGGCCCCGGCGAGAAGGCCCTTGAGCAGGGGCGGGGCATCCTTCTCCGGCACCACGGACACGAAGACCCAGCGCCCCTCCTTCCGCTCCACCACGAAGCCAGCCCGCCGCAACTCCCGCAGGGCCTCGGACACCGAGGACTGGGGCACCTGAAGCACCTCGGCCACCTGGCACACGCACAGCTCCCCCGATTCAAGAAGCGCCAGCACCCGGAGTCGCAGCGGATGCGACACCGCCTTCAATCGCTCCACCAGAGCCCGCAGATCCTCCGCCATGCCGATCCACCTTTCCCCGTGGCCAGGACCCGGGGGTTCCCGGGCCGGCAAACGGAATGATGACTAGTTTAGATTAATCGGAAAATATCGAAATTGCTATCAGCCCTCATTCATGACGAAAACGACTCCATAATTTCGCTTTTATTTCCGCTTGTTGAAAAGCGGCGCCTTTCTAGACTTTGAAGTGGCTCTCAGTGGAGAAAAGTGGTTAGAAGTGGATCAAAGTGGTCTCACTCCGATTCCATCCTCCTTTTGGGTTGCTGATTGAAAGGCGATACAAGTGCTTCGATTCCGCGGAAACTCACCAGCCACGGTGGATGAGAAGGGGCGCCTCAAGCTCCCCTCATCCTTCAAGGCCGAGTTGGAAACCTTCGCCCTGGGCGAGGGGGGCGGAGCCCTGCGGCACTACCTGACCTCGCTGGATGGCCGGTCGGCCCGCCTCTATCCCATGCCGGTCTGGGAGGCCATCGAGGCCCGGCTGGCGGCCCTGCCTTCCACCAGCCCCGCCAAGCGCAAGTTCCTGGAGACCACCGCCTACTTCGGCAGCGAAGTGGAGCCCGACGCCCAGGGCCGCTTCGTCATTCCGCCCATCCTCCGCGAGGCCGCCCTGTTGACGGGCGAGGTGGCGGTGCTGGGGCAGATGGATCACCTGGCCCTGTGGAACAAGGCCGGCTTCGAGCGCCGCCTGGCGGCCGAACCCCTCGGCGCCGAGGATCTGGCCCAGCTCGCGGATCTGGGGATCTGATGATGACGATTCCTCTTCCGGTCCATGTCCCTGTCCTGCTCCAGGAAGTGCTGGACGCCCTGGTGCTGCCCCCGGCGGCCCGGATCCTCGATCTCACGCTGGGACTGGGGGGCCACGCCGAGGCCCTGCTGGCCCGTGCGGATGCCGAGGCCCGCTACCTGGGCGTGGACCGCGACCCCGAGGCCCGGACCCTGGCCCGGCAGCGCCTGGGTTCCGATGCCCGCCTCAGCATCCTGGCCTGCGCCTATGAGGATCTCTGGGACGATCCCGGCTTCCTCGCCTGGCGCGCCGCGCAGGCGCCCGAAGGTTTCGACGGCATTCTGGCGGATCTTGGCGTGTCCACCCTCCAGCTCCGCACGCCGGAACGCGGCTTCAGCTTCCGGGACGAGGGCCCCCTCGACATGCGGATGGATCCAGAACATGGCCTGTCCGCCCGGGACTGGATCGCCGGACAGACCGACGAAAGCCTGGCGGACGCGATCTACCAGTACGGCGAGGAGCGGGCCAGCCGTCCCATCGCCCGGGCGATCCTCCAGGCCCTGCATGAAGGGCACCTGGACACCACCCACGACCTAGCCCGGGCCGTCTACCGGGTGATCCCCCGGGAACCGGCCAAGCGGAAGGGGCACAGCGATCCCGCCACCCGCACCTTCCAGGCCATCCGCATCGCCGTGAATGGGGAACTGGCCCAGCTGGCCGCCTCCCTGGAATCCGCCGTATCCCATCTGCGCCCCGGCGGGCGCCTCGCGGTCATCAGCTTCCACAGCCTGGAGGACCGCATCGTCAAGCAGACCCTGCGCCGCCTCGCTGGCATCTACGACGGCCCGGGCCGCACGGCGCCGGTGGTACTCCCCAGGATCCTGAAACTCATCCCTGCCGGCGGTATCCCACCCAGCGAGGCCGAGGCCGCCGCCAATCCCCCCTCCCGCTCCGCCCGCCTGCGCGTGGCGGAACGGATCGCCTGAACGAGGTCCCCATGGCCGCCGGAACCCTGCCGAGTCCCACCGCTTCCACCCGCAGGGTGGAGAGCGAGGGCATCCTGCGCATGCTGCTGCTGGCGCTGGCCCTGGCCATGCCCCTGGGCACCCTCGCCTACCTGAAGGTCCAGAGCACGCGCCTCAGCTATGCCATGGGGGAGATCAAGGAGCGCATCCGCAAGGAGGAGGAGATCCAGCGCAAGCTCATGCTTGAGCGCAGCCGCTACCAGCGCGACGAAGAGGTCCAGGTCTACGCCCAGAAGGCGGGGCTCGAACCGCGGAAGCAGGGCCATCTGATCCGCCGGGCCTTCACCCCCGAGGACCAGCGCATCGCCAAGCTGCGCCCCGTGTCCTCGGATGGGTTGTAGGGTGTAGGCTCTAGGCTCTAGGCTCTAGGCTGTAGGCTCTAGGCTCTAGGCTCTAGGCTCTAGGCTCTAGGCTCTAGGCTCTAGGCTCTAGGCTCTAGGCTCTAGGCTCTAGGCTGTAGGCTCCAGGGGGGGCGTTCAGATCGAGGAAGCCGTTCACGGCTTGATGTGCGCCCGTTGGAACCACCAGGATTCTTTCCTGAAGCCTGAAGCCTGAAGCCTGAAGCCTGAAGCCTGAAGCCTGAAGCCCACCTTTCCCGGTCCTCCCGTGTCCCTCCGCTACGCCACTGAACCCCGCATTCCCCGGCGCCTGCTGGGCCGACAGGATCCCCAGGATCTGCTGAGCCGGCGCATGCCCTGGATCATGGGCAGCATGGCCTTCTGGGCCCTGCTCATCCTGCTGCGGCTGCTCTGGCTGCAGGGCGTGGAGCACGAGCGCTACCGGGCCAAGGCCGAGCAGCAGCACACCACGGTGGTGCCCGTGCCGCCGATCCGCGGGGAACTGCGGGACCGCCGGGGCGAACCCCTGGCCATCTCGATCAAGGTGGAAAGCCTGTTCGCCGATCCCCGCGTGTTCTACCCCGACTACAAGGCGACGCGGGGGGAGGAGCGTCAATGGGGGAACCCGGACCGGAAAGCGGCCGCGGAGGTCGCCGCAAAGCTGGCCCCGATCCTGGAACAGACCAAGGGCCAGGTGCTGGACAAGCTCCTGCGGAAGAAGACCTTCGTCTACCTGGAGCGCCACCTCGCGCCCATGAAGGCCGGCACGATCCGCGCCCTGGAGCTGGACGGCATCGAGTTCCAGCCCGAAAGCCGCCGCTTCTACCCCCGCGGCAGCCTGGCGGCGCAGATCATCGGCTTCACGAACATTGACGGCCTGGGCCAGCTCGGCATCGAGCAGACCTACGACCGGCAGCTGGCGGGCGTGAAGGGCGAACTGATCGCCCCCCGCGATGCCCACGGGAAGCTGCTCATCCTCCAGGAGAACTACAGCCAGATGCCCGTCAATGGCGCATCGCTCCAGCTCAGTCTCGACGCCTCCATCCAGCACATCGTCGAGAATGTACTTGAGGAGGGGATGCGTCTTTCGCGGCCCCGCACGGCCTACGCGGTGGTGGTGGATCCCCAGACGGGCGAAATCCTGGCCATGGCCGGCACGCCCACCTTCGATCCGAACCACATCCTGCCGAAGAAGTTCCGCAACCGCGCCGAGTCCGAGCTGTCGGCGGGCGAGCGGGAGGAACTGCGCCGGGAGCTGGAGCGCCAGAAGGCGGCGCGCAAGGTGCACCCCGTGGAGGATGTCTACGAGCCCGGTTCCACCATGAAGATCTTCACCGCCGCCATCGCCCTGGAGGAGCGCAAGGTGCGCCTGGGCGAGCGCATTGACTGCCTGGACGGGCGCTGGCAGTACAGCCCGAAGGTGCCGCCCATCACGGATACCCATCGCCACGGGGTCATCACCTTCGAGGAAGTCCTCTGGCAGAGCTCCAACATCGGCGCCGCCAAGATGGGCATCCGCCTCGATCCCTCCATCCACTACCAGTACCTGCGCAGGTTCGGCTTCGGCGACGCCACCGGTCTGAACTTCCCCGGCGAAAGCCAGGGCCGCATGATCGCGCCGGACCGGTGGAGCGTGCCCACCCAGTACACCTTCTCCTACGGCTATGGCCTCAGCGCCACGCCCCTCCAGGTCCTCATGGCGGGCTGCGCCCTGGCCAACGGCGGCAAGCTGATGCAGCCGATCCTCGTGCAGCGCATCTACAACGACAAGGGGTCACTGCTGAAGGAGTTCAAGCCCACGGTCCGGAACCAGGTCCTGAGCGAGGAGACCGCGGGCCTGATGAAGGAGGCCCTCAAGGGCGTCCTGATCCAGGGCACCGGCAGGAAGGCGCGGCTCGACAATGGCGTCGAGGCCTTCGGCAAGACCGGCACCAGCCGCAAGCTCATTGACGGGAAATATGACCCCAAGCGCCATTTCGCCTCCTTCATGGGCTTCTTCCCCGCGGACAAGCCGCAGTACGGCGTGCTGGTGATGCTGGACGATCCAGCGGGAGACACCACGGGCGGGGATGTGGCGGCGCCCCTGTTCAAGCGCATCGGCGACGGGATCCTCCGGTTCCGGCTGACCACGCCGGATTCCGATCGCGAAAAGGATCTCACCCTGTCCCTCCGGGACTGGTCCGTGAGCGAAACCGATGAGGCCACCGTGCATGTGGAACGGGGCCGGGTGCCTGATCTCCAGGGCCTCAGCCTCAAGGCCGCCATCCATCGCGTGGTGCTGGTGGGTGGCACGCCCCGGGTGGAATCGTCGCCGGGAACCACGGCCACGCGGGTGCTGGGCCAGAGCCCCGAACCCGGCGCGCCCCTGGAGCAGGGCACCGTGGTGACGATCAAGGCGGGGATGCCATGAAGCTCGACGCGCTCATCCAGGGCATCGCCCTGCGGCTCTCCGGCCCCGACGTGGAGGTGGTGGACCTCACCAGTGATAGCCGCGAGGTGCGTCCGGGCTGGGCCTTCCTGGCCCTGAAGGGCGAGAAGACTGACGGTCTTTCATTCGTGCCTCAGGCACTGGCGCAGGGCGCCAGTGTGATTTTTTCTGCCTCTGGCGCGACCACGCCAGAGCCCACGGCCACCTGCACCTTCCTGGGTGACCCAAGATCGCGCATGGCCGAGTTGGCCCGCAGGCTGCACGGCACCCCGGACGAGCATCTGGCCCTCATCGGCGTCACGGGCACCAACGGCAAGACCACCACCACCACGCTCATCCGCCAGCTGCTGCGGGGCGCGGGCATCGGCTGCGGGCTCGTGGGGACCGTTCTGAACGCCGCGGGCGATATCGAGGAAGAGGCCGTCCGCACCACGCCGGAAAGCCCCACCTTCTACCGCTGGCTGCGGCGCGGCGTGGAGGCGGGCGACGCGGCCTCGGCGGTGGAGGTGAGCAGCCACGCCCTCTGCCTGGGCCGGGTGCATGGGGCCCGGTTCCAGGTGGGTGTCTTCACCAACCTCACCCAGGACCACCTGGACTACCACGGCACTCTGGAGGCCTATTTCGAAGCCAAGTGCCGGCTCATCCCGCAGAGCGCGAGGTTCCTGGTGAACGCCGACGATGCCTGGGGCCGCGGCCTGCTGGAGCGGGAGGGCCACGCCAGCTACGCCCTGGACCGCCCTGCCTGCTACCGCGCCCACGGCCTGGAACTGGGCCCCACGGGGACGCGCTTCACGCTCCACTCCGCCCAGGGGAGCTGGGAGGTGCGCAGCCCGCTGCTGGGCCGCTTCAATGTCTACAACCTGCTGGCGGCCCTGGCCGCCTGCGCCGAGGCCGGTTTCGATCTGGACCGCCTGGTGCCCGCGGTGCCGATGGTGATGGGCGCGCCGGGCCGTCTGGAGCGTGTGGACTGCAGACAGGCCTTCGGCGTGATGGTGGACTACGCCCACACGCCGGATGCCCTGGAGAAACTGCTGGCCGAGGGCCGGCGCCTGCTGTCCCCGGGCAGCCGCCTGCACGTGCTCTTCGGCTGCGGGGGGGACCGGGACCGCATGAAGCGCCCCCTCATGGCCGCGGCGGTGGCGGCGGGCGCGGACGTGCTGTGGCACACCAGCGACAATCCGCGCACCGAAGATCCGGAGCGCATTCTGGAGGACGCCGCGCCCGGCATCCCCGCGACGCTCCGCGCGGACGCCGCCCGCTACCACCGCAATGCCGACCGCCGGGAATCCGTGCGCCAGGCCCTCGCGGACTGCCGCCCCGGCGACCTGCTGCTGCTGGCCGGCAAGGGCCACGAGCCCTACCAGGAAATCCACGGCGTGAAGCATCCCTACAGCGACCGTGCCGCCGTGGAAGCGGCGCTGGGACAGGCCGGGGGGAAGCTGTGATGGTTTTCAAAGCAGGAAAAGCAGGAACACAGAGGACGCAGAGTGCCGCAGAGGACACAGAGAACTGCATGGTGATGGTTCCATCGGTGGCCCCCGCAAGTGCTCAAGTGCCTTGGCTGGTCACGGAAGACACGGAATTCCACGGAAGACACGGAAGGGGCCGTGGCGCTCGCCGCACAGGCCCGCCGAAGGCGGCTTCCGGCTTTGCCGGAAGGGAACCCGGGGGCGCCTGGACCGCGCTTTCGGGACGCGGATCAGGCGCCCCCGGGTTACTGCCCGTGCTTTCGGGGCGGATGCCCCTGTCCTTTTCCGTGTCTTCCTGCCGTTTTCCGTGTCTTCCGTGTCCAGCGTTTTTCTCTGTGTCCTCTGCGGCACTCTGTGTCCTCTGTGTTCCGCTTTTCAGGGGCCCCAGGTGACGCGTCTCCTCCAGGTTTCTGGCCCCGACGATGCGGCCATTCTTGAGGCGGCGGGGATCCTCCTTTCCGGTGGCCTGGTGGCCTTCCCCACGGAAACGGTCTACGGCCTGGGGGCCGACGGGCTGAATCCCGAGGCCGTGGCGCGCATCTACGCTGTCAAGGGCCGGCCCGCCACGAATCCCGTGATCCTCCATGTGGACAGTGTGGCCTCCGCGCAGGCCCTCGCATCCCAGTGGCCGGCCGAAGCCCAGATCCTCGCGGACCGGTTCTGGCCCGGGCCGCTGACGCTGGTGCTGCCCGCCTCGGCGGCGGTGCCCTCCATCGTCCGGGCCGGTGGCCCCTCCGTGGCCCTGCGCTGCCCGGCCCATCCGGTGGCCCTGGCCCTGATCCGCGCGGCGGGGCGGCCCCTGGCCGCGCCCAGCGCCAACCGCAGCCAGCACCTGTCGCCCACCTGCGCCGGGCATGTGGCCTCCAGCCTGGGCGAGGCCGTGGATCTGATCCTGGACGGCGGTCCCACGGCCGCGGGACTCGAATCCACCATCCTCGACCTGAGCGGAGCCCACGCCCGGATTCTGCGTCCCGGCCCCATCGCGCCCGCGGATCTCGCCGCGATCATCGGCCCGGTGGAGCTGTGGGAGGGCGCCGTGACCGCCGGGGAGCTTCAGGCGGCGCCGGGCATGGCCGAACGCCACTACGCCCCCCGGGCGCGGCTGGACCTGGTGGCCCGGGGCGCCGGGCTCCGGGAGGCCTCCGGCCGCGTGGCCTACGTGGGCCTCGGCACCCTTCCGCCGCTGCCCGAAGGCGTCCGCGGCATCCTGCTGCCCCTGGATGCCGAGGCGGTGGGCGCCCGGATCTACGCGCTGCTGCACGAGCTGGACGATGCGGGCTTCGATCGGGTCGTACTGGAGCGCCCGCCGGAGGACGAGGCCTGGCTGGCCCTCCGGGACCGGCTGCGGCGGGCTTCCACGAAGGAGACGCCATGAGCACGAAGCAGGAGCGAAGTGCCACTTTGGCGCAGCCGAAGCCCGAGCGCGAGGCAGGAGCCGAGCGCCACCGGACATTTGTCCGGCCCCGAAGGGGTGAGGCCCAGGATGGGCCGAATGAAGGGTGCGGCACAGGGAGGCTCCGACGCCGCGAGCGCAGCGAGCGGGAACGCGCGCTGCGCGTGTCCGGCGGAGGTGCCGTTTGAACCCATGGTCCCTGTTCCAGGCCGCCTCCCAGGTGGGCGGCGAGATCCTGGGCGATGGCGCGGTGGTGCCTTCCTCGCTCTCGATGGATACCCGGACGATCCAGCCTGGTGCCTGCTTCGTGGCGCTGCGGGCCGGGCGGGACGGGCACGATTTCGCGATCCAGGCGGTGGAGAAGGGCGCCGTGGCTCTCCTGGTGGATCATCCGATGGACAGCGATTGTCCCCAATGGGTGGTGCCGGATACGCTGGCCGCCCTCCAGCGCTGGGGCCAGGCCCGGCTGGCGGCGGTGCGACCGGGGACGGTGTTCGGTGTCACCGGGAGCGTGGGGAAGACCAGCACCAAGGAGCTTCTCGCCGCGGCCGTGGGCGGATGGAAGACTCCGGGCAACCGCAACAACACCCTCGGGCTGCCCGAGGCCCTGGCGACGCTGCCCGAGGGCCTGGGCGCCGCGGTGCTGGAGCTGGGCATGAGCACGCCCGGAGAGATCCGGCGGCTCACGGAAATCGCCCCCCTGGACGCGGGCCTCATCACCCTGGTGGGCACGGCCCACATCGAGCATTTCGAGCATGGCCAGCAGGGCATCGCCGAAGCCAAGGGCGAACTGGTGGCCGGCTTGAACCGCGGCGGCGCATGGGCGCACCTGGCCTCGGATCCCTGGTGCCGCTGGATCGCGGAACAGCCCTGGGCCCGCCACGCGGAGGCGCTGCCCGTGGGGGATGGCGAGGCCTTCGGTTGGGAAGCGGTGGAATCCCTCGGCGCCTCGGGGGGAGCCTTCCATCTGCGGACGCCGCGTGGACGGATCCCCATCCGCCTCCAGCTTCCCGGGGAGCACCAGATCCGGAACGCCGCCCTGGCCGCGGCCCTCGCCATCCGCATGGGATTCGACCCGGGCCGCGTGGCCGAGGGCCTCGGCACCGTGGTGCCCGAGGCTGGGCGCGGACGGATCCATGCCCTGGCGGGCGGTGGCTGCCTGCTGGACGAGACCTACAACGCCAGCCCCGATTCCATCCTGGCCTGCGCCCGCGCCCTTTCGCTGCTGCCGGGGGGCGAGTCCGTGGCGGTGCTGGGATCCATGCGGGAGCTGGGACCGGAGGCCCCGCGGATCCACCGGGAGACCGGCGCGGCCCTGAAGGGCCTGGGGATCTCCCGGCTCTGGGCCTACGGTGAATTCGCCGGGGATCTGGCCGAGGGCTTTGGTCTGCGGGCCGTGGCCTTCCCGGATTTCGAGGCCCTGCGCGAGGACGCGGCGGGGCTCTCCGCAATCCCGCCCGGAGCCCGTATCCTGGTGAAGGGAAGCCGGTATTGGGGCGCCGAGCGCGCCGTGGAATGGATTCTTCAGTCTTCAGTCTTCAGTCTTCAGTCTTCGGTCTTCGGTCTTCGGTCTTCAGGTTCTTGAACGGATTCTCATGCTGCCCTGGCTTCTCTACCCCTTCCGCGATGTGGTTCCGGGTTTCTCGGTCTTCCGCTATGTCACCTTCCGCACGGCCCTGGCGGCGGCCACGGCCTTTGTGCTCAGCCTGGTCTTGGGGCCCTGGGTGATCCGCACGCTGACCGCCCTCAAGATGAGCCAGCACATCCGCGACGCCGGGCCCGAGCACCACCAGAAGAAGGCGGGGACACCCACCATGGGCGGCATTCTCATCCTGATGGTCATCACCGTGTCCACGCTGCTCTGGTGCGACCTCAAGAGCGGCGCCATCTGGGTCGCCCTGATGGCCCTGCTGGGTTTCGGCACGGTGGGCGCCTATGATGACGCGCAGAAGCTGCTCAAGAAGCAGAACCTCGGCCTGTCCAGCTGGCAGAAGATGGCCCTGCTGACGGCCATCTCGCTGCTGGTGGCCTGGCTGATCCTGCATTTCGGGTTGCGCGGAAACGCCACGAGCCAGCTGTCGGTGCCCTTCTTCAAGAACTTCCGGCCGGACGTGGGCGTGCTCCTCATCCCCTGGATCTGGCTGGTGATGGTGGGCACCAGCAACGCGGTGAACCTCACGGACGGCCTGGATGGCCTGGCCATCGGCGGCACGCTGATCGTGTCCCTCACCTACGCGATCCTGGCCTACATCGTGGGCCACGCGAAGATCGCCGCCTACCTGGTGGTGCCCCATGTGCCCGGCGGCGCCGAACTCTCCGTGTTCATGGGCGCCATGGCCGGGGCCTGCCTGGGCTTCCTCTGGTACAACGCCCACCCCGCGGAAATGTTCATGGGCGACACGGGCGCGCTGGGCCTGGGCGGTGCGCTGGGCACCGTGGCCGTCATCATCAAACAGGAAGTGCTGCTGGTGATCGCGGGCGGCCTCTTCGTGCTGGAGGCGGTGAGCGTGATCCTCCAGGTGGGGAGCTTCAAGCTGCGCGGGGGCAAGCGCATCTTCCGCATGGCGCCCTTCCACCACCATCTGGAACTGGGTGGCCTCCAGGAGACCAAGGTCGTCATCCGCCTGTGGATCACCGCCATCGTGTGCTCGATCCTGGCGCTCAGCTCCCTGAAGTTGCGCTAGGGTCTGTCCAAGTATTCGGGCGCCCCGCGATGGGCCTTGGCCGCGTGGGCCACGGCTGGCCCAGGATGTAGCCCTGGCCCCAGGGCACGCCCGCGTCCATGACCGCTTCCAGCTCCTCCAGGGTTTCGATCCCTTCGGCGATGAAGCCGATGCGCAGGGCGCTCGCGAAATGCGCCAGGGCGTTGAGCAGGGCGGCCTGATAGGGACGGCGATGCACCTGCTCCACCAGGCTGCGGTCGGCCTTGATGAAATCCGGCGCCAGCCGCGCCACGTGGGTCAGGCTGGCGACCCCCGCGCCGAGGTCATCCACGGCCACGCGCAGGCCGAGACCACGGAGGCGATTGGCGTAGCCTTGGAGGGCTTCGAGGTCGTGGACCCCCTGGGATTCCGTGAACTCCATCACCACGCATCCGGGGTCGAAGGGCAGGGCCTCCATCCAACGGGGCAGGGAGTCCCAGAACCCCGGCGCTTCGAGGCTCACGGGCTCCAGGTTCACGAAATGGAGGTGGCTGGCGTCGCCATCGCGGACCAGGGCGCGGAAGGTCGCTTCCAGGAACCGCAGATCCAGGACGAGGCGGTCCTCCAGGGACAGGGCGGGATCCTGAAGGATCGGTCCCACCGGGTGGGCGGTACCGTCCGCGTCGAGATGGTGCGCAAGGTACTCCCGCGCCACCAGCCGGTTGTCGCTCAGGCGGTACATGGGCTGCACATGAGGCACGATGGCGCCTTCACCACTCAGCATGCTTTCGAGGAAGCCCTTGGGCATGTCCACTCCGCTCCGATCAAGGGACCCGGTAGCAGTGTATCGCGCCCGGCCCCTCGTATCGCGCCAAAGACCTCCTGTCCCCGCTACGCTTGAGGGGGAGGTGGTATGCACACCGTGGTCATGGGGGCAGGGCGTTCAGGACTGGCGGCGGCCCGCTTCCTCGCATCCCAGGGACGTTCCGTGGTGCTGACGGACAACCGCCCCGGACCCGGGCCCGCCCTTGAGCTGGATCTGGCGAAAGCCGGCATCCCGGGCGTGTGGGGCAGCCATCCTTCCGTGCTGCTGGAGGGTTGCGGCGAGCTCGTGATCAGCCCGGGCATTCCCCGCTCCGCGCCCTTCGTGACCGAGGCCCTCGGCCGGGGCATCCCGGTCATCGGGGAGGTAGAACTGGCCCACCGTCTGATCCGTGACCGGCGGGATTGCGGCCGGGTGCTGGCGGTGACCGGCACCAACGGCAAGAGCACCACCACGGATCTGGTCGCACACCTGCTGAGGGCTTCGGGGATCTCCGCCGTCGCCTGCGGCAATCTGGGCACTCCGGTCATCGAGGCGGTGCAGGCCGCGCCCGCGGGCACGGCCTTCGCGGTGGAACTGAGCAGCTACCAGCTCGAATCGGTCCTGTCTTTCCACGCCGAAGGCGCGGCCTTCCTGAATCTGGCGCCCGACCATCTCGCCCGCCACGGGACCATGGAGGCCTACCACCGGACCAAGCTGCGGATTTTCGCAGGGCAGACCGCCGACGATCTCCGGGTGGTTCCCCTCGCCCATCCCGAGTGGTGGCAGGATGCCCCGGGAGAAGGCCGCACGGCCCGGTTCGGATGGTCGGAATGCGAGGCCTGGTGCGAGGGTTCCGGAGATCTGCACCTCTACGGTGAGCCGCTCCTGCACCGCTCGGAGCTGCGCATCCCCGGCGATCACAACGTGGAGAACGCCCTGGCGGCGGGTCTTCTGGCCAGGCAGGCCGGCGCTTCGACCGAGGGCCTCCGCGAGGGGCTCCGGAGCTACCCCGGGCTGGCCCACCGCATCGCCTTCTGTGGCGAGAAGGCCGGGGTGCGGGCCTACAACGATTCCAAGGGCACCAATGTGGACGCCACGGTGACCGCCATCCGCGCCCTGCCCGGGCCGCTGGTGCTGCTGCTCGGGGGCACCGACAAGGGCGCCAGCTATGAACCGCTGCGCGAGGCCCTGGCTGGCAAGCTGCACCGGCTCATGTTCCTGGGGGAGGCCATCCCCCAGCTCACGCGGGATCTCGGCGACCTGCCGCATGACGTGGCCCCGGTCTTCGACGACGCCGTCAGGGCCGCCCTGGCCCTCGCGCGGCCCGGCGATCAGGTGCTGCTCAGCCCCGCCTGCGCCAGCTTCGACCAGTTCGACAACTTCGAGCAGCGGGGCAAGCGGTTCGAGGCGCTGGTGAGGGATTGGGCTGATTGAAGGCCGTTCCATGGCTCCAAAAAGCCCCCGGAAACCCCGGGGGCTTTTTGGAGCCGGAAGGAATCTATGTCTTAGCGCCGGGCCTGGAGGCCCAGAAGCGCGCCGGGGCGTAGCAGATGCCCATGAGGACCAGCTGGCTGGCGATGAAGCCGGTCAGCGCCCAGAAGGCCTTGTCCATGAAACCGTAGGAGTGCAAGCCCACGCCGAGCATGTTCACGCCGAACCAGGAAAGGGCGGTGATGATGTTGCCGAAGATGGCCATCACCATGAGGCCCCGATCGCGCACATAGCCGGCCATGCGGGCGTGGAGGATGATGGCGTTCCACAGCACGATCAGCAGGGCGCCATTCTCCTTGGGATCCCAGCCCCAGAAGCGGCCCCAGGACTGATCGGCCCAGATGCCGCCCAGCACCGTGCCCACGAAGCTGAAGAAGAGGGAGAAGCAGATGATGCCGTAGGCCATGTCCGCCAGGGCCTTGTCGGTCTCCACATCCACCTTGGTGGCGATGTGCTTGCGCAGGGCGTAGGCGATGGCCAGGGTGCCCGCGAGGAAGGTGCCGGAGTAGCCGATGGTGATGGTCACCACGTGGGTGGCCAGCCAGAAGTTGGAATCCAGCACGGCCACCATCATGCCCATGGTGTCGCCCTCGGTGCCCAGGTTCTGGGCCACGATGAGGGAGGCGAAACCGGCGGCGGCGGCCACGGCGGTGCCGAAGCCCTTGCGGTACATCCGCTCGATGATGAGGCCGAGGATCACCGCGCCCCAGCCCACGAACACGGCGGAGGAGTATAGATTGGTGACCGGGGGACGCCCCATCAGGATGATGCGGGCGGCCAGGCCCAGGGTGTGGACGATGGCGCCGGCGGCGAGCAGGGAGTAGGCGGTGGGCCGCAGAAGCTCCGGCTTCCAGATCCAGGAGATGCAGAGCACGATGAAGGCCGCGAAGTAGATCGTGAGGCCCACGAAGAAGGGCTGGGCCCGGTTGAAGGCGATCTCGTTGGATGCGTGGCCGAGGGCGGCGGGCTTCAGGGTGGATACCACGCCCTTCATCTCGGCCAGGGCCTGGTTGAAGCTGGCGGGATCGTTGGCGACGTAGGCGGCGTTCAGCTTGGCGAGGGGCACCAGGCCGGGGTGCAGCCCGCCTCCCGCGTTCGCGGCGCTGAGCGCCTGGCCCACGCTCTGCCAGGCATCGGGGCCCGCCCCGGCCGGGGGCGGCAGGATGCGGAAGTGGGCCAACTGGGTCAGGTCCTGGTGGCGCATGGCCGCATCCGGGGTGCCGAGGGACTGGATCTCCCAGCCGATGCCAGGGGAACCGGCCAGCTGCATGGTGTTGCGCAGCTTGTAGTAGAGGTAGACGCGGTCGAACAGGTTCACGATGGCGCCCTGGAAGCGGGTGCGCTTCTGGGCCGAGATGGGCTGGGCGGCCATCGCCTGTTTCTGGATCTCGTCGAGATGCGTGGAAAGGTCCGTGAAGCTGAAGTAGTTCCGGCTCTTGGTCTGCTTGGCGCCGATGAGGCCAAGCACATCCAGATCGTCAATGACGAAGATGGGCTGCTGATCGGCCACCTGGGGCCGGAACAGCACGTCGAGCAGCCATTCATCGGGGCCCACCATGCGGCCCTCGTGGCGGAAGCCCTGGCGGCTGTGGATGATCAGCAGCGAGTTGCGGGCCACGGAATCCAGCGGCTTGACGCGACCGCCTTCCAGGATCGGCAGGCTGCCGAAGCCGTTGACGTCGAAGCCGCGGGCCTTGCCGCCGGGCAGGGTGACGAGGAGCGCGATGAGCAGGGCCAGGGCCCCGGTCCCCCAGGCGAGATACTTGGTCAGGAATTTCATGTTCAGCTCTCCTTCTGGTCCTGGCGCCGCTTCAGCGAGCGGCGCAGGACGATGGCGAAGTGCACGAGCAGGCCCAGGGAGACCAGCACGCAGGACACATACGGGAGCAGCCAGCCGGGATTTTCAACCACGGAAAGGATGGAAAGGGTGTCGTTCTTGCCGAAGCTCGCCTGGTAGAACGTCTTGCCTTCGTACCGCAGCGGCTGGTTCATGTAGATGAGCACCTCCCGGGATTCCTTCTGGGAAGGATTCACCACCTGGACCAGGCTGGAGAAATTCTTGGCGATGTCGGTGCCGGGATACAGATCGTGGCGGAACTGTTTCAGGGTGAAGGCGTAGGGCAGGTACTCGCGGCGCAGGCGCATGGACAGCGCGTAGGTGCGGCCTTCATGGGTGAAGGACTGGGGCGCGCCCAGGGCCACGGAGACCAGCCAGGTCCCGTAGCTGCGGCCCCCGGCCATGGGTTCGATGAAGGCCGAGGTCTGGTTCATGTCGTTGTCGGCGCTCACCACGGGCGCCTCGACGACGGACGCATTGATGCCCACGCCCGCGGTGGCCATGGAGGGTGCCGCGCCGGGCACCAGGGTGGTGAGCTCGGCGTTGGGGAAGTACCGCTTCACCTTCAGGGTGATGGGCGTGCCGGGGATGGCGATGGCGCCCCCCTTGGCCAGCAGGGTGTCGGGCACGGAGTAGACCTCGTCCCAGGCGGGATCGGTGACATCCATGACGGCCAGCTCCATGTGCTTGTAGCTCTGGACATAGTTGACCGTCTGGCCCACCTCGATGGACATGTTGGTATCCACCTGCATCATGCCGGCCACGAATTCGCCGGCGAACAGGACCACCAGGCCCACATGGATCAGCCACATGCCGGCCCTGGACCAGATGAGCTTGATGTCCATGGTCTTGACGATGAGGTTGATCGTGAGCAGCAGGCCCACCAGGGCGCCGCCGGGGAACACCGGGAGGGGGAAGGGCAGGGCCGCGAACTGCCGCCATACGAAGAAGCTGCGCATGTAGGCGTTCACTGCGCCGGCGGTGCCCATCTCCACCTGGGCCAGGGTGCAGAGCACCACGAGGCACATGAGGAGGACGAGCAGGGTGATGGTGAGCTGGAAGGACTTGAAGAAAGCCCGGATGCGGGAGGCGATTAGCTTAATCAAGGCGGAGGCTCCCCAGGATGGTCATGAAATCAGGCTTGGCCTTGGCCACGGGACCTTCGTCCCCGGTCAATTTGAGGAACCAGGTGTTCCCATCCGGGGTGGAGATATAGCCAACCACCATGCGGCTCTTGGCCTGGCCGTCGCTGGTGAAGTCGTAGATATTGAGGGCGCCAGCCTTGGTCTTGAGGATCGTGCGGGCCGTGGCGAGCCCGGCCTCGTCGAGGGGGGGCAGGGCGATCTGCCCCCGCCAGCGGTTCACATTGGGCAGTTCCCCGCCCGCGGCGCCCGGCAGGACCACCACGGTGGCTTCCAGGCGGCCGGGGACGGACGACTTGAACGTGGCGAAGCGCATGCCGCCGCCGGGGAGCTCGCTCCAGCCCTTGGGCAGGGACCACTTCAGGGAACCCTTGGAAGTGGGTGGCGGCGGCACACTGGACGCGGCGTCCGGGCCCGGACCTGCCCCGGGGGGCATCCCCTGGGAGGGCATTCCCGAAGCGGGCATCCCCTCTTCGGCATGGCCGGGGTGGTCCGGATGGGCGGCCGCGGCCTCCTTGGGCACGCGGTAGTGGGAAACCTGGTCCGACCTGCAGCCGAGACTCAGGCCCAGCAGCCCGGCACTGAGCAGCAGCGATTTTCTCAGCGGCAAGAAACGTGAACGGGAGGGGAGGATGGGCGGGTTCGGCAAGGGACTCCTCGATGGACAGTCCAGATTATCGGACCTTCCAGTGTAGAGAAAGGTCACAAACGGGTCATCTTCATAGGCCGAAGGGCTTAACTGCCGCGTCAATGGCCTGGGCCAGGCGATGGTCCTTCTCTGTGACGCCGCCCGCGTCGTGGGTGGTGAGGGTGATGCGGACATAGCCCCAGCCGAAGGCGAGGTCCGGGTGGTGGTTCAGGGCCTCGGCCGGGTCCACCACGGCGCTCACCAGGTGGAAGGCTGTCATGAAATCAGGGGTCTTGAAGGTCCGCACCAGCGTGCCGTCCGCTTCAACCCAGGTCATCGCATCGCCTCCAGTTCCGCCAGCTCTGCCAGCAGCAGCCATTCGCCGGGATAGTCCGCCGCCCGGCCGCGCAGGGTCCGCAGGTGGTCCTGGTCCATCGCTCCGCCCTCCCTCAGGGCCCTGGCCTCGGCATAGAGTGCCGCGACCGCCCCGGGCAGCGCCGAGGCCTTGCGCTCGCGCGCCTGGGCCTCGGCTTCCCCTTCCGCCACGGCGGACTGATCGCCGAACCAGGCATCCCAGGCCCCGGGGTCCGCGGGTCCGCCAGCCACCGAGGGCAGGCCTCCACTCAGGAAGAGCAGGGCCCAGCTGGGCAGATCCAGGGGGCGGCCATCCTGGTGGCCGCGCAGGTTGATGACCTCGTGCTCGCCCACGCGGAAGCCCGTGAGGAAGAGGCCCGAGGGCAGGTCCAGACTGAAGGCTCCGCGATGGGGCAGGCTCCCGGTTCCGAAGGCCACCACGGCCTCGCCGGGCCAGGGACGGCCTTCGGCCTTCCCCTTCCGCGAAATCTGGATGGGGCCCTCCACCCGGGCCAGGGCGGTGGAAAGGTCAGGTGCCAGCTCGTGCCGGGCGGGGATCCGGGCCACCACCTTGCCCGTGAGCTCGAGATCGCCATCCAGCCGGAGATGGTTCACCGTGCGGGCGCGCAGGGCCTCCTCCAGGCCGTGATCCCCGCCGCGCCGCCACCCGAGGGTGGCCTCGAAGGCCTCCAGCACCTCGAACAGGTGGTCGAAATCGCGGGCCACGAAGAGCTGGGGCTGCATCCGCGTGATGTCGTACTCCGTGTCCGCGCAGACCAGGCTGAGGGGCACCTTCTTCACCGCGGGGGTGAGGCAGTGGGCCGCCTCGCCCAGGCTGCTGAGCAGGCCTGCGCCGTAGAGCTTCGGATCCGCCAGGTCGCCCACCAGTCCGTATTCGGCGGTCCACCAGTAGAGGCGGCTCGCCCTGGTGCTTTCGCTCACGTAGCGGCGGCTGGCGGAGGCGGCCCGGAGGCGCTCCTCAGCCAGGCGGACTTCATCTTCCGTGGCCGCGGGATCCTCCTTCACCACGCTGAGGTTGCGGATGGCTTCGTAGACGGCCTGGTCCTCCACCGAGGCGATGGCGCGGAACCCCGCCACACCGCAGCGCTTCAGATAGTCCGCGAACCGCCGGTCCCCCAGAATGGGTGCGTGGCCCGCGCTTTCATGGACGATATCGGGCGCCGGGGTGTACTCGATGTGCTCGTGGCTGCGGATATCCGCGGCGATGGCCAGCACGCCCAGGGACTGCAGCTCCGTGAATACCGCCGGGGGGATGAAGCCCCGCACGCCCACGGCGGACCAGCCCAGGGCTTCGAGCTTCTCGTTCATCTCGTCCAGGCTGGGGATGCGTTCGAGCCCGATGCCCGTGGCCGCCAGCCCCGAGAGGTAGCTGGAATGGGCCGTATCCTTCAGGCGGTCCGTCAGCTCGCGGAGGATGTGCCGCCAGACCGCGTGGTCCCGCGCCGTGTACGCCCCGTGGTCCTGGTCCACCACATAGCGCCGCAGATGCGCGGGCAGGCGCTCGATGGCGCGCCGGGTGGGGGAAGGGCTGGGGATCTGGGTGGGCGTCAAGCCGGCCTCCGGGGCTCCTCCAATCCTAGTGCACCCCGCCAGAAGAACATGTACCAATGCATCTCCGCGGGGTGCACTTCCATCGGGGCATAGCCCCTCTGGCGCCAGGGCACGCGATGCGTGTCCTGGCTGTCACCCCCCTGGGGGCACTGCCATGCCCCCAGACCCCTGCCACGTGGTGCCCACCTGCATTCGTTTGTTGCGAGTATTTCGGATGGGCACCACTAGTGTCTGAACAGATGGCCGGGAATTCCTAAATTCAGATCCAGGCGGAACCCTTCAGAAAACCCACCGCCGCGGGACCTCCGGTCCGGGAGCGGGTACGGATCTTCAGCCGCAGGCGTAGCCAGCGCCCTGGGCTGTCCTGATTCGGAGGACTACCTCCTGAGAACCACTGCCCTGGCTTCACCGTTGGTATCCGGGACAAACCTGACCCCGGAATAGAGTTTCTTCCGCTCCACGAGCGATTGGACGATCCTCGACTGCCCCAGGCCGAACTCGAAAAGAAGGTGTCCTCCTTCCTTCAGGAAAGGCGGCGCCTCCTGCAGGAGCCGGGTGAGGATCGAGATGCCGTAGGGGCCACCGTCGAAGGCCTCCCTCGGTTCATGGCGGAGCAGTTCAGCGTGGGTTGTCTCGAGCGATGTGGAGGGTATGTAGGGAGGGTTCATCACCACGACATCCATGGTGCCTTCGAGTCCCCGATCCTTGAGGGGCGCGAAAAGATCGCCTTGCGTGACCTCGATCCGGCGCTGCAGGGACAGGTGAGCCACATTCGCGCGCGTCAGCTCGGCACAGGAGGTGGTGATATCCGAGGCCCAGACCCTCGTTTGAGGGACAGCCACGGCGGCGGCGCAGGCGAGATTCCCCGATCCGCACCCCATGTCAATCATCCGCAGTTCCCGCTCCGGATCCTCAAGCGATAGGGCCTGAAGGATGGCGAGAACCTCCCTGCCCAGGATTTCCGTCTCCTCCCGGGGGGCCAGCACGCCCTCCTTCGCCAGGAGATCCACACCCAGGAAGCGCAGCCGGCCGGGGTCCATGTCCTCACCGCCCCGTCAGGCCGGAACTGTCACCCCGCCCCTCGATGACATCCACGATGCGCCGTCCCAGGAAGGGGGCGACCTGTTCCGCGAATTCCTTGGCCGGATGGGAATTGTTCGGCCTATGGGCGTTTTCCGGTTTCAGGAAGAGCCCGCCTTCCGTCTCCAGTCCACGGAAATCCCATACGAAAATGTTGTCCCCCTTCTCGTCCCAGCTTTCCTTCACCCAGGTGGAAAACTGCCGTGCGCGTTCCGCGTCTTCGGGGTTGGAGGAGGCCTGGGTCAGCGCCGCGCCGGTCCACACGATGAAGCGGATCTGCGGAAACTGGCGCATGCGCGGCTTGAGGGCCTGGTATTGCAGCTTGAAATTGGCCAGGGTCTGCTTCGGGGAGGACACGCTGGGGGATCCATCGTCGGCCTTGATCCGGCTCACCGGGAAACAGTGCTTGAAGACGATGACATCGTAGGACCGGGCGAGATCATCGAGGTTCAGCTCGGCCCTGTCCCGGTGCTCACCGGTATGGGCGACCCAGAGGTTCCAGTAGTCGTAGGGGTAGTTGTCCCAAGGGTAGCGTTCGCTGACCAGCTTCTTGAAAGTCTGAGAGGGAAGGATCCTGTTCAGGAGCGTATGCCCTCCCGCAGCACTCGGATAGGTCAATTCCGTGATTTGGTATGCGGTGCCATGGGCTGCATTCCAGGCGCGGATGAACTGGGGGACGCCCCCCCTCCAGACGATCTGCCCCGTGCTGTGGTGCAGGAGGACGATCCGTTCAGTTCCGGCCGATCGCGGCATGGCATGCTCCTTGGAATCCTGAACGCCCGGGGCCGCGGTCCTGGCGCAGGAGGCGAGAACGAGGGCCGCAAGCCCCGCCATGAGTCTTCCCCGGGTCTGGGCGGTGGGTGTGGATAGGGGGAGTGGCTGGCGGGTTGGACCGGAGCGATTCAAGGTCATGGCATTCTCCTTGAGCTGGGTGGGGATGGCCCGGGCTGGGCCGGCCTCGTGTCAACGGCTCGCGGGCACTGGGCTTCCCAGGGAAGCCATGTCCAGGGGGGGGGTCCGAAGGTAGTGGGTGGACCGCTTTTTCCGGGTGAAATCGTCGAAGGCGTTGCGTACCTGGCCGGGGGTCATGCCCAGCGATTCCGCTGTTTCCGCCAAGGGAACCTGGTTCTCCTGGGCGTACCAGAGCAGGTCCATGATCTTGAAGGGAAGACGGAAGAAGAACTCCTCCTGGGTGGCCGGAGCGCTGTAGGTATCGGAAGTCGGCGTGCGCTGCTGGATGACCTCGGGCACGTCCAGATGCCGGGCCAGCTGGTACACCTGGGTCTTGTACAGGTGGACGATGGGCTTCAGGTCCACGCCGCCATCGCCGTACTTCACGAAGAAACCCTGATCGTGTTCGTTCTTGTTGGGAGTTCCGATGACGGCGAAGTTGCGGAGTTCCGCGTGGTAATAGAGCATGGCCGTCCGGGTCCGCTGCTTGAAATTGGAGGCGGCCACGATCTGCGCGAATTCCGCGGGCGGCAGGCGGGCGCTCTTTTCCTGTCCGCCGGGCGTGATGATCGTCAGGGAATAGACATTCATGGTGCCCTGTTCAAGCAGGCCCGGGGGAAGGACGATCTTCGCCGTGTAACCCGCCTGGGCGTCATACTCCGGGAACACCCGTGCGATGGCTTCGTCCCTGCGTTCGTAGCATGCGTACCCATCCAGGGCCGGTGTGATGACCTCCAGCAACGGAGTGACGCCGTAGTGGGCCGCCAGCATCCGGGCCAGATCCTCGGAGGCCGGATCCGAATCCTTTTCAGGCAACAGAAGGGCCACCACCCGCTCGGGGCCGAAGGCCTCGACGCACAAGGCGAGACACACCGAGGAATCAATCCCTCCGCTGATGCCGAGCACCGCGCCGCTCCGGTGCAGTTCCCGCATGTTCTCCCGCAGCCATCGGACGATCCGGTCCGTCTCGGCCGCGGCATTGATATCAAGGATTCGCGCGTTCACGGGCATGGCCGTTCCCCGATGGAAGCCCCCTGCCTGGTGACGAGTTTCACATCGTCGGAAGCGTCCAGGGGAGTTGAAAAAACAAAGCCAGACACGAACTGCCGGTCCACCAGCTGGGTGGAAATGATGCCGGCCAGGGCCATGTCGTCGGTTTCAGTCAGGCCTTGGCCCTGTCTGAGCTTGGTGGTCAGCTGGTCCACGGCCCTGGGGTTGAAGAACCCGGCTGCCTCGATGGCCGGCGGAGAAAGCAGTTCCTCCAGGTACTCCGGGGGCGTGTCGTTGAAGAAGGCGCGATGGATCGGGGCCCGGAAGGGCTGCTTGGGGCGGTCAATGATCTCCGATGGAAGCCATTCGCGGCTGATCTCCTTCAACAGGTATTTCTCGGTGAGTCCGTGGAGCTTCAAGGTGGGGGGAAGCTGGTTGCAGAAGTCCACCACCCGGTGATCCAGGAAGGGGAACCTTCCCTCGACGGAATGGCCCATCGCCATCCGGTCGCTCTGGGACGACAGCAGGTACTGGGACAGGAAAATCGAGATCTCGAGGTACTGCGCGCGATGGAGGGGATCCCACCGTTCAAATCCGTCGGGGCAGGCGGGTGCGAGGCCGGCCGGAACCCCCGCGGCCTTGATCCTGTGAACCAGGTCTTCACTGAAGAACCGCTTGGTCCTGCCTGTGGTCCGCCACCGGATTGCGTGGGAGTAGCCCGGCGATTCCGTGTCCCCGAGTCCCATGCCGAAGAAGGCCGATGCGTAATCCGAACCGCCCTGGGTCAACCCGGAGATCCATGGGTAGATGCGGCTGAACAGGGCCGGGCGGAGCCTGGAATCGGGCTGTGCCGCCCAGAACCGCCGGATCTTGGCCTCCTTGAAGATGTCGTAACCGGCCAGGAATTCATCAGCCCCTTCGCCCGTGAGCACGACCTTGAACCCCTTTTCCCGCACCAGTCCGGAAAGCAGGAACATCGGCGCGGGAGAAGTCCTGAGGATGGGTGTTTCCGTGTGCCAGACGACCTCGGGGAACACCCTGCCGATATCGGCATGGGTGGCGTGCACCACGTGGTGAGCGGTGCCGAGATGCCGTGCCATCCGGGTCTGGAAGCCGCTTTCATCGAAGCCCGGGTCCGCGAAGGAGATCGAGAACGTTTCCAGGGCATTCGTCGTGTGGTGGCGGATGATCGCGGCGATGGCGGAGGAATCCAGGCCTCCGCTCAGGTACGCACCCACGGGGACATCGGCCCGGAGGCGGATCCGGGTGGCGTCTATCAGCAGCTCCTTCAGCTCTGCCGCGTACTGATCCTTGGCGCGAATGGGCGTGGCGCCACTCTCGGGGAATGCCAGCTCCCAGAACGGCTTCATCGTGATCCGGCCATCATTCAGCAACATGAAATGGCCGGGGGGGAAATCCACGATTCCCTGGAAGCAGGACCGGGGTGAAAGGGGGCTCCAGAAGGTGAAAATCTGGTCCAGTGCCACGGGATCCACGGCCGCCTTGACTCCGGGGCAGGCCAGGATGGCCTTGATCTCGGAACCGAACACCAGGGCGCCATCCAGAATCGTATAGAACAGGGGCCTCACCCCCAGGCGGTCCCGGGCCATGAACAACGTGCGGTTCCGGGAGTCCCAGATGGCGATGGCAAACTGGCCGTTGAACTTCGACAGGCAGCCCGTGCCGTACTCCTCGTAGGCATGAAGCACGGTTTCGGTATCGCAGGTGGTGGAGAACCGGTGCCCCCGGGCTTCCAACTCCTTCCGGAGTTCGGGATGGTTGAAGATCTCCCCATTGAATACGATCCAGAGGGTGCCGTCCTCGTTGGAGATGGGCTGCTGGCCCGTATTCAGATCGAGGATGCTGAGCCGCGCGTTTCCCAGAGCCGCCTGGTCGTCCAGGTAGATTCCGAACTGGTCGGGGCCCCTGTGGCGGATCATCCCCAGCATCCGGCGGACCGTCGAGGCCTCCGTGGGATGCTCGCCCTTGAGCCCGCAGATTCCGACGATGCCGCACATCCAGGCTCCTAATTCCACTTTGAAAACAGACCCTAGCGCAAACCGAGCTTGCTGATCTTTCCAGAGGGCGTCATGGGCAATTCGTGTCTGAATTCGATGTATTTCGGGACCATGAAATCCTCCAGGTGCGCCCGGCAATGGGCGATCACTTCGGATTCCGTCAACGGGGCTCCGTGGGACACGATGAACGCCTTCACCACCTCTCCCGCGGTGGGATCGGGCACTCCCACCACCGCCGCCGTGACCCCGGGAAGCATGTGAAGGACGTTCTCCACTTCCTTGGGTGCCACCTTTTCTCCACGGCTTTTGATGATGTCGTCCTTCCGGCTGATGAAATAGAAATACCCTTCCTCGTCCAGGCGGAACAGGTCCCCGGAATAGCAAATCCGCTCCCCCGGTATGGAGCCGGGGCGGAAACGGCGGGCGGTGGCCTCCGGGGATTCCCAGTACCCTCGCATCACGTGCCGGCCACGCACCACCAGCTCGCCTGTCTCTCCTGGGCCCAGGCGGTGCCCGGATTCATCTTCAATCCAGGCCTCGGTGCCGGGAATGGGGATCCCCACGGATCCGGGCCTGGTGGCCAGTTGGCCGGGTGGAAGGTAGAGCGTGCGCTTGGTCTCTGTGAGTCCGTACATTGAATAAAGAGTGGCCCCGGAGAAGGCCGCCTGAAGCGCGAGGATCTGGCTGGGCGGAAGGGTGGCCGCGGTGTTGGTGATGTAGCGGAGGCTGGAGAGATCGAAAGCGCGAAGGTCTTTCTCGAGCAGCATGGCGAAAACGGTCGGAACCCCGGGGAATCCCGTGGGTCGCTCCTCCTGGATCCGCTGGAGGATCAGGGCGGGGAACATGAAGGACCGTTCCAGCAGAAGGGTTCCGCCCGCCTTGAAGGTCATCAGGAGCTGGTACAGTCCGTAATCGAAGGAGAGGGGCAGGACGCTCAGGACGATGTCCTCTTCCCGGGTCTCCAGGTAGGCCATGATGGATGTGCTGGCGAAGTCCACATTGCTGTGGTCGCACATCACACCCTTGGGCTCGCCGGTGCTTCCCGAGGTGTAGATCAGGCAGGCCAGGTCCAGGTCAATGTTGACGAGGGGCAGGGGTGTCGCCGGAACATTGGACTGGATGTCCTCGAAGTGTCGCAGGCGGGCATCCGTGCTCTCCCCCTTGGGGCCACACAGGACGCCGAGGGTAAGAGAAGGAACCCCTTCCCACAGATCCTGGCGCCCGCTGGTCCGGGCTTCCATCAGTACGGCCTTGGCGCGGCAATTGTTCAGGATGTAGGTCAGCTTTTCGGGCTTGGTTGACGCGTTGATGGGCACGAAGGTTCCGCCAGCCTTCAGCACCGCGAAGATTCCGACCACGGCTTCGATGGAGTTGGGGAGATGGATGGCCACGCGGTCGCCACGCCGCACCCCTCCAGTGGCCAGGGCGTTGCCGAGGCGGTTTGTCATCTCGTCCAATTCCGCATAGGTCCAGCGTCGCTCGCCGCAGACCAAGGCGACCTTCCGCGGCAGGCGGGAGGCTGAACGGGTCAGGAACTCGTGAACGAGCATCCAGGGCCCCGTCAGGAACCGTTGACCAATTTGCTGGCGATGAACGAGCTCAGTTTGCTCACGGAATCAAAGTTGCCAGGCAGGAGCTCGTGGTCGGCAACGGAAATGTTGTACTGCTTCTCCACGAAGGCCACCAGTTCCATGATCCCCAGGGAATCAATGATGCCCTCTTCGAGGAAGGACGCGTCGTCACCGTACTGGAACCCCTTGTCACTGAAGAGGAAATTCCGCGAGATGAAGCCACGGATCTCGGGGGTTACGGAGCTCATGTCCAGTGCCATTGAAGATCTCCTCGGTGCGTCTTTCTCAGAAAGGAACCCAAGTGCAAACAACCCGCAGGTATTTAAAAGTGGGCAGGCTGTCCTACTTGGCCTATGATTCCATATCATAGGCTATTGAAAAAACGATGCTAGTGCTAGTCCATCGTTTGATGTACCATCCGAATTCATCACTTGCAACTGAAGGCGAAAGATCGGGGCTGAGCCCAACACTGCAACCTGGTTCCTTCACGAGAGTCGGTTCGCATCCGTAGGGAATTCTCAATGTCAATCATTAATTGGTTTACAACAATCTATTTTCAATTCCGCCTTTGGCGCCTCCGCAAAGCGGGGCTGACCATCGCTGCGGATTGCAGGATGGCGAGCCTTCCCCATTTTGGATCCGAGCCGTACCTGATCACCATCGGGCACCATGTCGCCATGGCCAGGGACGTATCCTTCGTCACCCACGATGGCGGCACCCACGTCTTCCGGAACCTGGAGCGCTACAAGAGCGTGATCAAGTACGGCCGGATCACGATACGGGACAATTGCGTCATCGGGCAGAGGGTCATCATCCTCCCCGGCGTGACCATCGGGCCGGATTCCATTGTTGCCGCCGGATCGGTGGTGACCCGGAATGTGCCCCCGGGCGTCCTTGCCGCGGGCAACCCCGCGAAACCCGTCATGACCATCCACCAGTACGCGGAATGGGCCCTCGCCGCCACCCCTGACTACGACGAAGAGGAGTACCGCCATAACAAGAAGGCATTCCTGATGAAGTTCCACATGCGGGGTTCCCCGTCGAATCGGGTTCACCGGGGGGAGCGGGATGCGGCCAGCGGGACCATTCCCGGCCAGACGCGTTGAGGGATCCTGTGTTGAATCCACTTCGAGAGGCTGTGATGCCTATTACGCCCCTGCGCGGCAGGAAGCTTGGACTAGCCGGCCTATGCATCCTGGTCATTTCGGCGTGTGGAGGGGGAGGTGAACACGCCCTTTCCCCCATTCCTTCCACGCCTCCCCAGGTCTCGGATCCGTGCGCTCCGGTGCCTTCGTCCACCCTCATCGCGAATGTGAAGGATGCCCTGTTTGGCGCCAAAGGGGATGGGGTCACGGATGACACGAAGGCCATCCAGAAAGCCGTGGATGCCGTGGGGGGCAAGGGCGGCACCGTGCAGGTGCCCGATGGGATCTACCTGGTGAACGCCCTGGCTCAAAGCGGCCGCAACGGCATCGTCCTCAGGAATAACATGACCCTCAGGCTGTCCGGGGGGGCGGTCCTGAAGGTCATTCCCAATTCCGCCCAGTCGTATACCCTGCTTGCGGTTACGTCCGTCAGCCATGTGAACATCGTCGGGGGCACCCTGGAGGGGGACCGGAGCACCCACATCGGGACGGCGGGTGAAGGGGGCATGGGTATCCAGATCCAGGACTCCCAGCACATCGTGGTCCAGGGGGTATTGGCGAGGGAATGCCGGAGTGACGGTTTCTACATCACCAACACCAATACGGACGTGACCTTCTGTCGGGTCGGGGCCGACCACAATCGCCGCCAGGGCATGTCAATCGTTGGCGGCACGGGAATCCTGGTCAAGGATTCGACGTTTTCCAACACGGGGGGGATCCTCCCTGAATACGGCATTGATATCGAGCCCAACCCCGGGGAAACCGTCTCCCATATCACCATCTCCGGCTGCACATTCACAGGCAACGCGGGGGGGGGCTTGGCGGCGGGCCCCGCCTTCGTGAACAGGGCCTCCGCCTTTGTGACGCAGCTCCTGATCACGGGCAATACCTTCGCGGGCAACGGGGTGGGTGGCATCAACCCTTCCGATGGCGTCGGCGTGGGCGTCTCCGCCTGCGATGGGACCACGGTGTCGAACAACATCGTGTCCACCACCGCAGGGAACGGCATCGTCCTCAGATCCCAGGCCACCCATACGACCGTCTCGGGCAACACGGCCACCCAGAACTCGGTGGACGGCATCTATCTGGAGGACTGCGCCGGTTCGGTGGTTTCCTCCAACACCGCCACCGGGAATGGCGGGTATGGGATCCACAATGTCGCGGGGAGCGGAGCCACCCTCAGCGGGAACACCGTCTATGGAAATGGGAGGGCTCCCTGAACCATGGCTCCCCGGATGCGCGTCTTGTTCCTGATCCATTCCCTGGTCGCCCATGGGGCGGAGCGGCAGCTCTACGAGCTTGTCCGGCACATGGACAAAGACAGGTTCGAGATCCATGTGGCGGTGTTCTACGGCCCCGGAACCGGGAACCAGGGGGAACTCTGGTCCGAGATGGCCGCCCTGCCGGGCATCTCGTTGCACTGCCTGCACAAGCGCCGGGGTGCCCTGGGCCACCTGTCCGCCCTCCCGAGGCTTCTGTCCCTGCTGCGTCGCGTTCGGCCCGATGTGGTGCATGGATACATGGATGGCAATCTCCCCATCCTTTTGCTGGGGCGCATCTTGCGAATACCGGTGGTCTGGGGCATCCGGCGCACCAGCCAGGATCTGACGAAGCTGGATCGCCTATCCCGGCAGCTTCTCCGGGTGACGGTCAGGCTCTCCAGGTTCGCGGACCTCATCATTTTCAATTCCGAGGCCGGCCGCGCCAACCACATGGCCATGGGCATGAAGGCGCCGCGCATGGAGGTGGTGGCCAATGGGTTCGACGTGACCCGATTCAGTCCGGATCCGGCTCTGGGGGCCGCCCAGCGGGATGTATGGGGGGTTCCTTCCGGCGCCCCCCTGATTGGCATCGTGGGGCGGCTGAACCCGGTGAAGGACCATTCCACCTTCCTCCGCGCGGCCGCCCGCCTGGCCCGGCAATGGCCCACGGCAAGGTTCATCTGCGTGGGGGATGGGCCGGTAGCCTACAGGGCTTCCCTCATGGATAGGGCGACATCCCTGGGCATCGGGGATCGGGTGCAGTTCCCGGGCAACTGCGATGGAATGCCCGCCGCCTACAACGCCCTGTCCATCCTTGTGCTTTCCTCGACTGACGAAGGATTTCCCAATGTCCTGGGCGAGGCCATGGCCTGCGGGATCCCCTGCGTCACCACCCGGGTGGGCGATGCGCAGGTTCTGGTGGGCCCCTCGGGAATCGTCGTGGAACCCGGGGATGACCGGGCCATCGCCGAGGCCCTTTCCACGCTCATGCAGGAATCCCCACAGGAGCGGGCTTTCCGGACCGAGGCTTTGCGCAGGCGCGTCTGCTCCCTCTTCAGCGTGGGGGCCCTGGCCAGGAACACGGAACAGCTATTGATGCGCCTGTCCGTCTCCCCTTCGGCCGTCCGGGCCCAGACCGGATGCATCTAGTGGTGCCCGCGCGAAATGGCTGGATCATCCAATACGCTCGTGGGCACCACGTGGCGGGGGTCTGGGGAGAGGCTCCGGGTCCGCGAGCCCCAGCGAGCGGGAGCAAGCAACGCTTGCGATACCCGGAGGGCAGTGCCCCCAGCGGGGTGACAGCCCTGGCGCGCCTGCGCGCAAGGGCGCC
>JAUXSE010000041.1 GCA_030681515.1 Geothrix sp. | reverse complement strand
GATCTCCACCTTGATTCCGCCCACATCGTAGAATTTCGGTCGCTTTGTCATCACCCATTGGGTGATACCATGACCCCACAAAGTTCCAACAATGGTGCGGTTCTCAATGACTTTCTGGAACCTGGGTGATTAGGTTAGGATTACGATGAAAAAGATGCACTGATATGTAATCTTGCCGAATTGGTCCGAAAAAAAGCCAGGCCTGTGTTGCATGTGATAGACATTGCCACCTCGATCCATGAATGGGCCACGGGAGATCCCAGCCCCCAACACGCCCGATTCACGGCTGCCTACAAAACATGGAAGAATCGGCCTCACCATGTCCCTCCTCCCTTTTACCCAGAAAGCCAATGACGCGCTGGTGGCGGCGCGGCAGCGGGCGGCCCGGGATCAGCATCCGGAGCTGGTGCCCCAGCACCTGTTCGGGGCCCTGCTGGCCCCCGAATCCGGACTGCGGCCCCTGCTGGAGCGGGCCGGGCTGAGTCCGGAATCCATTCAGGGCCTGGCCGATGCGGCCGAGGAACTGATCGCCCGGTTGCCCCGGGCCGTGGGAGGCTCGGAGCCGCAGATCGGGGCGGGTTTCCGGCACTTCCTGGAGGTGGCCAGCGATACGGGGCGGGGCCTCGGCGACCGCTTCCTGGCCACGGACTCCCTGCTGTTGGCCCTGAGCAACGCCCACACGGACGCCAAGAAGGCCCTGGAACGCTTCGGCCTGGACCGGAAGACGCTGGAAGCGGCCATCCGCGAGGGCCGGAAGGGCTCGCGCGTGGAGGACGAGAAGGCCGAGGAGAAGTTCGCCAGCCTGGAGAAGTACGCCAAGGACTACACGGCCCTGGCCGCCGCCGGGAAGCTGGATCCCGTCATCGGCCGGGACGAGGAGATCCGCCGCGTCCTGCAGGTGCTCTCAAGGCGCACCAAGAACAACCCCGTACTCATCGGCGAACCCGGCGTGGGCAAGACCGCCATCGTGGAAGGCCTGGCCCAGCGGATCCACACGCGCGATGTGCCGGAAAGCCTCAAGGGCCTGCGGGTCATGGGGCTGGACATGGGCTCGCTCGTCGCCGGCACCCAGTACCGGGGCCAGTTCGAGGAGCGGCTGAAGGGCATCATCCAGGAGGTGGAGAAGGCCGAGGGCCAGGTCGTCCTCTTCATTGACGAGCTGCACCTGCTGGTGGGCGCCGGAGCCGTATCGGGTGGCATGGACGCGGCCAACCTGCTGAAACCGGCCCTGGCCCGGGGCGAGCTGCGCTGCATCGGCGCCACCACCCTGGACGAGTACCGCAAGTACATCGAAAAGGACGCCGCCCTGGAGCGCCGCTTCCAGCCCGTCTTCGTGGAGGAGCCCGGCGTGGAGGCCGCCATCTCCATCCTGCGGGGCCTGAAGGAGCGCTACGAGCTGCACCACGGCGTGCGCATCCAGGACGCGGCCCTGGTGGCCGCGGCCCAGCTGAGCCACCGCTACATCGCCGACCGCTTCCTGCCGGACAAGGCCGTGGACCTCATGGACGAGGCGGCCAGCGCCGTGCGCATGCAGCTCGACAGCCGGCCCACGGAGATTGACGTCCGCGAGCGCCGCGAGATGCAGCTGCAGCTGGAGAGGCATTCCCTGATGAAGGAGAAGGATGCGGCCAGCCGTGCGCGGCTGGCCGATATCGAAAAAGAGCTGGCGGAGACCAACGAGGAACTGGGCGGGCTGCGGGCGCAGTGGGAGAACGAGAAGAAGGTGATCGAGGGGGCGCGTGCGATCCAGAAGAAGCTGGATGATCTGCGCATCGAGCTGGACCAGGCCAAGACGAAGGGCGAATACGAGCGCGCCTCGCGGCTGGAGTACGGCGAGATGCCGGCCCTGGAGAAGCAGCTGGCGGCGGTCTCGCCGAAGGAGAGCGCCATGCTGCGCCTGGAGGTCGGTGAACCCGATATCGCCGCCATCGTGAGCCGCTGGACCGGGATCCCCGTGAGCCGCATCCTCGAAGGCGAGGTGGAGAAGCTCCTGCACATGGAGACCCGCCTGGGCGAGCGGGTGGTGGGCCAGGACCAGTCCCTCACGGCCATCGCCGACGCCCTGCGCCGCAACCGCGCGGGCCTGGGCGATCCCAGGCGGCCCATCGGCAGCTTCCTCTTCCTCGGTCCCACGGGCGTGGGCAAAACGGAAGTGGCCCGGGCGCTCGCCGAGTTCCTCTTCGACGACGAAAACGCCATGGTCCGCATGGACATGAGCGAGTTCACGCACGAGGCCGATGCCACGCGGCTCATCGGCGCCGCGCCGGGCTTCGTGGGCTACGAGGAAGGCGGCCGCCTCACCGAGGCCATCCGCCGCCGTCCCTACGCGGTGATCCTGCTGGACGAGATGGAAAAGGCCCATCCGCGCACCTTCGATCTCTTTCTGCAGGTGCTGGAGGACGGCCGCCTCACGGATGGCCAGGGCCGTACGGTGAGCTTCCGCAACACCGTGCTGCTCATGACCACCAACCTGGGCAGCCAGGCCATCTTCGACGCCGGCGGCGATCCCTCCAGGGCCGAGGGCGCCATCCAGGACGCCCTGCACGCCCACTTCCGGCCGGAGTTCCTGAACCGCCTCGACGAGGTGGTGATCTTCCGGCCCCTGAGCCGGGAGGACATGAAGGCCGTGGCCCGCATCCAGATGAAGCGGGTGGAGGCCCTGCTGCAGGCCCAGCGCCTCAGCCTGGAGGTGCCCGAGGCCGCCCTGGACTGGCTGGCCGCCGAGGGCTTCGATCCCCACTACGGCGCCCGCCCCCTCAAGCGCCTCATCCAGCAGGCCGTGGTGAATCCCCTGTCCCGCCTGGTCCTTCAGGGCCAGCTCCAGCCCGGCGGCCTGGCCCGGGTGGACATCCGCGACGGGCAGCTCCTGGTGGAGGCGGAGGCGGTGCAGTAGGGTCAGGCTCCAGACTTCTCTGAAACTTGCCCCCCGCCCCCCCCGGTCCGATGAGACTCGCGTATCCGGAGCCGGCGTGTCCCTTACCCCCCCCATCCCCATCCTGATCGTGGATGACGAAGCGGATCTGCGGGACCTCCTGGTGGAGGCCATGGTGGACGAGGGCTACGCGGCGGAAGGCGCCGAAGGCGGCACCCAGGCCCTGGCGCGGGTGCGGGAGCAGCACTTCCCGGTGATCTTCACGGACCTGAACATGCCGGGCGGACTGTCCGGCCTGGAGCTGCTTCGGGCCGTCCACGAGGAGGATCCGCGCACCATGGGCATCCTGATGACCGGGTACGCCACCACGGAATCCGCCATCCAGGCCCTGAAGCGCGGCGCCTACGATTTCATCCAGAAGCCCTTCAAGCTGGCGGAGATCGAGGCCAGCCTGGCGCGGGCCCTGGAACACTACCGCCTGCTGCGCGAGAACGAGGCCTACCAGCAGAATCTGGAACGCATGGTGGAGACCCGCACCCAGGAGATCCTGGGGCTGAAGAACGATATCGAACGGCTCTTCGAAGGCTTCGTGAACGCCTCCGTGACCGCCATCGAGGCCCGCGACCCCAGCACCTCCGGGCATTCCAGCCGGGTGGCGGAGCTCACGGTGGGCCTGGCGGAGGCGGTCAACCACACGCCCAACGGTCCCTACGGCGGGCTGCATTTCACCCCCATCCAGATCCGGGAGATCCGGTACGCCAGCCTGCTCCACGATTTCGGGAAGGTCGGGGTCCGCGAGCAGGTGCTGGTGAAGGCCAAGAAGATCGAGGGCGAACACCTGGAGAGCATCTTCCAGCGCCTGCATCAGCGCACCCTGGAATCCATGCGGGACCGCATGTTGGACGCCTGGAGCAAGGGCCGCGCCTACGATCACGAGGCCGTGGGGGGACTGCTCCGCCAGCAGGAGGAGGAGACCCGGCGGCTCATGGATCTGGTGCGGCGAAGCAACGAACCCACGGTGCTGCCCCAGGACGTGGCCCAGGAACTGGACCTGATGCAGGACCTCACCTACCAGCACTGGTCCGGGGACCGCCGGATCCTCATGGACCCCGGGGACCTCGACCTGCTGAAGATCCCCAAGGGAAGCCTGTCCGCCCAGGAGCGGGAGGAGATCCAGAGCCACGTCACCTACACCTACCGGTTTCTCAGCCAGATCCCCTGGACCAGCGAACTGGCGGGGGTGCCCGAGATCGCCTGGGCCCACCACGAGCGGCTCAACGGCAAGGGCTACCCGCGGCAGCTCACGGAGCCGGATATTCCGGTCCAGAGCAAACTCATGGCGGTATCGGACGTCTACGATGCCCTCACGGCCGCGGACCGTCCCTACAAGGCCGCGGTGAGCATCGAGCGGAGCCTGGAGATCCTGGAGCAGGAGGCCCGGGTGAACCTGCTGGACACCGAGGTGCTGCGCATCTTCATCGAGGCGCGGATCTTCGAACGCACCACGGGCCACCTGAGGCCGGCCCCATGATCCAGGATCCCATCCTCCTCGTGGACGACGAACCCGAGGTCCGGAGCGCGCTGCTGGAAGCCCTTCAAGGCCAGGGCTACACCGCCGACACCGCGGCCAGCGGCGAGGAGGCCCTCGAACGCATGGCCCATCGGACGTTTCCCATCGTGCTCACCGATCTCCACATGCCCGGAGGGCTTTCGGGCCTGGAGCTCATGGCCGCCATCCGGCAGCGGCACCCGGAGACGCTCTGCATCCTGATCACGGCCTTCGCCACCCTGGATACCAGCATCGAGGCGCTGAAGCGCGGGGCCTACGATCTCATCCAGAAACCCTTCCGGCTTTCCGAGATCGAGGCCGTCCTCGACCGGGCCCTGGACCACGCCCGCCTGGTCCGGCAGGTCGGCGCCTACCGGGAGGAGCTGGAGACGCGCATCCTGAGCCGCACCCGCGACCTTCACGAGGCCCATCAGGAGGCCCTGGCCCTCTGCGATCTCAGCCTCCAGGGGCTTGCGGCGGACTCCGCCGGGGAGGCCCTGGCGCCCCTGCTGGACCGGCTCGACGCCCGCTGGGCCCCGGATGGGCTGGCCTGCTACCGGCCTACCCAGGATGGCCAACTGAGCGCCGCGACACGGCGGGGCCCCCGACCCCTGCCGGCCCATCTCGACCGCCCCGGGCCCGGCCCCCTCGCCCCGCCGGGCCTGGGGTATCCGGAGGAACGCCTGGTCCCCCTGGGCCACGCCGGGTGGCTCTACCTGGGATTCGAGGACCGCTCGGCCTTCAGCGAGGCCGACCCCGGATTCCTGCTCCTGGCCCGGCATCTGGAATTCGCCCTCCGGGTTAAGGTGAGGGGATGACCCACGCCCAGCAGCTTCTCTGGACCGGCTTCCGGGGCCTCGATGCCGCGGAGGTGGATCTCCCCTTCGCTCCCGGCGGCCTCATTCTTTTCGCCCGCAACCTGGACCCCGATCCCGCCACGGGGCCGGCCCGCTGCCGGGCCCTGCTGGATGGCCTGCAGGGCCGGTTCGGGAGGGAGCTGCCCCTGGCCGTGGCGCTGGATCAGGAGGGCGGGCCCGTGAGCCGGTTGCGCCCCTGGGTCGGGGCCACGCCGCCCCTGCGCGAGATCTGGACCCAGGGCGGAGCGGAGGCCTGCGCCCGCTGGGGCCGGTTTTGGGGCGAGGGCCTGCGCCTGCTGGGCTTCAACGTGGATTTCGCCCCCGTGGTGGACCTGTGGGACGGACATCCCGAGGCCGGGATCGGGGACCGGGCCGCCAGCCCGGACCCCGCCGAGGCCGCCGCCGCCGCCGGGGCCTTCCTGCATGGGCTGGAATCCATGGGCGTCCGGGGCTGCCTGAAGCATTTCCCGGGCCTGGGCGGCACCACCCTCGATAGCCATCGGGGCCTGCCCGGACTCACGGAGGCGGATCGGGTGGACCGGAACGCCTCGGCCTTCAGGGCCCTGGCCCATCCGGATCGCCTGGTGATGGTGGCCCATCTGCGCACCCCGGCGTCCGGCCCCCTGCCCGCCAGCCTGCACCGCGGATCCGTGGCCGCGAACCCCTGGAACATCCAGGGCCGCTTCCTGCCGGATGATCTGGAGATGGGAGGCTGTTCGGACTGGAGCTGGGACGACCGGGTGCGGCTCTCCCTGGAGGCCGGCCACCAGTGGCTGCTGGTCTGCCAGACGCCCGAAGGCCGGAACGCCTGCGCGGAGGCCGCGGGGCGCCTGCCGGAATCCCTTTGGACCCCCGCCCTGGAAGCCACGCGGACCCTGCGCCGGCATCTCCCAGCCACGGTTCCCTTTGACGCCCCGGCCTGGAAGGACTGGGTGGGGCGGCTCCAGACCACCGCAGGGAACATCTGATGTCGGGCCGCATCCTCATCGTGGACGACAACGCCATGATCCGGGCCGAGATCAAGGCGGTCCTCATGAAGGACGGCAGCTACGGGCATTTCATGGAAGCCTCGGACGGCCTCACCGCCTTCAAGACCATCATGGAGAATCCGCCGGATCTGGTGCTTTGCGATCTCGTCATGCCCGGCTTCGACGGCCTGAAGTTCCTGGGCCTGAAGGCCAGCCGCAAGGAGCTGGAACAGATCCCGGTCATCATCCTCACCGCCGAGGACGATCTGGATCGCAAGGCCGAGATCCTCGAACGGGGCGCCTCGGACTACGTCACCAAGCCCTTCCACGAAAAGGAGCTGCTGGCCCGGGTCCGCATCCACACCAAGCTGAAGCTGCTGCAGGACGAACTGCGCGAAAAGAACGCCCAGCTCGAAGCGCTCTCCGTCACCGATGTGCTCACGGGTCTGGCCAACCGCCGCCGGCTCATGACGCGCCTGGACGAGGAAGTCCAGCGGGCCCGCCGCTACAAGACGCCGCTGGCCGTGGTGATGATAGACATTGACCACTTCAAGCAGGTGAACGATACCCACGGGCACGCCATGGGCGACGAGGTGTTGCGGAACATCGGCGCCATGCTGAAGGCCAGCGTGCGCGCCACGGACCTGGCCGCCCGCTACGGCGGGGAGGAGCTGACCCTGGTGCTGCCCCACACCGACATCCCCGCCGCCACGCTGGTGGCGGAAAACCTGCGCCAGAAGTTCGCCGACCTCGAACACCACCTGGATGGGGTCACCCTCAAAAAGACCGCCAGCCTGGGTGTCTCCGCCCGGGATGGCCAGGGCGATGTCCCCAGTGCCGAGGACCTCCTCAAGCACGCCGACGAGGCCCTGTACCGCGCCAAGCAGGGCGGGCGGAATAGGGTGGAGGTGGCGGGATAGGCTCCTGGCTACAGGCTCTGGGCTTCAGGCTGAATGCGGATGCGGCCCTGCGGGGCCGCGCCAAGCGTTTGCCTTTGGGCCGCTCAGTTGGGTCGGCGCCGCACTAGACAATCACCGCGCCGCGCAGCGGCGCATCAGGGATCTCTTCCTGAAGCCTGAAGCCTGAAGCCTGAAGCCTGAAGCCCGAAGCCTACTTCGCCGCCTTCCTAAGCGCCTCGATCTTATCCGTCTTCTCCCAGCTGAATCCGGGGCGGCCGAAGTGGCCATAGGCCGCGGTGGCGCGGTAGATGGGTTTGCGCAGGTCCAGGGCCTCGATCATGGCCTTGGGGGTGCAGCTGAAGACCTCGCGCACGGCGCGGGCGATGGCCTCGTCCGATACCTGGCCGGTGCCGAAGGTGTCCACGGCGATGGACACGGGCTCGGCCACGCCGATGGCGTAGGCCAGCTGGATCTCACAGCGGTCCGCCAGGCCCGCGGCCACGATGTTCTTGGCGATGTAGCGGCCCATGTAGGCGGCGCTGCGGTCCACCTTGCTGGGATCCTTGCCGGAGAAGGCGCCGCCGCCGTGGTGGCCGGTGCCACCGTAGGTATCCACGATGATCTTGCGGCCGGTGAGGCCCGTGTCGCCCATGGGCCCGCCCACCACGAAGCGCCCGGTGGGGTTCACGTGGTAGATGGTCTGGGCGTCCAGCAGCTCCGGGGGCAGCGAGGCCTTGATCACGTCCTGGAGGACGGCGTCCCGGATGGTGTTCTGGGTGACGTGCTCATCGTGCTGGGTGGAGATGACCACGGTGTGGATGCGCTTGACCTTGTCGCCCTCGAACTCCACGGTGACCTGGGATTTGCCGTCGGGCCGCAGCCAGGGCAGCTGGCCATTCTTGCGGACCTCGGCCAGCTTCCGCGTCAGCAGGTGGCTGAAGTGGATGGGCGCGGGCATCAGCTCGGGCGTGTCATGGCAGGCGTAGCCGAACATGAGGCCCTGGTCCCCGGCGCCGCCGGTATCCACGCCCATGGCGATATCCGGGCTCTGCTGGTCAATGGTCACCATCACCGCGCAGGTGGCGTGGTCGAACCCCTTGATGTGGTGGTCGTAGCCGATGTCTCTGACCACATCGCGGACGAGGGCCGCCACGGGGATGTAGGTCTCGGTGGTGATCTCGCCCGCCACCAGCACGAGACCGGTCGTGAGCAGGGTCTCGCAGGCCACCCGGCTGCGGGGATCATCCGTCAGCGCCGCATCCAGCACCGCATCCGAGATCTGATCCGCCATCTTGTCAGGGTGCCCTTCGGTAACGCTTTCGGAGGTGAACAGGTGTCGCCCCTGGGTGGCCATGCCGGACTCCTACGGAACACCTCCAAACATCGGTCTGGAGGAAACAATGAGTGTATCGCGGGCCTCCTCCTCCATACACCTTTCGGATGACGCGCAAAACCTTGCCTTGTCCTAGCCTAGAGGACTAAGGTGGGAAGTTCCCCGTCTCCGAAGCGCCATACACCACCCCCCTGTGGAGGAACCCATGAATCCATTCCGCCGCCCGACGCTGGCCCTGGCATTGATGGCCGCGTCCCTCCTGATGGTCTCCACCGCCTGCAAGCGGGAAGATCCTCAGATCCGCGAGCTGACCCAGAAGGCCTCTGAGGCCGACAAGGCCAGCCAGCAGCTGAACCAGGCTGGCAGCGACCAGCAGAAGAAGCTGGCCCAGGCCGGCGTCAACGATATCAAGCCCAACGCCGAGACCCTCCAGCTCACGGACGAGCAGAAGAAGGCCCTGGAAGAGCGCATCAAGAACGAGAAGAACAGCTCGTACCAGGCCCTGCTCCAGGAAGTGCTGGACAAGGACAAGGAGATCAAGGAGCTGAACACCAAGCTGGCCAAGCTCAAGGCCGACCTGCCCAAGCCCGACCTGGCCAAGCTCAACGACAGCCACTACGGCATGTCCATGCGCTTCCTGAAGAAGAAGGGCGTGCCTGAATCCGAAGCCAAGAAGCTGGTGAGCCGCGTGGCCATCATGGAGAAGCTGGTGCCGGGCTTCGAGGTCTACCACTTCTACGCCAATGGCACCTACGGCACCTGGGTCGCCCAGGGCAGGGCCAAGATCACCCCCAACGATCTGATGCGCCAGGAGCGCGAAAAGGTCGAGGGCGAGCGCGACGATGCCGTGGCCCAGAACGAGAAGCTGCAGGAGGAAGTCACCGATCTGGAAAGCCAGAAGCAGAAGATCGAGGAGGAGATCACCACCCTCCAGGGCGAGCGCAGCAACCTCATCGAAGAGCGCACCAAGCTCCAGGCCGACAACGCCGGCCAGCTGGCCAGCCTGAATTCATTGCACTACGTCATCGGCACCCGCGACAAGCTGAAGGCCGAGGGCGTCATCGAGATCCCCGTCTTCGCCAAGGACCGCGCGGGCAAGAAATGGGGCGACGAGGTCTTCACCCAGCACCTGGACCTCCGCTCCGCCAAGACCATCACCATCAAGGCCGCCGACCTGGGCCTGAAGAAGATCGGCAAGGTGAATGTCGTACCGGGCTCCTACCTGAAGGACGAGCACTACAAGCTCACCCTCAGCGAAGACAAGCAGACCGCCACGGTGGAGCTCATCACCGTGAGCCGGTTCAAGAACGACAAGGTCGTCTTTGCGGTCACCGATTAGCCTACCCTGAGTCAAGCAGAGGCCCCCTCGGGGGCCTCTGCTTTTATGTAGCAATTCGCGGGCGGGCGCCCTATTGTCTGAAGACCCATTCCCCGTCCTCTTCAACCCATTCATGAGGTGATGCGATGCGTTCAACCTTGAACCGCGCGGCCGTCAGCGCCGCCCTACTCGTCCTGGTGGCCTGTGGAGGTGGCGATTCCTCGACGCCCATCCTCAGCAGCGGAACCACGCCGGTCAGTTCGAATACGCCCATCTTCGATCCGTCCACCGGGAATATCCCCCTTCCGAACGTGCTGGCCACGGCCACGACCACCAGCGTGGTGTTCAACACCACGACGCCTCCGGCCGGTGCTCTGGCGGTGAACCCCGGCGTCCCCCTCACTCCCGACAAGGGCCTGGCCTTCGTGAATGTCCGGGAGGTGGGAGGTACCAACGCGGTCTCCGGGGTCAATGCGCCCATCTACATCCGGTTCGCCGCCCCGGTGGATCCAGCCACAGTCACCGCGGCCAACATCAAGGTGTTCCAGCTCACCCCGGATGCGGCCGGAACCGAGGACGCGCCGCTCGGATTCACGGACCTGTCCGCGCTTTTCACCTTCAAATACACCGCCGGTGGCACCGATCTGCACCTGTTCCCCAAGCTCCCCCTGCTTCCCGCCTCGCGGTACCTCTATGTGGTGACCAACCGGGTGAAGGACGTGGCCACGGGCCTGCCTGTCAACGCCTCCGTCTACTTCGATGCCCTGAAGTCCACCGTGCCCCTCACCGGGGCCTTCGCCGCCCTGGAACCGGTGCGGGCCAATGTCCTGGTCAACCCCCTCCTGCCCCAGAGCGCCACCAATCCCATCAAGTTCTCCGGCTATGCCAAGGTGATGAACGATCTCATCGCCGCCAGTGCCACCACCACCATCGCCTCCCGGGGGGATCTCACCCTCCTCGGCCGCTACATCACCACCGGGGCGGGGTTCATGCGCTCGGACCTGGCCAGCGCGGCCAGCACGGCGCCCGTGGAAACCCTCCTCTGGGCCTGGGCCAATAACGGGGGCACCTTCGCCGCAACCAATACGGAATCGCGGGTCTGGAGCAATGCGGCCAGCACGACCATCCAGGCCAGCACGCCGACGACCGTGAGCACCTACTTCACGAACACCGCCACGGCCTGGGGTATCACCCCCGTGCCGGCCAGTGCCTCCGTGGGCGCGGTGATCACCGGCACCTTCCAGAGCGGCGATCTGAACATGGATCCCGCCGTGGTGGCGGGCATCGCCTCCAAGCCCCTTTCGGGCGACCTGACCACCGGGGCCCCCGTCAACCTCTACAATCCCGGCAATGCCGTGGCGCCTGGCACGGGTGTCCTCCAGGTATCCCGCAATGCCACCGGCGTCGCACGGGGCTTCTACCATACGACCCGCAATGTCCCCTTCCTGCTGATGGTCCCCGCCACGGGCACGGGGCCCTTCCCGGTGGTGATCTTCCAGCACGGCATCGGCGGCTTCAAGGAACAGACCATCCTGCTGGCCGAGGCCGCCTGCTCGGCCGGGTACGCCATCATCGCCATTGACCAGCCCCTGCAGGGCGAATTGGCCAATGGCCGACCCTCTTCGGAATGGGTGTCCAACTTCATCAGCCTTCCTTCCATCCTGAACACCCGCACCAACATGCAGCAGGCCGCGTTCAACCTCTGGCGCATGGAGCGCATGCTCAAGCAGCCCACGGTTGATCCCACCAGCCTGCAGGCCCAGATGTCCGTCGCGGGCAAGGCCCTCGCTCCCGCGGGCCCCACCCATTTCATCGGCCGCAGCCTGGGTTCCATCGTGGGCACCTATTTCATGGCCGGAAACTCGATTCAAACCGGGGGCTCCAACATCAAGGCCACCCTGTCCGTCCCGGGCGCCCGCCTGGTCTACCTGCTCCAGGAGAGTCCGTCCTTCTCCGGGATGGTGAATGACGGCTTGGCAGCGGCTGGCCTGCCCACCGGGAGCCCCAACTACCATAATTTCTTCGTCCTGGCCCAATCCCTGGTGGACCCGACCGATCCCGCCACCGTCACCACGCCCCTCTCCGCCGTGGCTCCCTCCCGCCTTTCCGGACGGGTCGTCCTCCAGGAGGCCATCGGCGATACGGTCATCACCAACTTCTACACTCAGTATCTGGCCAACGCCCTGGGCGGGCGCGGGCTGGTGGGCGCAGACATCGCCCCCGCCTACACCCAGATCCGCCTGGCCAGCAGCACGACGCCCACCGTGCCCTTCCTCTATGGTTCCCCGACGGCCTTCAAGGCATCGGTGGCCCCCGCGGTGAATGCGACCACGGGCCCCACGGAAGGCCACTTCCAGTTCGGATCACCCACGGCCATCTCGCTCCATGCCGTCCTCCACACCCCCGAGGGCACCAAGCAGGTGAAGATCTGGCTCCAGAACGGCCATGTGGCGGATCCCTTCGACACCACCAACTGGCCGATCACGCTCCCCGCCAGTCCTGATTCCATGACCACGGGCGAAACACCCCTGAGCATCTACCACCCGCTTCCCTGATAGACCCAGGCCATGGACCCACGGGTGCCGCTCCCTGCGGTGCCCGTGGGTTCAGCCGTTCAGCTCCGGAAACGCCTCCAGCAATCGCCTCCGGGCCTCCAGCAGGTCGGGCACGGCGGGATCCCGGCGCCGGAGGAAGCCGCGGATGGCCTGGAGATCCTCGCGGGCCCGTTCCAGGATCGGCAGGCCCAGCCCGGCCATCAGCAGGGCGAGGGGGGGGATCAGCGCCGCTCCCCAGCCCCATCGGAAACCCGCCGCCAGGGACAGGGCCGCGGCCCAGAGGGGCAGCAGCAGCAGGCCGCCCAGCAGTTTCAGGGTGGCGGTCTGGTCCCCTTCATCCGTGAAGTGTTCCGCGACCCATCCGGCCAGGCGGTACGGAGGCCAGCACAGCAGGCCCGGGAGCAGCAGCGCCGCAGCCGTCGCCAGCCGGAGCGCGGCCCCGGGCAGCCATCGGCGCACCTCGGCGCCGGCATAGGGATGGCCCACCTGATCGGGCCGCAGGCCCTTGGCCCGCAGCCAGGCCTGGACCGCCTGGACGCGGGCTTCCAGGGCGCATAGGCCTTCCTCGGAAAGGAGCGTCAGGGGGGGCAGCAGCCCCTGGACGCGCAGCCGGATGGCCTCCAGATCCGCCCGGCTGCCCGGCGCCTCGGCCATGAGCCAGGCCACTTCCTGGGCCAGGGCCAGGCGGCGCACATCCGCGGCATGGAGGGTGAGCGGCTGGAGGGCGGCCCGGATCCGCGCCATCAGCGTGTTCACCGTGCCGGGTTCGGGCCCCTGCCCCGCCAGATCCCCCCAGGCAATGGGCTCCCCCAGCCGCAGCAGGACGCTGTGCCGGAAGGTGGCGCGATCCCCATAGACCAGGCCGGCGGGAATGATGGCCAGGGGCACCGGGCAGGACAACGCGATGCGGGCGGCGCCGGTCTTGAGGGGGGCGAGGTCGGCGCCGCTGTGGCTCACGCCCTCGGGGAACATGGCCACGGATCCACCCCGGGCCAGCCTCTCGTGGACCTGGCGGAAACTCTGCTGGATGGATTCCGGCGTGGCGCCACCGTCCCTGGGCCGGCTCACGGGGATGGCCCGGAAGGCCGCCAGGAAGGGCCGCAGCGGCACGATCTTCCAGAGGCTGGCCTTGGCCAGCCAGCCCGCCCGGCGGTCCAGCAGGGCCGCCGCCGCCAGGGGATCCAGCAGCCCATTCGGATGGTTCAGCAGGATCAGGCAGGGGCCCGGCGGAAGGGCCGGCCCCTCCACCCGGAGGGCGCGGAACCAGATCCGGCCCAGGAACCCCGCCGTCCGGCTCGCCGTCATGTCAGGCCTTCGCGGGCCGCTGGCGGGCCCACCACAGGAACAGGCCGCTCAGAAGAATGGCGGGCAGCACCAGGACCAGGGCGCGGGCCAGGGCGTCACCCCCCGGCATCCCCGCGGCGTGCAGCGCATCCGCCCGGCGGCCCACCAGTTCGGGACTGATGGCATCCCCCAGCAGGTGGATGAGCAGCACATTCACGGCGACACCGGTGGCCCGGATGCTGGATGGGAGGCTGCTGACGGTGAGGGCGTTCACGGGGCTGGTGTTCACGAAGAGCAGGAACATGCCCAGGAAGAACATCAGGTAGGCGAGCCCGAGGTTCTGGGTGCCCAGGGCCCAGGCCACCACGGGCGTGGCCGCCAGCAGGGTGATGCCGGAGATCCCGGCCCCGGCGTCGGGCCACCGCTTCTGCCAGCGGTCCGTGAGCCAGCCGCCCAGGAAGGTGCCCAGGATGCCCGTCACCACGGCCAGGCCGCCGAAGACCAGCCCCGCCCTGGCCGTGCTGATGGCGAAGCGCCGCTGCAGCAGCGTGGGCCCCCAGGTGCTCAGGCCGCCCATGGCAAAGGTGTAGGCCACATAGCTGGCGGTGCAGGCCAGCCAGATGCGGTTGTGGAAGAGGCGTTTCAACTGCTGGAGGTAGGGCGCGCCCCCGCCCTCGTCCCGGACCGTGTCCATGGCGCCGCGCTCGGGATCAGGCTGGAAGGCCATCCAGAGGGCGAAGGCCAGGCCCGGGAGGCCTGCCACCAGGAAGGCGGCCCGCCAGCCCCAGGCGCCCGCCACCAGGCCGCCCAGACCATAGCCCAGGGCGCTGCCCACGGGGATGGCCAGGTAGAACCAGGTGAACTTCTTGGCCCGTTCGGATTCGGGAAAGCCATCGGCCAGCATGGCGGGGCCCAGGCTGGCGTAGGCCGCCTCGCCCACCCCCACCAGGGACCGGGTCACCAGCAGGGCCGGGTAGCTGTGGACGAAGGCCGCCCCCACGGTGGCCAGGCTCCACAGCGCCACGCCCCCGGCCACGAGGCGGGGGCGGTGGAAACGGTCCGCCAGGTAGCCGAAGACCGGCGCGGCACACATGTACACCGCGATGAAGACGAAGGTCAGGCGCCCCAATTGGGCATCGCTGAGATGCAGTTCCTTCCCGAGGGGTTCGAGAATCGCCGCGACGACATACCGATCCAGGTAGTTCACCAGGTTGATCCCGGTGAGCAGCAGGAGCAGCCGTCGCGTGGCGGTCATGGTTTCGGGCCCGTCGAGCGGGGACGGGACTACTTCTTGGGCGCGGCGGGTTTCGGCGCGACAGGCTTCGGCGCGGCGGGCTTTGCCGCGGCAGCGGCGGGCGCGGCGGCTTCGCTGGCATCCAGGCGCTTGGCCACCTCGGCGGTGAAGCCCTTCATCCAGACTTCATCCGCCCAGGACAGGATGTTGACGGCCTGATCCGACAGGACCATCTGAAGGTTCTGTTCCTTGGCGAGCTGCTGGACGATGGGTTGCGCCAGCTTGGTGATGGCCTCGCCCACCTTCTTCTCCACGCGCTGGTACTCGCCCTGGCTGTCCTCCTGCATCTTCTTGGCCTCGAACTCCGCATCGCGGTACTTCTTGGCCAGGACCTCCTTCTTCTCGGGGTCCAGGCTCGGGGAATTCAGCTGCTGCTGGAGCGTCTGCAGCTCCTGGCCCTTGGCCTGGAGCTTCTCCTGGAGGCCCTTGCCGGTGATTTCCAGTTCGGAGAAGATGGCGCCGGCCTTCTTCGAGCTGCGCACCAGCTGATTGATGCTGAAGAAGGCGAAGCGGGGGGCCTCCTGCGCGGCGGCCGGAAGGGACAGGGCGGCGGACAGGCAGAGGGCGGCCACGGACGGGGCGAGCAAGCGCATGGGAGGCTCCAGGGCGAAAAGGGCCATTGTAGCGCGGAACGGCGCGGGCCCCAGTGGGAAATCAGAAGGTGGTCCCGATGGAGAACTGGAAGTCGCTGCTGCCTTGGGTGTCGAAGGGATAGGGATTCAGTTTCCTTGACCAGATCAGCCGCAGCGGCGCGGGGCTGATGGGCAGGAAGAAGCGGAATTCTAGTCCGGCGGACCGCACCAGGGCCGGGTTGGTGTAGGAGTAGGTGTTTCCGGTGAGGGTATCCCTGTAGGTGATCAGGTCCCTGCTGAAGATCCTGGTGCCGGTGCTCCAGGCGTTTCCGGCGTCGTAGAAGGCCACCAGCCGGAACTGGTCGGCGATCTTGAACTGGTACTCGAAGTTGGCGATGAACTGCTTGTTGCCGCCCACCACCACGGCGAAGCCGTTGTTGTCCAGGAGCACGGATCCGACCTGGCCGTAGCGATAGCCGCGGATGCTGTTCTCGCCGCCGGGGCGGTAGAGATCGTAGAGCGGCAGTTCCTCGCGGCCCAGGTTCTTCAGGTAGCCGTAGCTCAGGTTCATGGCGAAGATGTGCCGGTCGGCCACGTTGGCGAACCTGGCAAAGTCCCAGGTGGCGCGCAGGAAGGGCTTGTCGCCGCCGAACTGCCATCCCCCGTACTCCAGTCCGAAGGACAGGCGGGTGCCCTGGGTGGGCTTGAACTGGTGGTTCACCGTGCTGTAGGCCAGGCTCTGGCTGAAGGTGGAGGTGAGCTGGTTCGGGATATCCCGGAAGTAGAAGTTGCGGCCCCCCTCGATGCGGATCAGGCGGAAGCTGTACCCCGTGGAGTAGGTGGTGAAGAAGGCCCAGGACTGGGCGGGAAGCCAGTTGCTGAGGCGCGCGCCCACGGAGAGGCCCAGGCTGCGGGTGAACTGCTTGTACGCGTTGGCGATGCCCACCCGGGAGGCATCGTAGTCCGCGGATCCGTCCGACACCGAGGTGGAGAAGGAGTAGGGAAGGTCGAAGACGTAGGGCTCCGTGAAGCCCACGGAGATGCTCCTGGAGAACGCGCCCCCGTTGTAGCTCACGGACAGCGTTTCGCCGCCGCCGCCCAGATTGCGGGTGGAGAAACTCACGCCCAGGGAGAACCCGAACAGCGATCCATACCCGCCCTGGAAGAGCAGCTCGTTGACGCCCGCTTCCTCGCCGCGGATGACGATATCCACCTGGGGCTTGTCCTGGACCAGATCCACCTTCGGCTCGGAGCTCTTCACGTCGAAGAAGCTGAGCTGGCTGATGCTCAGCAGCGAGTCCTTGAAACGGTCCGTCTGGAAGGGATCGCCTTCCCGCATCAACATGCTTCGGCGCAGCACCTTGTCCTTGGTGGTGAGGTTGCCCTCGAACTCGATCTTCCGGACCGTGTAGACCTCGCCCTCGTCCAGCTTGAGGGTGGTGTCCACCTTCTTGACGCCGCCCTCCTCGCGGATGTCGAACTTCTTCTCCGCCCGGAACATGATGTAGGCCTGGTTGCTGTAGGCCTCCTTCAGCTTGTCCACGGTCTGGTTCACCGCGTCCAGGTCGAAGGGCGCGGGCTTGGCGCCGGGCTTGGGGGCCTCCAGCGAGGGCCTTATGTTGAAGAATTTGCGCAGGAACGACTTGTTGTCCCGCTTCACTTCCGCGTACTTCGCGGCGTAGAAATTCTCCCGGAAGAGCTTGCCGCCCTCGGCCTTGAAGGTGCCCTCGAAGAACCGCTCGCCCTCCAGGATGGGAATGGTGAGGGTCGCCCGGAGATCGTACTTGGGCGACTTCGCCTCTTTCACCCGCTTCTCGTTCTTCTTCTTCTGCCTGGCGGTGGTGCGGTCCTCGACCTCGATGATCGGCTTGCCCACGAAGACATCCTTGTAGCCCAGCTTCCAGTAGGCCTTCTTGACGTTTTCGAGATCCTCTTCGAGGTTCTTGTCCACCAGCAGGTCGTGGGTGGTGAGCCAGCTGAACATCCAGTGCCGGCGCGTCTTCGCCATGACGCCGCGGAGCTGGGAGCTGGAGAACACCTGGTTGCCCTTGAAGGCCACCGTGTAGATCTTGGCCTTGCCGCCCTCCTTGATGTCGAACACCAGGCGCGCCACGCCCCCCGCCATGGGCTCCAGGGTGATGTCCACCACGGGGTTGCGGAAGCCCTTTTCCCCGGCCTGGTCCACGATCAAGTTCTTGATCTTGCGGGCCGACTCGGGGTCGTACACCGTATCCGGGTTGATGGTGAGCTTCTTCTCCTTCACCTTGTCCTTGATGTTGGTGAGGCCCACCTCGGTGCCGCCGCGGTAGTCAATCTCCTTGATCAGGGGGCGCTCCCGGATGCGGATCACCACCTTCTTGCCGCCCTTGGCGTCCTCCAGCTCGAGCTTGATGTCGTCGAAGGAGCCGCTCAACCACAGCTTCTCGATGACGGCATTGAAGTCCACGCTGCGCAGATCATCCCCGACCTTCAGGCCGGACTTGAAGATCACCGTCTCGGCCGTCTGCTTCTGGGCGCCGAGCACCTCGATGGCGACGATGGGCTCGATGTCCTGGGCCACCAGGGGAAAGGCGATGCCTGCCACCAGGGCGAAGGGCATCCACCGGGAGCGGACCCGGTTCCAGGCGCTGTTCTGTTGCGTCATTCAGGCACTCCGACCAGATGGGTTTCCTGGCCAGTGGCCACGTCTCCGGAATCAGACAGGGTGGGGACGAGTTTCTCGTCCACCAGATCGAAATTCACCACGCCGGAAAGCACCGCCTCCTGGCCGACCATCAGCTCGGCGAGGGGGTCCTCCACCTGCTTCTGGATGGCGCGGCGCAGGGGCCGGGCGCCATAGGCCCGGTCGCGCATCGTGGTCTTCACCAGCCAGTCGCAGGCCGCGTCCGTCAGGGCGACGGACAGCTTGTGCTTCTGGAGGGTGAGGTTGAGATCCTCCACCAGCAGGCGGACGATCTTGCGCAGTTCGTCATCGCCCAGGCGGTTGAACACCACGATCTCGTCAATGCGGTTCAGGAACTCGGGGGGGAAGGTGCGCTTCAGGACCTTCATGGCGTCGCCGGTCTTGGCATCGGGACGGCCATCCTGCTCGGCGAAGCCGAGGTTCTTCTCCACCAGCAACTCCCGGCTGCCCACATTCGACGTCATGATGATGATGGTGTTCTTGAAGTCCACCAGGTTCCCGAAGGCATCCGTGGCCTGGCCATCGTCGAAAATGGACAGCAGGATGTTGATCAGGTCGGGATGGGCCTTTTCGATCTCGTCGAAGAGCAGCACGCAGTAGGGATTCCGCCGGATGCGGTCCGTGAGCATGCCCCCCTCCTCGTAGCCCACGTACCCGGGGGGGGCCCCGAGCAGCTTGGAGACCTCGTGCTTCTCCATGTACTCGGACATGTCGAAGCGGATCATCTTCTTCGAATCCCCGAAGAGGAAGGCCGCCAGCGTCTTGGCCAGCTCCGTCTTGCCCACGCCCGTGGGGCCGAGGAAGAGGAAGGAGCCCATGGGCCGGTTCGGGTTCTTGAGGCCGGTGCGGGCCCGGCGCACGGCGCGCACCACGGCGCTCACCGCCTCGGGCTGACCGATGACGCGCTCGTTGAGCCGGGGCTCCATGTTCACCAGATTGGCCTTCTCATCGCCCTTGAGGGCCTTCACGGGGATGCCGGTCCAGCTGGCCACCACGTCCTCGATGTCCTGCTCGGTGACCTCGGGGAAGCGGGCGTAATCCTCTTCCGTAAGTTCGGTGCGGTCCTTCTGGATCTCATCGCGGAGCTGCAGCTCCTTCTGCCGGAGCAGCACCGCCTTCTCGAAGTCGCGGCTGAGGACGGCCTCGTTCATCTCGTTGATGACGCGGTGCAGTTCCTCCTCGTGGCTGTGCCCTTCCTTGGCGCCGCCGCTCGGGCCCACCCGCAGCTTCACGCGGGCGCCGGCCTCGTCCAGCAGGTCTATGGCCTTGTCGGGCAGGAAGCGGTCCGTGATGTAGCGGTTGGACAGGTAGACCGAGGCCTCCATGGTCTTCTGCGTGTAGCGGACCCGGTGGAACAGCTCGTAGCGGTCCCGGATGCCCTCGATGATGCGGAGGCTTTCGGCCTCGTCCGGCGGGTTCACCGTCACGGGCTGGAAACGGCGCACCAGGCTGCGGTCCTTGTCAATGTACTTGGCATATTCCCGGTGCGTCGTCGCGCCGATGCACTGGATCTCGCCGCGGCTCAGCGCCGGCTTCAGGATGTTGGCCGCGTCCAGGCTGCCTTCGGCGGCGCCGGTGCCGATGAGGCTGTGGATCTCGTCAATGAAGAGCACCACGCTCGTATCCTTGCTGGCCTCGGCGATGATGGATTTCAGCCGTTCCTCGAACTGGCCGCGGTACTTGGTGCCCGCCACCACGAGGCTGAGATCCAGGGCGTAGATCCGCTTGTCGGCCAGGCTCGGCGGCACCACGCCCTCGTGGATCTTCTGGGCCAGGCCCTCCACGATGGCGGTCTTGCCCACGCCCGCCTCGCCCAGCAGGATCGGATTGTTCTTCCGGCGGCGGCTGAGGATCTGGACGATGCGCTCGACCTCCGCGTCCCGCCCGATGAGGTTGTCGAAGATGCCGCGTTCGGCCATTTCGGAAAGGTTGCGCGCGAACTCTGAAAGAAGCGGGTGCTCCTTCTTCTTCTTCGCGATCTTTTCCTCCTTGCCGCTCTCCAGCAGGATCTCCTTGGCCGCGATGAGATCCGCGCCGGATTCCTTCAGCAGGCGCCCCGCCAGGCAGCCCTCCTCCTTGAGCATCCCCAGGAGCAGGTGCTCGGCGCCCACGTGCTTGTGGTTGAGCTTGGCGCTTTCCGCCGTGGCGTGCTGGAGGATGCGCTTGACCTCCTCCTCCATGGGGATGTCTATGCTGGTGCTGCTGGGGGTGATCTTCCTGTCCTTGGGGGTCAGGGCCGCCACCAGGCGCTCCCGCAGCGTGCTCACCGGCACGCCCATGCGTTCGAGCAGCTGGGTGCTGGTCTTTTCCGACTCCCGCAGCAGGCCCAGGAGGAGATGGCCGCTCTGGATGCTTTCCGCGCCGAACTGGCTCGCCTCGTAGCGGGCGAAGAACATCACGCGTCGGGCCTTCTCGGTGAACTTTTCGAACACGGGACACCCTTCCGGGTTGAGGGATGGCTCCGGAGCCAGGATGGTTCCGGGGCGATCTAACAGGGTAGCGCCTTCCGGCATTCCTTTCGACTGGGAAGGCGCCGGGTCCACCGGTAGACTGGAGGGCTGGGGGGGCGACATGAGCCTGGCTAGGACCAATCTGGCGATCCTGGGCCTCCAATGGGGGGATGAGGGCAAGGGCAAGGTCGTGGACCTGCTCAGCCCCGGTTTCCGCCAGGTGGTGCGCTTCCAGGGCGGCAACAACGCCGGGCATACCGTGGTGGTGGACGGCCAGAGCATCGCCCTGCATCAGGTGCCCAGCGGCGCCCTGCATCCGGGCTGCTTCCTGGTCGTCGGCAATGGCGTGGTGCTCAACCTCGAGGTCTTCCAGCAGGAGCTGGACCGCCTCCGGGCCCGGGGCTTCGACCTCACGGGCCGTCTCCTGCTCTCCGAAAAGGCCCACATCATCCTGCCCCATCACATCGCCCTCGATCAGTGGCGCGAGGTCCGGGCCGACAAGGTGGGCGCCAAGATCGGCACCACCGGCCGGGGCATCGGCCCCGCCTACGAAATGAAGGCCGCCCGCATGGGCGTGCGCCTGGGCGATCTGCGCCATCCCGAAACCCTGGCCGAACGCATCCACCCCGGCTACGAGGAGGTCAAGCTGCGCCTGGGCGCCGAGGTCCTCCTGCCCAACCTGGAGGCCATCGTCGAAGGCCTGCTGCGCACCGCCGAACCCTTCCTGGCCTTCATCGGCGATGCCCAGGGCCACCTGATGGCCGCCTGGGAACGGGGCGACAGCCTCCTTTTCGAGGGCGCCCAGGCCACCCTCCTCGACATTGATCACGGCACCTATCCCTTCGTCACCTCCAGCAACTGCAGCCTGGGCGGCCTCTTCACCGGCACCGGCCTGCCCCCCAAGGCCCTGGACAAGATCCTGGGCATCGCCAAGGCCTACACCACCCGCGTGGGCGCCGGCCCCTTCCCCGCCGAGCTGCTGGACGCCACCGGCGACCGCCTGCGCGAAGTGGGCCGCGAATTCGGCACCACCACGGGCCGGCCCCGCCGCTGCGGCTGGTTCGACGCCCCCATCACCGCCCACGCCTGCCGCACCAACGGCGTGGATGGCCTCGCCATCATGAAGCTCGACGTGCTCGACGGCATGGACGAAGTGGGCCTCATCGTGGGCTATCGCACCGGCGAAGGCACCCTCACCACCAAGCTGCCCAGTTGCTCCGCCGACTGGCTTGAGCTCAGGCCCGAGGTGAAGCGCTTCAAGGGCTGGGGCAGCACCCGCGGCATCACCGACCACCGCCTGCTCCCCATCGAGGCCCAGGCCTACCTGGAAGCCCTGGCCGAAAGCGTCGCCGTGCCCATCGCCTACCTCAGCACCGGACCCGACCGCACCGAGGGCTGCATCTATCCCGGAACCTTCCTCGCACCACTGCTGGGAGCGAATCCGGGCCGGCGATAGCGCAGCCCCTACCCATGGCTGGGACGCGCTCCCTGGTTGACCTTTTGGCCCTTCACGGGCACACTGATCCTCCTGCCCATCCGGGCACCGCACGCTCGCGTGCACCGCGCGCTCGAGGGTTCGCGGCCCCGGACCCACCGGCAAGGGCCCATAGCTCAGTCGGTAGAGCAGCGGCCTTTTAAGCCGTTGGTCGCGCGTTCGAGTCGCGCTGGGCCCACCAAGTTCCACCCCAGGGGGCTATCGTCTAGGGGTCAGGACACCGCCCTTTCACGGCGGTAACACGGGTTCAAATCCCGTTAGCCCTACCATTTTGGCCGCCGCAAGGCGGCCAAATCTTTAGAGGGCTAACGGGATTTGAAGTCGCTGAATCCCTGGCAGGTAGGCGCCCGTGGAGGCAGTCCAGTGGACTGCCGGAGCGGATCAGCGCCGTGCCAGGGATTCGCGCGGCCGGAACGTCACCCCGGAGCCGCAGGCGGAGGGGTGACGTGGAGGAAATCCCGCGATGGGTGGTGGCAATGCCAA
>JAUXSE010000036.1 GCA_030681515.1 Geothrix sp. | reverse complement strand
GCGGGCCCGCGAATGCGGGCCCGCTTCCTATCTGAATTCGCGCAGCGAATTCAGCCGAGTGCTCACTTGCCCAGGAACTTCTCCAGTGTCTTCTCCAGGTTCGCGCCCCGCAGTTCGGAGCCGCTGGCCACGATCTTTCCATCGGGCCCGATGAGCAGGGGCTTGGGGATGCCCTTCACGCCGTAGGCATCGCTCACGGGGTTCTGGAATCCGCGCTCGATGAAGGCGTGCTTCCAGGGCATGGGCGTGGCGGCCTGCTGGCGGTAGGGCGCGATGTGCTCGATCCGGCGATCGAAGGAAAGGGAGAGGATGTCGAAGGGCTTGGCCTTGAATTTCGACCAGGCGGCATGCATGAGGGGCATTTCGGCGCGGCAGGGCGGGCACCAGGTGGCCCAGAAGTCGAGGAGCACATAGCGGCCCTTGAAACTGTCCAGCGTGTAGGTGGTCTTCGGATCGTCCAGGGCCCCCAGGCTGAAGGTGGGGGCGGGGCGGCCGATGCCGGTCTTCTGCTCGCTTTCGAGCAGCTCCTTCGCCTGCTTGGCCTGGCGCGAATCCGCGAACTCCGACTGGAGGGTGGCGTAGGCGGGCTTCCAGGCGGACTCGTCCCTGGCGTCCAGGCGGTCCCAGAAGTACTCGAAGAGCAGATGGCGCCGGAGGCCCGGATCGGGGTGCTTGACGCGGGCTTCCGTCACGTACGGTCCCCAACCCGGCACCGTTTCGTCGGCGAGCTGCAGGATCAATCCCATGTCCACACCCCAGGCGGCGGCGGTGGGAGGCACCTCTTTCCGGACCTGATCCAGGAGGGCCGGTGAGGGCGCGAGCTTCGCCAGCTGCAGGTGGTAGAGCTTGCTGATCAGGAGGGCGTGGCGGAGGTCGGGACGCTGCTCCACCGCGAGACGGGCCTCCAGATCCGCCAGCTCCTTCGTGCAGTCCCCCTTGAAGTCCTTGGAGTTCCCCCCGGCCCTCATGAAGGCCGCGCGGGCGTCCATCACGGACTTGGCCTTGGCCCGGGCGGCTTCGAGCACGGCCTGGGCCTCGTTCACCGGGGCGGGAGCCTGCATGGCGGGCAGGGCCGTCATCAGGCAGATCAGGGGAAGGGACATGGATCCTCCGGCGGGCGGTTCGGCCTTGCCGGACAGGATACCTCGGAAGGTGAGGCTACGGATGAGCGGGCTTCGCGGCTTCCGGGCTGGGTGCGGCGGGCGGTGGAGGGGCCAGCCGTTCCCGGAGGGCCATCTGGAGGGCTTCGCCCACGAAACCGTCCTTGTAGCCGATGTGGAGCTGGGCGAAGTTGCCTTCGCGGTCAATCACGAACATGGCCGGCAGGGAGTGGACGATATCCATGAAGTTGGAGGCCCCCTCCTTGCCCAGGCCGGGCGTATAGACCGGCATATGGCTGGCATCGAAGAACTGCCGGTTCTTGATCTTGAACTTGCTGATGGCCCGCCATCCCCCTTCGATGCCTCCACCGCCATCCTGCTGGTTCTGGTCGAAGTTCACGGCGAGGATCTCGAAGCCGAACTGTTCCCGCTTGGGGTAGAGGCTGGCGAATTCCATGAGCATTTTGGCGGAGGGGTCGCAGCGGACGCTCCAGAGGCCCACGAGGACCACCTTCCCTTTCAGCGCCGCGATGGAGGTGCCCTTGGCCTTCTCGTCGTAGGCGGCGAAGGTGGCCACGGACTTGCGCTGGCCCTGGGGGAAGTACTGGCGGCCCTGCTGGTAGTAGAGTTTGCTGGTGCTGTCCGCGCCGATCATGCCGCCGGTGGTGCCGGGCCCCGGCGCGCCGAAATTCAGGGAGGTCTTGTCCTTTTCGAGGCGCGGGCAGATGGGATCCGTGGGCGAATTGGCATTCTGGTAGATGCCCTGGGCCAGGAGCGCCCAGGGGGACAGGGTCAAGGCGAGAGCGGTCCAAAGCGGGCGCGGCATGGGCATTCCTTTGGAAGGGTCATCACCACCCTAACGGAAGCTCCGCACCAGGTCCAACCCCGCCTCCGTGCGGCTGAGGTACCAGGTGAGGGCCTGCCCGTCCACGCGGCGCACGATGGCCTCCGGGAAGCGCTTCTGCAACTCGGCCTGATGCCGGCCGTTGAAGCGGTAGGGCTCGGTGGGCAGAAGAATCACCTGGGGCCCGAGGGCTTCCAGATCATCGTCGGACAGCACCGGATAGCGGTCGGGTCCGATGGGCGTGAGGCCGCCCTGGCGCAGCAGATCGCCCAGGTAGGTATCGGGCCCGGCGCTCATCCAGGGATCCTTCCAGATCAGGACCAGGGCCCGGGGGCCCTTGCGACGGCGTCCCTTCAGTGCGGCTTCCAGCGCGGCGGCGCGAGCCTCGGCCGCTTCGGGCACGCCCAGCCGATGCCCAAGGTCACGCAGGGCCGCGGCGCAATCCTTCACCGTGCGGATCTCCAGGGCCAGCCAGGGAATGCCCAGGGCCGTGAGATCTTCGGCGACTTCCTTCGGGTTTTCGTCCCGCTCGAGGATCACCAGATCCGGCGCCAGATCGCGGATGCGACCGAGGTCGGGATCCTTGGTGCCGCCCACCGAGGGGACCGTGTTGCGGATCCAGCGTGGCTCGATGCAGTAGCGCGTGCGCCCCGCGAGCCGGGCCGCGAGTCCCCACTGCACCAGCAGCTCCGTGACCGAGGGGACGAGGCTGAGGATGCGTTGAGGGGTGCCTTGCCCATGGCTGGGTGCAGGGCTCGGGGGGCGCGGACGCCCCCCGAGTGAGGCAAGAGATTGCGACTGCAAAGCCGTTTCTGACGCGCTTCTTTCCTTCACTCCAGAAGGACGCAGGCCTTCTGGAGCAGGGGTGAACCTCACACCCGAATGCGGATCCACCATCTGCCCCAGCCCCGTGGGGCAAAGGTCCAGCAGGGGACAGGCCGCGCAGTCGGGGCGCCGGGCATCACAGGTTCTCCGTCCGTGGAAGATGAGCTGATGATGCAGCTCGATCCAGTCCTCCCGGGGGAAGGCGCGGCAGAGGTCCGCTTCCACCTTTTCGGGCGTGGTGCCCTTGGACAGGCCCAGGCGCCGGGCCACCCGGAAGATGTGGGTGTCCACCGCCAGGGCGGGTACGCCGAAGGCGTTGGCCAGCACGACATTGGCGGTCTTCTGTCCCACGCCGGGGAGGGCGCCCAGTTCGGCGGGATCGGAGGGCACCTGGCCGCCGTGCCGCGCCATCAGAGCCTGGCCGAGGCCGATGAGGTGTCGGGCCTTGTTGCGGAAGAAGCCCGTGGACTTGACGAGGGCCTCCACCTCGTCCTGTCGCGCCTCCGCCAGCGCAGCCGCGTCGGGAAACCGGGCGAAGAGCGCCGGCGTGGTGAGGTTCACCCGGGCATCCGTGCATTGGGCGCTGAGGATGGTGGCCACCACCAGCTGGAAGGGATCCCGGTGGTCGAGGGCGCAGCGGGCATCGGGATAGGCGGCGCGAAGCCGTGTCTGTAGTTCACCGGGCTGGGGCTTGAAAGGACTCATGGAATCAGGATAGATCGGCGGCCTGCCGCCACAGGCGATGGTTTCGATAGACTGGAGCCTGAGGTGCGACATGCCCACCACGCTCACGGGAAAGCTCGACTGCCAGGAAACCGCCCGCCACTACCTGGAGTTGGTGCGTTCCAACGTGAAGAAGCTCGGGTTCTCCCCGGGCCTTGGCGTCATTCTCGGGAGCCGGGATCCCGGCAGCGTCACCTACCAGCGCTGGCTCATGAAGGACTGCGAGGACACGGGCATCAACGCGGCGGAACTGCGCGTGGAGAACGGCATGCAGCTGGTGAAGCTGGTGGCGCGGCTCAACCAGGACGAGAAGACCCACGGCGTGTTCATCTTCTACCCCCTGCGCTACCCCGAGATCAAGGACGACGAGGTGATGGATCTGGTGGATCCGGGCAAGGACATCGAGGGCCTGCATGCCATCAACATCGGGTTCCTGAACAAGTACCGGAAGCGCATGGATGACGGCACTCAGCACCGCTGCATGACGCCGTGTACGGCGCGGGCCATGGTCAAGACGCTGAAGCGGGGCTTCGGCGAGGGCTGGCTGGCGGGCAAGACCGTGCTGGTGATCAACGACAGCCTGCGCATCGGGCGCCCCCTCACCGCCATGGTGGCCAACCTCAAGGCGACGCCGATCCTGTGCCACGCGAACACGAACAAGGACCACCTCGAAGGCTTCATCCGCGTGGCCGATGTCATCGTCAGCGCCGTGCCCGCGCCGGGCTACCAGATCCATACGGACTGGATCAAGGACGGCGCCCTCTGCTTCGACCTCAGCGGCGATGGCAACTTCGACTACGAAGCCCTGGACCGCCGGGGCATCCCCTACACCGACACCACCAAGAACAGCGTGGGGAAGGTCACCCGCGCCATGGCCCTGCTGAACCTGACCTACGCGGCGGGGGTGGAGTAGGACAGCGTCCGGTCGTCAAAACCGGGCGGTGAGGACCAGGCCGAGGCTGCTGCGGCGGCGGACGCTCAGGCCGGGGGAGAAGGGGCGCTCGAGATGCTCGCCCTCCAGGCTGAGGGCCCAGCTTGGGTGGAAGGCCCAGCCCACCCTCAGGCGCGGGCCGAGGAAGGCGCCCTCGCCCGGGGGCACTTCGACGATGGCGCCCACGTCGAGGAACAGTTCGTTGGCGGGGCTACTGGATGGGCGGGCTGCCGGTTTGCCGATGCCGCCACTCCTCGGCCAGCAGCCCGTACACCGCGTGGTCCACGTAGCGGTCCGCCAGGCGCTCGGCCTGGCGCAGGGTGCCTTCGTGGCGGAAGCCCAGGCGCTCGGGGATGGCGCGGCTGCGGCGGTTGCGAACACCGGCGCGGATCTCGATGCGGTTGAGCTTCAGGGTGCGGAAGCCGTGGCGGAGCAGCGCCGACACGGCGGCGGTCATCAGGCCCTGACCCTCGGCCTCCCCGGCCAGCCAATAGCCGATGGCGGCGCTGCGGTTGGCGGCGTCGATCCACACGAAGCCCGCCACGCCCACGAGGCTGCCCTTCCACCACAGGCCGAAGGAGAGGGCGGCCCCGAGACGCGCCTGGGCGCGGACCCATAGGATGTAGGCGCGGGAATCCAGCACGGTCAGGTTGGCGTCGGGCCAGGGCAGCCAGCGGCGCAGCCGGTCGCGGTTGGCGTCCACCAGGGCGAACAGGGCCTTGGCCTCGCGCAGCCTCAACGGGCGCAGCTCCAGGCCACGGCCAGCCTTGATCGCGTCCGCCATCACGGTCCCCCCTACTTGCTGGCGGCATCCCGCAGCGCCGCGGCGCGGCCGGCCCGCCAGAGCACCAGCAGCTCATCCAGCAGATCGCCGAACTGCTCGATCCGCATGGCGTTGGGGCCGTCGCTGTGGGCCTTCTCCGGGCAGTCGTGCACTTCGAAAAAGAAGCCGTCCACGCAGGTGGCCGCGGCCCGGGCCAGGGTGGGGATCATTTCCCGGGCCCCGCCGGTGGTGGCGCCCAGGGCGCCGGGTTTCTGCACGCTGTGGGTGGCGTCGAAGATCACCGGGCAGCCGGTCTTCCGCAGGTGGGGGAAGCTCTGGAAATCCACCACCAGGTTGCCGTAGCCGAAGGTGGAACCGCGCTCGGTCACCCACACGGGGCCGTGACCGGGGACGGCCTGCAGCTTCTCCACGCCGTGCTTGAGATCCCAGGGCGCGAGGAACTGGCCCTTCTTCAGGTTCACGGTGCGGCCGGTGGCGGCCGCGGCCACGAGCAGGTCCGTCTGCCGGCAGAGGAAGGCGGGGATCTGGAGCACGTCCACGGCCTGGGCCGCGGGGGCGCACTGATCGCTTTCGTGCACATCCGTGAGCACCGGCACGCCGTAGCGGCTGCGCACCTCGGCGAGGATATCCAATCCGCCTTCCATGCCCGGCCCGCGGTGGCTGCCGCCGCTGGTGCGGTTGGCCTTGTCGAAGCTGGATTTGTAGATGAAGGGGATGCCCCGGGCCTCGGCCAGATCCCGCAGGCTCGACGCCATCAGGTGCGCGTGCTCCCGGCTTTCGATGACGCAGGGGCCCGCGATGAGAAAGAAGCTCTGGTCCGTGAAGGGTCGGGTGAAGTCCATGGCTACCTCCTCTTCAGTTTAGCGCCCCAAAGGCACTTGACGGGTTGTCATCCAGACGGTTGAATTCACTGTCATAATGTCTACTCACGGCCCATCCCCTTTTGTCCGGAGCCCCTCATGGCGAAGCTGCTGATGGAAGATGATCTGAACCGCCGCCTGGTGGCCCTGCTCCAGAAGGATGGCCGCATGAGCCACGCGGAGCTGGCCGAGCGTCTGGGCGTGAGCCGGCCCACGGTCATTGATCGCGTGAAGCGTCTGGAGGCGGATGGCGTGCTGGGGGGCTACGCGGCCCGGGTGACCCCGGCGGCCGTGAACAAGTCCACGGTGGCCTTCGTGGCCGTGCGCTACAAGGACAACAACGAGGCCATCGAGCAGCGCTTCATCAAGGCGCTCGAAGAGGAGCCGGACATCCTGGAGGCCCATACCATCGCCGGGGAGGACGCCCTGCTGCTGAAGGTGGTGGCGGATACGCCCGCGGGCATCGCCGAGCGGTTGCGCCGGATCCGCGTCCTGGGGCTCATGGTCACCACCCGCACCACCATGGTGCTGGAAACCCACTGGGAGAAGGCCGGTCCGAGCCCCTTCCCCATCGAAGGCCCGGTCAAGAAGGCCAAGAAATGATCGCGGCCACCCCGGACCCCCCGTATCTCGCCGCGATCTTCAGCAGCCAGCGCACCGAGGGTGACCAGGGCTATGGCGCCATGGCCGAACGCATGGTGGAACTGGCCCGGGAGCAGCCGGGCTTCCTGGGCGTGGAGAGCGCCCGGGATGCCCAGGGCTTTGGCATCACCGTGTCCTACTGGCGGGACGAGGCCTCCATCGCGAATTGGAAGGCCAACGCCGAGCACGCAGTGGCCCAGCGCCTGGGGCGCGATCAGTGGTACGGCGCCTTCCACCTCCGGATCTGCCGCGTGGAGCGCGAGTACGGCCTCGATTCCAGCATGGGCAGGCGCTGATGCTCGCCTGGCTGGCCTACCTCACCGTGGCCGTGGTGTGGGGTTCCACCTACTTCGCCATCGCCCTGGGACTGGAATCCTTCACGCCCTACGGCATGGTGGCGGCGCGGTTCTCCGTGGCCTCCGTCCTCGCCCTGGGCCTTGGCAGGCTGCGCCGCGAATCCTGGCCGCCTCTGCGCGAAGCGGGGCACCTCATGGTGGTGGGCGCCCTGCTGCTGGGCGGTTCCAATGCCCTGGTGTCCTACGCGGAACTGCACCTCCCTTCGGGGCTGGCGGCGGTGCTCGCGGCGCTGGTGCCCCTGTGGCTGGCGGTGTTCTCCATGGCGAAGGAACCCCTCGGCCCGAAAGGCTGGGTGGGCATCACCCTGGGCATCGCGGGCGTGGCCGTGCTGGTGTGGCCCAGCGGTGACCTGCGCATCCACGCGGGCGGGTTGGCGGCCATGGTGGCGGCGCCCCTCATCTGGGCCTGGGGCACCCTCCACGGCAAGCACTTCGTCCATGGCGGCGGCCTGCTCACCAACGTGGGCATCCAGATGCTTACGGCGGCGGTCATCGGCCTCGTCGTGGCGCCGCTCTCGGGGGGCTTCCTGCGGGGGCCCATCACCGCCAAGGCACTCTACGCCATCGCCTACCTGATCCTCTTCGGCTCCCTGCTGGCCTTCTCCGCCTACATCTACCTCGCCAAGGCCTGGCCCCCCGCCAAGATGGGCACCTACGCCTACCTGAATCCCATCGTGGCGGTCCTGCTGGGCAGCCTCATCCTGCACGAGCCCTTCGGCCTGCGGGAGATCCTCGGCATGGCCGTCATCCTTGTGGCCGTGGCGCTGGTGCAGTTGAGGGGGAAGGTTCCCTGACTACTCGGGCTGCCGGAACAGCCGCCACGCTACTGCCCCCAGCACCAGCAACGCCAGCCCCGCCACCCATGGCATCCAGGGCCTGGCGCGCTGATCCGTGGTTTCGCGATGGGGGATGCCCTGGTCATCGGGTTCGGAGGCCCGGAGGGTCAGGGGTTCCGTGGCGGCCAGGGTGCGGATGCTTGGCAGGGCGCCCAGGCTGCCGGGGGCGCGCTTGGACTCGCCGCCCAGGTGCAGGGCGTAGGCCTGCCCCGCCTCCGCCGGGAAGATCAGCGTCTGGCGGCGCACGAGGATGCGGACGCTGAGGGGCGTGGCGCCTTCGGGCAGGGTGAGGGTGAGGGTCTTCGCCTGCACGGGTGCGAGGGCGATGCGGCTGGCCTTCGTGTTCAGGGCGGGCAGGTTCCACACCAGATCGTTGCAGGACCATCCGCGATTTTCTTCCGTGTTTTCGCCCAGGTGGATCTCGGGCCGCAGGGGTGCCACCGGCGGTGCCAGCAGCAGGTCCAGGCCCACCACCCGCTCGGTGTCCGGGAGCGTGAGGCGCCAGGTGCGGGGCTTGCCGGGTTCGGGCATGAGCGTTCCATCCAGGGCCAGTTCGGTTTCCAGGGCCTCGGGCCGGGTCTCGGCGCGGACCGAGAGGCCACGGATCCGCGGCGCCGCGCCCTGGGAGGCGAGGAGCGTGAGCCGGTAGCGGTGGCTGTCCCAGGGCAGGTCCAGGGTGTGGCGGCTGCCCGAGGGCGTCAGATAGTAGAGGTGCAGGGGCGATACGGGATCGTAGGCGATGAAGCCGCCCCCCTCCCGCTCCCGCTCGGCCTTCACCTGGACCACCCAGGGCGCCGTGCCTTCGAGGTCGAGATCCAGCCGCAGCGTTTCGCGCTCCCCCACCCGCCAGCCCTCGGGCACCTTCAGCGAGAAGGCGGCCGTGGACCGGCCTTCGGAATCCTTGCCCGTGAGGAGGATTTCCAGGGGCAGGGAACGGGATTCCCACAGGCCTTCGCGGGCCTCCAGGAAGGGGATGCTCCGGCCCGGGGCATCGCCGATCCAGGCGCCTTTCACCTGGCGCTGGGCGTCGGCATCCAGGGGCAGGCGCGCCCAGCCGCTGGCGGGTGTGGGCGAGATGGGCCGGCGGTGCAGGGAGGCGCGGTCTTCGCGGGAGCAGGCGAGGCTGATCAGAAGCAGGCTGGAGGCCAGGCAAAGGGCGCCGGCGCGGCTCATGACGGCTCCCCGGAGCGCTTGCGATTGGCCAGGATGGCCGCGGCCATGCCGATGCCGCCCACGCCGAGAAAGGCCAGGGCGCGCAGGGGCGTGTCGGCGCGATCCAGATCCGACACGATGAGCTTGAAGCTGGCGAGGCCCATCCAGACATAGCCCGCGATCATCAGCGCCCGGCGGCCCTCCTCGCGCTTCCCGAGGCCGAGCATCCACTGCCAGGCGCCGGACAGCGCCCACACCAGGGTCATGGCGATGGAGGCCGCGCGGGAGGGCCCGTAGCCGTAGGGGCCCGGGGCCTGGAACCACTGCACCAGCCGGGCCGCCTCGAAGGCCAGGGTGACGTTGGCGGTGACCTGGAGGGCCAGGAAAGCGATCACGCCGAGCGGGTCGCCGCGGCGGCGGACGGGGCGGGCCTGGCCCGACCCGTCCGCGGGGGCGAGGGGGGATGCGGAGGCGTCAGCCGGGCGGTCCCCCCTCACTGCCTTGGTCAGCAGGAACCAAGCGGCGGAAGCCAGGGCCCCCTCGGCGAAGGCCGCGTTGAGGAAGGGCGTCAGCGTGGCGGAGCGCCAGAACAGTCCGTCCAGGCCATGGAAGGCCCAGCGCAGCGTGGTGAGCAGGGCCAGGGCCGCGGCGAGCCAGCGCAGGGCCGTGGCCTCCTGGGCGAAGTCGCTGTCCTCGGCCTTGAGGGAGGCCCAGGCGAGAGCCAGGGCGAAGGCGCCCCAGAGGGGCCCCACCCAGCGCCAGGCCAGGGCCACCGGCACGGCCAGGGCCAGGTGGCCCGCCGCCAGGGCCAGCAGGCCCCAGTCGGCACGGCGGTTCTCCATGCGATGGCGCAGCGGTTGCACCAGGGCCAGGTTGAGGGCGGCCACCAGGATCACGGGCAGGGCGAAGGTCTCGGGCGTCAGGTCCAGCCGCTTCCACAGCAGCCAGCCATAGGTGGTGGCCAGGATCGAGGCCACGAGCCAGAGCACCGTGGGCGTGGCGGGGATTTCCTCGGTGCCCGGGAGCCAGGCCCAGAGGCCCGCGAGGACCAGGTGCAGGACCAGCAGCATCCCCAGGAGGGCCGCGTCGCCCTTCAGCACCCCGGCGCAGGCGGGCATCAGCAGCAGCCAGACCCCCACGAGGGCCGTCCAGCGGGCGCCGTGCCAGGCGCCCCCGGTGCGGGCGAGGTAGGGCACGGCCAGGGTGCCGGCCATGAGCACGGCGAGGTAGATGGCCAGCGCCACTTCGTGATGGCCGCCCTGGCTGAAGACCAGGGGCGCGGCGAGGCCCGATACCAGGGAGACCGTGAGGGCCCCGCCGCTGCCCGCGCGGGCCGCGAGCCCGCCCGCCAGCAGCGTGAAGAGGGCCGTGGCCGCGAGGCCCAGCGGCGCGGCGTAGAAGTGGTATTCCATGGCCCCGGCGCGGAAGGTGAACTGCAGGGTGCCGAGTCCCGCCAGCAGCAGGGCCACGCCCAGGGCCCGGCTGTGGCCCAGGATCAGCTTCCCGGCGAAGGCGGCGATGGCGCCGCCCACCAGCAGGCCCAGGACGAAGCGCAGCTCTGCGCCCACCCAGCCCTGCTGGATGGCCCAGCGGAAGAAGAAGATGGCGCCGAAGAGGAAGATCGAGGCGCCGATGCCCGCGATCCAGACCACCGGGGAGATTTCCTTGCGGGGCGTCGCGGGGCGCGGGACCGGGCGGGGCAAGGGAGGGGCTGGAGCCTGGGACTGGGCCGGTGCCTGGGCTGGTGCCGGGGGCGTGGAGGCCTGCGGTCGCTGGAGCAGCCAGGCGACCTGGGCTTCCAGACGGGTCACGCGTTCAGCGAGATCGGGCGGGGCGACCGGGCTCTGGGGAGCTTGGGGTTCCATGAAGACTCCATACGGATGCGTATGGAATCATGCAATCCCACACCCGGAACTGTCAAGGTTTCAGAAAAAAGCTCAGCCGACGACGCGGTTCCGGCCTTCGGCCTTGGCCCGGTAGAGGGCCTTGTCGGCACGGGAGAGCAGCCGCTCGGCGGTATCCTCCGGTCCCTGCCAGGTGGCCAGACCGATGCTCAGGGTGACGCGGTCCGCCACCGGGAGGCCCGGGACGGGATCCACGATGACCTGCTCCCGGAGCCGATCCGCCAGGGCCCGGGCCCCCTCCAGATCGGTCTGGGGGCAATAGGCCAGGAACTCCTCCCCCCCGATGCGTCCCACCTGATCCACCTTGCGGAGCCCGAAGACCATGCGCTGGGCCATGACGCTGAGCACCTGGTCGCCGACGGCGTGGCCGAAGCGGTCGTTGACGGCCTTGAAGTGGTCGAGATCCACCAGCATGATGGACAGCCCCTGGCCGAAACGCCCGCACTGATCGAGTTCCATGCCCAGCATGTCGAGGATGTGCTTCCGGTTGAACAGGCCCGTCAGCGAATCCCGGATGGCCTGGTGGTAGAGCCGCAGGCGGGAGTCCTCCAGGCTGAGCAGGCGCCCCAGTTCCTCCGCGGCGATCTCGAACAACCGCTCGAAATCCTCGACGGCCCGCCGCTCGGTGAGGAAGGCCAGGACGCCGATGGTGGGGAATCCGGGGGTGTTGGCGGGGAGGACGCGGAGCACGGGATCGCGCATGCTCCGCCGCCGCTCATCGTCGTCCGAAGCCGGGTGCCAGCGGCACTCCGGGGGGATGTTCAGGAGGTCCGGTCCGGCGACGGCGGCCTCCAGGGCCCTGCGATCGTCCTCGCTGGCCGAGGCGCCGTGGACGCCGTGGCACCATACGCCGTCCTCGCCCAGGTAGGCGACCAGCAGGGCGCCGGGAAGCACCAGTTCCTGGAGGATCTCGATGAAGCCGCGGAAGAGGCGCGCCGTGTCGTGGTCGGCGGTGTAGAGCCGGGCGATGGAATCCCGCAGGGCCGTCTCCACCAGGCGCTGCTCAAGGGCCTGCGCGAGACGCCGCTGGATGGCATCCACGCCGAAGTTCTCCTGGGCGAGCCGCGATACGGCATGGGCGGTGCGCGGTTTCGAGGACTGCTCCGCCAGCGCGGAGGCGACCTCCACCACGTGATCGAGATCCCGGCCCTTCACCAGGAACCGGTCGGCCCCGCAGGTCTTGGCCCAGAACCGGGCGAGCCCCGTCCCCTGGGCGGTGAGCAGCAGCACGGGCAGGTGGCGGGTGGCCCGGTCATCCTTCAGGAGGCGGCAGAACTGGTAGCCATCCAGCAGGGGCATGACGCAGTCGCTCACGACCACATCGGGGTACTCCGTGGCCAGCACGATCAGGCCCTCGGCGCCGTTGCGGGCCTCGATGGTCATGTGGCCATGCCGCTGGAAGAGGTGGCGCAGAAGGCTCAGCTGGATGGGGTTGTCATCCACCAGGAGAACCAGGAGAGGCTGGGGGCTCTTCGGCGTCGCATTCGTCATAGGTTCCATTCATCGAGAAGATCGGACCACGACCTGAATTCGGGGCCCCTCGGGCGGATGCCTCGTCCATGGGATGCTGGGGCAGGGAGGACGCCCCATCATGACCGCTGGAATCGGAAAACGACAAGGGAAGTGGATGTGAGCCAGGGGGCCGGGTAGCCATGGACGCGCCGCTGCTGCTTGCCCTGACCCGCGCCTGGTTGCGGGACCGGGGCGATCTGCCCGTGGAGGCGGTCTGGGCCTCGGGCAGGGCCCTGGGCCTGCGCTGGGCCGGCCGGAAGTCCGCCGAAGGCTGGGTGCTGCTGCTCCAGCCCAGGCCGGAGCTCTGGCTCCTGGCGACGGAGCATCCGGTCTGGAAGCGGCTTCAGTCCGAGGCCGCGAAGGACAGCGGGAAACTCTGGGGCCCCTGGCTCCAGGGCGCCCGGCTGCGGGCCGTGGAGGGGGATCCCCGCGAGCGGTGGGTGGGCCTCGTCTTCCAGCGGCGGGCCATCACGGGGCGCCTGGAGACCCTGCGGCTCGCCTTCCAGGCCATTCCTGGGCGCCCCGGGATCCGGGTGGACGGCCTGGACACCCAGCTGCCCCGCCTGGGCCTGGGTGTCCCGTTCCCGGCCGCCGCCCCGCAGCCCAGCGAGGATCCGCCGCCCTTCCAGCGCTGGCGCGAACGCTGGGGAGACCGGCTGGAAGCGGCGCTGGCGGGGGAGGAGGCCGAGGTCCTGGAAGGCGAGGGCGATCTCTTGTCCCGGCATCGGGCCTGGTCCGAAGGCCGGGCCGAAACCTTGATCCTGGGGCCCGCCAAGGCCTCGGCGGAGCGCCGGCGGCAGGCCGAGTCGGCGCGGATGGATCGCCTGGCCCAGGCCCTGGCGCGGGACCGGGGGAAGCACGAGGCGCAGCTTCCGTTGAAGGACCAGGCCCGCCGCCTGTCCGCGGAACTCTATCGCCTGAAGGGGGCCACCCGGGAGGCGGTGCTGCTGGACGGCAGCCGCCTTTCGCTGCCGGAAAGCACCTCGGTCGAGGATGCGGCGCAGGCCTGGTACAGGATCGCCAAGAAGGCGGAGCGCGGGCTGGCGAGAGTCTCGGAACTAGAGGCCGAGCTGGCCCGGGAGCGTTCCGCATGGGTGCAGCGGATGGAGGCCGAGGGAGAATCCCTTGCGCCGGAACCGCCGCCTGCGCGACAACCGAAGGGGCAGACCCTGGCGAAGCAGAAAGGGACCAAGCGGATGCAGGCCGGTGAGGGAAAGCGCAGGGATGGCAAGGGCACGGCCTTCCGCAGCGTCATGGTGGATGGTTTCGAGGTGCTCATCGGCAAGGGCGACGCCGAAAACGATCAGCTCACCTTCAAGGTGGCCGACAATCTCGACTTCTGGCTCCATGTGGCGAGCCATGCGGGCAGCCATGTGGTGATCCGCAATCCCGATCGGCTCAGCGACCTGCCGCGGAGCGTGATCGAGCGCGCCGCCGAGCTGGCCGCCTACCATAGCAAGGCCCGGGACGGCGGCAAGGTGGAAGTCCACTTCGCCCGCATCGCCGATATCAGCAAGCCCCGCGGCTTCGCCCCCGGCAAGGTGATCCTTAAAAAGTGGACGGGCCTCCGCGTCTATCCCAAGCCGTAGCCTGAACGCGCGGGCCCGCTTTTCTCCCGTTCGCCGCGGCACCACTCGCTCCAGCTGCCGGCATAGAGCGCGGCGCCGGGCAGGCCGGCGATCTCCAGCGCCAGCAGGGTGTGGCAGGCGGTGACGCCGCTGCCACAGTGGACGGTGAGGGCTCCGGGCCGCGCGCCACCCAGCAGGGCTTCGTACTGGGTGCGCAGGGCCCCCGGCGATTTGAAGTGGCCATCGGGGCGGAGATTCTCGTTCCAGGGCAGGTTCAGGGAGCCGGGGATGTGGCCGGCGACCGGATCGAAGGGTTCCGTTTCTCCCCGCCAGCGCTCGGCGGCGCGCACGTCCAGCAGCCGCCGGGCGGGATCGCGGCGGATCGTTTCCACGGCATCTGAATCCGCCAGGGGGAGGCCCCAGCGGTCCGCAGGATAGGGCGGGCGGGGAACCACCGCGGGGCCTTCAACAGTCAGTGTCAACCCGGCTCCAATCGCGGCCTGGAGCCCGCCATCGAGCACGAAGACCCGCTCGTGGCCCAGGGCCCTCAGCATCCACCAGAGCCGCGCCGCCGCGTTGCCGCCGCCGCTGGCATCGTAGGCCACGACCTCGGTCTCCGGGGTGATGCCCCAGGCGCCGAGCCGGGCCGCGAAGCGCGCCACCGGGGGCAGGGGGTGCCGGCCGCCGGCGGCTGGATCGTGGTCCGGATCCGCGGCCGTGCTGAGGTGAAGGTCCAGATCCGCGTGCAGGGCGCCAGGCAGATGGCCCGCCGCGTAGTCCGCCTCGCCCTGGCGGGCATCCAGCAGGCGGATCGAGGCGAGGCGGGCGCGAAGGCGGGGAACAGAGATCAAAGGCATTCCGACAGTATGAAGGGACCCGCCGGAGCGGTACCCTGAAGCCTGAAGCCTGAAGCCTGAAGCCTGAAGCCTGAAGCCTGAAGCCTGAAGCCCGAAGCCTGAACCCAGGAGCCCCCATGTCCGATTCCTATGTTCCCGAATCCCGTTGGCGCATGATCGCCGCAGCGGTGCTGGTGGGTGGCGGCCTGCTGCTGGGCGGGGTGGTGGTGGTCCGGGGGATGTTCGGCGGCGCCGGGCCGGAAGGGGCTTCGAGTGGCACGGACGTGAGCCGCGTGGCCTTCCGGGATGCGGAGGGGAACCGGCGCACCCTGGCGGATTTCAAGGGCAAGGTGGTGCTGGTGGATGTGTGGGCCACCTGGTGCCCACCCTGCCGGAAGTCGCTGCCGGAGGTGGCGGAGTTGCAGAAAGCCGGCGGCGACCGCTACGTGGTGCTGCCCATTTCCGTGGACCGCGGCGGCTGGGGGGATGTGAAACCCTTCCTGGCGCAGAATCCGCAGCTCGGCCTCACGGCCTTCGTGCCGGATGGGGCCACGGGCCTGGAGGCCTTCGGCGAGATCCGCGGCATCCCGACCACCCTCGTCATTGATCGTCAGGGGCGGCTGGTGCAGCGCTGGTCCGGCTACGGCGAAGGCATGGCGAAGCGGGCCCTGGACGAAGCCCTGAAGGGCGGATGAGCCTGGGCCAGGGCTACCTGCCCTGGATCGGACGCCCGGCGCGCCGTGAGTCAACTTCCTGGATCCGGTGTCCGATGACAAGCCAAGGGGGATCCATGTCCCGTGTCGTGCTGAGCCTGGTGATCCTGCTCGCCCTGATGGGGTGCAAGGACGATCCGCGCCGGATCGAGAACGAAAACCTCGGCATCGCCGCCACCTTCCCGGGGCCCCCCAAGCTGCACCGCCACACGGATCCCGGGCCCTTCGGCGAGGTGGAATGGTTCGATCTGGCCATGAGCCCGCCGGGCCGGCTGGACGAGACCTTCAGTGTCTCCGTGGGAAACCTGCCGCCGGGAGACAAGGGCGGAACCACCCCCCGGGAGATCCTGACCACCTACCAGAACTTCCTTGGCTACCGCTTTGGCGCGATCCAGCGCACGGACCTGTCCGCCGAAAAGGGGCCGGGCTTCCGCTACAGGGTCAAGGGGCCCACCGGCGGAAGCATCGAAGGCATCGTGGTGGTCCGCCGGGGCCGCCTGCACCATGCCCAGGCCATCGTGCGGAAGGAAGGTGATCGGCGCACGGCGGCCTTCCTGGATGATTTCGAGGTCAGGACGCGCTGAGACCTGTTTGTATCTTGCTTGGAACGCGCCTTGGTATTAGTGCCGGCCGCTCAGTGCTGCTTCCACAGTGGCAACGACATGTTCGGCTTCGGCATCCTCCGACAGGCTCGGGTGGTCTCCGGGAACGGCAGCGCCGATGCCCAGGAAGGGCAGGCCGGCGGCCTGGGCCGCCGCCAGGTCATGGGGCCGGTCGCCCACGTAGAGGTGCGGGCCGGGGCAGCCGCGCAGGGCCCGTTTCAGCAGATCCGCGCGGTCGTGGCGGGGCAGGGAGCCCAGTCGGGGGATGGCCGGGTCCACGCCCAGGAGGCCGGCCTTGAAGGCCAGCAGGCCCGGGGCGTTGCCGGAGACCAGCCACACCCGGCGGGTCGCGGCCAGGCGGTGCATGGCCTCCAGGACGCCGCCGTAGCCCACGGCTTCCTGTGCCCCGGGGGCGAAGGCCTCCCGGAACCTTGCGATGCAGGCGGATTCATAGGCGGCGTACCCGGCCTCGTCCAGACCTCGTCCGAACCGCATCCGGTGCAGTTCGTCCACGATCTCCCAGTCCGTGGATCCGCCGCAGCGGCCCAGTTCCTCCACCGTGGGCGCCACGCCCCAGAGCCCGCCCAGGGCTTCGCGCAGCAGCACGAAGCCGGAGCTGAAATGCCCCAAGGTCCCATCCAGGTCGAAGCAGATCGGCATCCAGGCACTCCGTATCTGGCCCAGGATCGCATGGGATGGCATCCTCGTAGGCAAAGGTGGTCCTTCGTGCGTCGCTTGATCCTCCTGTCCCTCCTGCTCCTTTCGCTGCCGCTCCGCGCCCAGGAGGGGCTCCGCTACCGGATGCAGCTGTGGATGCGCGGCGAGCCGCAGCCGATGGAAACCCGGTTCCGGCTCCAGTCCACCGCCGGGACCCGCAGCCACAACAAGGTGCAGAAGCCCCGCATGGGCGGCTGGCGGCTGGTGGCCGATCGCACCGAGGGCACGCCCTATGCGCAGGCCATGCTGCTGGGCCGCGCCGAACGGCTGCTCTATCTGGCGGGCCCCGCGCCGCAGACGCGGCCCGAACCGATCTCCCTCCGCTTCGGCGCCCGCAGCCTGCCGGTGTGGAGCCTGGACATGCCGAAGGGGATCCACGCCTCCACGGTGCTGGTCGAGATCGGTCCGAAACTGCTCGCGCTCTGCGACTTCAGCGCCCGGTTCGAGGAGGGGGACGTTGCCCGCGTGGAACTGCACCTGGAAGGGCTGGACCGCACGGCCGGACTGGCTCCCGCCGAGGCCGGCACCACCCTTCTCAGCACCCTCCAGGCCTGGGCCCGGGAAGCGGAGGCCGAGGCCGCTTCGGGGATCAGGGCCCAGTAGCTCTACAACACCGTCACGGTCGTGGTCTTCTTCGTCTGCGACGAGGCCCCGAACCCGGCATTGCGATCCTCGCTGGTGGCGTGGGTCACCACGAGCCGGTTGCCGATGGGGGCGAACCGCAGCTCCTGGGTGTTGCCGCCCTCGAAGCTGATGAACATGCGGCTGCCCTTGTAGGCCACGCTGCTGGAGAAGGCCAGGGGCAGCCCATCGGCACCGATCCACACCCTGGCCTCCACCTTCAGTTCCTTGAGGTATTTCTTCTGACTCTCAGGGATCCTGGGCGCGAGCTTCAGCACGAGGAGTCTGGCGGGACGGCCCTGCCAGGGCTCGGCCTTTTCCTCCTGGACCTGGGCCTGGGCGAGGTCCCGCAGCAGGGCCTCCGCGTGGTTCAGGGACTCGGAGGCTTCGACGGGATCCACATTCCGGAGCGCCGTCCTGGTGGGGGCGGTCCGATCGGGTTCCCGCTCCTGGGCCGCCAGCTCCTTCATGGCCTGTTGCAGGGTCGGGCGCGACCAGCTCACCCTCAGGCCCTGGGGGCCGTCCTCGAGCTGGGCCGAGATTCTGCCCTGAGTCACGATGGGCTTCTTGTCGTCCATGGTCTGGCGCCAGAAGCTGTGCTCCAGGGTGGCCTTCACGGGCTCGGCACCCTGGAATTTCTGGAGGGCCGTGCGCAGGTCGTCGAGGCCGTTGGCAGGAAGGGGCAGGGCCAGCAGGAAAATCAACGGGGAAAGATGCATGAGGGCTCCAAGGTGTCACAGGGATGCCGAGGCTACGGGTTCCGGTTCCCGAAGGTTATCCTGAAGGGTCGGAGGGTTCATGCCGTTCAGGGACGAATGCGGGGTGTTCGGGATCTGCCATCAGGTGGAGGCCTCGCGCCAGACCTACCTGGGCCTGTACGCCCTCCAGCACCGGGGGCAGGAGGCGGCCGGCATCTGTTCGGGCGATGAGAATGGGCTGCACCTGCACAAGGCCCAGGGCTATGTGGCCGATGTATTCTCCGAGGCCGTGCTGGATGCCCTGCCCGGCGACGCGGCCATCGGCCACACCCGGTACTCCACCACCGGCGGCAACGTGGCCTCCGCCGCCCATCCCTTTCTCATCCACGGCCGCTTCGGCCAGGTGGCCCTTTGCCACAATGGCAACCTCACCAACACCGAGGAACTCCGGGCCCGGCTCATCGGCGATGGGCATACCTTCACCAGCCCCTCCGATAGCGAGGTGCTTCTGGCCCTCATCAACCGGGCTCCGGCGGACAGCCTGGAGGACGCGGTGGTCGCGGCCCTTCGCGAGGCCACGGGCGCCTACTCGCTGCTGATCCTCACGAAGGACGTCCTCATCGCGGCGCGGGATCCCCACGGTTTCCGGCCCCTGGCCATGGGGCAGATGAACGGCACCACGGTGTTCAGCTCCGAGACCTGCGCCTTCGATCTGGTGGGCGCCCGCTACGAGCGGGATGTGGCACCGGGCGAGATGATGGTGGTGTCCCGCGGGGGCGGGGAGATGCAGTCCCGGTTTCCCATGCCGAAAGTCCAGCCCAGGCCCTGCGTCTTCGAGCACATCTATTTCGCCCGCCCGGATTCCCTGGTCTATGGCCAGAGCGTGATGGTGGCCCGCCGCGAGATGGGGCGGCGCCTGGCCCTGCGCCATCCGGTGGAGGCCGATCTCGTCGTGCCCGTGCCCGACAGCGGCGTGAGCGCGGCACTGGGCTACTCCGAACAGTCCGGCATCCCCTTCGATTTCGGCATCATCCGCAACCACTATGTGGGCCGCACCTTCATCGAGCCCAGGCAGACCATCCGCAGCTTCGGCGTGAAGGTGAAGCTGAATCCCGTGCGCCACCTGCTGGCGGGCCAGCGCGTGGTGCTGGTGGACGACAGCATCGTGCGCGGCACCACCAGCAAGAAGATCGTGCAGATGGTGCGCGAGGCCGGCGCCAGGGAAGTGCACATGCGCATCGCCTGCCCGCCCACCACCCATTCCTGCTTCTACGGGATTGACACGCCCAAGCGGCAGCACCTCATCGCGTCCTACATGTCCCTGAAGGAGATCACCGAGTTCGTTGGAGCGGACACCCTCGGCTACCTGCACATGAAGGATCTCGAAGGCTGCATGGGCGACGACGGCCCAGAGCCGGGGTCGGCCTTCTGCTACGCCTGCTTCACGGGCGAGTACCCGGTGGCGCCCGGGCGATGAGCGCCGGCCCCTCTGGTTCGCCGCAGGCCCGCTTCGAGGATGGCCTCCGCTTCCTTGCGACGGCCCTGGCACTGGAGGTGGACCATCGCCACAGCGCCGCCATCGTGACCACCGCCTGCGATGCCATCCAGTGCTTCCTGGTGGTCTTCGAGGTTGCCGCGCAGCGCCATCTGCCGGATCCCGAGGACGAAACCGTCCGGTTGCGGGGCCAGCTCGAAGCCCTGCTCACGCCCAGGCAGTCCCCCGAGGAGGCCGCCCGCCATGCCCTCGACGCGGCCCGTCTGGCCCGGGATCAGGCCGCGAAGCTGTTGCCGAGGCTGCTCGGCTAAAAGCCCAGCGGGACGTTGCGGGGCACGGGGTTCCCGCCGAACCGGTCCACGGGCAGGGTGGCCGAGGCCCAGCTGGCGGCGGAGGCCGCGGATCCACGGTTGAGCCAGAAGCGCTGGAGATCCATCCGGAACCAGACCAGGAATTCCTGGAAGGCCACCTGGCGCAGTTCCTCCCGGGTGAGTTCCCCCACCACCTCCACCACGGCGGAGCCCGACTCCGCCGGCGTCCGGAACGTTTTCCAGGGCCGGGAACCACCTTCCGGATCCGCGAGGATCCGCGACAGAAAGGCCAGGTTCCTGCCCGGTTGTGGGGGCTCCCCGGCCAGCAGTCCGGTGGCAAGACAGAGGCAGAACAGGGTGCGCATGGAGTTGAAGTGAGCCCACGGGGGGCGAGGTTCCCGGGTGGGGGCTGTCAGCTGTCAGCTATCAGCCATCAAATGCCGAGCCCTGCCTTCGCCGAGAGCCGACAGCTGATAGCTGATAGCTTCTACCCCATGCCCATCGCGATCCTCGGACCCACGGCCTCCGGCAAATCTGCCGTGGCCGTGGCCGTGGCCCGGCGCCTCGGGGGCACCGTGATCAATGGGGATCCCTACCAGGCCATTCAGGGTCTCGCCATCGGCACCGGCCAGCCGGATACGGCCGAGCAGGGCGGCGTTCCCCATGTGGGCTACGGCGTGCTCCCCCTCTCGACCCGGCCCAACCCCGCGGCCTTCGGTGCCCTGGCGCGGGAGTGGCTCTCGGCCAGCCGTGAACCGGTGCTGGTGACGGGATCGGGACTCTACCTGCGCGGCATCTGGGATCAGCTCAGCGCCATGCCGGAAGTGGATCCGTCCCTCGTGGACCGGGTGCGGCGCTGGGATATGCGGCTCGGGACGCCGGTGCTCCACCGCTACCTGGCGGCCGTGGACCCAGCCCGGGCCTCGGAGCTTCATCCCAACGACAGGGCGCGCGTGCAGCGGGCCCTGGCCCTGCACCTGGCCACGGGCCGGGCGCCCTCGGACCTGCGATCCGGACCGGAGACGGGCCTTCCGGCGGGGTGGCGCGTCCTGGTGGTCACGCCCGGCCGAGAGCACCGCCGGAATCGCGTGGCGGCGAGGGTGGCCGAGCAGGTGCGGGCTGGGTGGCCGGAGGAAGCGGCCCGGCTGGTGGCCTCCGGCCATGCCGAGGATCTGATGGCGCTGCGGCCCCTGGGCTATGCGGCCTGGATGACGGGCGGCGATCCCCGGGCCATCCAAGCCCGAGTGACGCAGGAGACCCAGGCCTACGCCAAGCGCCAGGCCACCTGGTTCCGCAATCAGTTGTCCGAGGTTTCCACCTGGGATCCAGATACAGAGCCACTAGGGATCGCTTTTCATCGGCTGGGGTTGGCATGAAGGGTAACCACAAAAAAGAATGGGCCACAAAGGGCACAAGGAACACAAAGGGGGCGCAGGGATGCCCGGCTCACCGCTTTTCTTTGTGCCCTTTGTGTTCTTTGTGGCTACTTGTCTTGTGGCCCTGGTTGCTCCGCCAACTCACGCCACCGCTTCATGCAGTGCCCGCAGGGATGTGGAGGTTTTCATGACGCCGCAGACCTGGTACAAGGGCCGAACCTCCCTGGATCTGCGGCGCGAGGCGGACTGGGCGTGGATCGGCCTGCGTTCCGGCGACGGCCTGAACCGCCTCCACAGCGACCTGCTGGTGGCCCTGGACCGGCTGTTCATCGAACTGCGCTGGTCGGGCATCCGCCGGGTGGCCCTCAGCGGCGCGGCCTGGATGACCGGCCGGGGACACCACTTCTCGGCGGGCGCGGACCTTCCCGAGGTGGGCACCCTGGATCCCGTGTCCGCGGAGCCCTTCTCCCGGCGGGGTCAGCGCGTGATGGCCCACCTGCTCTGGCCCGGGTGGCGCAGCCTCACGGTGATCTCAGGCGTGGCCATGGGCGGCGGCTGCGACCTGGCCCTGCACGGCCAGGAACGCTGGGCCGTGCGGGCGGACCCGAACACCGGGAAAGGCGGCCTTCGCCTGGCCCACCCTGCCGCGAAGCACGGCATCCTCACGGGCTTTGGCGGCACCGTGCGCCTGCCGGAGATTCTGGGCCATGAAGGCGCCGATCGTCTGTTTCGGCATTTCGAGACCTGGGACGAAGGCACGGCCCTGGGTGCGGGGGCCATACACCGGGTGGTGGCGCCAGGAGAGGTGGAGGCCGAGGTGAAGGCCTGGCTCCGAGGAACTGCGATTTCATCAACCTGAAAGCCAAAGGGGAATTGGCCGCAATGGGCACAACGGGCACAAAAAAGGGCTGGTCACGGAAGACACGGGAAAAAGCCGGAAGGCACGGGAAAGGGCATGGGCGTTCGCCCCGAAAGCACGGGATCACTTCCGGCCTGGCCGGAAGCGGCCTCCGGCCGGCCCATGACGGAGAGGGCACGGAGGCCTCCGTGCCCTCTCCGTGGTGGATCTCTATTTTTGATCGCGACTTGGTATTAGGCGGGCCCGCGCGACGAGGACCACGACCCCTTCCGTGTCTTCCGTGGAATTCCGTGTCTTCCGTGACTAGCAGCTCTTTGAATGATGGAAAGCTGGTGGTTCAGCGGTGTCCCAGCGCCGCGAGGGCGGGGACGGCCATGATGAGCAGGGGCACCAGGCAGCAGCAGAGCAGGAAGAAGGGCGTCAGCACCGCGCAGACGCCGCGCCAGGTATCGGTCTTGTGCATGCGGGCGAGGCCCATGCCGATGACCACCAGGCCGGCGATCTGGATCAGGCTGCCGAGGATTGGGACCAGGCCGCCGAGCTGGATGAAGGCGGAGGCGTATCCGTACGCCCGGATGCTCTGCTGGGTGCCGACACCGGGTTTGAGGCCGCCCCACATCCAGAGGAAGAAGTGGTTGAAGGCGCCGCCGATGACCATGCCCAGGAAGGCGAAGAGCGGCATCAGCAGCAGGATGGCGCCGAAGATCACGGGCATCACCGCGGCGATGGCCTTGGTGTCGCCCTTTCCTGATTGTTCGAGAGCCGCGAGCATGATGCCCATGCCCACGAAGAAGAAGACCAGGGCCATGATGAGGAAGACCGGGGCGGACAGCAGCAGCAGGAAGCGCCAGGGGGCGCCCAGGCCTTCGGTGACGGGCACCCGGTCGAAGATCTCCAGGGGGTTGCTGAACACCATCCGGAACATGCCCCCCACGCGGGACCAGAAGCCCGGGAATGCCTCCGGATCCTCGAACGGAACAGGCTGCAGGACCGGCGCGGAGGGGGGCGGGTAGAAACCCTGAGGCGGCGGAGGGATCCGGGGCGGCTCGTCCAGCTGGATGGCCGGGGGCAGCGCCTCGTTGGGGCCGGTGATCTCGCTCATATGTCACTCCAGAACGGCCCCTAAACTATCACGCTTCGCGGAAGTCCCTGGGTTGAAGTCCCAGTTTCTCCAGGCGGGAAAGCAGGGTGGAGGGGGCCATGTCCGCCAGGGCGGCGGCGCCATTGGCGCCGGCGATCTTCCCGTGGGTATGGCGGAGCAGGCGCTCCAGGTAGGCGTGTTCCTGGGCCTCCCAGGTGGGGGGCTTGCCGGTCTTTTCGCCGCGGCTGGGCAGGGCGCCCGGCGGGAGCCGAAGCTCCCGGCCCGCCGAGAGGATCGCGGCGCGTTCCAGCACATTATGCAGTTCCCGCACGTTGCCGGGCCAGGCATAGGCCTCCAGCTGATCCCGCACGGATTCCGGCAGGTGGATGGGCGCGCGGCGGTTCTCCCGGGCGAAGCGGTCGAGGAACCCCTCGGCCAGGGCGGCGATATCGTCGGGCCGTTCGCGCAGGGGCGGCAGGTGGATGGGGAAGACGCTGAGCCGGTAGAAGAGATCCTCGCGGAACCGGCCCCCGGCCACGGCAGCCCCGAGATCCGCGTGGGTGGCGGCCACCAGGCGTACGTCCACCCGGCGGGACTTCTCGCTGCCGAGGGGATCAATCTCCTTTTCCTGGATGGCGCGCAGCAGTTTGGGCTGGAGGTCCAGGGGCAGGTCGCCGATCTCGTCCAGGAAGAGGGTGCCGCCGTCCGCCAGTTCGAATCTCCCTTTGCGGGCCGATGCCGCGCCGCTGAAGGCGCCCTTCACGTGGCCGAAGAGCTCGGATTCGATGAGCGTGGCCGGAAGGGCGCTGCAGTTCACCTTGATGAAGGGCTTCTCGCGGCGGGGCGAGAGGTGGTGGAGGGTCTGCGCCACCTTCTCCTTGCCCGTGCCGGTTTCGCCGGTGATGAGCACCGTGGCGGTGGTGGCGGCCACCTGGCGCAGCTGGTCCAGGATGCCGCGCATGGCGGGGCTTTCGGCGCGCAGGGGCTCCTGCAGCACGTCCCGGCGCTGGACCTCCCGGAAGTAGCTGACCTCCTCCGCCAGGTTCCGTTCCCGTTCGGCGAGCCGCGCCAGGTGCTCGGCCTGCTTGAGGCCCAGGGCCAACAGCGAGGCGAAGACGCCCACGTGGTGGAGGACGCTCTCCGGGTACTGGCGGCAGACCATGGCATCCAGGGTCATGAGGCCGAAGGTCTCGCCGCGGCTGCGCAGGGGCGCCACCAGGCAGCTGTGCCCGTGGGGCATGTCGAGGAGGCCGTGGAAGGTGTCCTCGCCGGGATCGTCCTCCTCGAAGGTGGCGGGTTTCGAGCGGGCCTTGAGGGCGTTCTGCAGGCGCGGGTTGCCGCGCACGGGAATGAGGGCCTCGGACAGCTGGGGGGTGGCCAGCGGCCCCACGGCGTAGGCCACCCGCAGGCCCTCGCCCTCGCGCAGCAGCACGGTGGCGAGATCGTAGGGCACGAGCTGGCCAAGGCGCTCGAACGCGTGGGCCACCATGCGCTCGGGATCCTCGCCGAAGGTGAGCAGGGCGCCGGCCTCCTCGACCAGGCGGGCTCCGGTCAGCGCGGCATCGAGATCCGGAATGGGCAAGGGCACCTCCGGCCTGATTCTCGGCATTTCGAGAGTTGGGTCAAGGGGGATCTGCGGATTCAACGGTTCCCTCATCCGAAAGGTATACTTCCAGGGTCTGCTCAAAGGATGCGCTTGACCCCCGATTCCCCCCATTTCGGTTCGTACCGGCTGCTTTCCCGTCTGGGGGAGGGGGCCATGGGCGAAGTCTGGAGGGCGCTCGACCTGCGGCTGGAACGCGAGGTGGCGCTCAAGATCCTGAAGGACGCGGACGACCTGCGCCGGAAGGCCCTCATCGGCGAGGCCAAGCTGGCCTGCCAGCTGAACCACCCGAACATCGCCCACATCTACGATGCCGGGGAGGTGGAGGGAACGCCCTACATCGCGATGGAGCTGGTGGAGGGACGCACCCTGCGGGCCCTGGTGGGCCGGCCCCTGGATGGAGACACGCTGCGGGATCTGGCCCGGCAGGCGGCTTCGGCCCTGTCCCATGCGCACCAGAAAGGGATCGTCCACCGCGACATCAAGCCGGAGAACCTGCTGCTGACGGACGAGGGCCAGTTGAAGATCCTCGACTTCGGCATCGCCCGCCGGGGCGCCGAGGACCTCCCGCAGGGACAGACCTCCCATCACATGACCCTCGTGGAGCGCACCGCGCCGGGGTACAGCCAGGGCACGCCCGCCTACATGAGCCCCGAACAGGCCAACGGTCAGCCCCTCACGGGCCAGTCCGACCAGTTCAGTCTGGGTGTCGTCCTCTACGAACTGGCCACAGCCGTGCATCCGTTCCTTCGCGGCAGCCTGGTGGACACCCTCTACGCGGTGACCCGGGATGAACCCAGGCCGTTGTCCGAAGTCCGCCCCGATCTTTCCCGCACGCTCCAGGACACCATCCACCGCCTGCTGGCGAAGGGGCCGAAGGGCCGTTTCCCGAACCTTCAGGCGCTCGCCGCGGGGCTTTCCGAAGACATCGCCACGGCCGCGGTGCCCCACCTCAGCCGGCCGGTGGCGTCGCGCCGCCGCCGGCGCTGGATTCTAGGTTCGGCCGGCGCGGTGCTGGCCCTGGGGTCCGTCCTGGGCCTGTGGCTGGCGCGGCGCATGGACGGCACCGGCCTGGGCGAGGCGCGCCGGGCTTCGCGGGAGGACTTCACCAAGGGCCGCCGGGTGGTGGCCATCCTGCCCCTGGAGCAGCTGCAACCGGACTCGGAGCACGCCTGGCTGAGCAACAGCTTTGCCGATGCCATGGCCTTCGGGCTGGTGCGGCGGGACGACATGGCGGTGGTGGACCGGCTCCGCATAGTGGAGGTCATGCACCAGCTGGGTGATACGCCTGGCCAGGCGCCGAAGGCCATCGGTGAGCTGGGCCGCCAGCTCAAGGCCGAGCTGCTGGTGCTGGGCAGCTACCAGGTGGTGGGTGGCCAGCTGCGCATGGTCGTGCGGGTGCTGGACGCGGTCCGGGGCGCTACCCTGCATCAGTTCCAGCTGGACCGGCCCGTGGCGGATCTGCTGAAACTCGAGGACGAGCTTCAGCAGCAGCTGCCCCAGGAGATGGGGCTTGGCAGCGATCCGGGCGCTCCGCGTTCCCAGGCCAAGCTGCCAAGAACCCGCGAACTCTACACCAAGGCGCTCCAGGTCATCACGGATGGCAACCAGGATTCCGTGCGGCTGGCCAGCACGCTGCTCGCATCGGCCATCGAGTTGGAGCCCGACTATGCTCCGGCCCGCGCGGAGTATGCGTGGACCCTGGCGGAACTCGGTGCCACCACCGCGCTCGGCCAGGGCCGGTACGACGAGGCCCAGGCCCTGCTGCGCCAGGGCAAGGCCGCCGCGGAACAGGCGATCTCGCTGGATCCCAGCGCCTCCCAGGCCTACCGTGCGCTGGCCTCCATTCTCCTCCGGATGGGTGACCTGGAAGGGTCCAGCCGCGCGGCGCTCCAGGCCGTGCGCCTCGATCCCGCCGATCACAAGGCCTACGACGTGCTCGCCGATGTCTTCGCCGGGCTGGAGGGCGAGGACAACCACCAGGCTTCCCGGCGCTACTTCGAGAAGTCCCTCACACTGTTCCCGGAGGGCTGGCAGGCCCACCACCGCTTCGGCGTGCTCCTCCAGAACGATGGCGAACTCCCCACGGCGCTCCAGCATGCGAACCGCGCTCTGGCCCTTCGCCCCTCGGCGGAATACGCCTATGTCACCGCGGCTGACACCCTGCTGTGGATGGGGCGCAGCCAGGAGGCGGAGGCATGCCTGCGGGCCGGGCTGCGGGAGATTCCCGGTTCCAACGTCCTCCGCAGCCTCATGGCGTACACGGCCTGGGACCGGAACGACCGGGCTTCCGCGGAAACCTACCTCAGGGAGCTCGAAGGCGCCTGGCCCCCGGACCACTCGAACACCGTTCTGCTGGCGGGCGTGAAGCAGGCCGTGGCCGGGGACGGCGCGGGCGCCCGGGCGCGCTTCGAGGCGTTCCGCCAGAAAGTGGCGGCCTTTGACCTGGCCTCGAAGAAGCACAACGAGCGCCGGGTGGTCTCGGTGAATCTCTATTTCATGGCGCGCATGGTGGCGCGGCTTGGCGATCGCACGGCCGCCCAGGCCATGGTGGAACTGGCGGACCGGTTCCATCCCGGCAAGCTCCGCGTGGCCCGGCAGGATCCGGCGTTCCGCTAGGAGCCTTTGCGAGCCTCGGCCACCAGGAGCTCGATGCGGCGTTGCACTTCCTTCAGGAGGGAATCACGGTCGGGGTGATCGGAGGGATGCACGGGCTCTCCCACATGAAGGATGTATCGCCCGGGTTTGAACTTCAGCCCATCGGGGGGCAGGGTCTGGAACCCGCCCACGGTGGCCATGGGAACGACGGGCACGCCCGCATCCAGGGCCAGTGCAAAGCCGCCTTTCTTGAAAGGGAGCATCTGGCCCGTTCGGCTGCGCGTCCCTTCGGGGAAGATCACCACACTCTTGCCGCCCCGGATCTGCAGGGCCGCATCATGGATGCTGCGGACGGCACGTTCCCGGTCACCGCGATCAATGAAGATCACGCCTGCGGCCCAGCACGCCCAGCCGATGAAGGGCATGTACTTCAGTTCCTGCTTGGCGAGGTAGACGGCGGACACGGGCAGGGCGGCAATCAGATAGGGCGGATCCATCAGGCTTTCATGGTTCGACATGAAGATCACCGGCTGCCGGCCCTCGCGGATGTCTTCAGGCATCTGCTCCCAGCCATGCAGGGTGAAGGGGATGTGGCAGAACCAGGCCATGCCTTTGGCGAACAGCGGGCCCATGGTGAAGAACGCGCGGCGCCGGCCCAGGAAGGGAACGGCCAAGAGGATCGCCATCACGGTCATGGGCACGGTCGCAAGGGCCCAGACCGCCATCACAATCCCGCCGAATCGGGTGTCTCTCCAGTTGGCCACGCCACCTCCCCATGCTATTCAAACTAGCAGCGGTCGTGGAAAGCCATGGCTGCACGGACCGCTGGAGTGTGCAGGACGCGCACTGATCCACCCCAGGTTCAGGCCTGGATCAGGGCCTCCAGCTGCTTCGCCCTCGGATGGAGGATCTGGTTCTCCAGGAAGATGTGGAGGTGGGTGTCGGCCTCCAGTTCCTTCAGGCCGAGGTAGAGGGCGCGGAAGGTGGCGCAGCCGTCGGCGGGGGTTGTGTATTCGTTCGTGTGGGCGCGGAGGCCCGCGAGCATGGCGCCCACGGCCTCGTGTTCCGATTCCATGACCCGGATGGGGCCCTGCACGGTGGCGAAGCAGGCCTGGGCGGGCTGCCCCGCCTCCATCTGCCGGATGTAGGGGTAGAGGATCTGTTCTTCCTTCATGAGGTGCGGCATCAGATCCGAGGACAGGGCCTGGAAGAGGTCGAGTACCTTGTCGAGCTCGGGGTGGTTCTCGCCGTGGGCGCCGAGCACCTTTTGGAGCAGGGTTTCCAGCCTGGGCAGCTCCGTCCGCAGGTAGGCGTGGTGGGTGGATTCGATGTGGGCCATGAGGTCCGTCAGGGAGGCGTCCATCCAGGACTGGGGCGAAGGGGCTCCGGCCGCGGGGGCCTCTATCTCGGCCAGGCCGGCGAGGATGGCCTGAGGTGCGCACCCGGCCACCTGGCAGGCCTCCCGGAGCGACCGGTGGCCGCCGCAACAATAGTCCACGCCCTGGCTCTCCAGGTAGCGCATGGCCTGGGGCCAGGCCAGGACGAGATCGCCCACCTTGGTGTCGAGATCAATGGTCATGGAGCCTCCGAAGGGAACGGGTCCCGGGAACCAGGATGGGTCACGGGTCGGGTGAGAAGGATCACTTATCATACTAAAAAGGTCAGATTTTCTTATAACTGCAATCAATATTTAGCATGTTCTTGATTCCATTCTTTTTAATCCACGGTGATGGACTTCGATACGTTCTTGGGGGCGTCCGGGTGGACCCCGTGGTCGGACACACCCAACCGGTCGAGGTACTCCATCTTCAGCACCGACATGCGGAAGGCCAGGCGTTGCAGGGTCACGGCGGCGGTGAAGACGAAGAGATTCGGATCCCCGCTGAAGGGCACCTCCAGGTACTTCGACCAGTAGCGGTCCTGGCCCATGGGCTTCCCGGCCACGGCCCGGGCCAGTTCCGGCTGTTTTTCGGCGATGAGCAGGATATCGGCGCCGCGGATCTTGTGGGTGTGGATCTGGCTGATGGTGATGCGGATGTCCCGCTCCTCGCTGGGGCACAGGAAGAGCAGGGGGTAGTTGGAGAAGCGCGTCTCCACTAGCTCCGGCCAGGCCTTCAGGGATTCGATCCCCCCGGCGAAGGGACGCCCGTCCCGGCGCTGCTCGTAGACCTCCAGCAGCCCGGCCAGATCCTGGATGGAGAACAGCGTGTTCTTCCCGAGGATGGTGTTGGGACCGTGCTTGAACTCGGCGGCGTCGTAGCCTTCGGCGTGGTTGAGCACCACTTCGCGGATCTTGAGGGCGCCTTCCCGGGCCAGCCCGATGAGGCCGGTGCCGAGGATGTGGAGCGAGGGTTCGAGGTAGAGGCGCTCGGCGGCCTCTTCGATATCCCCTTCGCAGGTGCGGAGGGTCTCCGCGATGAGCACCTTCGCCCGCTCCAGGTTCGCGGCGATCTTGCGTTCCGTGAGCGAGAAGGAGGCCGCCAGCACATAGAGGATGGCCACCTGGTTGAGGAAGCTCTTGGTGGCCGCCACGGCGATCTCGGGGCCGCACAGGATGGGCAGGTAGAACTCGGACAGTTCCTGGGGGATGCGGCTGTTCTCGTTGTTCACGAGGGAGATGCGCCGCAAGCCGGGCACGCGGGTGCGCACATCCTGGAAGATGTCCACCAGATCCTTGGTTTCACCGGACTGGGTGATGCCGATGAGCAGGTCCTGCGGGTGGAGCGTGTTCAGGTACATGGACCGGAACATGCCCGGGTTGCAGGGGAACACGGCCACGCCCGAGAGGTTGTTGAAGAAGGTGGCGGCCACCAGGGCCGCGTGGTACGAGGTGCCGGAGGCCACCAGGAAGACGCGGCCGCCCACCTTCTGGGTCTCGCGGATGGCCTGCACCAGCTCCGCGAGGTGGCGGGTCACTCGGCGGCGCTTCTTCCACACGAAGAGCAGGTCGAAGAGGGCCAGGGTTTCCTGCGTCTCCGGTCGGAGGCGTCCCAGGTCGGCGAGGAGCTGCCGTTCGTCGGAAACGGGCTGGCCCCGGTGGGCACGCAGCACATCGGCGTGGGGCTCCACCCGGGTGGCCAGCTCCCGGTGGACGGAATCTGCGAGGATGGCCTCGAAGGCCGAAGCCAGGGCGGCCTCGTCCGGCGCCTCGTAGAGGGCCAGCACCTTGCCCAGGAGGGCCTTGCACAGGTCCATGCGGTCCTCGAAGGCGGCGAAGAGGCCTTCGGTTCCGGGCGCCCGGAAGTAGTACCGCAGCACTTCGTCCAGATTGTCGGGAGAAGACGCGATCTCCTGTTCCATGAAATGGCGGAACGGCGCGCGCAGTCCCGTTTCGCGCACATTGAGCTTGGACCGCCTGGTCCGGGGGATGGAGAAGGAGAGGTCCCCGCCCAGCGTGAAGACCAGATATCCGCGTTCGGTGAACCAGATCCCTTCGCCTTCGGACAGCGGAATGAGCATCCGCGTCTTGGAGAGCACGGAGGTCAGGTCGCTGGAGACCACCACGAAGTCACCGTGGGCGTCGCCACCGATGCCCGCGTAGAGCGAGGAGCCGGACTTGACGGCCACCACGCCGGGCACGCGGGGATCGGCGAAGGCCGCGGCGTACGAACCCTCCGCCCGCGCGTCGGCCTTGCGGGTGGCGTCCATCAAGAGGAAGGCGCCGTCGGGGATGTCTCCCGTCAGCCCGGCGGCCGCATAGGCGCGGCCACAGGCGGCCAGCGCGGGCCCCGGATCCGCCCGATTGGCGGCGTAGGCATCCTCGGTCAGGTGGGTGATCATCTCGCCGTCGTTGTCGGAGATGACCACATGGCCCTGGGCTGTCAGGGCGGGTTTCAGCGCGTCGGTATTGGAGATGTTGCCATTGTGGGCGCCCACCAGCTCCACCTTGCAGCGCACGTGGTGGGGCTGGCTGTTGATGTCCGAGACTGCGCCGTAGGTGGCCCAGCGCACCTGGCCGATGAAGCGTTGGCCTGCCTGCCGGTCAATGCCCAACCCGGGCACCACGCGGCTGGGGGCGCCCACCTTCTTCAGGAGCTTGATGGCGCCATCGTCGCCGATGAAGGCGGCCCCGGTGGAGTCATAGCCTCGGTACTCGAGCCGCTTGAGCAGTTCACCAGCCTCGCGCCCCAGGGCGGAAACATCTGATCCATAGCAAAGCGACACGATTCCACACACGGGGGTAACTCCTCGTCCCATCTTGGGCGAAAGGTCGCGGCTTGGACAGTGAGTCAGGGAATCGGATCCATGCCGCCGTGGGTCAGTGGTGAGCAGCGGATCAGCCGCCAGGTGGTGAGCAGGCCGCCCCGGAGGGTGCCGTACTTCTGGATGCAACCCAGGCCGTAGTGGCTGCAGGTGGGGGTGAACTTGCACTGGGAGGGCAGGTGGCTCGACAGGATGGCCTGGTAGGCCCGGATGGCGCCCCGGAAGACCCAGGCGGTGGGCTGGAACCGCACGGGAAGGGGGGCCTCCAGCACCAGGAAGAGCCCGATGGCCACGAAGGGGTGGGCCAGCAGCCAGGGGATCATCCTAGACCTTTGCCGCATCCGCCTCGGCCTTGACCTTGCGAGCTTCCTCCAGGAAGGCGGGGACGAGGTCCTCTTCCTTCACCCTCCGGATGAGCTCGCCCTTGCGGTAGATGAGCCCCTCGCCTGCGCCGCCGGCCACGCCGAGATCCGCGTCCCTGGCCTCGCCGGGGCCGTTCACCACGCAGCCCATGACGGCGTAGGTGATGTTCTCGTGGTTGATCAGCTTGAGGCCTTCCTCGATCTCGTTGGCCACGCGGTTGAGATCAATCTGCACCCGGCCGCAGCTGGGGCAGCTCACCATGCGGAAGCCGCCGGAGCGCAGGGCCAGGGAGCGCAGCATCTCGTGGCCCACGCGGCATTCGTCTTCGCCCTCGCCCGTGAGGGAGACGCGGATGGTGTCGCCCAGGCCCTCGGCCAAGAGGATGCCCATGCCCACACTGGACCGGATGGTGCCGCCGAAGGGGGTGCCCGCCTCGGTGATGCCGAGGTGGAAGGGGTAGTCCACCTGCCGGGCCAGCAGGCGGTAGGCCTGCACGGTGCGGATCACATCGCTGGCCTTGAGGCTGATCTTGATATCGCGGAAGCCTTCGCGCTCCAGCACCTCGATGTGGCGCAGGGCGCTTTCCACCATGGCCTCAGGCGTGGCCGTGCCGAACTTCTCCAGCAGATCCTTTTCGAGGCTGCCGCCGTTCACGCCGATGCGGATGGGGATGCCCTTCGACCCGGCCTTGTCCACCACGGCCTTCACGCGCTCCTGGCCGCCGATGTTGCCGGGATTGATGCGCAGGCAGGCGGCGCCGCCATCGGCCGCCACCAGGGCCAGGCGATAGTCGAAGTGGATGTCCGCCACCACGGGGATGGGGCTCCGGTCGCAGATCTCGTGGAAGACCTCGCCTGCCTTCTTGGTGGGGACGCTCACGCGGACGATCTCGCAGCCGGCGTTGGCGTAGGCGTAGATCTGGTTGACCGTGGCCTCCACGTCCCGGGTGTCCGTCTTGGTCATGCTTTGGACGGAGATGGGCGCGTCCCCGCCCACCGGCACCTTGCCCACCCGGATCTGGCGGGTTCTCCGGCGGGGCGCGAGGGGCTGCAGTTCCTGGTCGGACATGGGGCCTCAGTCAAAGGCTCAAGTGTACCCGCCTATGGAGCGCCGTACATGGCGCGCGGCCCGGTTGGGCCGCGCGCCATGTGGAAAGAACCCGTCACCGCTTGAGGTTCAGGGTTTCCTGAAGGAGCTCGTCGGTGGTGGTGACGATGCGGGAGTTCGCCTGGTAGCCGCGCTGGCTCAGAATCAGCTTGGTGAACTCGCTCGCCACGTCCACGTTGGACAGTTCGAGGTTGGAGCCGAGCACGCCGCCGCGACCGCCCTGGTTGGCCAGGCCGATGGTGGGCGAGCCCGAGGCCAGGGTCTGGCCCCAGTGGTTGTTGCCGGTCTGGACCAGGCCATTCATGTTGTTGAAGGTGGAGAGGGCCACCTGGGCGAGGGCGATCACCTGGCCGTTGGTGAAGGTGCCGCTGAGGATGCCGTTCTGGTCCACGGTCAGGTCGCGGAGCGTTCCGGCGCCGTAGCCGTCCTGGAAGCTGCTGCTGGTGCTGCTGGCCGCCGAGAACTGGGTCAGGTTGGTGGAGCCATCGGGGTTCACGATGTTCCAGTTGACGTCCTGGATGGCCGTGCCGTTGCCCCAGTTGATGCCGGACAGGACGGGGTTGGTCCCGGCGGTGGGGGCCGCGCCATTGATGCTCAGGAGGGTGCCGGAGGTGCTGAAGACCAGGGTGCCCGTCGCGCCAGCGCCGATGGCGGCGGGAGGAGCGACCGAGGCGGCATAGTCCCAGGTGTTCGCGCCGGTCTTGGTGTAGGTGACGATGATGTTCTGGGAGTTGCCCTGGGTGTCGTAGACCTGGATCGGGGTGGTCAATACGGATGCGGCGCCGGTGGGGGCTGCGGAATTCAGGTTGATGCCCAGCCGGACATTCTGGGTGGCGAAGGCGCTGGCGGTGGTGCCCGCGTCAATGCGGATCGGGGCCAGGGAGGCCGATGTGTTCACGATTCCCGTGACCGGGTCGCGGTTCCAGCCCATGACGGAGGAACCATCGCTGGCGACGAGGTAGCCCCCGTTGTTGCGGGTGAAGTTGCCGGCCCGGGTGAAGACCTGGCGGCCATCGGAGGTCTGGAGGGTGAAGAACCCGTTGCCCTGGATGGCCATGTCGAGGGCGTTGCCCGTGCCCTGGAAGGAGGATTGCGAAAAGTCCTGGCTCACGCTGTTGGTCTGCACGCCCAGGCCGAACTGGATGGGATTGCCGTTCCCCTGGGTGGAGACGCCCCCGAGGCTCGTGCTGAAGATGTCCCGGAAGGTCGTGGACGAGCCCTTGAAGCCGATCGTGTTGATGTTCGACAGGTTGTTGCCGATCACGTTCAGCGCGTTGGCGTTGGTGGACAGGCCAGAGAGGCCGGAATAGAAGGCGGAGTAGAGGCTCATGGGGTTCTCCTGGGGTCTGGGATCGGGTTCAGGCGGTGATTTCGAGGACATCGGCCAGGGAGAAGATGTTGCCTCCGGAGGCCAGGTAGATGCCGCCATCCCTGAAGGTCACGGCGTCCACCTTCATGGTCAGGCTGGTGCGGAACGGCACGGCCTTGCCGTCATCGCCGCTGGCGGTGACCTCCACCTTGTAGGCGCCGTCAGGCACGGGGTTTCCGCTGGAATCCAGGCCGTCCCAGGTCAGCGCCGTCGTGCCGCGGGCCAGGTGGCCCTGGGGCAGGGTGGCGATGACATTGCCGTTGGCATCCTTGACGGTGAGGGTCACGTCCGCGGCCGCTGCCAGTTCGATGTTCATGGTGGCGGACCCGGACTTCAGGTTGAATCCCGAACCGTCCACCTTCACGTTCCGGCCCACCAGGCCTGCGGTCTGGGCCTGGAAGAGGCCCGCCGTCTGGGTCTGCAATCCCAGGAGCAGGGCGTTGGTCTTCTGGGACTCCTCCAGGCTGGAGAAGGAGGTGAGCTGTTCCACCATCTTGTCCGAGTCCTGGGGGGCGGTCGGATCCTGGTTCTTGAGCTGCTCCACCAGCAGCTTGAGGAAGCCGTCCTTGTCCAACGTATTACTGGCCGTTTTGGTCTGGGGGGTGGCGGTGATGGCGGTGCTGATCATGCCGGTTTCCATGGGGACCTCCAGGGATGGGACTACAGGAACTGTGCCGGTCAGGCGTAGATCTCGATGTGGTGCGAGTTCAGCAGGGAAGGCGCGGGCATCGCGGGTGCTTCTTGCCGGGCAGAGGCCCCCTTCGGCTCGACGGACTCCCGGAACACGGGGGGGGAGGGCGCCTCCTGGAAGGGGCGGTGGCCCTGTTGGAGATCGAAACTGCCCAGCTGGAGTCCCTGCTCCTTCAGGGAAAGCTCCAGGAGGGGCCGCCCTTCCTGGATGGCCTGCACCGAGGCGGGTTCCGTGATCCAGAGGCGGGCATGGACTTCACCGCCCTCGACCCGGAGATGAATGGTGACCCGGCCGAGGGATTCGGGATGCAACTGGAGACGCGCCTCCTGGGAGCCGCCCTTCAGCATCCAGCGCAATCCGCCTTCCACCTGGGCCACCGGGGCGGTGGGGGGGGGCGGCGCGGCCGTCGCGGGGGGAACCACCGGAGTGGCGGCCGCGAATTGGGCCGAGGCCCGGGGGAGGGCGCTGATCGCGGCCATGGCGTTGCCATCGGCGTGCAGGGGCGGGGATGCGGGGACCCGTGCGGGGTCCGCGGCCCCGGGAAGGCTTTCCGCGGCCGGGGGCATGGGAAGGGGTGTGGCGGTTTCCGGATCGCCGGGATCGGCGTCGAGCACCGGGTCGGGGGTCGGGGCCGGAAGGCTGCTCGGGGCGGGAAGGCCGGTCGGGGCCTTCTCCCCGATCCTGGGGGGGCCTTCGGCAAGGCCTGCCTGGGCCACGGGTGCCTGGGCCACGACGGATGCCTGGACCACGACGGGTGCCTGCGATGGCACTGGGTCCAGACGAGGGCTTTCCATGCCGGGGACGCCCTCTGCGAACCCGGTTGCAGGCGGGGCTGCGGCCTGCGGTGGACCCTGGACGCGGATCCAGGATGGATCAGGAGTACCGGGGGTCGCCGGGAGCGTCACCGGGCCAAGGTTGGTGGCGGCCGGGGAAACCTGGGCTGAGGGGGCAGGGACTGAGGGCGGAGCAGCCGGCATCGGGGGCGATCCCGGCTTGGCGGCGGGTCCAGCCTCACCGGAAAGCGGCGCCTCCGGGGCCGGAGAAGGGGTTTCGGGCGTCTCCATGGAGACGGAAGGGCGCCGGGTTCCGGATTCCTCCGGGGCGGGCTGGGCCTTCTCCGGCGCCTTGGACTCCGTGGGAGGCTGGATCCAGCGGGCCATGAGGCCGGCGAACTGGCCCTCCGGGGCCTCGGGTTCCTTGGCTTCAGGGCGCTCCGCCACCGGACGGTCGGCAACCGCCATGACTGCCGCTGTGCCCGTGGGGAGCATGGGGAACCTCGCGTCCGGAGCATCCGGATGGGTTCCCTGCGCCAGGACCGTGCCGTGGCCATTGGGCAGAAACGCGCTATCTAAGGGGCGGGATCCTTCGGTTTTGAAAGCCCCACCCGCTCGGACAGCCGCCCCGCCAGCTTGGCGTCCAGGGGGGCCAGCTGATCCATCAGCTTGGCGGCTTTTTTCGGAGCCATGCCCGCCAGCAGGGCCACGGCGACGTCCATGTTCTGGCCCGCGAGCTCCTTCATGGCCTGGGCCCCGGCGGCGGGTTCCATGGCCTCGTAGGTGCGGATGATCTGCGGATCAATGACGGGCCGGACCTTCAGGTTCTCCAGCTTCGCCAGGGCCTCCTGGACGGCCTTTTCCCGGGCCGCCAGGTCACCGCGATCCTTGTCCAGGGTGGTCTGGAGGGTAGTGAGGCGCTGCTCCAGCTGACGGAGATCCGCCTCCTTCTGGGCCATGGCCTTTTCGCGGGTCTGGAGCTGGGCGGCCAGCTCGGCGACCTTCACGCCCTCGGCGGCGGCCTTGTTCTCCCCCTTCGGTTCCTGGGCCGAAAGCCAGAGGACGCCCGCGGACAGCGCGACGGGTGCCGATATCCAGAGCAGGTAGCGGGCGTTCATGGGGCCTCCTGAAATTTAGGCGCTTTGGCGGTGGTGGCGGAGGATGGCCAGCTCATCCATCTCCAGGGCCTCGCGAAGCTGCTGCTCCTTCGCGTGCTGAAGCGCCCGGCGTTCCTTGAGGCGGAGGAGCATCAGATGATTCCTGTGGGCCAGGGCCAGGGCTTCCCGCGCGGCGGCGACCTGGGCGGAGGCCACCCGGAGGCGTTCGTAGCCTTCGAGCTGGCGTCGCTCCAGGACCACCAGGTACCGCTCGCCGGCCCGCCAGAGCTCCAGGTCGAGGATCTGGCCCGCGGCAAGGTGGCGGGATTCGAAGATGGACAGGCGTTGTCCGGCGAGGCCATCGAGGTACTCGCGGACCTCCCGCTCCGCCTGGAAGGCCCGGGCCAGGGTGCGTTCCGCTTCGCGCTCCAGGGCCTCCCGCAGCTTGCGCACGGGTTCGAGGCGGAAGCGGAACCGGGCGGCCATCAGCTTTTGGCCTTAAGGAACGGCGCCAGATCAATGCCGAAGATCTGGCCCATGGCCAGCATGGCCTGGCGGTGATCCGAGCCCTCCGCCGTCGCCTGGCGGAGGAAGGACTGGATGGCGGGCTGGAACTGGATGGCCTGGTCAATGGCGGTGCTGGACCCTTTCGTGTAGGCGCCGATCTGGATCAGATCCTCCGCGTCCTGGTAGGTGGCCATCAGGTCCCGCAGCTTGCTGGCCAATTGCTTCTGCTCCGGCGGCGCCAGGGCGCTGAAGAGGCGCGACAGGCTGGCGAGCACGTCAATGGCGGGGAAGTGGTTCTTCGAACCCAGCTTGCGCGAGAGCACCACATGGCCGTCCAGGATGCCGCGCACGGCGTCGCTGATGGGCTCGTTCATGTCGTCGCCCTCCACCAGCACCGTGTAGATGCCGGTGATGGAGCCCATGCCTTCGAAGGTGCCGGCCCGTTCCATGAGCCGCGGCAGGAGCGCGAAGACCGAGGGCGTGTAGCCGCGGGAGCTGGGGGGTTCTCCGGCGCTGAGACCCACCTCGCGCTGGGCCATGGCGAAGCGGGTGACGCTGTCCATCATGAGCAGCACGTCCTTGCCCTGGCGCATGAAGTATTCGGCTACCGTGGTGCCCGCCATGGCGCAACGGAGCCGCATCAGCGGGCTCTGGTCGCTGGTGGAGACGACGACCACGCTGCGGCGGAGGCCCTCTTCGCCCAGGTCGTTCTCGATGAACTCGCGAAGCTCCCGGCCGCGCTCGCCCACCAGCGTGATCACGTTCACCTCGGCGGAGGTGTTCCTCGCCACCATGCCCAGCAGGGTGGATTTGCCCACGCCGGATCCGGAGAAGATGCCCACCCGCTGGCCCTTGCCCATGGTGAGCAGGCCGTCAATGGCGCGCACGCCGGTGGACAGCACCTGATCAATGCGCTTCCGCCGCATGGGGTTGGGCGGCGGCCCCTGGAGGGGCAGGTGGGCCGTGGCCTCGATGGGCGGGCCGCCATCCAGGGGCCGCCCCAGGGGGTCAATCACCCGGCCCAGCAAGGTCCCGGACAGGGGCAGTTCGGACTGGTGCCCCGTGCCTTCCACCCATAGGCCCGGGCGGATGCCCTCGGTCTCCTCGATGGGCATGAGCAGCACGCGCTGCCCCGCGAAGCCGACCACTTCCGCGTGGATGAGGCGCGGCAGTCCGGCGGCGTCCGCGCCGTGGATGAGCATCTGTTCGCCCACGGAACAGTCCGGTCCCGTGGACTCCACTACCAGGCCGACGACCTTCGTGACCCGGCCCATCCAGTCCCCCTTGGGCAGCCCGCGCAGGCGGGCCGCGAGGAGGGCCGGATCCAGCAGGGTGCTCATGGGGCCTCGCCCTCCCGCATCTTCAGGATGAGTTGCGTCATGCGCTCCCGCCGGCGTTCCAGGGTGCCGATGAGAATGCCCTGGGGGGCCTCGATCCGGAGGCTGCCGCGGGACAGGCTGCCGTCGGCCAGGAGCGCGAGGCCCGCCTGGCCGATGAAGTGATCACCGAGCTGTTCCAGATCCGCCGGATTCAGGAAGACCTGCAGGGGCATCTCGCCCTCTCGCCGCCCCCGGGGCAGGGGGAAGGGCAGTTCTTCGAGGATGCGTTCCATGAGGGCCCGCACGGCGCCGGGCGACTGCTCGATCTGCTGGACCGCGAGGTGCTCCCCCACGGCGAGGGCGAGTGCCACCAGCTCTTCGTTCAGGGCTTCCCGCAGGATCAGGGACGTGGAGGCCAACTCCACCAGATGTTCCTCCAGACGCTGCGTGTAGGCCTTGTACTGGCTTTCGCCGAAGGCGCGGCCTTCGGTCTCACCCGAGGAAAACCCCTCTTCGTACGCCCGGCGGGCGATCTCCTGCGCCTGCTGCTCCGCCTCCTGGAGCCGGTCCACGAGGCGCTGCTCGATGGGGATCTGGGACGCTTCGCCATCGTCCAGATCGGAAGCCACCGAGCCAGGGCCATCGTCGAACCCGCCGTGGGTGGGCCGAGTGTCCACCGGGAAGTACGGGAAGGCCTCCAAGGGGGTGTCATGGAGGTCTTCGGCGCGGATGAAGCCCCTGGAGCTCATGGCAGCGCCCCGGGATGTCGCGATGCGGGCCATGGGATATCAGGAGACATAGTCCTCCCCCCCCCCGCCGCCGATGCTGATGACGCCTTCCTCCTCCAGCTGGCGGACGATCTCCACGATCTCATGCTGGGACTTCTCGACATCCTTCAGCTTCACGGGGCCCATGAACTCCATCTCTTCCTTCATGAGCTCCACGGCGCGGCTGGACATGTTGCGGAAGAACTGGTTCTGAAGCTCCTCGCTGGTGCCCTTGAGGGCGATGGTGAGCGTCTTCTTGTCCGCGCGCTTGAGGATCTCGGTGATGCCGTTGTCATCAATGAGCAGGATGTCGTCGAACACGAACATCAGATCGCGGATGCTGGCGGCCAGCTGGGGGTTCTCGGTTTCGATCTTTTCGAGCACCGTGCGGCCGACATTGCGCTCCATGCGGTTGAAGAGCTCGGCCACGGCGCGGACGCCGCCGTAGGCTTCCGTCGCGAAGGAGCCCAGGGCCTCCAGCTTCTGTTCGAGGATGAGGCTGATGCGCCGCACCACTTCGGGGCTGATCTCCTGCAGGCTGGCCATGCGCATGGCCACATCGCTGCGCAGGGCCTCGGGCAGGCTGGAGATGAGCTCCGCGGCCTGGGAGGCGTTCAGGTGGGCCAGGATCAGGGCGATGGTCTGGGGATGCTCGTTCTGGATGAACTTGGACAGCTGCTGGGGGTTGGCGCGTTCGAGGCTGGTGAAGCCGGCGCTGGATTCCAGGGCCTTCACGAGGCGGTCTATGATCTTGCGCGCCACCTCGGGGCCCACGGACTTGATGAGCAGCTTCTTGGCGTACTCGATGCCGCCCTGGCTGATGTAGCTGCGGGCCTGAGTCATGGTATGGAACTCTTCCATGACCTCCTCCGCCACCTCGGGCTGCACATGCTTGGTGAGGGCGATCTCCCGGGAAATGGACTGGATCTCGTCCTCTTCGAGGTACTTGAAGATGTTCGCGGCGGTCTCGTCCCCGAGGGTGACCATGAGGACGGCGGCCTTCTGGGCTCCACTGAGCTTGGCCATGGCCTACCTCCCTTCTTCAAGGAGCCAGGACCGCACCAGCGAGGCGATGGTCTCCGGATCCTCGTGCGAGCCCTCCTGGAGACGCCGCTTGATGAGCTCGCGGCGCCGGGCTTCGGGGGCGCTGAAGGCGGCATCGGCATTCAATTCCGCCTCGATCTCGGCCTCGATCTCGGACATGGACTTCACCTGGACCTGTTTGCGCGAGGCTCCGCCACCGGCGCCGGCCATCCCCGCCTCGCCGCCTTCGGCGCTGGCCACGCGCATGGGCGCGGGCCGGTTGATGGCGGCGGACATGCGCCGGAGCATGGGGAGGACGAGCATGAAGAACACCGCGAGGCCGATGATTCCGTAGATCAAGCCAGGAAGGAACTTGTAAGCCAGGGCCCATTTCTCGGCGCTCCTGGCCTCGGCCTCTTCCTTGGGATTCACCTGGAGCGTGGCGAAGGCCATGTTCTCCACGGTGAGCTCGTCGCCGCGCTTGGGCTGGAACCCGACGGCGGCGGCCACCTGGTCGCGGATCTTCTTCAGTTCATCCGCGGTGCGGGGCGTCTGCTTCAGGAGGGGCTCTCCCTTTGGATCCTTTTCCCAGGAGTTGATGTGGTCCACGATCACCGCCAGGGTCACGCGCTTCACGGATCCGGTGGCCTGATCAGTGGTGCGCACAGTCTTGCTGATCTCGTAGTTGGTGGTGGTCTCCTTCTTCTCGGAGTTCTCCGTGAGGCTGGCGGAGGCTCCGTCGGCCGCCGGAGCCACGTTGCTGGCGGTGCCCGGAACCCCGGCGTCCGCGTCGCGCTTCTGGGCCTTTTCGTCCTTCTGCTGGACGCTGCGCTCCACCTGGCCCTGGGGATCGTACTTCTCCTCGTTGATCTTCACCTTGTCGAAGTCCAGGTCCACGTGGGCCGTGGCGCGCACCTTGCCGATGCCCACGACGGGCTCGAGCATCTCGGTGACCCGGCGCACCAGGTGATCCTCCTCTTCGCGGGCGACCTTCTTCTGGGAATCGCTGGCGCCCACCATGGGATCGCGGCCCGTGCGGGACAGGATGCGGCTGTACTGATCAATGATCACCACCTGCTCGGGCTTCAGTCCCTCGACGCTGGCGGCCACCAGGTTCACGATGGCCTGGGTGTTCTCGTCGGGAAGCATGCGGGCGCCCCGCAGCTTGAGCAGCACGCTGGCCTTGGCGTCCTCCTTGTCCGTGAGGAAGGGGCTGTCGTTGGACGGCGTGATGTGGACCGTGGCCTCGGAGACCTGCTGGAGGCTCATGATGGTCTTGGCCAGCTGGGCCTCCATGGCCCGGCGGTGGATCACCTTCTGGGAGAAATCGGTGGTGCCGAGACCGGCGTTCTCGAGTTTCTCGAAACCCAGCTTGTCGCCCGTCAGCGTGCCTTCTCCGGCGAACTTGAGGCGCAGGGCGCCCACCCTGCTTTCGGGCACGAGGATGGTGCGCTGGTCCGAGCTGAGCTCGTAGGGCACCTGCATCTTGTCCAGCTGGGCCACGATGGAACTGGCCTCCTGGGGGGAGACATTGGCCGCGAGGATGCCCTTCGATTCCTGGCCGGCCCAGATGCCGAGGCCACCCAGGGCCAGAAGCACTGTCATGGAAATGGCGGCCACCATGACGCGCTGGGTGGCGCTCATGCCCTTGAAGGCGCTGGTCAGTTGTTCAGCGAGGTTCGTTTCCCCGGCCATAGGCGTTCCTCAGTCAGGGGTGAGGCCGCGCCGGGAAGCTCGGCCCGCGCTACATCGGCATGCGCATGACCTCGCGGTAGGCGTCGATCAGCTTGGATCGCACGGCCATCATCATCTGGAAGCTTAGATCGGCCTTCTGGACAGCCAGCATGGCCGTGTGCATGTCTGCACTCTCCCCTGTCATCAAGTTCCGTGCCTCTCCCTCGGCCTGGGCCGAGGCCTGGTTCACTTCCTGAAGGGCCTGCTTGAGAAGATCGCCGAAGGCCAGCTCCCCTTCGGCGCCCGGAGCGCCGCCGCCCTGGCCCGGTTTCGAGGCTCCGGAGATGGGGGTGATCGGGAGCAGCTGGGGGGTGTTCTGAAGTGGGTCCATGGGGTCAACTCGGGGGAAAGGTCTTTCACACGATCGGTCGGGGGCGGGCCAGGGGCAAGTCGAAAATCCGACAGGCCGGACAGAACCCTACTGCACGCGGAGGATCTCCAGGGCAGAGGCGGCCATGGCCTTGGCGGCCCGGACCACGGCGATGTTGGCTTCGTAGGCCCGGCTGGCCTCGGTGAGGTTCACCATCTCCTCCACGGGATTGACGTTGGGGTAGCTCACCACGCCGTCGGCATCCGCATCGGGATGGCCGGGCTCGAAACGGGTGATGAAGGGTTCCTGGCTGGTGCGGATGGAGGCGACCCGGACACCGGCGTTGGCCAGGGCTCCCGAGAACCCCATGTCCTGGGACTGGAAGATCGCCTCCTTGCGCCGGAAGGGACCACCCTCCTTGGTTCGAGTGGTTTCGCTGTTGGCGATGTTGGAGGCGATGAGCTGCACCCGGAGGCGCTGGGCGGCCATGCCGGTGCTGGCGATATCGAGGATCCTGGGGATGCTCATGGCTACCGGCTCCCTTCGCGGATGAGGGCGTAGAGTTTGCGGAGCTCCACCTGCATGAAGGTGGAGGCGGTCTGGTAGGTGGACTGGGTGCGGGCCAGCAGCATGTTCTCCCGGTCCAGGCTCACGTCGTTGCCGTCGTTGCGTTCGGCGAGGGGCTGCAGGGCGTCCGTGGTGGGCGGAAGGGAACCGCTGGGGCTGCCCTGGAGGTGCATGGGGTGGGTGGTCCGCAGGGAAGTGGGCGATGTTTGCCCAGACAAGGCCGACTTCATGGCCCCCTCGAAGCTGAAGTCGCGGGTCTTGTAGCCCGGCGTGTCCAGGTTCGCCAGGTTGGAGGCGATCAGGGCCTGGCGCCGGGAAGCCAGCGTCAGGCCTCGATCCATGGTCTGGATCATCCCATTGCCGCTGGTGAGGTCGAACATGGCGCACCCTGCAGATTGGACCGGGTGACCCCGGCCTCCCGGGAAGGGATGCAGAGCCCGTGCCGGTCCCAACTGGGCACCCCCCGGCCGACCTTGCACTGGACTGGGGCTCCTTTGCTACACTGGCCGCTCACTCCGAGGTCCCCATGATTCTGAACACGCGCAAGCACAACGATGTGTTGATCCTCTACCCCGAAGGCAAGATCACCCTGGGAGATGGCGACCAGGAGCTGGGCGAGGCGGTTCGTACCTCTCTGATGAACGGCGCCCGCAAGATCGTCATCAACTTCAGCAAGGTGAGCTACCTGGACTCCTCGGGTGTGGGTGAGCTGGTGGGCTGCTACACCTCCATCAAGGGGAAGGGCGGCGAACTGCGGATCTGCGGCATGAGCTCTAAGATCTTCAGCCTCATCAAGATGACCAGCCTGCATTCCGTCTTCGAAGTGAAGGACACCGAAGAGGAGGCCCTCGCGGGCTTCTAGCGCGGTGCGTCTCCGTGCCGCGTTGGGGTATGGCTTCCTGGCCCTGGTTTCGGCCGGGGCCCAGGAGCCCGTGTCCCCGCGCACGCTGACGGCCATCCAGATCGAGGGTGGAGATCCGGATGATCGGCGTTTCGCCTCGGCGGCCCTGGGCTTGAGGGCGGGCCAGGCCGTGGACGAGGCGGCCTTCCAGCGGGCCCTGGCGGCGGTCCGCCTGGTGGATCGTTTCCGTTCGGTGGAAGGGAGGCTTGATGCGGATGGCCAGGCCCGGGTGCGCCTGGAACCCCTTCCGCCCGTGGACTCATGGCACTGGGTGGGGGACCCGGTGCCAGGGGTTCTCCGTAAAACCCTGCTTCCTGAACTGCGCAAGGGACAGCGCCTGGGGATCCAGCGCCTGGAGGCCCTCAAGGAGGCCGCCGAGCAGCGGTTGAGGGAGGCGGGCTATCCCCGGGCCCGAGTGGAGCCTGTGCTGGAACAAGGCGGACGGCGCCTCCGATTCCTGCTGTCGCTGGGGGTTCCGGCCCTCATCCGGGAGATCCGGATCGAAGGGGACACGGCGCCCTATACCCGGGAGGTTCTGCTGAAGGTGGCGGGCCTCCAGCCGGGGAAATCGCTCTGGACGCCCACGATCCTGCGCGAGGCCCAGCGCCGCCTGCGCCAACGGCTCGTGAAGAACAAGCGGCTGGAGGGCTTCGTCCGCCTGGCGCCTGCCCCGGATGCGGAAGATGTCCTGATCCTGGAGGTGCGGCCCGGCCCCAAGGTGGATCTGAAGGCCAAGGGCCTGGGCTGGTTCGGTTGGCTGTGGGCCCAGCCGCGCCTGTCGGAATTCGTGCCCCTGGCGCGGGCGGAGCGGTACTCCCCGAGCCTGCTGGATGAAGGCGACGGCCGCATCACCGCCTACTTCCGCGACCAGGGCTACCCCGAAGCGCGGGTTTCGCACATCCGGGAAGTGACCGCCGGAACCGCCGAACGGCCCGAAGCCGTGACCCTAACCTACACCGTGGATCGTGGGCTCCGGAGAACCCTCGGGACGGTGCGTTTCGAGGGGAATCACGAAATCTCCGAGGAGGAGCTTCGAGCCGCCGCCACCCTTCCCAGGCGGTTCCTGCTGCTGCCGCCCCACGCGAAGACCGAGGCGGTGAAAAGCCTGGAGGATCGCGTTACGGCCATCTACCTGCAACGGGGGTTTCCAGAGGTGCGCATCCGGCGCCGGGTGGACACGGCCAAGGACGGATCCGTGGACGTGCGCCTCATCATCCGGGAGGGCCGTCGCCGCTTCCTGGACGCGTTGGCGCTGGAACTCCCCCAGGAGCCGGATTTCCCCAGGGAAGGGCTGGCCCAGAGCCTGTTGCTGGCCCTGGCGGACCATCCCGTTTCCGTGCCGGGGACGTTGCGATACCGTTCGGATCGCCCGTTGCAAGGGGTCGAGGGAACGCTTGAAACGACCCCCCAGGGTGCCCGCCTCAGCTTCAAACCCGCGCTGCCCCTCGTCCGGAATGACCTGGCCCTGGTGGTGTCGGATCTGCGGCATCGCCTGTCCTCCCTGGGCGCCGCCCATCCGCAGGTGAAGTTGGCTTTTGAGGATGACGAGATCCAGACCATCGTCCGGATCCAGGTGCCCTCGCAGCCCCTGGACCGGACCCGCCGCCTCGTGGTGCAGGGCAGTGACCGGACCCGGGCGGAGGCCGTGCTCCGCGAATTCGCCGTGGCGCCGGGTTCCGCGCTGGATCCGGCGAAACTCGACGAGGGCCAGATCCAGTTGGGTGGCCTGGGGGCCTTCCAGCGGGTGGACCTGCTCACGCTGAAGGATCTTTCCGGGCAGGAGAAACAGCCCTGGCAGCGCGGCGACCTGGCCCTCCGTCTACAGGAACGCAGCCCATGGGTGTTCACGGAGGCCTTCGGCTACGACAAGACCCAGGGCTACCACTTCGGGCTGAACGCACAACGGCTGAATGTGGGCGGGATGGGACGCGTGGTGGATTTCGGCCTTCGCGCGGGCGACCAGACCCTCGACAGCCCCGCCCTGCGGCGGGCCTTCCCCACGGGCGATATCAAGCGGTCCGTGGACAGCTACAGCGTCACCTACACCGACCCCTGGTTCATGCCGGGCTCCCTGGACTCCTGGCTGGCCCCCCGCACGCGCTTCCGCATGGAGGGCGCCTACATCGAGGAGGCCCAGGCCGCCTTCTTCGCCCGGCGCCGGCGCCTCACGCCCAGCCTCGAATGGAAGATCAGCCCCGTGCAGACGGTGCGGTTCGGCTACCGCTTCGAACGGGTGGAGGTGGCCGCCAACACCGATAGCAGCGGCGTGCCACTGATCCTGGATCAGGATCTTTTCCTCATCGCCCGGACGCCCCCCCGCAGCGTCATTTCAGCCCCCTACCTGCAAGTGGCCGTGGACCGGCGGGACCGGCCCTACGATCCCACCCAGGGGACCTTCTTCCTGGGGCGCCTGGAACTGGCGAACCAGATGCTGGGAACCTCGGCCAACAGCAGCTTCGTGAAGCTGGATCTGCGCCACCAGTGGAATTGGCCCGTGGGCTTTCACGCAGAAAACGGCGTGGTGATGGCCAGCGTCCGGCTTGGACTGGCGCGCCCCACCGCCCAGTCCGCCGAGGATCTGCCCCTGTCCGAGCGGTTCTTCGGAGGCGGTTCCTTCACCGTGCGGGGCGTGGAGCCGGACATGCTGGGGGAGGTGAGACGGACCGACGCCAGCGGCAACCTGCTGCTCCAGGCCATCCCCCTCGGCGGCCAGGCGCTCGCCGTGGTGAACCTCGAATACCGCTTCCCCCTATTCGGCATGCAGAGCCTGTGGGCCGAAGTATTCGTGGATTCGGGGCAGGTCTACCGCAGCCTGCGCCCCGAGGCGGGGGCCGTTTCGCCCTTCCCGCCCCTGCGCACCACCCTGGGCTTGGGCCTGATCCTCAAGCTGGGCTTCCCCCTCAAGCTCGAGTACGCCGCCGACTGGAAGCGCATCCTGGGCCGTCCCCGCACTCAGGACGAGCAGGACACCCAGCTGAAGAGCCTGCTCATTTCCGCCGGGTTCCAGTTCTAGTGCGACATCCCCTAAGTTCCTTGAATTAACTTTTTGCTGGGGATGTCGCACTTCCATGGGGGCAAGCCCCCTTTGGCGCCCGAAAAGCCATGCTTTTCGAGCTGTCACCCCTCGGGGGCGCCATGCCGCGCCCCCGAACCCCCGGCAAGTGGCGCGTCTCGGAGTGCCGAAAACATTCAAGACACTTCGGGGACGCGCCACTAGCGGACCTGGCTGAGGGTTGGATTGGCCGCAAGAACCGGGTCGCCTTGGGCGGGCTGGAAAGGGATCCTCACGAGCGGGCGGGGTCTCGCCCATGCCGCGCCTGGAGTCTGCTGATGCACAAGGTCGTCCGTCCCAAAATGCTGTACTTCGGCACACCGGTGGTCCTGATCAGCACGCTGAATCCCGATGGAACCCCCAACGTGGCTCCCATGTCATCGGTCTGGTGGCTGGGCGAGTTCTGTGTCCTGGGCTTGAGCACGGCTTCGAGAACGGTGGAGAACCTGGCCCGTCATGGCGAGTGCGTGCTCAACCTGCCCTCGCAGGATCTCGTCGGAGCGGTGGATCGCCTGGCCCTTCTCACCGGCAGCGATCCGGTTCCTCCCTACAAGGCCAGAATGGGGTACCGCCATGAACCGCGGAAGTTTGAAGCGGCGGGCTTGACGCCGGTTCCCTCGGAGATCGTGGCTCCTCCGAGAATCCTGGAGTGTCCTGTGCACCTGGAGGCCAAGGTGCTGGGTATCCGCGGGGTCGGTGGCGACGAAAGCCCCCTCGTGGCCATTGAAACCCGGGTGCTCAGGGTACACATCGAGGAACGCCTGATGATGGAGAGGGCGGGGGACTACATTGATCCGGAACTGTGGAATCCCTTGATCATGAGCTTCTGCGATTTCTTCGGGCTGGGCGGAAAACTCCGGCCTTCGCGGTTGGCAGAAGCGTGGCGGCCAGGACAGCCCACGACCACTCCCACGCCTGGTTCGTAGCGCCGCCTTCCGCGGGACTACCGCTCTCCGGTGTGCCGATGGGCTTGCTCAAAAGCCAGCATGGCCTGCTTTCGCGGGGCGCCCCAATGGTACTGGCCGATGGCGCCGGTGGACTGGATGACACGATGGCAGGGGATGAGCCACGCGATCGGGTTCTGGCCGAGGGCGCCTCCCACCGCCCGGAAGGCGCCGGCGGATCCGGACAGCTGCGCCAACCCCTGATAGCTGATGGCCTGGCCCGCGGGAACCTGAAGCAGGGCCTCCCAGGTGCGGAGCTGGAAGGGAGTACCCTTCAGCACGAGGCTGAGGGGTTGGCCGGGTTTTCCCCTCATGCGTTCGCGGAGCCCTTCCGCATAGCCGCGGATGCAGGTCGGCGAAGCCTCCAGGCGGGCCCCGGGCCAGCGCGCGCGAAGTTCCTCGAAGGCGCCCTCGGGGCCATCCTCCCGGAGGAAGGCCAGGTGGCACAAGCCGCGGTCCATCGCCGCGAAGAGGGCGGGCCCGAAGGGTGTGTCTTCCACACCCCAACGCACGGTGAGTCCTTCGGCCCGCGCCTTGTACTCCCCCGGAGTCATGCATTCCAGGCTGAGGAAGAGATCGTGCAGGCGGCTGGAACCCGAGAGGCCGAGGGCATGGCTCACGTCGAGGAGGCTGCGGGATTCGGAAAGCATGCGTTTGGCTTCTTCCAGTGTCAGGTACTGCAGGAACCGTTTGGGACTCACGCCCGCCCATCGCTGGAAAAGACGATGGAAATGGAACTCGCTGAGACCGATCTCTTCGGCCACTTCCACCAGGCCTGGCTGCGCTACCAGGTGATCACCGAGAAACCGGATGGCCTGCTCCACTCGGCTGTAGTCGCTTTTCGACATGCGGGCCCCCTGGCAGAGGGTGAGTCCAGATGCCCCGGTTTCCAACCCGATTGTTGCGGTCAATGACCATCCACGGGCCCCGAGCCCGGAGCGGGCCCACCATCCGACTGAAGCGGAGCGGAAGGAGGATAGGACCGCATCGCCAAAGGCGATGGCGGCCCCGAAGGGGTGAGGGCCGGAGGCCCGAATCAGCCTGCCCGCCGGACTTTCTCGGCGGTCCGAGACCGCCCGATTGGGTACAGAAAAAAGGCCGCAAGAGCGGCCTTTGGTGGGTTGACTCGGGGCTTCGCCCCTCGCCCCTCCGGGGCCGTCATCGCCTGCGGCGATGCGGTCCTATCCTCCCTTCGCTACGCTTCGGTCGGATGGTGGCGCGGGCGGTCTCGAACCATGCGTCCGGCTGGGCACGGGCCTGATCGCCTCCGGCCCTCCACTGGAGGGCCTCCGTCGGGCCCTACCTGCCCGCCGGACTTTCTCGGCGGTCCGAGACCGCCCGATTGGGCACAGAAAAAAGGCCGCAAGAGCGGCCTTTGGTGGTTGGCGCGGGCGGTCTCGAACCGCCGACCCCTACCGTGTCAAGGTAGTGCTCTACCGCTGAGCTACGCGCCAGTGCGAAGCTCCATTCTAGCGGAACGGGGGCGCCTGTCGAGCCTTCCGGGCGGTGCGGTCCGCGGCCTGGACAGGCCCCTAGGAATTCCAGAACCAGAGCAGAAGGGCTGCCACGGTGCCGACCGTCAGCAGGAGCCAGTCCGCGGCGTAGGGATGCTCCAGGGTGAAGCGGCGCAGCGGAACCTGGGGATGGAGGTGGAAAGGATGGTGGGTGGCCATGGCAGCCTCCCTTCCTGGGGACATCTGTCCGCTTCAAGGATGGGCCGGAGCAGGGGCTGGCGCCCGGAAATCGGGGCACGTCGGATCCTCAGGGGTGCGAAACCGGCCAGAAAAGCCAGGCGAGCAGGGCGCCAGCCAGGATGAGCAGCCAATCCAGGGATGAGGCATGCGCGGGCCCGTGGCGGCGGAGGAAGTGGGCGGCCATGGCGGCCTCCATCCAAAGGGACGAGGGTCCGCGCTGAGGGTAGGTCCGGATAAGGGGATCTGCCGTGAATTTCCTGGAAATTCGAAACCCGGTCTACTCCACCGTCACGGATTTCGCCAGATTCCTCGGCTGATCCACGTCGCAGCCGCGCAGGACGGCGATGTGGTAGGCCAGCAGCTGCAGGGGGACGACATAGACGATGGGCGCCAGCCAGGGGTGGACCGCGGGCAGTTCCAGGACATCCTCGGCGATGCTGGCCAGCCCCGTATCCCCTTCGGTGACCAGGGCCAGGATGCGCCCATCGCGGGCAGCGGCCTCCTGGAGGTTGCTGAGGGTCTTGTCCCGGTGCGCGTCCCGGGGCATGAGGGCCACCACGGGCAGGGCCTGGTCAATGAGGGCGATGGGACCATGCTTCATCTCGCCGGCGGGGTAGCCCTCGGCGTGGATGTAGGAGATCTCCTTCAGCTTCAGCGCGCCTTCCAGGGCGATGGGGTAGCAGGGGCCGCGGCCCAGGTACAGGAAATCCTTGGCCTCCTTCCAGCGGTGGGCCCACTGGATGATCTTCGGCTCCAGGCTGTTCAGCCGCTCCAGGTGCGCGGGGAGCTCGCGCAGGCCCTGCAGCAGTTCCGCCTTGAGCTGGGGATTCACGGTGCCCTTGGCCTCGCCGAGCTTGAGGGCCAGCAGGGTGAGCACTGCCAGCTGGGTGGTGAAGGCCTTGGTGGAGGCCACGCCGATCTCCGGTCCGGCGTTCGTGAAGATCGTGGCCTCGCACTGCCGGGTGGCCGTGGAGCCCATGACGTTGCAGATGGCCAGGGTGCGGGCGCCGCGAGCGGCGGCCTCCTTCATGGCGGCCAGGGTGTCGGCGGTCTCGCCGCTCTGGGTGATGCCGATGATGAGCGTGCCCGGCTGGATCACCGGTTCGCGGTAGCGGTATTCGCTGGCGTAATCCACTTCCACCGCCACGCGGCTCAGCTGCTCGATGAGGAACTTGCCCACGAGGCCGGCGTGCCAGCTGGTGCCGCAGGCCACGATGTGGATGCGGGTCAGGCCCGCGAGCTCCTGATCGGTGAAGGGCAGATCCAGGGGGATGGGTTCACCATCCAGCGGAAGCCGGTTCAGCAGCGTGTTCGACAGGGCCTGGGGCTGCTCGAAGATCTCTTTCTGCATGAAGTGTTTGTAGCCCCCCTTTTCCGCTGCCACGGGATCGTAGGGGATGGTCTGGACCGGCCGCTGGACTTCAGATCCATCCATGCGGGAGATCCGGGCGCCCCCCCGGGTGAGCTCCACGAGATCGCCGTCCTCCAGGAAGATGACGCGGCGGGTGTGGGGCAGCAGGGGCACCACATCCGAAGCCAGGAAGGTCTCGCCCTCGCCCAGGCCCAGCACCATGGGCGGGCCGCTGCGGGCGGCCAGGATGCGGCCGGGGTCCGTGGCGTGCAGGCAGGCCAGGGCGTAGATGCCCTTCATGCGGCCCACGGCTTCGCGGAAGGCCTCGGAGAAGGACCGTCCCTGTTTCATCAGATGGGAGACCATCACGGGGAAGCACTCGGTGTCGGTCTCGGACCGGAAGGTCTCCCCGGCGGCCATCAGCTCCGCGCGCAGCTCCAGGAAGTTCTCGAAGATGCCGTTGTGGACGGCCACCACCTGGCCGTCCGCGCTGCGGTGCGGGTGGGCGTTCTCCTCCGTGGGCCGGCCGTGGGTGGCCCAGCGCGTGTGGCCGATGCCAAGCGGGGTCGGATCGGACAGATCCACCTTGCTGGCTAGGTTGGCCAGCTTGCCGGAGGCCCGGATGATGTTGAACTCGCCTGATCCGGAGGAAAGGGCCACCCCCGCGCTGTCGTAGCCCCGGTATTCCAGGCTTCGCAGCCCGTTCACCAGGATGTTCGCGGCGCCCTGTTGTCCGATGTATCCGACGATTCCGCACATGGATGACCCCCGATTGCTGTTCCCAACTTAGCGGGGTGGGGGCCTGGATCCAATGGGGTGAACCGCACCCGCCCTGTGGTGGGGTTCCTTCAGGCCCAGCTTGCGATTTTCCTGCCGTCCCAAAGGTAGTGGATGGGCCTCGACTGACGGCAGCCGGAGATGACTTTCGGGCGGAAGATCCCCACGCACTCCCCTCCGGGGTGCCGGACGCTGGCAAAGGCCAGTCCATCGCCCCCCTTCTGCCAGAGGTCAAGGCCAAGGGACTGGGGATCGGGGTAGTCGCTCACGGAAGGGCTGTACCACTCCGGGTGCGCGATCTGCTCAGCACGGATGTCCACCAGGTCGCAGGCGATCCTGGCCCGGAGGATCAGTTGCTCCAGGGCCATGGGGCCTTCGCGGGTGGCCGCCATGAAGGCCGCCCGGTGGAACGCCACCTCCTTGATGGCCGTGAGTTCGTCCAGACCCGCGTAGTAGATCCCGAAGGATCCGTTCGAGAATCGGGTCGGCGTGCGGTAGATGAACGGGGCCATGATGTAGCCCGCCCCGGGCCCGAAGACCCATTCACTGCGGGGCAGGGACGGGAGCAGGGTGCTTTCCGCGTACTGCGGGCTGAAGAGCGCCTCCAGTTCGTAGAGCGCGTCGAATTCCTCCGCTGAAGCCACGCTTTCGAAGAGGTCAATGGGCGGGTGCCGGGATGCGATGACCCGCCAGATCGGGGCCTTGTCGAAGGAGACCGATTTCACGCCCAGCCCCCGCGCTGCGCGTCGAGGTAGTTCCTGACCAGGTAGAGGCCCAGGATGCCCTGGCTCATGCGCTCCAGGGCAGGGCGGCCCTCGAACAGCGGGGCGTCATTGGGCTTCTTGACCCAGGCCTGGGCCGATTCGCCGGACGGGAGGAGGATCCGCAGGGCCTTGTAGATGCCCAGGATGTGGGAGATGCGCTCCAGCTGGTCCCGGTCCAGTCTGGCATCCTGCGCCCGCTTCCAGGAGAACAGGGTGGATCGGCTGCCGAGTCCCAGGAGGGCCAACTGCTCTTCGACCGAGAGCGCCCATTCCTGCGCGATGTTGAAGAAGGCCCGGATGCCGGGGCCCGAGAGGTGTTCCCCATCCGGCCCGGGCCCTCGATCAAGGGGGAGGCGTCCGAGGGGCATGATGTTGAGTGGAACCTGGCGGTTCATTTTTGACCTCTGACACTCATGTTAGTTCGTTTTTGAACCATCGCAAGCAGACCCAGGTATCTTTCTGCCATTCCTTCGTCGCGGAGTCGGAGCCTCCGCCCGGAGAGCATTACCCCAGGCTGCGGATCCTGGCGGCGCGGCTATCAATCTCGGTGATCCGGAAGGCGAAGTTGCCATCCACCACCACGACCTCGCCCTTGGCGATGAGCTTGCCATTGACCAGCAGCTCCACGGGCGCATCCGCGCTGCGGTTGAGTTCCAGGATGGAGCCCGGGGTGAGCTTCAGCAGTTCGCCCATCTGCATATCGGTCTGGCCCATGCGAACCACCACCGGCAGCTGGATATCCAGCAGGAGATCCAGATTGCCGGCATCGGGCATGGGGCCGGAGGCGAGCGGTGCCTGGCGGGTGGGCGCCGGGGCGGCCACCGGATGGGGCACCGCGGGCTCCTCCACCAGACCGAGTTTGCGCTTGAGCTGCTGGAGCAGGAGATCGGGAAAGAGCAGGTGGATGGTGGTGTTCAGGGTGTCCTGGCTGGCGGGCAGGGGGATGTCCTGGAAGGTCCCCGGGCCCAGGTGCTCCGCGAAGGCGGCCGCTTCAGGCGCCACGGCGAGGATCTCCACATGGGCGATGGCGAAGGTTTCGCCGGCCAGATCCGATAGGGTCTGGTTGGCGCTGCCCATGACCTGGTTGAAGGTCTCGGCCAGGGCGTCCTTGGAATCTCCCACCAGGTCCTCGGCGGGGGCGCCTTCGCCGCCCAGCATGAGGTCCACCAGCATGGTGCCCTCCTTGAGGGGAAGGACGAAGAAGAGGGGGCCGCTCAGGCCCTTCTGGTAGTTGGCCTTGACGAGGATCGCGGTGGCTTCGTGCAGGGCGGCGATGGCGGGTGGGTCCAGCAGCCCGCCCGGGGTGGATGTCATCTGGAACTCGCGGCCCGTGAGCATGGAGAACACGGACGCCATGCTTTCGGCGAAAGCGCCGCCGGCCTTCTGGAAGAATTCAGTATCCCGGGCATCCATGATTCATCCCTCCGACCGGCTGCCGGTCACTTGGAAGACGCGTTTTCCGTTGGGGTTCAGGGCCACCAGGCCCATGAAGCGGGGCATTCCGTCCACGCACAGATCCAGTTCGGCGTCGAACCGCTTGGTCAGCGGGATCAGGTCGCCCGCCTTCAGCTGAAGCACTTCCTCCATGCGGAGTTTGGTGCCGTGGATCTCGGCGGCGGCCTCCATGGAGCAGCGCTTGAGGCTGGCCATGAGCAGGCGGGCCTCCTCGAAGGTGGAGGACTTCTTGTAGCCCGTGAACATCTCCTGGTCGAACTTGGTGGCGATGGGTTCGAGGATGATGCTCGGGATGGCCAGGTTGATCATGCCGCTGACGGGCCCCATCTTCACTTCGAAGACCACCAGCAGCACCACCTCGTTGGGAGCCACGATCTGGATGAGCTGGGGGCTGGTCTCCCGGGCCTGGATGCGGAAGTCCAGATCCACGATGCCGCGCCAGGCTTCGCGCAGATCCTCGAGCAGCAGTTTGAGGATGCCGTCGAAGATGCTTTGTTCGATGTCCGTCATGGTCCGCAGGTTCTTCAGCGGTTCGCCGGGACCACCCAGCATCTTGTCAATGATGGGAAACACCAGGGTGGGGTTCACCTCCAGGGCCAGCGCGCCTTCCAGGGGCTTGATGGAGATGGCGTTGAAGCAGGTGGGATCGGGCACGGAAAGCAGGAATTCCTGGTAGCTGAGCTGCTCCACGCTCACCAGGTTCACTTCGGTGATGGTCCGGAGGTAGGCGCTGAGGGAGCTGGAAAAGTTCCGGGCGAAGCGGTCGTGCATGAAGTGGAGCGACCGCATCTGCTCCCGGCTCACGCGGTCGGGACGGCGGAAATTGTAGAGGGTGACCTTCCGCTGGACCTGGGCTTTTTTTGCCTGGGCGGGCGGCGCACCCCGATCCCATCCTCCCGCGCCCGAGGCCTTTCCGGCGGGCTTGGTGTGGGACTTAAGTAGCGCGTCTACTTCCTCTTGGCTCAGGATCTTGGCCATGGATTACCCTTCGATGTGCTTCTCCAGGAGCTTGCCCCGGAGTCGCAGCATGGCCTTGGTATGCAATTGGGATACCCGGGATTCGGTGATGTTCAGGAGGGTCCCGATCTCCTTCATGGTCAGCTCGTCGAAGTAGTAGAGCTGGACCACGAATTTCTCCTTCTTGGGCAGCACGTCCATGGCATCGCGGAGGATCTCCTTGATCTCCGAGGCCTGGAAGGTCTGGCTGGGATCCTCCGCGTCCGGGTCCGGCACGAAGCTGATGAGGCTTTCGCCTTCGCCATCCTCGCCCACCTCGACGAAGGTGCCGAGGGTCACGCCCTTCAGGTCGTCCAGGTTCTTGTGCAGTTCTTCGAGGGGGATGCCGAGATGGACGGCGACCTGCTCGTCCGTGGCCGCCCGTCCGAACTGCTGTTCGAGCACGTGGTAGGCGCCCTCGATATCCTTCTTCTTGCGGCGCAGGCTGCGGGGCACCCAGTCCAGTTCCCTGAGGCCGTCGAGGATGGCGCCCTTGACCCGGAGTTCGGCATAGGTCTTGAACTTGATGTTGCGGGCGGGCTCGAACTTCTCGATGGCGTCCATGAGGCCGAGGATGCCGCTGTTGATGAGATCGTCCAGCTCCACGTGCGAGGGCAGGCGCGAGGCGATGCGGTGAGCCACGAACTTCACCAGGGGCACGTAGTCCTTGATGATCTGCTCGCGGTTCTCGCGGTCGAAGGGTTCCGGCGGTTCCGTGGAGGCCGCGGCCGGCGCAGGGGGCACGGGGGGAACCGGGAGCGGAGGCGCGGGGAGGGCGGACGAGGCCTTTCCATAGGCCTTGGCCGCGGCCAGGGCCGCCCAGGGGCGGAGCGCCGCGGGCGCCGCCTCCACGGTCCGAAGCGCCTCGCCGCTGAAGGGCAGGCCGGGATCGGCGGGCTGGTCCGGGGTCGGGGGCATCCTGGATCCTATTGAGGTTCATCGGAGGCGAGCTGCCTCCAGAATGACGCAAACCCGTCGGGCTGCAAGGATACTTGCCCCAGCAATTGACGGGCGAGGGCCCGGAAGGCGAGGGAGGCCGGGCTTCGGGGGAAGAGATCCACCACGCCCCGCTGCTGGCGCACCGCCTGCAGGATGTGGGGATCGTTGGGGATCAGGCCCAGCACCTTGAGCTGTTTGCCGAGAAACCGCTCCGTGGCGGCCTGCAACTGGTCCACGGTCTCCTGGGCCTCGTCCATGCTCTGGCCGTTGTTCACCAGCAGCCACACCGGTTTGGAGGCCTCGCGCAGGTGCAGCACCTTCACCATGGCATAGGCATCCACCAGGCTCGTGGGTTCGGGGGTGGTCACCAGGATCACCTCCTGGGCCGCCATGAGGAGCTTCAGCACCGAATCGTGGATGCCCGCGGCCGTGTCAATGAGCAGCCAGTCCGCGGTTTCCGCTACCCGCTGGAGCCCCTGCACCAGCCGCATCTCGCTCACGGTGTCGAGATGGGTGAGCTCCTGGATGCCGCTGCTGGCGGGGATGATGCGCACGCCCATGGGGCCATCGAGCAGGATCTCCTCCAGCACCTTCTCGCCGCGCAGCACATGCTCCAGCGTGTACTTCGGCGAAAGGCCCAGCAGGATGTCCAGGTTCGCCAGGCCGAAATCGGCGTCCATGACCACCACGCGCTGGCCCAGCTGGGCCAGGGACAGGGCCAGGCCAGCCACGACGTTGGTCTTGCCGACCCCGCCCTTGCCGGACGTGATGGCCAGCACGCGGGCCGCGAAAAGGGGCGCTTCGGGGCGCAGTCCCTGGGCCATGCTGCGGAGCCGGGATGCCTGATCGCTGCTCATTCGGCCTCCTTCTGGGTGGCGGGGAGGATGAGGTCGGCCACCCGGCGGCTGGTGGCCAGTTCCAGGGCATCCGGCACTTCCTGGCCCGTGCCGAGGTAGCTGAGGGGCCGCTTGACGCGCGCCAGGGTGCTGAGGATGGGCCCGTAGGTGGAGGTCTCGTCGAGCTTGGTGAAGAGCAGGCGCGTGGGATGCAGCGGTTCGTAGCGCAGGGCAATCTCGGTCAGGTCCCTCGGCTTGGTGGTGGCCGATAGCACCAGGTGCGTCTCCACGTCCGGCAGCTCATCCAGGAGGCCCCGCAACTGATGGAGGGTTTCCGTGTCCTTGGGGCTGTGGCCGGGCGTGTCAATGAGCACCAGGGCGCGGTCCTGGTAGAAGCGGAGGGCGCCGCGCAGATCCTCCACCGTGAGGGCCACGTGCATGGGCACCTGGAGGATCTGCGCGTACTGCTGGAGCTGGTCCACCGCCGCCATGCGGTAGGTATCCAGGGTGATCAGGGCCACCTTCTGCTTCAGATGGATCTGGGCATAGGCCGCCAGCTTGGCCAGGGTGGTGGTCTTGCCCACGCCCGTGGGCCCCACCAGCGCGGCTACGCGCACCTTGCCGGGTTCGAGCTGGATGGGCGGCGCCACGGGGATGAAATCCGCGATGACGCGGCGCAGGAACAGCCTGGCCCGCTCGGGATCCACGGCTCCGGCGGTGCCATCGCCATCCTGATCGGTCAGGGCGCGCTGGGCATGCTCGCAGAGGCGCAGGGCGATGAGGGGTTCCACATCGTTGGCGACGAGGTCGCCGTACAGTTCCAGCAGGCTCGGCGGCAGGTGGAGCTGGGCGGGAGGCATGCCCTGGCGCTGGATGCGGCTGAGCAGCGCCTTCATCTGATCCAGCTCCTTCAGGATCGAGGTGTTGCGCTGATCGTTGTCCTTGAGCGCGGCCACCGCGCCCTTGATCTCCAGCAACTCGCGGCGGAGGGGCTGGAGATCCATGGGCGGGGCGGGGGGTGCCGCGGGTGGGGCCGGTTGGCGGGCGTGCCGGGGCGGGGCGTCCAGGGGGGCGCGAAGGCCGTAGGTGAGGGGAGGCGCGCCCGATGCCAAGGGCGGGATACCGGCCTGGACCTGGCTCTGGGCCTCGTCCACGGCGGCCGTGACCTCGATGACGGATTCCTCCCTCAGCCCCAGGGCCGCGGGGCGGCGCCGGGTGCGGGTGGACAGGATGAAGGCCTCCTCGCCCATCTCCTTCTTCACGACGTCCAGGGCGTCCTGCATGGAACCGGCTTCGAAGGTCTTCACGCGCATAGGTCAGCTCTCAGCTTTCGGGAATCGGCTATCGGCTGTCGGCTGTCAGCTATCAGCCAGGAATGCCGCCCACAGCTTTTTGAGCTGATAGCTGATAGCTGATGGCTGATAGCCCATCTCATGAAACGGTTCCGAGGTTTACGACACGAACATCCATGGGGACCTCGCTGTGGCTCAGCACCACGAGGTGGGGCAGGGCCCGTTCGAGCAGGCGGCGCAGGTGGGGGCGCACCACGGGGTTGGTCAGCAGCACCGGCTGGGCGCCGGGCAGCAGGGCCGCGATGCCGTTGGCGATGCGGGTGAGCAGTTCCTGGGTGCGACCGGGCTCCAGGGCCAGGAAGCTCCCCCGATCCGTCTGCTCGATGCCGCCCTGGAGGGTCTGCTCGATCTGGGGATCGAGCACGAGCACGCCCAGATCCCCGCTCTCGGACAGATGGGGGCTGGTGAGCACCCGCCCCATGGCCTGGCGGACGTATTCGGTGATGAAGCCGATGTCCTTGGTCATGGTGGCGGCATCGGCGGTGGCTTCGAGGATGCGCCCCAGGTCCCGCACGGGCACCCGCTCCCGCAGGAGGTTGTGCAGCACCTTCTGCAGGGTGGTCACGCTGATGACGTTGGGGATGAGGTCGTCCACCAGCCGCGGCGTGGTGTCCTTGAGGGTGTCCAGCAGGTGCTGGACCTCGGGCCGGCCCAGCAGGTCGGGCGCGTGCTGCTTGATGAGCTCGGAGAGATGGGTGGTCAGCACCGTGGCCGGCTCCACCACGGTGTAGCCCAGCATCTGGGCCCGGTCCCGCTGGGCATCGGGGATCCAGAAGGCGGGCAGGCCGAAGGCGGGTTCCGAGGTGGGGGTGCCGGCCAGATCCTCGGTGGCCGTGCCGGGATTCATGGCCAGGAACTGGGCGGGTTGCAACTCGGCGCGGGCGATCTCCTCGCCCCGGAGCAGGATGCGGTAGGTGTGCGGGGGGAGTTGCAGGTTGTCGCGGATGCGCACGGGGGGCACCACGATGCCCAGCTCCTGGGCCATCTGGCGCCGCACGGCCTTGATGCGCTCCAGCACGGTGCCGCCCTGGTTCACATCCAGCAGGGGGATGAGGCTGTAGCCCACCTCCAGGCCCAGGGGGTCTATCTTCAACAGGCCTTCGACCTTGTCGCCGCCATCCCCGGCGGCGGCCTTGGCCTTTTCGGCGGCGGCGAGATCCGCCGCGAGGGCGGGGGCTTCCGTGGGCAGTTTCCAGGCCGCGTAGGCCATGACGCCGAAGATGGCGGCCATCACCCAGAAGGGGAAGATGGGCAGGCCGGGCACGGCCCCGAACAGGAACAGCACCGAGGCCGCGATGGCCAGGGGCCGGGGGTCGGCGCCCATCTGGCTGAGCACCTGGCTGCCCAGGCCGGTGGCGTCGCTCCCGCTGCGGGTGGTGAGGATGGCGCCACCCACGCTGATGAGCAGGCTGGGGATCACCGTCACCAGGCCGTCACCCACGGTGAGCAGGGTGTAGACCTCCAGCGCCTGCATTACCGGCAGGTTGTAGCGCACCACGCCCAGGATGATGCCCGCCACGATGTTGACCGCCAGGATGATCAGGGCCGCCACGGAGTCCCGCTGGGTGAACTTCACGGCGCCGTCCATGGCCCCGTAGAACCCGGCCTCCTCCTGCAGATCCTTGCGGCGCTTCCGGGCCTCCTGCTCGTCTATGTAGCCCGCGTTCAGATCGGCATCTATGGCCATCTGCTTGCCGGGCAGGGCATCCAGGGTGAAACGCGCGGTCACTTCGGCGATGCGGCCGGCGCCATGGTTGATCACCAGGAACTGGATGGCCAGCAGGATCAGGAAGACCACCAGGCCGATGACGTAGCTGCCCCCCACCACGAACTGGCCGAAGGCCTTCACCATGTGGCCCGCGGCGTCCGCCCCCTGTTCCCCGCCAAAGAGCAGAATCCGCCGGGTGGTGGCCACATTGATGGCCAGACGGAAAAGCGTCACCACCAGCAGCACCGAGGGGTAGGAGCTGAATTCCTTGGGCCGGGGCACATACATGCCCACCATCAGGATCAGCAGGCTGATGGTGATGTTCAGGACGATGAGCAGATCCAGCATGAAGGCCGGCAGGGGCAGCACCATCACCACCAGCACGATCATCACGAAGACGGGCGCAGCCAGATCCGACCGCTTGGCCAGGCGGCCCATATATGGAAGCAGACGGTCCAGAAAGGTCAACATACCGACACCCGGAGTGGGCGGGGCGAGGCTTGTGCCAGTTGGGCTATCAGCTATCGGCTATCAGCTATCGGCTATCGGTTGTCGGTCCGGTTGATAGCTATTCCCTGATCACCTTCAGTCCATCCCACCGCTCGGGCGGATGGAAGCGGCAGCGCCAGCCGGACCAGCTCACGCGCTGGAAGCTGACGGAACCCGGCCAAGGCACCCGGTCCAGCCAGGCGCGCAGGGCCCGCTGGAGGCGCAGGCGCTGCTCGGGCTCCAGGGCCGTGTCGGCGCCCACCCAGGCGCCGGGCCGCCGGGCCTTCACTTCCAGCAGGCGCAGCTCCGGCCCGCGGCTCAGCAGCAGATCCAGCTCCCAGCGGCCCAGCTTCTGCCGCCAGGCCACCAGATCCCAGCCCCGGGCCCAAAGCAGCCACAGCGTCAGCCGCTCGGCGCGAAGCCCAAGGCGGCGGGCCGCCTCACCGCGCCGGGATCGCATCACTCATCCCGCCTCGGCAGCAGCAGGCTGCGCTGGACGCGTTCGAGGCTGCCGTGGAGGCGCACGATCTTCCAGGCCAGGACCATGGCGTAGCCGAGCCAGACCCAGAGCAGGCGCGGGTCCACGGGGGTGCGCTTGAGGACATCGGTGCCGATGTCCAGACGCAGGCCCTGGAGGTACCACACCACGGCCCCGAAGGCGATGAGCAGGTAGCCCCAGCGGATCCAGTAGGGGCGCAGGCCCTCCTTCACCTTCCAGCGCATCAGCAGCCAGCGGTCGAAGCGGTCGCTCTTCTCCTCGGCGAAGTGCAGGGCCAGCAGCTGGTCCACCAGGGGCGCGTAGCGGTGGACCTTCAGTTCCTGGATCTCCTCCTCGCCGTTCACCTTGCGCAGGAAGGCCGAGCGGATCTTGCCGATGCATTCCTCCCAGGAGGCCTCCTCCCGCTCCAGGGAGAGGTGCAGGCGCACCAGTCCCACCCACAGCAGGGCCTGGGCCAGCAGCACCGCCCACAGGGACCAGCCCTGCCAGCCCTGGGTGCGGACGAGTTCGAGGAAGCGGGCGAGATCCATGGGGTCCAGCTTACGCTGGGGGCTGTCAGCTATCAGCTATCAGCTGTCGGCGGGGCTACACCTTGTTCCAGGGCACTTCACCCAGGGCCAGGAAGGCTTCCCCATCCAAGCCCTGATCCTCGGCGCGCTGGAGGAGGCGCTGAAGGGCTTCGGCGGTGGCTTCGGCGTCCTGGAGGGCGCGGTGGGCCCGGGTGTTGGTGATGCCGAGGAACTCGCACAGCTCGGCCAGGCTGCGCCGGGGCAGTTCGGGGATGAGCTTCTTGGCCAGCAGGCGGGTGCAGATGAGGCGGTGGCGGTGCCAGACGCCCTCGGGCAGCCAGGCCTTGAGGAAGCTGCCGTCGTAGGGGGCGTGGTGGGCCACCCAGACGCGGCCTTCGAGTTTGGGCGCCAGCTTCAGGGCCACCTGCTCCCAGGGGGGCGCGCCCGCCAGCATGGGCAGGCTGATGCCCGTGAGCCGCTGGATCTCCTCGGGAAGAAAGCCCTGGATGGCCGCCAGGCTCGACCACCGCTCCTCCACCACCAGGCCGGAAAGGCGCACCAGGCCGACCTCCGTGATCTCCGAAGGCTGGAGGAAGCGCCCGTCCTTGCCCCAGCGGGCCTTGGGGCTGCCGCCCGTGGTCTCCAGATCCAGCACCGCGAACCGCAACTCCCGCAGGGCGGGGGAGGTGGATTCGAGGAGAGGCGTCTGCGTCATGCGCTGACCAGGGTTTTGAGCCCATCCTTGAACAGCACATCCACCTTCTTGCCCATCCTCCGCTGGATGCGACCCAGGCCGAAGCTGGGGTGGTCCATCCAGGCGCCTTCTTCCCACCGCTCGGCCACGCTGTAGCGTTGGGCCTGGGCGCCGCCCTGCTCCTGGGCCAGCGCCTGCTGGAACTGGTTGATCAGCGAACCGGGCCGGGGGCCGCCCGCCTTGGCCGCGGCGGGAATGCGCGGGGCGCGGGGCAGGGGTTCGGGCCTGGCCACGCGGAACTTGTGGACCGAGCGGCAGTTCCCGCAGATGAGCCGATCGGGCACCCCATCGGACGCGGTCAAGACCTGATGGCGCGTCTCGCCGCCACAGCGCCCGCAGGGCGCGTCCACATCCTGGCCAGCGTAGTAGATCTTTGTCATGGCTTCAGATTAGCAGGGCTGGGCCCCTGGTTCCGAGAGGCCTGGAACACCACGATCCCCGGTTCTGCCGATCCATAGACCGAAGGGATCAACGCTAGGTAAATACATCTAATTATATAAAAATAAATTACTTAAATATCATGGCGCTGTCGTGACATTGACACCATCCTTCGGGCGTCATCCATTCCATGCGCCACTTCTCCACGGGAGGCCCCATGCGCAGGATTCTCCGCCCTCGCCTCGCTGCTTTCGCAGCCATCCTGATGCTGGCAGGCCTGGTTTTCGCCTGTGGCAGCGGGTCCAAACCCGCCGCACCAGCCGCCTCTTCCGCGGCGGGAACCGTTCCGGAGCTCCCGGCAAGAAAGGATCTGCCCAACGGCACGGGATCCTCCGGCTATGTGGTGCTGGCCTGGAACGACCTCGGCATGCACTGCCTGAATCCGAGCTATGACGCGGCCGTGATCCTTCCCCCCTACAACACGGTGGTGGCCCAGGTGGTGAAGCGGGGCAATCCGCCCCAGCCCGTCACCTCGGGGCTCACGGTGAGCTACCGCATCCTCGGCAACACCCGATCCTCCAACAAGGGCAGCTACGGCCAGTTCTGGGTGTACGCGCAGAAGCTGTTCGGCGAGACACTTCCCCTGGACCAGGGGCTGAACCTGGACGACCCCACCGTGCACAACGGCCTGTCGGGCACCATGCTGGCCAAGGAAGATCACTTCCTGGCCTCGGGCATCCCCGTGACGCCCATCAATGATCAGGGCGTGTGGAACCCCTACCAGGTGGGCGAGATCACGGTGAAGGACGCCTCGGGAAGGGTGCTCGCGAAGACCACCGCCACCGTACCCACCTCGGATGAGATCAACTGCGCCAAATGCCACGGCAAGGATGCCCTGAACGAGGTGCTCAGGCAGCACGACACGGCCCACGGCACCCGGCTCTTCGCCAACCGGCCCGTGCTCTGCGCCAGCTGCCACGGAAGCCCCGTCCTGGGGACCACCGGCCCGGGCACTTCGGGGATGTATCTCTCCCAGGCGATCCATGGATCCCACGCGACGCGCGGCGCGGCCTGCTACGACTGTCATCCCGGCGCCACCACCAGGTGCAGCCGGAGTCTGGCCCACACCGCCGCGGACGGGAACTGCATGGCCTGCCATGGCGACATGGCCAACGTGGCCAATACGATCAAGTCCGGCACCCGGATCCCCTGGGCCCAGGAACCCAAGTGCGTGACCTGTCACAGCGGCGTGGCCGGGGTGGACACCGGGATGGCGCTCTTCCGGAATGCGCGGGGCCACGGCAACCTCTACTGCTCCGCCTGTCACGGAAGCGCCCACGCCATGGTGCCCACGTCCCAGGCCTCGGACAACGCCCAGGCCATCCAGTACACGGGCGGGTCCAAGTCCATCGGGAGCTGCGCGGCCTGCCACGATTCCAACCGCGTCAAGGACGCGTCGGAATGGGCCCACAAGCACACCGCGGCGGGCGACAATCAGGCTTCCGCCTGCAATGTCTGCCACACCGGGTTCAAGGATCCCCAGCAGGCCAAGTGGCCCCACCGGTTCCAGTGGAAGACCCGGGCCAGCGGAAGCGACGACGACTGACCCGCCTGGAAGACTGATGCCGCCCTCCGCGAGGAGGGCGGCGTTCTGTCAACCGGGCCGGGTCTTGATCCGGGTGAAGGCAGGGTCCCTACTGCTTGGCGTGGTTCAGGGTGCCCGTCGCCTGGAAATCATCCGAGTGATTGGTGGCCAGGGTGGTGGCGTTGATGAAAGCCGCCCAATGGAAGTGGGGGTTGGCTCCGTTCCAGGGAAGGCGGCTGATGCTGCCCGCGCAATTGGTGTAGTCGGTGAAATGGGATGTGCAGTTGAAGATGATCTGGCCCGCGGAGGCGGGGTTGTCGAGGGATCCCTGGGTGCTGAACGTGCCCTGGTGAGAGGCCACAATCCGGGAGTAGTAGATGCAACTGCTCCGGTTGATGTAGATGAGGGAATAGGTGAAGGTGCCGTTGGCGTTGAAGGTATAGAAGCTGCCGTACTCGCCGATGGCGTCTACAAAGTTCCAACTTCCCACAAGACGGGCGTCAAAGGTGGGCGTTGAGGCAGCGACTCCGAAGCCGGCGGTGGCAGTGTATCCGCTGGCGGTGGCCGTGATGTTGACGGTCCCGGCCGAAACCGCCGTGACGGTGCACCCGGTGGCGCTCGGGGTGGCGGTGGCGACTGCGGAGTTGGAGGAAACCCAGGTGACTCCCGTGGTGTAGGGGCTGGTCGTGGTGCCATCGGACCAGTGGGCCATCACGGCAATGCCGGTTGTCTGGCCCACCTGCAGCGAGCTTGTGGACTGGAGCATAGTGATGCCAGTCAGGACGGCTGCGGGGCTGGCGCTCACGGTGATGGCAGCCGTGCGGGACACGCCGCCCAGGCTCGCGGTGATGGTCGCGGTTCCGGCGGCAACGGCAGTCACCACGCCGCCCGCGTTCACGGTGGCCACGGAAGGCGCGGAACTGATCCAGGTCAGATAGGAATCGTAAGGTGTGGTGCTGGTGCCGTTGGACCAATTCGCGGCCGAGGTAATGTCCACGGTCTGCCCAATGCTCAGGGTGCTGCTCGTCGGGGTGAGGGTGATGGACGTGAGGATGGGACCCGAGGCGCTCACGGTGATGGCGGCTGTGGTGTTGAGGCCGTTGGCATTGGCCGTGAGGATGGCCGCTCCCGCAGCGACGGCCGTGACGACCCCCGCTGAGTTCACCGTGGCCACGTTGGGAAGGTTGGTGGTCCAGGTGACGCTGGAATCGTAAGGAGTGGTGCTGGTGCCATTGGACCAATTGGCAGTGGCGGTGAAATCCGCTGTCTGCCCCACATTCAGGGTGACGCCTGCGGCTGGGTTGAGGGTGATGGAGGTGAGGATGACGGTGGAGGCGATGACGGTCACCGTGGCCGAACCCTGGATGGAGCCCTTGGCGGCGGTGACGGTGGCTGTGCCCGCCGCGACCCCGTTCACCAGGCCACTGGCGGACACGGAAGCCGTCCCAGGGGCGCTGGAGGTCCAGGTCACCTCTATGTCGTAGGGCGTGACCGTGGTGCCATCGGAGAAGCGGCCTGTGGCCTGAAGATCCACGGAGGCGCCGACATTGAGGGTGGGCCCCGAGGGCGCCAGGGTGATGGAGGTCAGGGATGGCGCGGACGGCGGCGGTGGCGGTGGGGTCGGGGTGGAACCGCCTCCTCCACCTCCACAGGCCATCACCAGGATCGTCAGGAGGGAGGCGACCGGGGCCCGAAGGGGCCGGATCCACCGCGAGGCGGGCGAGGGGGAGGGGGAATGGGTGCTGGGCATGGGGATCTCCAGGGTGTCCTTGCAAGGTTGGGGACTGCCTTGAAGGGGTGATAGGGCCGCTTTAGGAAAAGGGGCTGGGCCATCCCCATCGGGTTCTCGGCCCCAGCCCGCCGGTCCCGGTCCCAACACCGTTTCCTTTGACCGGGTGGACGACCTAGACTGGGTCAACCCCTCCGGAGCCCCACCTGAGCACCAAGACGCCCAACCTCTTTCTCGATCCCAAGAGCCGGGAGCCGGTCTATCTCCAGATCGCCCACGCGCTCATGCACGAGATTCATCGCAGCCGGATGAAACCAGGGGATCCGTTGCCCGGGTACCGGGTCCTCGGGGTCCGCCTGGGGGTCAGCCGGAACACGGTGATGGCCGCCTACCACGAGCTGCAGGCGGAAGGCTGGGTCGTCAGCACGCCGGGCGAAGGCAGCGTGGTCGCGCCCCACCCGCCCACGCGGATTCCCGGGGAAAAGGAGACCTTGGAACCCCTTGAACCGGCGTCCTCCATGGGCTTCGACCTGTCCCCGGGGGTCGAGGCGGAGGTGCGCAAGGGGTCTCCGAGTCTCCTGAAGGTCGCCAGCGGCCTTCCGGATCCCCGGCTGCTCCCGGGGGCGGAGCTGGCCCGGGCCTATCGCCGGGCCCTGGTGCTGAACCGCCAGCAGAATCTGGTACTGGAGGATCCCCAGGGCCACCCCATGCTGCGGGATTCCCTGGCCCGGATGCTGCGGGATGCCCGGGGCATCCTGGCCTCCCCGGAGACCATCCTGGTGACCCGGGGGAGCCAGATGGCCCTGTTCCTGGTGGCGCAGGCCCTGCTCGCCCCCGGGGACGCCGTGGCCGTGGAGGCCCTGGGCCAGCCCGCCGCCTGGGAGGCCTTCGCCCGGGCCGGGGCGCGCTGTCTGCCGGTGCCCCTGGACCAGGATGGCCTCCGGGTCGCGGCCCTGGACCAGCTGGCCCAGTCCGAGCGTCTGCGGGCCGTGTTCGTCACCCCCCTGCGCCAGTACCCGACGCTGGTCCAGCTCTCCCCGGAACGGCGTGAGCGCCTGATGGCCCTGGCCGAAACCCATCGTTTCGCGGTGATCGAGAACGATCAGGACAGCGAATTCCTGTTCGAGGGGCAACGCCGGCCCCCCCTGGCGGCGGAGGATCGCGCCGGGGTCGTCGTCCATGTGGGGACCCTCAGCAAGATCTTCAGCCCCAACCTCCGCCTGGGCTATGTGCACGGGCCCGCCCCGCTCATCGCCCGCCTCCGGGCCCTGCGCCAGGCCCTGGATCGCCAGGGGGACATGGTCCTGGAGCGGGCCTTCGCCGAGCTCCTGGATGACGGCGCCATCCACCGCCACCTCAACCGCATGCAGCGGACCTACCGGACCCGGCGCGATGTGCTTTGCCGCGCCCTGGAGCGATCCCTCGGCGAGCATCTGTCGTTCCAGATTCCCGAGGGCGGCCTCGCCCTCTGGGCGCAGGTGAGGGAGGGCGTGGACGTGGATCGCTGGGCCGCCCGGGCCCTGGAACACGGGGTCGCCTTCCAGCCGGGCCGGCGCTTCGCCTTCGACGGCGGGCCCGTGCAGGCCCTGCGCCTGGGCTTCTCGAATTATCCGGAAGCCGATCTGGAAGAGGTTGCGCTGCGCATGAAGACCGCCCTATTGGAGGACCGATGAGCCTGCTGCTCACCCCTCTGGATGGCCGCGTCACGCTGAAAGGCGTTCTCGGGATCGGGGGCATGGGCGAGGTCCACCGGGCTTGGGACGCGGGGCTGGAGCGGCCCGTGGCGGTGAAGTTCGTGCGGAGCGGCGATCCGAGGGAGGCCGACCGCCTGCTGCTGGAGGCGCGGCTCCAGGCCCGGGTGGAGCATCCGAACGTGGTGCGGGTGCATGACACGGGG
>JAUXSE010000031.1 GCA_030681515.1 Geothrix sp. | reverse complement strand
CTGGAGGACTGCCGGCAGCGCCACCTGCCCGTGGTGGTGACCTCCCAGTGTCCCCACGGCGGCGTGGACCTTTCCGCCTACGAGCTCGGACGGAAGGTGGAGGAGCTGGGCGCCATCTCCGGCGGCCTGCACACCCGCTGGACCGCCCTGGCCAAGCTGGGCCTGGTGCTGGGCGCCGGCGGCGGAATCGGCGAAGTGCGCGAGGCGTTCGGAGTCGCTTGGGCCGGAGAGCCCATGCCGGATGGGGCTTGGCCACAGGCCTGATTGGTACAGGCCATCCCGTGCCACGCGCCCGGCGCCGGGGCATGCGCCCCGGCGTTAGAAAAGAGAAAGCACTTCTTCACTCCAGATGCGCCTTTGGCGCATCTGGAGCCGGGCTAGACTGATGGTTTCCGGGAACCGACCATGCTCGACGCCAACCTCCTGCGCACTGACCTCGACGCCGTGGCGGCCCGGCTTGCCGAGCGGGGCTACACGCTGGACCGGGCCCGCTATCAGGAACTGGATCAGCGCCGCCGCGCCGCCCTGCAGGAGGCGGAGGCCCTGAAGGCCGAGCGCAACCGCGTGAGCGACGAGGTGGGGCGCCTCAAGCGGGCGAAGGAAAACGCGGATCCCCTCATCGCCCAGCAGCGCGAGGTGGGGGACAAGCTGAAGGCACTGGAAGCCGCCGAGCGCGGGATCGAAGCGGCCTTCAAGGATTTCCTCGCGGGCATCCCCAACCCGCCCCACGCCAGCGTGCCCAGTGGCCGCGACGAACATGCGAATGTGGAAATCAAGCGGTGGGGCCAGGTGCCGGACATCGCCGCGCCCAGGGATCATGTGGACCTGGGCACCGCCCTGGGCATCTTGGACCTCGACCGCGCGGCCAAGATCAGCGGCGCGCGCTTCGCGGTGCTCAAGGGCCTGGGCGCCAAACTGGAGCGGGCCCTCATCAGCTTCATGCTCGACCGCCAGACCGCGGCGGGCTACACCGAAATCATCCCGCCCTACCTGGTGAACGCCGAAAGCATGTACGGCACGGGGCAGCTGCCCAAGTTCGAGCAGGATCTGTTCAAGGTGTCCCACGGCGAAGGCGTGCTGTACTTGATCCCCACGGCCGAGGTGCCCGTCACCAACCTCTACCGGGACGAGATCCTGGCCGCCGAATCCCTGCCCCTGCGCCACTGCGCCTTCACGCCCTGCTTCCGCAGCGAGGCCGGCAGCTATGGCCGGGACACCAAGGGCATCATCCGCCAGCACCAGTTCCACAAGGTGGAGCTGGTCACCTTCGCCGCCGCGGACCAGGCCGAGGCCGAGCTGGAGCGGCTCACTTCGGATGCCGAGGCGATTCTGGAGGCCCTGGGGCTGCCCTACCGCCGCGTGCTGCTCTGCACCGGCGACATGGGCTTCAGCAGCCAGAAGACCTATGACCTGGAAGTGTGGCTGCCTTCGCAGAACACCTACCGCGAGATCAGCTCCTGCAGCTGGTTTGGCGACTTCCAGGCCCGGCGCGCCAACATCCGCCTGCGCGGCAAGGAGGGCAAGCCCGCCTTCGCGCACACGCTGAATGGCAGCGGTCTCGCCGTGGGCCGCACCTGGGTGGCCATCCTGGAGAACGGCCAGCAGCCGGATGGGAGCATCCGGGTGCCGGAGCTGCTGCGGCCCTACCTGGGGGCCGAGGTGATCCGCTGACAGCCTTGCCCCTGCTGTGCGCAGAAGGCCTGGGCCTTCTGCGTGAGGAAACCTGGGCACTCAAAGGCGTGTCTTTGAACATCGCCCCAGGCGAAGCCTGGGGCGTGGTCGGAGAGAGCGGTTCGGGCAAGACCACCCTCTTGAGCCTGGTGCTGGGCCTGTGGGATCCTACGGAAGGCCGGATCACCCTCGAAGGCAGGCCCTGGTCCCCGCTTCCCGAACGGGAACGGCGGCTCCGCCGCCCGCGCATCCAGGCCGTCTTCCAGGATTCCCTGGCCAGTCTGCCGCCCCACCGCACGGGCTGGGAGATCCTGCAGGAGCCCCTGGAGATCTGGAAGCGCGGGGATGCCGGTTCGCGCCGGGAGGCGGCGGCCCGCATGGCGGCGCGGGTGAAGTTCCCCGAAGCGGCCCTGGATCAGCGTCCCGCCGCCTGGTCCGGCGGGCTGGCGCAGCGGCTGTGCCTGGGCCGGGCCCTCATGCTGGAACCGGCGATCCTGGTGCTGGACGAACCCTTCTCGGCCCTGGACCCGACCCTGGCCGGGCATCTCCTGGGCCTCCTGCTGGCCTTGAAGGCCGAGGGCATGGCCCTGCTCCTCGTGAGCCACGATCTGCCCCTGGTGGCGGCGGCCTGTGACCGGATGCTCGTGCTGCGGGAAGGCTTCCCCGCGTGCCAGGGGCCCGTTGGACAGTTGATGTCCGATCCCATGCATACCGATCTGCAGGCGCTCTGGGAGGCGGTGCCTCTTCTGGCTGTCGGCTCTCAGCCGTCAGCTGTCAGTGACTGATAGCTGATAGCTGATAGCTGATAGCTACTCCTCCACCGGCGCCTGGACGGCGCTGGCGTTGACGTGGATGCCGCCGAACTGGCCCCAGAAGCTGCTGAGGCCAGGGTGCTGGCGGCCCTGCTGATCCAGGGACTGCAGCTCGGCGGAGAGCAGCTTCTGGGCCTCCGAGGTCTGGACTTCCTGGATGAGGGCGCGGCGGGTCTCGAAGGTGAGGGCCGGGGCGGGTTCGCGGGAGGTGATGCGGGCCGCCCATACCTTGCCATCCTGGGTCCAGAGCACGGGCGTGGTCTGGCCGATGGGCGTGTCCAGCAGGGCCTTGCGGATGCCCGGATGGGCCACCAGATCGCGCAGCCCGCTGAGGGGGGCCGCGGCCTGGTCCGTGACGGGCCCCATGGCCGGAAGGCCGCCGGACTGGAGCGCCTGCTGGGCCTTGGCGACGGCCTGCTTGCGCGCCTCCTCCAGGCGGTAGGCGGCAAGCACCTTGGCGCGGATCTCCGGGAAGGGCGGCACGGCTTCGGGCCGTTCCTCCTGGACCCGGAACAGGATGTGGCGGTCTCCGAAGGCCTGGGGCTTGGAGACCTCGCCCACCTTCATGCGGAAGGCTTCGGCGGTCAGCTGGGGCAGCTCCGGCAGGCCGTCCATCTGGGCGGCGGGTTCATGGCTGAAGGGCTGGCTGAGCTGGGCCGGGCTGCCCAGGCTCTTGGCGGCGGCGGCGAGATCCCCGCCGTTGGCGCGCTTGCGGATCTGCTCGAGACGCTCCTGGGCCCGGGCATTGAACCGGCTGTCCGAGATCTCCCGGGCCAGTTCGGCTTTCACGTCCTCGAACTTCTTTTCGCGGCGCCCCTCCAGCTGGATGAGGTGGATGCCGTAGATGGTGCGCACGGGCGGGCTGATCTCGCCGGGTTTGAGAGCCGCGGCGGCCTCGGAGAAGGGTTTCTGCATCTGGGGGAACCGGAACCAGCCCAGATCGCCGCCGTTGCCCTTGGCGCTGGGATCCTCGCTGAGCTCTTCGGCGGCCTTGGCGAAGTCCTGGCCCTTGAGGAGGCGCTCCCGCAGAAGCTGGGCCTTGGCGGTGGCTTCCTGGATTTGGGTCTCGCCTTCGGCCTTGAAGAGGATGTGGCGGGCCTTCATCTCCAGGTAGTCGCCCTTGCGGGCGTCGAAGGCGGCTTTCAGGGCGGCCTCGTCCACCTGGACATCCTTGCCCAGGGCGGCCCGGTCCACGGCCACGTACTGGATCACGCGCCGGGGCGGCTGCAGGAACCGTTGGCCGCCGGCCTTGTAGAAGGCTTCGAGCACGGCGTCCCCGGGGTCGGCGACCGCGCCGGGAACCACCGCCAGGGTGGCCTGCTGGAAGGCGACCTTTTCGTTCCGGAGGCGGTTCTCCACGGCGAGCCAGCCTTCATCCAAGGGCACCCGGAGGGCGGCCTGCTGGACCAGCTTGCCGCGCAGCAGCTCGCTGCGGATGGCCCGCTCCTGCATGGCCGGGTTGAACCCGGTGTCCTGGAAGACCTGCTTGAGTTCGGCGTTGGATTTCAGCTTGCCCTGGGCGTCCAGCAGCATGGGGTACTGGCGCAGGAAGGCCCGTAGGCGGGCGCCGACCTCTTCATCGGTCACCACCACGTGATGCCGCTCGGCCAGCTCCTCCATGAGCTTCTGGTTCATGAGATCGCGCAGGGCCTGGGACTGGATGAAGGGCTTCAGAGCCTCGGGGCTGGCCTGCTTCCCGTACCGCTGGTAGAGCTCCTGCATATGCTCCTCCAGATCGCGCATCAGCACTTCGCGGCCATAGACCCGCGCCACCACGGTGTCCGAGGAGACCCCACCCCCGCCCGGCGCCAGGTAGGCGACCAGGCCCAGGAGGACCACGATCATGACTGCCGCCATGGGCGTGCGGTTGGATTTGAAGACCTGGCGGAAGGAACGCAGCATCGGGGGCTCCGGACGGACCTCCCAGATTACCAAGGGAACGGCGATGGATTACACTCGAATGCTGGAGCGTTTGCATGGCCGTCTTGCCAGTCATCACCTGGGGGGATCCCCGCCTCAAGAAGAACAGCGAGGACGTGGGGGAGTGGACCCCCGGACTGGAACAGCTCGTGGCGGACATGTTCGAGACCGCCCTCGACGAGGAGGGCGTTGGCCTCGCCGCCCCCCAGGTCGGCGTGAACATCAATCTGGCCGTCATTGATTGCTCCTGCGGCGAGGACCCGGCGCAGAAGCTGGTGCTCATCAATCCGGAGATCCTCCGGGAAGAAGGCGTCCAGGTGGGCCCCGAGGGCTGCCTGTCCATTCCCGGGATCCGCGAGGTGCTGGAACGCCCCCAGAAGGTGGCGATCCGCAACCGGGCCAAGGATGGCTCCTGGCATGAGCTGGAGGGCGAGGATCTCCTGGCCCGGGCCTTCTGCCACGAAATAGACCATCTCCGCGGACGGCTCTTCGTGGAGTACTTCGGCCCGGTCAAACGCCAGGTCATCCAGCGCAAGTACCAGAAACAGGCCCGGTGATGCCCCGCATCGGGTTCCTCGGCACCCCCCGCGCGGCCGTTCCGGCCCTGGGGGCCCTGGCCGGGGAGGGCCTGGTGGCGGTGTTCTGCAATCCCGACCGGCCCGCGGGCCGGGGGCGCCATGTCGAGGCCCCGCCCGTGAAGGCGGCGGCCCTGGGACTGGGCCTGGCCGTCCATCAGCCCCTGAGCTGGAAAGCGCCGGAAACCCGCGAGCTGTGGGAATCCCTGGAGATGGATCTAGCGGTGGTCGTCGCCTACGGCCATCTCCTGCCGCGCTGGATGCTGGATTCCTGCCCGCTGGGCGTGTGGAACCTGCACTTTTCCCTGCTGCCCCGCTGGCGCGGCGCGGCGCCCGTGAACCGCGCCCTGCTGGCCGGGGACGAGGAGACCGGCGTCAGCCTCATGCGGCTCACGGAAGGGCTGGACGAGGGTCCGGTGCTGGCCCAGAGCCGCCGGGGCATCAGCCAGGAGGACACGGCGGAAAGCCTGTTGGCGGCCCTGGCCGGGGATGCCGCCGATCTGCTCATGGATCAGCTGCCCCTGCTGCTGTGCGGGTGCGGCAGGCCGGTCGAGCAGCGGCATGAGCTCGCCACCTACGCCTCCAAGCTCCGCAAGGACATGGCCCGCCTCGACTGGCGCCGCCCCGCGGCGGAGCTGCACCGCCAGGTGCGCGCCCTCTGGCCCTGGCCCGGTTCTGAACTCCAGATGGAAGGCCAGCCGCTCAAGGTCTGCGGCGTGGGTGCCCTTCGCACCTGCTACCGCGATCCCGGACAGCTGCTCTGGGGGAAAGAGGGCGCCTGGCTGACCACTCCCGATGGCGCCCTCGAACTCACTCAGCTCCAGCGCCCCGGCAAGCCCATCCAACCCGCGTTACAGGCGCTCCAGCCCTGGGGGGCATCCGGCAGCCGAGCGCTCGGATGATCAAAAAACGAAGACAGGATTAACAAGATTTAAGTGCCTGATTAACAGGGGCGCGCTCAATCCCCAAGTGCAACATTCTTCAGAAAGAATGGTTGCATGGGAAAACACTACACACATCTGAGTTGCGAGGAACGAGCAATGATCCAGGCGAAGCTGGAGTTGGGATTCAAGCCTCGGGCGATCGCCCGG
>JAUXSE010000027.1 GCA_030681515.1 Geothrix sp. | reverse complement strand
TCCGACGCGCTGCCCTGGCCCGCCGGGGACGCCGCCTGGGTCTGGCGGGAGAACGGCGCCTTTGACGCCTGGGATCAGCGGTGGAACGAGAGCGCCCTGCCGCCGGAGCGCCAGCGCCAGGCCCTGTCCGAGTCGTACCGGTCCGAGTGGCGCGCGGCCCTGGGATTGCGCGCCTCCGTCAAAGGCTGGCTGCCCCGGGGCCCCGAGATCGCCCTGCGGGAACCGCTGGGGGCCGCCTGGATCTGGGTGGGGGACCGGGTGCTCCTGGTGCGGCTCGTGGATGTGGAACGGGTCGGGGTTCTCAGGAAGCTGCTGCGCTGATCCGCTGATCCGATGATCCGCTGATCCTATTGCTATCGAAGTGCGCATTTCTGGTAGCGTTGTGCCCAGCACTCTTTCTTCCTCCCGGCTTCCCGAGGTTCCCGATGCCCCGTCTCCTCCTCGTGGACGACAATCCCAGCATCCACCGGATTGCCGAATCCCTCCTGGCCCCCACGGACGTGGAGCTCGTGTGCGTGGATTCCGCCGCGGAGGCCCTGGACCGCATCGGGCGCGGCGAACGCTTCGACGTGGCCCTGGTGGACACGGCCATGCCGGGCATGGATGGCTGGACCCTCCTCGGCCGCCTCCGCGCCATGGAAGCGACGGCCCGGATGCCCATCGCCCTGATGGCGGGCGTGCTGGATCCCGTGGATCCCTCGAAGCTGGCGAAGGCGCCGATCCAGGGATTTCTCAAGAAGCCCATCGAGCTGCGGGAACTCGGCGACCGGGTGATGGCCCTGCTGGCCACGCCCGTCGTGACCGAGCCCTCCCCTTTCATCACCGTGCCCGCGACGCCCGCCAGGGATCTGGTGCGGCGGGCCGAGACCGCCCTTCCCGAATACCGCCCTGAACCGGCGGAGGCGTCTGCCGGGCTCATCGAATTCGAAGGGGATTTCCCCGAAGCCGAGGAGGATCTCCTGGTGCTCGATGCCGGGGATCTGTGGCCGGAAGAGGCCCCCCCGCCCGCCGTGGAAGCATCGGCCAGCGAGATCCCCGTGGAGGCCCTCCCCAGTCCGGTGCAGGCCGCCCCGGATATGCATCTGGAGCTGGAGGAACTGGATCTCGACAGCCTGCAGGATCTGGCGGGCGAATCCCTGCCGGCCTTCGAGCCCATCGCGGGCATGGCGGCCTTCGAGCCGGCCGCGGACCTCCTGGTGCTGGAGCCGTCCGCGGACTTGCTGGTGCTGGAGCCGGTCGCGGTCCTGCTGGTGCTGGAGCCGGTCGCGGGGATGATTCCCGAACCCGCCCCCGGCGTGGATCCCGGGTTCCTGGGTGGGGTGATGGAGGAGGAGGCCCTCGTCACCCTCTCGGGTCTGGAGGAGCTGGATGCCTTTTCAGCGGACTTCCAGATGCCGCTGCCGACAGCCCCGGCGGCTGTCCCAGCCCCGGCCCCGGAGTACGACGATGATTTCCTGGATCTCCCCGTCGCCGCCTCGATCGCGGGAGTCGCGGCGGCAGGTCTCGCCGTCCTTCCGGACCCCGGGTCCGCCCCCGCCGGTCTGGCGTTCGCTCCTGCGCCGCCGCCGGAAGCCGCCGCAGCCCCCGCGCTGCTCTCTGCCGCAGGTGGGCAGGCTCCTGCCGCTCCCGGGCAGGCCGTTCCTCCGGAACAGGCCCAAGCCCTGATCCAGGCGCTGCTGGCGGATCCCGTGCTGGTGGACGCCCTGGTCAAGGCCGTGGTGGCCCGGATGGGGGACCAGGTGCTGCGTGAGATCGCCTGGGAAGTCATGCCGGATCTGGCGGGAAGATTGCAACGATAGGTGCATGACGCGCCCCGCCCCTCTGTCCCCAAGGCTGACCCCCAGGCTTCTCCCATGATCACCGGCTACAACACGGATGTGCGTCACGGGAACCGGGTCTTCCATGTCCAGACCGAGGACAAGGGACTATCCAATCCCAAGATCGAAACCCTCATCTACGTGGGCGGGGAGATCCTGGACAACTACCGGTCCTCCTACGACGACCTGCTGGCGGCCCTTCCCGTGGGCGAAACGGCCATCCAGAGCCGCATGGACGAACAGCACCGGGCCGTGATCCGGGATATCAAGAACGGCAAGTACGATCTGACGCCCCCGGATGTAATGGAGCAGCAGGCCTTCAACGACCGGCCGTTGGATCAGGCGATCCTGGAATTCCTTCAGCAAGAAGGGGATGTGGACACCCTGGAACTGGTGCTGGACCAGCCCCTGAAGCCCGCCTTCGGAAGCCTCTTCCAGGTGCGGGTGCTGGCGCGCCTCTGCCAGAGCCAAAGCCCGGTGTCCGGGGCGGAGGTCAGCGTGAAGCTGGTGTCCAGCCTCAAGAAGGCCACCGGCCTGCTATCCGGACGGACCAGCGCCGACGGCCTGTTCGCCGGCGAAGTCCAGCTTCCGCCCAGCCAGCCCGGCCAATGCGCCGTGGTGGTCAGCTGCACGAGCGACCAGGGCTTCGACGAGGTGAAGGCCGTGGTGGTGGTTTGATATTCTCCGGGGGTTCCGCGCTGGCGCGCAAACCCCCGGACCCCCGCGCCTCAACCCGGCAAAGCCGGGCTGAGGCTGTTTGATGCTGTCCGGGGGTTCCGGCTGACGCACGCTTCCGGGGCCGCGACTTGGTGGGGCCTCAGGTGGCGGAGGCATCCCGGTCGTCAGGATTCCACTGCTTCCGCAGGCGGTGGAGCAGGAGGCGCAGCTCCAGCAGCAGGGGCCGGGCCGCCAGGAAGCACAGGAAGCCGGCCAGGGGCACCGTCACCTTGAAGCCGATATGCCTGAATCCGAGGGCCCCCGCCACGCCGCCGCCCAGGAAGGACGCGAGGATCAGCAGGAGCAGGGTGAGCTTCGGGCGGTTGGCGATGATGCGATCCCGGCCGTGCCGGTGATGGACGTTCACATAGGTGAGGCGGCTCAGCTCGATGCCGATGTCGGTCACCGTGCCCGTCAGATGCGTGGTGCGCACCGCGGCGCCGGAGATGATGGAGGTCACGGCGTTGTGCAGGCCCATGATGAAACACAGCAGCATCACGGTCAGGGGGAGCGTGAACCGGATCTCCTGCTGCAGGCGGTTCCCCATGAAGCCGAAGACCAGCATCAGCGCGGCTTCGAACACCAGGGTCAGGGCATAGCGGCTGCGCATCCGCCGCCGCTGTCCGAAGCTGATGAGGGTGGTGCAGACGAAGGCCCCGCCCATGAAGCTCAGCATCATGGCCAGGGCCGCCAGGGCCGTGGTGAGATCGCCTTCGGCCAGCACGTCCGCCATGGTGGACACCACGCCGGTCATGTGGGAGGTGTAGTGGCTCACCGCCAGGAAGCCGCCCGCGTTCACCGCCCCCGCCACGAAGGCCATGGCCCAGGCCAGCTGGCGGTTGAGGGCCCCCGAGCGAAGGGCTCCTTCCCGCACCAGCAGCTTCTCCTGGATCGGCAGCGTGGCCAGGGCCCGGTCCACCGCCGCCTGGAGCTG
>JAUXSE010000012.1 GCA_030681515.1 Geothrix sp. | reverse complement strand
TGATGTCGAGGTATCAATTGTGACTTCGGTAGGGAAAACGGTGTACTCACAACGCATGCATGTAGAGCAAGGCGGCAAATTCAGCTTCTACTTGCCTGTCGAGTTGTCGGCAGGAGTCTATTTCCTCGTTGTGGGCAGCAGAGTGTTTGTTGTTTTGAACCCCTAGGCTGATCGATACAGGGCGTTCCTCGTTTGTCCACTCCTGCTGCTGATCGTGCTATGAGGCGAGTCATAAACGCAAAAAGCCCTTAACCACGGGGCTAAGGGCTTATGTGTAGGGGAGCCAACTGCCGGACTTGAACCGGCGACCTGCTGATTACAAATCAGCTGCTCTACCAGCTGAGCTAAGTTGGCGCTGGCCTCCCAGTTTGCCCTGGGAGGCCTCTGGAATCAACTATTGGCCGAAGGTGGCGGGCAGCTTCATCCCGAGGTTCTTGACGAGGAAGGCCCACATATCAGCGCGTTCGGCGATCTGCTTGGCGGTGGGCTTGCCGGCGCCGTGGCCCGCGTTGGTCTCGATGCGGGTGAGCACGGGGGCGGGTCCGGTCTGGTCGGCCTGCAGGGTCGCGATGAACTTGTGGCTGTGGGCGGGCACCACGCGGTCATCGTGGTCGCCGGTGGTCACCAGCGTGGGCGGGTATTTCACGCCGGGCTTCAGGTTGTGCAATGGCGAGTATTTGATGAGGTTCGCGAAGCCCTCTGGGGTATCGCTGGACATGTAGTCGCTCTTCCACATCCACCCGATGGTGAAGGTGTGGTAGCGCAGCATGTCCATCACGCCCACGGCCGGAAGGCAGGCGCCGAAGAGGTCCGGGCGCTGGGTCATGCAGGCGCCCACCAGCAGGCCGCCGTTGGATCCGCCGTGGATGGCGAGCTTGGGGGTGCTGGTGTATTTCTCCTTGATGAGCCACTCGGCGGCGGCGATGAAATCATCGAAGACATTCTGCTTGGTTTCCCGCTTGCCGGCCTCCCACCAGGCCTTCCCATATTCACTCCCGCCCCGCAGGCAGGCCACGGCGTAGACGCCGCCCATCTCCATCCAGACCTGGGCCACGGGCGAGTAGTTGGGGGACTGGGCGATGTTGAATCCACCATAGGCGTAGAGCAGCGTGGGGTTGGCGCCATCCAGCTTCAGCCCCTTGCGGTGGGCGAGGAACATGGGGACCTTCGTGCCGTCCTTGCTGGGGTAGAAGACTTCCTTGACCTCGAATTCGGTAGGCTTGATGTCCACCTTGGGTTGGCGGAACACAGAGCTGGTTCCGGTCTTCAGGTCGTAGCGGTAGAGGGTGGGCGGCTGGTTGTAGGAGGTGAAGGTGTAGAAGGTTTCGGTGTCTTCGCGGCGGCCATTGAAGCCGCTGAGGTTGCCAAGACCCTGGGGCTTGATTTCCTTGAGGAAGCGACCCTTCAGGTCATAGAGCTTCACGATGTTGAGGGCATCTATCTTCCAGGTGACGGCGAAGGTGTCGCCGAAGAGGTCCGCCGCGGCGAGGACATCGCGCCCCTTCCCTTCGGGGACGAGATCCTTCCAGGCCCCGGGGCTCGGATGCTTCAGATCCACAGCCACGATCCGATGGCGCGGTGCGCCAGCATCGGTGTGCACGTAGAAGGTGTCGCCGTCGTTGCCGAGAATGGCGTAGGAGCCATCGTACTGGTCGAACAAGGGCACCACGGGGCTGCCGGGCTTGCGGAGGTCCTTCAGAAAGATCCGGTTCTTCCGCTCGGTGCCCTGGCGCTGGGAGATGACCAGCCAATGGCCGTCATCGGTCACGCCGGCGCCGAAGCCCCAGTCGGGCTGATCGGGCCGCTCGTAGACCACCGCGTCCTTCTCCACGGGGTCGCCCAGCTTGTGGAAGAACAGCTTCTGCTTCTTGTAGACCGCCGTAAGGGCCTTCCCGGCCTCCACCTTGGGGTAGTCGGTGTAGTAGAAGCCGCTGCCATCCTTCGCCCAGGCGTTCACGCCCAGTCGGCCAGCCGGGAAGACGTCGGCCAGATCCACGCCCGTGGCCACATTGCGGACCTTCCAGGTGCTCACATCGGACCCGCCCTTGGACAGACTGTAGGCCACGAAGGCGCCGTCCTCGCTGAACCGCATGCCTCCGAGGGACACGGTGCCGTCCTTGCTCAGCGCGTTGGGATCGAAGAGCACGCGGCCCTTCTCCTCCAGGCGCTCGGTGAGGTAGATCACGGCCTGGTTCTGGAGCCCTGAGTTGTGGGAGTAGATGTAGTACTTCCCGTGCTTGCTGGGCGTCCCGTACTTCTCGTAGTTCCAGAGGCGCGTCATCCGCGTTTCGATGGCCTTCCGCTCAGGGATCTGCCCCAGGTAGGCCTGGGTCACCTTGTTCTGAGCCTCCACCCAGGCGGCCGTCTCGGCGGCGTGGTCGTCCTCCAGCCAGCGGTAGGGATCGGCCACCTTGGTGCCGTGGTAGTCGTCCACCACGTCGCCCTTGCGGGTCACGGGGTAGGTCAGCGGCGCCTGGGCCACCAGGGCCGTGGCCGCCAGGGCCAGCAGCAGGGATCGGGACAGGGATGACGGCATGAAGGGGCCTCCTGAAGGACACGCGGGGTGATGTCCTTCAGGATACCTCGTAACACAAGGTTTAACCAGTCGTCAGGGTTTCATACCCAGGTTCTTCACCAGGAAGGCCAAGACATCCGCACGCTCGGCGATCGCTTTGGCCGTGGGCTTGCCCGCGCCGTGGCCCGCGCTGACCTCAATGCGGGTGAGGATGGGCGCGGGACCGGCCTGGGCGGCCTGCAGGGTCGCGATGAACTTGTGGCTGTGGGCAGGCACCACGCGGTCGTCGTGATCCCCGGTGGTCACCAGGGTCGGCGGATAGGCCGTTCCCTGCTTGATGGTGTGCAGGGGCGAGTAGGTCATGAGGGTTTCGAAACCCTCCTTCGTTTCGCTGCTGCCGTAGTCGCTCTTCCACCCCCAGCCCAGGGTGAACTTGTGGAAGCGCAGCATGTCCATGACGCCCACTTCGGGGACCGCCGCGCCGAAGAGGTCGGGCCGCTGGGTAAGACAGGCGCCCACCAGCAGGCCGCCGTTGCTGCCGCCGTTGATGGCCAGCTTCGGGGTCGAAGTGAACTTGTGGGCGATGAGCCACTCGGCGGCCGCGATGAAATCGTCGAAGACGTTCTGCTTCTTCTCCTTCCGGCCCGCGTCGTACCACTCCAGGCCGTACTCGCCACCGCCACGGAGGTTGGGCATGGCGTAGACACCGCCCATCTCCAGCCAGACCATGCGCGAGACCGAAAATCCGGGGGTCAGCGACACATTGAAGCCGCCGTACCCGTACAGCAGGGTCGGATTCTGGCCATCGAGCTTGAGGCCCTTCTTGTGCACCAGGAACATGGGGATCTTCGTGCCGTCCTTGCTGGGATAGAAGACCTGCCTCACCTCGTAGTCCGCGGACTTGAAGGCCACCTTCGGCGTGCGGAAGACCGTGCTCTTGCCGGTTTTCAGATCCAGGCGGTAGATGGTTCCCGGATAGGTGAAGCTGCCGAAGGTGTAGAAAGTCTCCATGTCTTCGCGACGCCCGCTGAAGCCCCCGGCGGTGCCCAGCGCGGGAAGGGCGAGGCTGCCCGTCCTTCTGCCCTTCAGATCGTAGAACTCGATGGCGGAATGGGCATCCCGCATCCAGGTCGCGACGAACCGTCCGCCCACCAGCGATACGGACTCCAGCACATCCTGGCCCTTGGCCTGGGGAATGATCCCGGTCCACTGGGCGGGATCGGCCTGTCCCCTGCGGATGGCCACCAACCGGTTGCGGGGAGCGCCCTGATTGGTGCTGACGAAGAACCGGTCGCCCTCGTTGTCCACGATGCCGTAGCTGGCATCCATGCGGTCGAGGAAGGGCTCGACGGGGCTGCCGGGCTTGCTCAGATCCTGGAGGAACACGCTCGTTTCCGGGTTGGTGCCCTTGCTGCCGTAGATGACCAGCCAGCGGCCATCTTCGGTGACGGATCCGCCCAGGTACCACTCGGGCTGATCGGGGCGCTGGTAGACGATCTTGTCCTCGGACTGGGGTGTCCCGAGTTTGTGGAAGCAGAGTATGTGGTTGTTGTTCACGCCCGTAAGCGCTCCGGCCTCTTTGGGGGCTTCGTAGCGGCTGTAGTAGAAGCCGCTGCCATCCTTCAGCCAGGAGGCGCCGCTGGCCTTGGACCACTGGATCTCATCGGAAAGATCCTTGCCCGTGGCCACGTCACGGACCTTCCAGGTCTGCCAGTCGGAGCCGGCCGAGGAGACGGAATAGGCCATGAGGCGCCCGTCCGCCGTGATGCTCATGCCGCTGAGGGCGACCGTGCCGTCCTTGCTCAGGTTGTTGGGATCGAGGAGCACCCGGCCCTGGGCCCTGGGATCCTCGGTGACGAACAGGACGGCCTGGTTCTGGAGCCCGGTGTTGTAGGAATAGAAGTAGCGCTTGCCGCGTTTGAAGGGAGCGCTGTACTTCTCGAAATCCCAGAGCCTGGTGATGCGCGCCTGGATCTTCGCCCGCCCGGGGATCTGCTCCAGGTAGCCGTAGGTGGCCTTGTTCTGGGCCTCCACCCAGGCCTTGGTCTCCGCACTGTTATCGTCCTCCAGCCAGCGGTAGGGATCCGCCACCAGGGTGCCGAAGAAATCGTCCACGACCTCCGCTTTCCGGGTCGGTGGATAGCTCAAGGGAGGCTGGGCGGCAAGGGCAGTGGTGATGGCGAGGGCCATGGGAAGGATCCTCATGTGGGTGTCTCCAAGCGGAGGGTCATTTTCACATCAAACCAGAGGTGAATCCCAGCCGTGCAACCCGGCCCGCTTGGTGGTAGGCTCCGGCCAGCTTCGGAGGTTTCTTTGGTCCCACCATCCTGCAAGAAGGTCTTCGTCCTGGATACGAACGTCCTCCTGCATGACCCGAACTCCATCCTCCACTTCCAGGAGCACGATGTGGTCATCCCCATCGTGGTCATCGAGGAGGTGGATCACTTCAAGAAGGACCAGACCGAAATCGGGCGCAACGCCCGCAGCGTCTCGCGCCTGCTGGACAAGCTGCGGGCCAGCGGAACCCTCAGCCGCGGCGTGCCCCTGGGCAATGGCGGCACGCTGAAGGTGGACGTGGCGGCCCACAGCCTGGACATCGGCATCCTTTCGGCGGACAAGCACAAGGCCGACAACCAGATACTCGCCTGCGCCCGCGAGCTTCTGCACACCTGCAAGGATCGCGTGGTCCTCGTCACGAAGGATACGAACCTGCGCATCAAGGCCGATGCCATCGGCGTGCAGGCCGAGGACTACACCACGGACCGGGTGGAGATGGACGAGCTCTACACCGGCCACAAGTCCTGGGAGGTGGATGCCGCGAAGATGGACCTGCTCTACGACGGCGGCCTGTCGCCCGATCCGGAACTGAACCTCCAGCCCAACCAGTTCCTCACGCTGGTGGACCAGGCCAACCCCAGCCACACGGCCCTGGCCCGCTTCATGGCCGGCGAGGGGCTCCTGCGGCCCTTGAAGCGCATGGAGGCCTATCCCTGGGGCATCAAGCCCCGCAACCGCGAGCAGCAGTTCGCCCTGGAGCTGCTGCTGGATCCCATCGTCCAGGTGGTCACCCTGCTGGGCAAGGCCGGTACGGGCAAGACCCTGCTGGCCATCGCGGCGGGCCTGCAGCAGGTGGTGGACGAGGAGGCCTACGACAAGATCCTCGTGAGCCGCCCCGTCATGCCCATGGGCCGCGACCTGGGCTACCTGCCGGGGGACATCAGCGAGAAGCTGCGGCCCTACATGCAGCCCATCTACGACAACCTGGAATTCATCGTGGGGGCCAACACCGATGCGAGGCGCCGCACCACCATGACCGCGGGCCAGCTGGAGGAGGCGGGCTACCTCGCCGTCGAACCACTCACCTACATCCGCGGACGCAGCATTCCCAAGCAGTACCTGGTGGTGGACGAGGCCCAGAACCTCACGCCGCACGAAGTGAAGACCATCCTCACCCGCGCCGGCGAAGGCACCAAGGTGATCTTCACCGGCGATCCGCACCAGATAGACAACCCCTACGTGGACGCCAGCACCAACGGCCTCAGCTTCCTGGCGGAACACTTCAAGCACCTCGACATCTCGGGCCACGTCACCCTCATGAAGGGCGAGCGCAGCAAGCTGGCCGAACTGGCGAGCAACCTGTTGTAGGAGATCCCCATGGCGGACGGATCCACGGAAACCATCTTCCTGGAGGCCTCCTCGATGTGGCACAAGGATGTGGTGTCCGCGCCCAGCCTGTCCCCTCGCGTCTTCGAGGAAGGCCTTCGAATCAACTACAGCTCCGGCGGAAGGGTCAGCATCGGCTGGAGCCCGAAATCCGGCCGGGCCATCTACGTCACCTTCGAGGGGGCCCGGAAGACGGGCGGCAAGGGGCCTCGGCGCGTGGTGGAACTGGACGTCCGCTGACCCTTCCGCATTGAGCCTGCGCGCTTTTTCCGCCAAGATGCAGGCATGACCGCAGCTTCCGGATCCGCATCTGACGCCCTCGCCCTGCTCACGAAGGGCGCCGTGACCTGCCACAAGGTGGAGCAGCTCGAAGCGAAGCTCAGGGAAGGCCGGCCCCTGCGGATCAAGGCGGGCTTCGATCCCACGGCCCCGGATCTGCATCTCGGCCATGGTGTGCTCATCCGCAAGATGGCCCAGTTCCAGAAGCTCGGGCACGAAGTCACCTTCCTCATCGGCGATTTCACCGGCCTCATCGGCGATCCCACGGGCAAGAAGGCCGCCCGCCCGCCGCTCACCCGTGAGGAAGTCCTGGCCAACGCCGAGACCTACAAGGCCCAGGTGTTCAAGATCCTGGATCCTGAAAAAACGAAGATTCGTTTCAACAGCGAGTGGTTCGGTGAATTCAAGGGAGAGCAATGGATTCGCCTCACCTCCCGCTTCACGCTCGCCCAGATGCTGGAGCGGAACGATTTCCAGAAGCGCATGGACGCCAACCAGCCCATCAGCCTTCACGAGCTGCTCTACCCCATCTCCCAGGCCTACGATTCGGTCGCGCTCAAAGCGGATGTGGAACTGGGCGGCAACGACCAGCTCTTCAACCTCATGCAGGGCCGCATCCTGCAGGAGACCTACGGCCAGCCTCCCCAGATCGTCCTCACCGTGCCGCTGCTGCTGGGCCTTGATGGCGCCGAGAAGATGTCGAAATCCCTGGGCAACTACATCGGATTCACGGAAGACCCCGACACCCAGTTCGGCAAGGCCATGAGCGTGAGCGACACCACCATGTGGGACTGGTGGCTGCTGCTCACGGACAAACTCCCCGCGGAAATCGAGGCCCTCAAGCAGGGCCATCCCATGGACGCCAAGAAAGCCCTGGCCCAGCGGATCGTGGCGGACTTCCACGGGGCCGCCGCCGGCCGGGAGGCTGAGGACCGCTGGGTCCGCCGCTTCTCGGAGCGCAGCCGGGAGGAGGCCCCCGATATCGCCATGGCCCCCACGGAGGGGGAGGTCCATCTGTCCCGCCTGCTGGTGGAGCGCGGTCTCGCCACCAGCCGCAAGGAGGCCGAGCGCCTCATCGGCCAGGGTGCCGTGAGCCTGGACGGGGAAAAGGCCTCGGATCCAGCCCTGCGGCTGGCGCTGTGCTCAGGCCAATCCATGCTGGTGAAGGTAGGCAAACTCAAACTCGAGCGATGGGTGGTCACATGAGCCTTCCGGCCCTCAAGGATCTGTTCGCCCGGCATCGGGCGCGTGCCACCGGCCTGTGGCGCCTGGGGCAGGAACCCACACGGACGGTGTTCCTTGAGGCGGGAGACATCGTCTTCGCCGCCAGCACCCATCCCCTGGACCGCCTGACTCATCTGCTGGTGGAGCGGGGCAAGATCACCCAGGCCCAGCTCGACTACGCCATGGCCAACCTCAACCCGGCCATGTCCATCGGCAAGAACCTCATCGAGATGGGCTTCATCACCCAGCGGGATCTGCTGGATGTCGCCCGGGCCCAGGTGGAACGGGTGGTTCTGGCCGGGATCGCCGCCACCGAGGATGTCCCTTCCTTCGAGGCCAAGGATCTGGAAGCCGCCACCGTGCGCCTGCCCTTCGACACGGCCGCCATGCTGCTGGCGGGAGTCCTGAACCTGCGGGACCGTGAGCGGATGCTGGAAGAACTGGGTCCCTTGAACCAGGTGGTGGTCCTGGAGGGCCGGCGCCATCAGGAATTGGCCCTCCCCCCGGACCTGACCCGGCTGCCAGGCCTGCTGGACGGCAGCCGGACCCTGATGGAGCTCAGCCGGGAATCCGGTGTCGAGCCCTTCCGGCTTGGGGCCTTCATCCTCTTCCTCCGCGAGATGGGATGGGCGCGGCTTCACGAACTGCCTCCCCTGGATCGCCGGGCCCTGGAACTCGCCCTGGATCCTCCCGAATCTACCCTCACCCCGGCGCTGCCGGAACCCCCACCGGCACCCCAGCCCTCCCTGTTCGCCGAGATCCACGCCAGCCAGCGCCCCACCACCAACCTGGAGCACCTCTCCGAGGCCCTCGATCAGCTGGGACCGGAAGACGAGCTGGACGATCCATTCCCCCCGGACCCGGTATCCCCGATGGCGGCGGAACCGGCCTTATCCATCCACCACGAGGCCGAGGGCAGTACGGAACCTCCGCCCCCCCCGCCCCGGGCCGAGGCATCGGCCCCCTCCCGGCGTCCCCTGGTTCTTTTCGCCATCCTGGTCCTCGTCGGAGGCCTGTGGGCCGGGATCAGCCGGGTCCGGCGGCCCAGCCCCGCAACCCCTGCCCCCCCGACGAAGGCGCTCGAGCCCGCCATCCCCGCCGGCACCGCCCCCCTGGCCAAGCCCGTCGTCCCGGCCCCGGAGGCTGCGAACCCGGTCCCCGCCAAGGAACCGGGACCAAAGCCAGAGCCCCCCAAGCCTGCCCCTCGGTCGGCTCCCGCCCCGAGGCAGGAGGCAGCCACGGTTCCTTCCAAGGCCGATCGTCTCCAGACCATCCTCCTGGGCGACTTGAAGCGGGCCGCGACCCAGGGCGTGATCCAGAGGAAGGCCATCCAGAGCCGCTGGACCCTCCGCCTGGAAATCGCTTGCCTGGGCAGTACGGTCCAGCGCGCCGCCGAACTGCTGAAGGGCCAGGATCCGGACCTCTTCCTCGTGCCCATGGCCATGCGGGACGGGCGCACCTGCTATCAGGTCTTCATCGGATCCTTCGGCTCGGAGGCCGCCGCCAAGGCCGCCGCCAAGACCCTGCCCCCCCTCTTCCTGACTGAAGGGAACCGGCCGAAACCCTTCCGGGTGGCCCAGATCCCTGATCGGCAGTAGCTTTTCTAAACACAATAATCGCAGAATATATCGTTATTTGAATGACCACTCCTTTACAAATGATCTAGGGTTGACCATGCTTTGTATGTATACGAGCTGGTCCATTAGATACGACCAGTTGATCTTTGTGGAGTCCGATGCCGTCCCCCTTCCATCCCACCAACTGGAGCAAGGCCTGCGCGTCGTGGATCCACGAGATCCACATCGCCTTCGACCCTCCAACGCCGGTGGATCCAGGCAGGGGGGGACTGCTGCGACTCATGCGCTGGAGCACCCCGAGGGTGGCCGCGCTGGTCGTCCTCAGCTTCACGCTGCACTGCACCCGCCCCCCGATGTCCATCCCCTCGCCCCGCGGCGGATCGAGGAATGGCACCAAGCCTGCCGATGCCCAGGCCTATGTGGAAGAGGGCATGGCCAGCTGGTACGGCGGCAATGGCGATGGATTCGCGGGACGCCCTACAGCCAGCGGGGAAATTTTCGACCCCGAGCAGTACACCTGTGCTCACCGGACCCTCCCCCTTGGCAGCTTCGTCGAAGTGGAGAATCTTGAGAACCGCAAGCGTGCCGTACTCCGGGTGAACGATCGGGGCCCCTTCATCAAGGGCCGGATCCTTGATCTTTCCAGGCAGGGGGCCCAGGAGTTGGGTTTCCTCGGCCAGGGCACCACCCGGATCCGCCTCCGTTCCGTGGACGCCATGGGCCTGCCCACCCCCCTGGATCCGGCTGTGGATCCCTCGAATCCCTTCGTGGTACAGGTGGCGGCGCTCTCTGATCCCAAGAATATCGAAGTACTTACGCGTGAACTTGAAAACACCTTCGGCGTGGTGACCCTTCAGGATGCCGGCACGCGGGGCGGACGCTCCGTGAAGCGGCTCCGGGTGGGGAGCTACACCAGCCGTCAGGATGCCGAACAAACCGCCGAGCAGATCGCCAGGCTTCTCAAGGATCGAGGAGTAGAGCCCTTTGTCACCCGCCAGCAATGAACCCCAGCTCCCCTACCTGGTGATTCCCGCCGGGGGGAGGGGACTGCGCATGGGCGGCGGCCTGCCCAAGCAGTTCCGCGACTGGGACGGACGCCCCCTGCTGCAGGTGACGGTGGAGGCCTTCCTGGCCCCGGGCATGCCCCATCTGGCGGGCATCGCGCTGGCCGTTCCCGAATCCCATCTGGAAGAGGCCCGAAGCTGGACGTTCAGCGTGCCCTGCACGGTCGTTCCCGGTGGCGACACCCGGCAGGAATCCGTGTGGACGGCCCTTCGCGCCCTCCCCGATCTGCCCTTCGCACCGGTGATGATCCACGATGCCGTGCGGCCCTTTCCCCCGGCCGCTCCACTCTGGGAGGCCCTGGAAACCCTCAACCGGTACGATGGCGTGCTGCTGGGGGAGCCCTCCACGGATACCCTCAAGCGGGTGGATTCCCTCGGGCGGGTGCTCCGCACTGAACCCCGGGAGGAGTTCTTCCGGGCCCAGACCCCTCAGATCGCCCGGCTGGGCACCTGGCTCAAGGCCTTCCGGTCCGCCGAGGAGGCAGGGTTCTCAGGCACGGACGACGTGGCCCTCCTCGAACGCCTGGGTCTGGCGGTGAAACTCATCCCCAGCCCCGGTTCCAATCTGAAGCTCACAACCCCCGAGGACTGGGAGCGCGCCCGACCGCACTGACCACTGACCACAGGGTGTGGTGGATGCACCCACAATTCGTTCCATCTCCTCCAATTTAAATCATGAAATGATTTAAATTGGAGTATGGCACAAGTCTGGCTTGTGGAACCGCGAGGATCCCCATGCCCCGCTGCACCCAGCCCCAGACCCTGAGCCGCGAGATCACCATCTCGGGCCGCGGCCTGCACGGCAACCGCCCCTGCTCGGTGCGGCTGGTGCCCGTGGCTACTTCCGCGGGACTGGTCTTCGTCCACACACCCACGGGCACCGAGATCCCCGCCAAGGCGGACCTGGCCGGCGACCTTGTCCTGGCCACCACCCTGGTGAAGGACGGCGTTCGCCTCCAGACCATCGAGCATCTGCTGTCCGCCCTGTCCGGCCTGGAGGTCGAGCACCTCCGCATCGAGGTGGACGCCGAGGAACTGCCCATCCTCGATGGCAGCGCCGCCCCATGGGTGGACGCCATCCTGCAGGCGGGCATCCAGTCCCTCGAAGGCCGGCGCCGCTTCATGAAGATCACCCGGCCCGTGGAAATCCGGAACGGCGACCGCTGGATCCGCGCCCTCCCCTTCGACGGCCTGCGCCTTCGCTACGTCATTGACTTCCCCATTCCCGCCCTGGGCCGCCAGAGCCGCGAGCTGAGCCTTACGCCTGAAAAATACCGCCGCGAACTGGGCTCCGCCCGCACTTTCTGCCTCGCCCAGGAAATTGATCAGATGCGTGCCCGCGGTCTGGCCCTCGGCGGCAGCCTGGATAACGCCGTGGTCTTCGGCGCCGATGGCCCCTTGAACGAATCCCTCCGCTACGAGGATGAGGCCGTGCGCCACAAGATGCTCGATCTGGTGGGCGATCTGGCCCTGCTGGGCGCCCCGCTGCTGGGCCTGGTGGAAGCCCACGCCGCCGGCCACGCCATGCATGTCGCCCTGGCCCAGGCCATCCTCGCGGATCCCAGTTGCTGGGAGTGGACGGAGGATGCTGAACCCGCGAATGTGCAGTTCTTCTTCCATCCCCTCATGGCCCAGCCCGCCTGATCCCTAAATAATCGGAATTCCCAGTTGCGGGCCGCCACCGGAAGCTGGCAGGCTTACCCCTTCACCAACGAGGTTCACAGGTGTTACTTCATCCCCATCACTGACCTGACGAACCGGGCGGACCTGCCCGGGTGGGTGGCCGCGTTGGCCAGGAACGGGGAGACGGGGGAGGACACACGGAGGGTCGTGGCGGCCATCCTGGCGGATCTGCGCCGGGACGGACTGGCGGCGGTGCTGGACTGGACGGCCAGGCTGGACGGCGTGCGGTTGGACCCGGCCTCCGCGCGGATCCCCGAGGCCGTGCTCCAGCAGGCCCGCAGGGATCTCGACGAGCACCACCCGGATCTCATGGCGGCGCTGCGAACGATGATCGCCCACATCCGCCGCTTCGCCGAAAGCCAGCGCGACTGCCTGCTCGATCTGGAGTTGCCCCTGCCCGGTGGCGGCACGGTGGGCGAACGCTGGTGCCCCCTGAAAACCGCGGGCGTCTACATCCCCGGGGGCCGGGCCTTCTACCCATCCACCCTGGCCATGACCGTCATCCCCGCCCAGGTCGCAGGCGTGGGCCGCATCGTGGGCGTGACGCCACCGAAGGCCCAGCCCACCCTGCCGGGCGCCTGGGGCGTGGATCCCTTGGTGCTGGCCTGCGCGGCGGAGCTGGGTCTCACAGATCTCTACCCCTTCGGCGGCGCCCAGGCCCTGGGCTGGCTGGCCTACGGTGAACCCGCGGTGGATCTCGTCGCCGGCCCTGGCAACCGCTTCGTGGCTGAGGCCAAGCGGCAGCTCATCGGCACCTGTGGCATTGACGCCCTGGCGGGCCCCACGGAGCTGCTGGTGCTGGCGGACGACAGCGCGGATCCCGCCTGGCTCGCCGAGGATCTGCTGGCCCAGGCCGAACACGATCCCGATGCGTCCGCTGTGCTGGTGAGCGCCGACCGCCCCCTGCTGAGGGCCGTGGCCGTGGAGCTTCGAGCCCGCACTGCCGCTTCGCCCCGCCGGGACATTCTTGAGCAGAGCCTGGGCGCCCACGGGCGGCTCGTCTACGCAGACCGGGAACTGGCCATGGCCCTGGCCCAGGCCTGGGCCCCGGAACACCTCCAGCTCTGCGTGCGCGATCCCGACGCCTGGCTGCCCTCGCTCACCACCGCGGGCGCCGTCTTCATCGGCAGATCCAGCGCCGAGGCCTTCGGCGACTATGGCGCGGGGCCCAACCACGTGCTGCCGACGGGCCGCAGCGCCCGCTATGCCAGCCCTCTGGGCGTGGCCACCTTCCTCAAGCGCCAGAGCCTGCTTCGTCTGTCTCCCGCCGATGCGGCGACCATGGCCCCCTGGGTGGAACGGCTGGCGGAAGCGGAAGGACTGATCCACCACGGCCGCAGCGCCACCCTGCGCGCCCATCCCGGCGCAGCCCTTCGCGTCCATCATCGCCCCTAGGAAGCGCCTCTTTCCCGAGCGCTCCGCATCGCTTCTCCTCCCAGGAAGCCTGGTTTCCTCCTACCCTCATCTCGAGCCCACCTATGTCTCTCCTCCGTCCCGACCTGATTGATCTGCCCGCCTATCAGCGGCCTCCCGAACCGCCTGCGGGTATGCGCCTGCACATGAACGAGGCGGCCTCCGACTGGCCCGAGGCCGCCCGGAACGCGCTGCTGGAGCGCCTCCGCGACCTGCCCTTCCACCAGTATCCCGAGCGCCAGGGCGAGCTCACGGAAAGGCTCCGTCAGCGCCTGGGCGCGCCGGAAGGCGGCCTGCTGCTGGGGCCCTCCTCCGGCGCCCTGCTGGATCTGGTGGCCATGGCGGGCCTCAGCGCGGGCGATGCGGTGGCCATCCCCGATCCAGGGTTCAGCCTCTACCCCCTGCTGGCGCGGCGCCATGGAGGCCGCGTCCGACGGGTTCCCCAGGGCACCGGCTTCCCGCTGGAGCCCTGGTTCGAGGCCCTGGACTGCCGCCAGATCTGGCTTACGCTGCCGAACAACCCCACTGGCGCATGGATCGCCCCGGAGGAACTGGAGCCCCTGCTGGCCGCCGCCGCGGCCCGCCCGGATCCACCCCTGGTGGTGCTGGACGAGGCCTACGCGGAGTTCGCGCCCGCCACCCACCGTCTGGCCGTGGATCGCTACCCGAACCTGGTTCTGCTGCGCACCTTCAGCAAGGCCCTGGCTTCTGCCGCCTGGCGCATCGGCTACCTGATCGGGGATCCAGCCCTGGTCTCCAGGCTGGCCTCGTTGCAGCTGCCCTACTCCCTGCCCGCCGCCAGCCTGGAGGCGCTGGATGTGGCCCTGGATTTCGCCGCCGAGTTCGAGGCCGCCGTGCGGGCGATACCGGAGCGCCGTGATCGCCTGTCCGCCGCATTGACCTCGTATCGCCCCGCCCCCAGTGCCGCCAACTTCCTGTACCTTTCGCCAGATCCTTCGACACCCCTGGAAGCCGCGGGCCTGAAGGTGCGCCGCCTGCCCGGCGCCGACGCCGCCCGCATCACCGTCGGCACCGAGGAAGCCACCTCCCGCGTCGCCTCGGCGCTGGGCGCCTCGCTTGCCGCGCCGGCACACAGATCCCGGCGGCGGCTGCTGGTCCTCGACATTGACGGCGTTCTCATTGACGCGGATCGCAGCTTCATGGAGGCCGTGGCCCGCGCCCTGGCCGAGCTGCGGCCCGCCCTGCCCTGGTCCGACGCCGCCTTCCGCGCCTTCAAGCGCCTGGGTGGATTCAACAATGATTTCCGGCTCACCGCCGGCGCGCTGGCCTTGGCGGAAGCCCATGGCCACGGGGATCTCGAACCCCTGATCGAGGACGCCATGGGGCGGGGCTTTCCGGAGCTTGAAGCCCGCATCCAGGCCCTCGAACCCGCGGCGCAGATCGTCGTCCAGAAGCACTACGCCGGCACCCTCCACCTGGAGCGGCCGCTGGTCTCGCTCGATGAGCTACAGGCCACGGGCTGGGATCTGGCGGTGCTGACCGGGCGGCCACCGGAGGAGCTGGAACTGGCCTGGCGCGTGCTCGGCTTCCAGCTGCCGGCCGTTTGCGATGCCGCCCCCCACCTCCGCAAGCCCGAGCCCGCGGGCCTGCTGCAACTGGCGGATGCCTTCCGCGCCGAGGCGATCCTCTTCGCGGGAGACACCGTGGACGATGCCGGGTGCCTGCGGGCCGCCGCGGCCCTGCGCCCCGAACTCGCCTGGCGCTTCGCGGCCCTGGGCCCCGGCCGCGCCCGCTTCGCTTCGCCAGGGGATGTCCAATCCGCGAGCCTGCGCGACCTTCTGCCGATGCTGAATCAGGAGCTCTCATGAGAATCGCCACTCTGCACCGAGCCACTGCGGAAACGGATGTGAAGCTCAGCCTCTGCCTGGATGGCGGCGAAGCCCGCATCCGCACCGGCCTTGGCTATTTCGACCACATGCTGATGCAGCTGGCGAAGCACGGGGGCTTCGGCCTCGAGATCGAGGCCCGGGGCGACCTGCCCGTGGACAGCCACCACCTGGTGGAAGACGTGGGGCTCTGCCTGGGCGACGCCCTGAAGGAGGCCCTGGGCGACCGTGCCGGACTCGCCCGCTTCGCCCACGCCTGCGTGCCCCTGGACGAGGCGCTGGCCCGGGTCGTGGTGGACCTCTCCGGCCGCCCCTGGTGCGAGTTCCACGCGGACCTCCCACCCATCGTCCTCGGCGATGGTTTCCAGGTGGAGATGGTCCGCGAGTTCTTCGTCGCCCTGGCCATGCGCGGCGGGCTGGCCATCCACGCCGATCTACTGCGGGGCGTGAACACCCACCACAAGGTCGAGGCCCTCTTCAAGGCCCTGGCGCGGGCGCTGCGCCAGGCCACCCGGATCGAGGGCGGTGGCATTCCTTCCACGAAGGGAACCCTCTCCGCATGAGATCTTCCGGTGAGATCACCCTCATTGATTACGGCGCCGGGAACCTGGCCTCGCTGGAAGGGGCCCTCGACCGGCTGGGGCTGCCCTGCCGGCGTGCGGCGACACCGGACCAGGCGGCCCTCCGCGGTCCCATCGTGCTTCCGGGGGTGGGGCATTTCGAATCCGCGCAGAAATCGCTGCGCGAACGCGGATGGTGGCTCGCGCTGCCCGAGTTCGTGGCGGAGGGCCGGCCGGTCCTTGGCATCTGCCTCGGCCTGCAACTCCTCGCCGAGGGCAGCGAAGAGGCCCCCCGCGCCTCGGGCCTGGGGCTCATCCCCGGCATCGTGCGGCGCCTCGGCCCCGGGGTGAAGGTGCCCCACATGGGATGGAGCCAGGTCCGCCAGCACCATGCCCATCCGGCCCTGCCGGATCCCCATGGCGGCTGGCTCTACTTCGTCCACAGCTACGCCCTGGAGCCCTCGGTGGAAACCATCTACACGGCCGATCACGGCCGTCCCTTCGCCGCCATCGAGGCCAGGGGGAACGTCATGGGATTCCAGCCCCATCCCGAGAAATCCGGACCCGCCGGCCTGCTGCTGCTCCAGTCCGCCCTCGCCTGGATGGGTGCCTCCGTGCCGGCGCAGGCGGTGCCATGCAACTGATCCCCAGCCTCGACCTGATGCGGGGCCGCCTGGTGCGGCTGCGGCATGGGGATCCGAAGCAGGCCACCTTCTACGATCTGACGCCGGAAGAATGGGTGGGGAGTCTGGCCGCCGCCGGGGCCCGGCGCATCCACCTCGTGGATCTCGACGGCGCCTTCGGAAGCCACCGCCAGGGCCGCTTCACGGCCTTCCCTGCGCGCTTCCCCGGGATCCGGTTCCAGCTGGGTGGTGGGCTGCGCGACCGCGGCGCCATCGAGGAGGTCCTGAACCTGGGCTTCGACGCCGTGGTGGGCACCCTGGCCGTGGAACGACCCTCGGCCCTCCGGGGCCTGCCGGGCGATCGCATCATCGCGGCCCTCGACCTCCAGGGCGAGCGCATCGTCACCCGGGGCTGGCAGGCCCCCAGCGCCTGCGCTTCCACGGATGTCTTCGAGGCCCTGCTGACGCTCGGCTTCAGCCGGGCCCTGGTGACCGACGTGAGCCGGGACGGAACCCTGGAGGGCCCGGGAATCGAGGCCACGGCCTGGGTGGCGAGGGAAGGCTTCCAAGTGCAGGCCTCCGGTGGCCTGAAAGCCCTTTCCGACCTCGCCCCCCTGTCGGAGATCCCGGGCGTGGTGGGGGCCATCAGCGGCAAGGCCCTGCTGGAGGGCTTCATCCCCCTCGACGATCCCCGCACCCGCATGGCGCTGGGGGGCCTCGCCTGATGCCCGCCAAACGCATCATCCCCTGCCTGGACGTGAAACAGGGCCGCGTCGTGAAGGGCGTGCAGTTCAAGGATCTCCGCGACCTCGGGCACCCCGTGGATCTGGCCCGCCGCTACAACGCCGGGGGCGCGGATGAGATCGTCTTCCTGGATATCGCGGCATCACTGGAGAACCGCGGCACGCGGGAATCCTGGGTCCGCGAGGTGGCCCGGGAACTGAGCATCCCCTTCACCGTGGGCGGCGGGGTCTCCCACGTGGAGGAAGCCCGGAGCCTGCTTCGCGCGGGGGCCGACAAGGTGGCGGTGAACACGGCCGCGGCCCTGCGGCCCGCCCTGGTCTCCGAGCTGGCCGATGCCTTCGGCCGCCAATGCGTGGTGGCGGCGGTGGATGTGAAGCGCGACCCCGATCTGGAATGGCGCGTCTTCCTCAAGGGCGGCACCGAACCCACGGATCGCTCCGCCCTGGACTGGCTCTGGGAGCTGAACGACCTGGGCGCGGGCGAGATCCTGCTCACCTCCATGGACCGCGACGGCACGGGCGAGGGCTTCGACGTGCAGCTGCTCGATCTGGCCTCGCAGCTGCCCATCCCCCTCATCGCCTCCGGCGGCGCGGGCCGCGAGATCCACTTCCTGGAGGCCCTGGAGCATGGCGCGGACGCGGTGCTGGCCGCCACGCTCTTCCACGAAGGCATCCTGCCCATTCCCCGGCTCAAGGCCTACCTGGCCCAGAACGGCCTCTCCATACGGATCTGACATGAACCCAGACAGCCTCCGATTCGATTCAGACGGTCTCATCCCCGGCATCGTGCAAAGCCGCACCGGCGAAGTCCGCATGGTGGCCTGGCTCAACCGCGAAGCCCTCCAGCGCACCCTGGATTCCGGCTTCGTCACCTTCTGGAGCCGCGCCCGGCAGGCGCTGTGGGTAAAGGGTGAAGGCAGCGGAAACCGGCTGAAGCTCATCCAGATCCGCCCCGACTGCGACGCCGACGCCCTGCTCATCCTGGCGGATCCGGAAGGCCCCAGCTGCCATCGCGGGACCCAAAGCTGCTTCGACCCCAGCCCGGAGGACCGCTCCGGCGAAGCCGCCTGGCCCGCCACCCTGCCCTGGCTGGGCCGGCTGGAAACCCTGCTCCGCGCGCGCCAGGCCGCACCGGATTCCACGGGCAGCTACACCCAGAAACTCTTCGCCCAGGGGGTGGATCGCATCGCCAAGAAGGTCGTGGAGGAGGCGGGCGAAGTGATCATCGCCGCCAAGAACGACGACCGCGAGGCCTTCCTGGGGGAGGCCGCGGACCTGATCTTCCACCTGGATCTGCTGCTGCTCCAGCGCGACGCCAGCCTGCTCGACGTGGTGGCAGTGCTCCACCGCCGTCACGCGGATCGGTCAGGAGGGACCGCCTGATGCCCATCCGCACGCCCCACTTCCCCGATCTGCTCTTCGGATCCGCCTCAAGGCTGCGCCGCTGGGAGGATGCCCTCATGGGCCTGCTTGAAGCCCACGGCTACCGCGAGCTGCATCCCTCGCTGGTGCTGCGTGAATCCGTCCCGGACGGCGCCCTGCGCTTCTTCGACGGCGACGACCTGGTGGCTTTGCGCTGGGATTTCACCGTGGCCCTGGCCGGCCTCCTGGCCCGGAGCTTCCCCGTGCCGCCGCCCCGCGTGGCCTATGCCGGCGCCGTGTTCCGCCGTCCCGCGCAACCCTGGGAGGCGGTGGAGCGCTTCGAGGTGGGCTGCGAACGCATCCAGCCGGAGGGCGAACCCTCCGGCGAAGCCGATGTGGAACTGGCCCGGCTGCTCATGGCCATTCCCGGCGTCCTCGGCCTGAAGAGCGCCATCCTCCACCTGGGCAACGCGGCCCTGGTGCGCCGTCCCCTGGAAGCGGAAGGCCTCTTCGGGGACCTGGCAGACGCCGTGGTGGCGGCCCTCTCCCGGCGCGCCCCCCACCGGGTGCGGGAGGCGCTGGACGGCCATCCCTCCGCCGCGCGACTGACGGCCCACGCCGAGGCGCTCCTGTCCGGGCTCGATGGCCCCGGCACCCTGGATGCCCTCGAATCCAGTCCCTACGCGGATCTGCTGAAGGACGAACGGGACCGCATGGACCGGGCCCTGAAGGCCCTGCTGCCCATCCTTCCCCCCAATCTGGAGCTGCGCGTGGATCTCGCCGATGTGGCGGGCCTGGGTTTCTACACGGGACCGACGCTGCGCCTCTGGGCTCCCGGAGCCCAGCAGGAACTGGCGGCGGGTGGCCGCTACGACCGGCTCTTTCCGGGCCTGGGCCGTCCCTGGCAGGCCGCGGGGTTCTGCGTGCGCCTGTCGCGTCTCCTCGATCTGGCCGAAACCCGGCCCGACCTTTTCGAGCAGCCCCAATGAGGCAAACCCTCCTCATCGCCTTCCCCAAAGGCCGGCTCGGCGACGAACTGGTCCCGAAGCTGGTGGGCACGCCCCTGGCCCTGGACGCCGGAGCCCTGAAGTCCCGGGTATTGCGCATTCCCACGGCCACACCCGGGGTCGCGGTGCTGCTGCTCAAGGGCGCGGACCTGCCCCGCTACGTGGCCGCCGGCGTGGCGTCGCTGGGCATCGTGGGCTCGGACACCCTGGACGAGCTGGACATGGACCTGCTCGAGCTCGCGGATCTGGGCTTCGGCGCCTGCCGCCTGTCCCTCTGCGCCCAGGCCGGCGTCACGCTGGACGCCCTGCGCGCCAAGCCCCACCTGCGCCTGGCCACCAAGTTTCCGAGGGCCACCGAGGCCTGGCTCGCCCGCCAGGGCCTTACGGCCGAGCTGGTGCCCCTCAGCAGCAGCGCGGAGCTGGCGCCTTTGCTCGGTCTGGCCGATGCCGTCGTGGATCTCGTCCAGACCGGCGGAACCCTCAAGGCCCATGGCCTGGTGGAGACCGCCGTGCTGGGCCGCTCCTCCGCCCGCCTCGTCGCGGCGCGCGGCGCCTACCTCAGCGAACCCGGACGCATCCAGCCCTTGGCAGACATGCTGCTCGGGGCGCTGAAAGCGAAGGCGTAGACAGAATTAACAGGATGAAAAAGATGAATTAACAGGATTCAAAAGAGTTCCTCCTGTTAATCCTGTTTTCAATCCTGTTGATCTAGTCCTCGCTTTTTCACGGACCAGGCGCGGGTCACCCGGATGCGCCCGGACTGATACTGAGGATCTCCAGACGCATCTGTCCTGCCGGCCGTCGCCACACGACTTCATCGCCGGGTTCGGCGTTCAGCAGCGCTTCACCCAGCGGTGAGACCCAGCTGACCTTGCCCTGGGATGGATCGGCTTCGTCCTCGCCGACGATGGTGTAGGTCTCGATAGTGCCGGACTCGTCGCGCACTTCCACGGCGGCCCCGAAATGGACTCGGTCCCCCTGCTTGCCGCTGGATTCGACCAAGACAGCCCGGCTCAGGCGCTCCTGGTGGTAGCGCAGGTCGCGCTGGACGATGGCCAGTTCCTGGGGATCGGCGAGCTTGCCCTCCGCCAGCATTCGGCTCTTGCGGGCCGCCAGGTCCGCCTTCAGGTACTGTAATTGCCGCAGTCCGGCGGGCGTCACGTAGTTCGTGTGGGGACTCTGCGGCCGGTCGGGCAGATCCTCGGGGCGCCCCGTATCATCCGGATCCTTGATGAAGGCTCGATTCACGGGTTCGCCCTGGGTTCGCCGGCAGATCAGCCGCGAACCTCGCCATAGATGTTGTCCCGCTGCCAGGGTTCAAAGCCGGCGGCGCGGATCATGCGGATCATCTCGTCCCGGTTCACGCTGTAGCAGGTGCCCGCGGCGCTGACGACGTTCTCTTCGAGCATGAGGCTGCCCATGTCGTCGCAGCCGTAGTGCAGGGCCAGCTGGCCGGTCTTGCGGCCCATGGTCACCCAGCTGCTCTGGATGTGCGCGAAGTTGTCGAGAAAGATGCGCGCCACGGCGATGGTGCGGAGGTACTCCACGTCCGTGGGCCTGGGCACCTTGCCCTCCCAGGGCGTGTGGCCGCTCTGGAAGGGCCAGGCGGCGAAGGCCGTGTAGCCGCCGCCATTGTTCCGCGCGAGGGCGCGATCCTGCTGGTCGCGCAGGGCCTCGAAGTGCTCGATGCGCTCGGCCAGGGTTTCCGTGATGCCGAACATCATGGTGCCCGTGGTCTTCACGCCCTCCTCATGGGCCGCTTCCATGACCTCGAGCCACTTGTCGCGGCCGCCCTTCAAGGGCGCGATCTTCTTGCGGATGCGGTCCACCAGGATCTCCGCGCCCCCGCCAGGGATGGAGCCGAGGCCCGCTTCGCGCAGATCCGCGATGGTCCCGCGCAGCGTCTGGCCACTCAGCTTCGCCATCATCTGGATTTCCACCGGCGAGAAGCCGTGGACCCAGATGCCCAGGTCGTGGCGGAGGTAGCGCACCAGATCCAGGTAGTAGTCCCAGGGCAGGTCCGGATTCACGCCGCCCTGCAGCAGGAAGCCCGTGCCGCCGATGGCCTTCGTCTCCTCGGCCTTCTGCTTCAACTGGTCCCTGGTGAGCACGTAGCCGCGGCTGTCGCCTGGCTTGTGGTAGAAGGCGCAGAAGGTGCAGTAGACATTGCAGACGTCCGTGTAGTTCACGTTGCGGTCAATGACGAAGCTGGCTCGGCTCGGATCGTTGTGGCGATCCCGGGCGGCGGTGGCGGCCACGGCGAGATCGGGCAGTTCCGCCTGCTCCATGAGCAGCAGGGCTTCGGAGGCAGAGACCCGGCGGCCCTGAAGGACGCCATCCAGAATTGCCTCGGGCGTGGTGAGCGTCATGAGCATGTCTAGACCTTGTACCCCATCACCTGGAGGCAGCGGCGGCACACGCATGCCTGGCCTTCCACGCCGTGCTGGAAGTGATCCAGGGTGTAGGGGCTGCGGCATTTTTCGCAGATCTGGGTGGGATCGGTGGAGGTCTTGGGGGCGTAGAGATGCGTGGGATCGGGCATGGCGGACTCCAGCCAACAGAATAACAAGGCCCCGCTCCGCGGGGCCTTGTTAGAACCCGTTTCGAAATAACCAGTGCTTTTCTGGTTGTTTCGTTACGGATCCTTATGCCGTTCTGGCCATCGAGGCGAAAAGGTTATTTCGTGACAATGGCTTACCTGAAAACCGCAGGTTTCCAGGCTACTCCTCCAC
>JAUXSE010000002.1 GCA_030681515.1 Geothrix sp. | reverse complement strand
GCCGCCAGGCCGAAGTCCATGATCTTGGCGTCGCCGCGCACATCAAACAGGACATTCGCGGGCTTGATATCCCGGTGGACCACGCCCACCGCATGGGCGGCTTCCAGCCCTTCGGCCACCTGGCGGGCGATGCGCAGCACCAGCGCCAGCGGCAGGCGTCCCCGCCCGTCCAGCAGGCTCCGGAGCGTGATGCCCTTCAGGTATTCCATGGTCACGTAGGGGATGCCCTCACACTCTCCGAAGTCATGGGTGCGGAGCACGTAGCGGTGGGTGATCTTCCGCGCCAGGCGGATCTCCTGCTTGAGGAGGTCCAGGAAGGCGGGATTCGACGCGAGCCCCGCGCGGACCACCTTCAGGGCCACATCCTCGTCCAGCTGAAGGTCCCGGACTTTCAGGACCACGCCCATCCCGCCGCGGCCCAGCAGGCCCTCCACCCGGTACCGGGCCGCGAAGATCCCCCCTTCCTGAAGCGCCGCCGGAAGGGGTTCATCCTGGTCCTTCGCGACCGGCGGCCCGAGGCGTCGCGTGGCCTCGTCTTGGGCCGCCCCGGATGCCATGGGAGGGGGCCGGAGGGAGGCGGGGAGGACCGCGGATCGAGGCCCCCCGATGCCCTTCCGCGCCGTTTCCAGCAGGGCCAGCAGTTCATCCTTGGCCCTCAGTTCCGCCAGCATGGATTTGAACGTGCGGGTCAGCACGCCCACCTCGTCCTGCCTGGGGACGATGGCCAGGGTCTCCGGGGGCTCACCGCCCGCCAGGGCTTCGGCGGCGGCGGCCAGGGCCTTGAGCGGGGCCGTGACCTTCCGGGCGGAGCGCAGGCTCAGACCCAGCGCGGCGAAGAGCCCCGCGGCGCCCACGGCCAGGATGGCTTTCTGGAGGTTGCGGAAGGGGGCCAGCAGGGGCTCCACGGGCATCAGCAGGACATCCGCCATTTCCAGATCCAGGGCATTCACGCCCCGCAGCGGAGAGATCACCCCCAGGTAGTTCCGCCCATCCACCGCGAAGGGCAGCACGCTGGACCGCTGGCCATCCAGGACCTGGGCCCGGACCGCCAGGAAGGCGGGCTCCCGGGACAGCAGGCGGTCCAGCGCCCCGGCCTCCGGAAGGGTGGTTCCCAGCGTCCGGAACTGGCTCAGGAGGGCCAGGTGGGCGGAGGGGTCGCCGCGCTGGGGTCCGGCGATGGCCAGGCGCCGGAGGTCCGTGGCGGCCCGGTCATCCACCCGGACCCCCACCAGCATGGCGCCCAGCGGCCTGCCCCCGGGGGAGCGCAGGGGGCGGGCCACCGCATGGTAGACCCCCGGCCGCTCGCCCCAGTCCACCCGGAGGAAGCCCCGGTAGAAGGGGCCCGGATGGCCTTCCGACCTGGCCTCATCGGGGGCCAGGGCCATCTGGAGGATCCCGGCCTCCGGAAAGGCCTGACGCGCCCCCCTGGTGGTGCAGGCCAGGAGCGCACCGTCCGGACCGGCCACCAGGGCGATTTCCGCGCCCAGCCGGGGGAGGTTCTCCACCAGGGCATCCACCAGGCTGGTCGCCGCGCCGGATTCGAGCGCCTGTTCGACCAGGGCGACATTGCCCGAGTACTGCGTGAAGACCTCGAGCCCCCCGTCCATGGAGCGCCCCTGCTGCTCGAAGGCCCGCTCCAGGACATAGCCGCCCGCGGAGAGGCTGGCGCTGGCCGTGGCCGTCGCGCCCCGCTCGGCCTCGCGGTAGGCCACCCAGAGGATGATCGCCAGGAGCATCAGGATCGCCGCCGCCTGGCGGATGAAGAAGCTCCACGCCAGCGTCTGGTGCCATTTCATGGGTGGCTGCATGGGCCTCCTCGGCCGGTCGGTATACTTGCCTCGAATCTACTCCGGATGCCAAGCATGATTCGAGCCCTTGCTGTTGGTCTGCTGACCCTGCCGCTGGTCGCCGGGGGCGTCCAGGGCCCGGTGCGGCTCCGGGAGAAGGACGGCAGGCTTCGCGCGACCCTGAAGGACTGCGTGGCCATCCTGGAACCGGTGGAGGCCCCCGTGCCGGTGGCGGGCCCTTCGAGCCCGGTGTCCATCCGCACCGTGGGGAAGCAGTTCATCCCCCGGGTGGCCATCGCCACGCCGGGCACGGAGGTGACGTTCCCCAACCTGGATCACATCCTTCACAACGTGTTCAGCGTGACCCAGGGGAACCGCTTCGACACCGGGCACTACAGCCCCGGGGACGCCCCCAGGGTCAAGGTCACGAGCCCCGGCCTGGTCAAGCTCTACTGCAATGTCCATCACCAGATGAATGCGTTCCTGTGGGTGGTGACCACCCCCTTCGCCCAGGTCCTCGACGGCAGGATGGGCGTGCAGTTCCATCAGGTTCCCGCGGGCACCTACCGGCTCCGCCTGTGGCATCCCGAATCCGGCGAGAAGGCCTGGACCGTGCAGATTGGCCCCGGCGTCACCCAGGGCGCCTGGGAACTGGAGGTCTCCCTGCCCGCCCTCGAACCCCACAAGAACAAGTTCGGCCGGAACTACGCGCCCCTGGCGGATGACCGGAACTACTGATCCCTCAGAACCGCTTCACCAGGACCAGCATCTGCCGGGTGATCGGGTGGTCGTCGCCATCCGACCGCTGCCGGAGGTACACGAAGGTGGCGATCCAGCGCCCGGGGAGGGGCATGGAGACATCGTACCGGGGGCCCTGGGCCCTGCGGTAGAACCACCATTCATCCCCGTTGACGGGATAGAGCGTGCCCGTGGAGGAAAGCCGTTGCCAGGTGAACGATACCTGGGGCCAGTAGACCCGTTCGCGGCTTCCCGCCGTGGCCTGCGCTTCCTCGCTGGTCTCTCCAGTGTCCCGGTTCTCCGACCGGAACCACCGGGCCTCCCATGGAAACACCGTGTTCCACCTTCCGGAGGCCCCGCCCGCGTCCAGCGTCATCCGCTGCCGTTCCAGCGCACTGTGGCCGGGCAAAGCCCTCAGGCGGGCGCTTCCGGCGTCCCATGAAAGGTTCCACCGGCCGGCATGGGCGGTCCAGGACCAGGGGCCCGTATCCAGCTTCAGGACGAGCTGCCCGGCGGCCAGATCCACCTGGCCCCCCTGGATGGTCCGGACCCGGCCCGCCACGGCCCGGACGCCGGCTTCCTGAAGCACACCTTCGGCACCCCGGAACCCGGCCATCCCTCCCGCGCCCAGGAAGCGGAGGTTCCGGTCCCACAGGGCCGGAGAGGCCAGCAGCCCGTTCTCCTGGAAGCCCAGGCTCAGGGTTCCGAAGGTTCTTGCCGTGATCCATGAAAGGTCGCCGTGGGCCACGTCCACCTGGGTCCCGTTGGAAGGCTGCTGATCCCAGCGGCGGGCATTGAACCGGTTCCCGTCCGAGCCCATGGCCGACCGGGTGCCCGCCACGAATCGCAGGGCGTCCCCATCCCATGTCCACCGCAGCCGCAGCTGGACGCCGATGCGCTGGACGTTTTCCGATGAATAGCCGGGATCGGTGAGCTGGTCCCCCCGAAGCGTCCATTCCCACGCGGGCTTCCACGGCTCGGGAGACTCCGGTGGAAAGGGCGCGGCTTCCTGGCCGAAGGCGGCGGCGGCGGCAAGAAAGAGTATCCAGCGGCGGATCGGCATCATCTATCCGGATGGGGGTGAGCGTTCCCGTGGATGGTAGCCCCACTGCCCCGCACGGGCGAAGGAAGGTTCCACCGGATGGCTTCCCGTCTCTGAACCGGATCTGGCGCTGGATTCCACGGGCCCGAACATGGGCCTTGATCCCCCTCTGCCTTGACGGGATCCATCCGCGCCAGGATTCTGATCGGAAACAGGGAGTGCCATTTTGGGAAGCTGGGATCTCGCCATCGCACTGGACCGGGCCGCGCCGGAGCCCCTGTACCTCCAGCTGGTGAAGGCCATCGAGGAGGGCATCCGCCACGGGCGCTTCAAGCCCGGGGATGCCCTCCCGGGAACCCGGGCGCTGGCGGGACATCTCGGCGTCAACCGCAACACCGCCCTGGCCGCGTACAAGGAGCTGGAGGCCGAGGGCTGGATCGAAGCCACGGCGGACCGGGGCACCTTCATCGCCCGGAAACAGCCCTTCGTCCTGGAGACGCCCACGGGCATGTCGGCCCAGGATTCGGCCTCCTGGAAGCGCGCCACACCACGCAGCGAGCCCTTCTACCAGCCAGGCGCGCCGGCCCTGGAATCCTTCCAGCTCATCCCGGATACGCCGGATCTGAGGCTGGCCCCCACCGACGCCATCCACCGGGCCTACGGCCGGGTCCTGAAGCTCCACCCGGAGCGCCTGCTCCAGCCCGGCTGGGATCCCCGGGGCATGTTGGATCTGCGGAACTCCCTCGGCAAGATGCTGCGGGATATGCGCGGCCTCTCCGTGGAGGCGGGCAACCTCCTGCTCACCCGGGGACTGATGAGCACCCTCAACCTGGTCTCCCGCGTGCTCTTCGCCCCGGGGGACGCCGTCGCCGTCGAGGACCCCGGCTGGTTCCGGGTCGCCGAAGCCTTCCGGGCCTCGGGTGCCCGGCTGTTCCCTGTCCCCGTGGATGCGCACGGGCTGAATGTGGAAGCCCTCGAATCGCTTCTCATCCAGGAACCCATCCGGCTTCTGTACCTCACCGCCAGCCCCCAGCATCCCACCCAGGTGACCCTGGTACCCGCTCGGCGCAGGCGCCTGCTCGAGCTATCAAAGGTGCATGGATTCCGGATCCTGGAGGGCGATTCCGGCCTGGGCTTCCACCGGGAAAAGAATCCCAGCCTGCCCCTGGCGGCGGAGGATTCTGAGGGTCGCGTCCTCTATTTCAGCAGCTTCGAGCAGATTCTCGCCCCGGGCCTGCAGGTGGGATTTCTGGCCGGGGAAGCCGGGCTCATCAAGGCCCTGGCCCAGCAGCGCCAGCTGGTGGACTGGCCGGGAAACCTGGTCCAGGAGGCCACCATCGAGGAGACCCTGCGCGATGGCGAGATCATCCGTCATCTGCGGCGCATCCGCATCGTCACCGAAGCGCGGAGGGAGACCATGGTGGATCGCCTCCTGCTCCACCTGCATCCGGCCATCGCCGTGAAGAACCCCCGGGAAGGGTTGTCCCTCTGGATCCGCGTGGCCGAGGATGTGCCCCTGGAAGCCTGGACCGAGCGATGCCTCGCCCACGGGGTGGTCTTCTACCCCGGAGCCCTCTACGATTTCCACCGCCAGAATCTCCCCTTCATCTGCCTGGGCTTCGCGGCCCACGACCTGGACGAGCAGAACGAAGCCTGCACGCGCATGGCCATCGCCCTGAAGGAGGCCCGCGCCCAGCGGGGATGAGATCTCGCGGCCCGGATCGCCATGGGGGCTGGGAGAGCCGGACCGTACCCGTTCTGGAAACCGGATCTGGTGAAGGGGCCAAGGCGCTCGACCATGGAGGGGTCGGACCCTGCCTCGGGGAGGATCCTGCCACCGATCAGAAGGAGGGGCGATGCATCCCACCAGCCAGGAAAGAGAATCCGCAGGCTTCACACTCGACGCCGCCCTTCGCTGGGCCTCGTCCCGCTGGCTCGCCTTCGGAGCCACGGGGCTCTTCGCCCTGGCCACCGTACCATCCGCCGCCCAGCCCCCGGCCCCCCAGGCCAAGTCCATCAACGAGCTGAAGGCCTTCTACCGGCAGAACTGCACCCGCTGCCATGGGCCGGATGGATCCGGCCGGAGTTCCGATGGGAAGAAACTCGGGGGCATGGATTTCACCCGGATCGCGCAGGACTTTCGCGCCCGGAATGGTCCCGATTCCGAACGGGAGATCCGGACCATGATCCGGACCATCCAGAAGGGCCTCTTCTTCGGGCTCACCATGCCTGCCTGGAAGGATCAGCTCAGCCAGGAGGATGCCACGGCCATGGTCAAGGAAATCCTGCTGAAGGCCGAATCCGGCAAAGCCATCGAACCCGGACCCGAGGCAGCCAAGTCTTTGTGAGATCACCCCTACCAGGTCTTGGTGCCGTGGCAGCCGGTGGTGGTGGTGGGCGTGCAACTGGGTGCGCTGTAGGTGCGGACCTGGGTGGTCCCGCCCCCCACGGACTGCCGGGCGGCGGCCGTATCCATGGCGGCGGTCTTCAGGCCCGTGAAATGGCTGACGGCCAGGGTGACGGTGTTGTGGCACTGGATGCAGGCGATGCCCTTGTCCACCACGTGCCTCGAATGCTCTCCCGAGTTGTAGGCGTTGTACTGGGTGGTGCCCGACCCATGGCAGGAACTGCACTGGGTGTTCACGTCAATGATCCCGCTTCCCCAGGCCGGGGTCGTCTGGCCCCCGTGGCAGCTGGTATTGGAACAGGTCTGGGCCGTGGTGCTGAAGGCGGCCGTGCCGCTCTTGGCGTTGTACAGGGTGCCCGGGAAGTACACCTCGCCCGGGGGCACGCGGAGCGCGTCCCGGCCGGGCCGGTTGTTGGCGTGGGTGTAGTGCAGGAGGTTGGCATTCCTGGGTTCGGCGCCACTGTGGCAATCCACGCAGGCGCCGGCGAGCTCCGGCAGGGCGTTGTGGGCGGCATGTCTACCGGCGATATTGGGGAAGGCCGTTCCCGTGGGCGGCTTGCCGTGGCAGGAGGCGCAGTTCGTCACGGTGAGCGGAGAACCCGCCGTGTGGCAGGTGCTGCAGAGGGGCGCCAGGGACATGGGCGAGGTGCCCGTGACCGCGTGGCAGGCCTTGCAGCTGGCGTCGAAGGCGGCCTGGGTCTGCACCAGATCGCCATGGTTGGCGTAGGGGACCGTATGGTTCGCCCCGCCGGTCCATCCGAAGGTGACATGGTTGGTGATGGCACCGGCCCCGTTGTGGCAGGTGACGGTGCAGGTCTGGTTCACCGCGTCGTAGATCCCTCCCGCGGGAAGGACGATGGTGTCCCTTGAGGGGCCCTCCATCTGGGAGGTGGCCAGGGCCTTGAAGTGGTTCAGGGCCCCGGGCGTGGCCACGGTCATGCTGTGGCAGTCCACGCACTGGGCGCTGATGGGCGAGGCCAGATGGGCCCCGTGCAGCCCGGAGTAGGCGCTGTTGGCCTCCGGAATGCCGGGCGTGGCGGGATCCGGGCCGAGGGAGTGGCAGCTGCGGCAGCCCGCCTCCGTGTTGATGGCGATGGTTCCGGTCCGCCAATCCGGCGCGGTGATGCCGCCGTGGCAGCTGATGTTGGAGCAGGTATAGGCCGTGGTGTTGAAGGCCGCAACGCCTGACTTGGCGTGGTAGGCCGCGAGGAACGAGGTCTCTCCGGGCGGCACGCGCAGGGCATCCATGCCCGTGCGGGAATTGGCGTGGTTGTAGTGGACGAGGTTGGCGTTCCCGGGCTCGGAGCCGCTGTGGCAGGTCGCGCACAGGCCCGTCACGCCGGTCAGGGCGTTGTGGGCGGCATGTTTCCCGGCCACATCGGGGAAGACGGTTCCCACTGGGGGCCTCGAATGGCAGGAGCTGCAGTTCGTCGCCGTGAGCGGCGAGGCGGCCTGGTGGCAGGTGGTGCAGGACGGTCCGGCCTTGGTGGTGGGCGCCGCCACATCGTGGCAGGCGGCGCAGTTGCTGTTGAAGGCTGTCAGGGTGTTCACGCTCGTGTGGGCGGTGTCGGCGTAGGGCACGGCATGGCTGGCGCCACCCCCCGTCCAGGTGTAGGAAGCCGCGTGGGCCCGGCCGTGGCAGCTGAAGGCGCCACCGCTGCCACAGGACTGGGAGGCGATGTCATAGACGGCGGCCGGCGTGGTGGTGCTGAAGGCCACGGTCTGGCCGGCGGGACCCTCCATCGGGGAGGTGTTGAGGAACTTGAAGTGATTGAGGGCGCCAGTGCTTCCGTTCGCCATGGCGTGGCATTCCACGCACTGGAGGCCCGCCGTGGAATTGAGATGCAGGGAGTGCAGGCCGGAATAGGGGCTGTTGGCATCGGGGACGCCCAGGGCCGCCCCCGGGGTGTGGCATTGGCGGCATCCGGATTCCTGGTTCGAGAGGATGCTGTTGGCCGCCTGCCAGCCCGGGGTGGTGGCCCCACCGTGGCAGCTCACGTTGGAGCAGGTCTGCGGCGCGGCGTTGAAGGTGGCGATCCGGGTCGGCGAGGCGTTGTAGACGGCGCCCAGCTTGACCTCGCCGGGGGCCAGCCGCAGGGCGTCGTAGCCCGGGCGGGCGTTGGCGTGGTTGTAGTGGGTCAGGCTGCCGGAATCGGAGCCTTCGTGGCAGGCGGCGCAGGCCCCCGTGACGCTGGCCAGGGCATCATGCTTCGCATGCACGCCGGCCACATTGGGGAAAGCCGCGCCCGTGGGGGGCTTCGCGTGGCAGGAGGCGCAGTTCGTCTGGGTGAGCGGAGAACCGGCCTGGTGGCAGGTGGTGCAGAGCGGCGCCCGGCTTGGCGAGGTGCCGGAGACGGCGTGGCAGATGGAACAGTTGGTGTCGAAGGTGGCCTGGACGGCGCCGGTGTGAAGGGCGGTCGTGAAGGGCACCGCGTGGTTCGGCTGGCCGGGTCCGTTGAAGTGGCAGGTCACGGCGTTGTTGGCGGTGGAGTAGCAGCTGGGCGCGGTGGGATCCGGGGCGGTGCGGCCCTTGGTGAAGTCGTGGCAGAGGTTGCAGGTCGTATCCATCTTCAGGGCGTTGCGATGGGAGGATACGAAACCGGGGAACACCACCTGGGCCGCCTTGTTCCAGACGGTGGGATGGGCCTTCGCCGGGATGTGGCAGGTGGTGCACTTGGTGGAGGCGGAACCCCCGTCGAATTTCGGCGATCCCGGCGTGCCGTGGCAGGTCTGGCAGGCCCCGAGATCCTTCTTCGCCTCCAGGCCGTGGAAGGCCAGGCTGGTCGCATCCGTCCAGACCACGCCCAGGGCGTGGGGCGCCTGGGCATTCCCGTGGCAGAGGGTGTTGTTGAAGCAGCCCGGCGCGGTGCCCGCCGGGGCCGGGCTCGCGGGATGGCCCGCGGGGTTCGCGGTGGATCCAGGGAAGTGGCACTGGGCGCAGACAGGCGCGTTCGCGGGATCCGTGCTCGCGTGATTGGACGTCGCGGTGTGCCAGGGTTTCGCGGGATGGGGCGCGGCCGTGGTGTGACAGGCTCCGCAGGCGACGGCGGAACCGCCTCCCAGGAAATCCGTTCCGTGGCAGATCTGGCAGGACGCGAAGCCGCCGCCGCTGCTGTCCGGCGCCCGCTTCGCCCGCAGGCCGTGGGTGCCGGGGAGGGCCCAGCCGGGCACGGGGTCGTGGTGGCAGGCGGCGGTGAAACAGGAGGCCTTGGAGATCCCACCCTTGAGATCCTGGCCGTGGCAGGACCGGCACTGTTCGAGCGCGGACGTGGCCAGGCCGGGGTGGGTGCCGATGAAGCCGGCGGGATGGGCCCCCTGGGCGTTGACGAGGTTGAGGGCGCCGCCGCCATCGCGGCTGGTCGAGCAGCCCAGCAGGCCCGCCAGGCCGAGGACCACGACGATGAGGCACGAATGGCGAAGCGTCCCCGGTACCCTCATGGTGTCCATCCTTCATCTGTTCCGTGCGTTGAAATCCAGAGTGGAGGCGTTTCCGCAAGCTACCGGTGGCAGGCCGCGCAACGCTGGTTGTTGGCCCGGCCGTGGCACGTGTAGCAGCGGGCGGGATCCAGCCTCCCCTCGATCTGATGGGTGGACAGATACGCGGCCGGATGCGGCACGGCCCGGTCCGGGCGGTTCCCGAGCAGGACGGCCGGCGGGATCATCGTCTTCCCCGAATGGCAGTCCGCGCAGAAGGACTGGCCATGGCAGGAGGCGCAGGTGCCCGCGTCCCGCCCGGCGGCCAGGCCGTGGTCCTTCAGGAAGGCCGGGGTATGGTCGAATGCCGAATAGGGCTTGCGCGCGCCGGCGAAGGTTTCGCTTTCGTGGCAGCTGGAACACATGGGACGGCCCGGGCCGAGCTGATCGGGATGGGTGGGGGCGAAGCTGGTCTCCGGAGACAGGAGTGAGCAGGCGCTGAGGAAGCCCAGGCAGAGCGCCAGTCCGAAGGCCAGATAGGGAGATGCCTTCCAGGCCTTCACTTGCCACCCCCCTTGGTCCCGGCGCCGAAGCGGAAGTCGAGCCTGAGGAGGCCGCGGACCTCCTTCTTGTAAAGGGGGTTCATCCCGTAGCTGACATCGCCCGACACCATCAGGCCCTTGGTGGGACGGAAGCCCAGCGAGGCCACCCCCAGGTAGGTCTTGGGCTCGCCGTTGAGCATGGGGTTGTTCCGGTCGTCGAAGATGTAGCCCACCGCATCGAGGCTGAGGTAGTACCGCCCCCCGTCGTGCAGCAGCCAGAGGCGGGTCTCGGAATGCGACAGGCTGTAGAAGGCCACGGTCCCGCCGGTGAGGGGGACATCCGTGGCGGTGACGCGGTGATAGGCCAGACCGGATTTGAGTTTCATCCCCTCCGATGCCGTCCGGATCTCCACCCCCGCGCGGGTGCTGTCCCCGTTCCCTTCGCGACGCGCCTTCCGGTAGTCCGCGCTGTACTGGAAGGGGCCGCCGATCCCGAAGGAGAGCAGGCCGGAGTGGGCCTTGTACTTCTCCGTCTCGATCAGGCGGAACAGGGCCGGCAGGTTCGTGCCCGCGTAGTAGTCCTTGAAGTTCCGCTCGATGTAGTTGCCCGACAGCTGGATCGTCCGGGTGATCTTCCAGCTCATGGCGTAGTCCTGCCCCGCCAGTCGGGAAGTCTGGCTGGCCGCCAGCACCGGATCCTCCTTCTTCTGGTTGTAGATCACGCGCCCGCTCACGTCGAACGACGCGTGGGGCGAGATGCGGAGATCCCCGCCCAGCAGCTTCCGCGAACGGTCCTCGAGGACGGGCTGGGCCGCGGGGTCCGGCGAGGTGCCGTCCTGGAGGAAGGACACGCCGATTTCGCCATACCGCGAGGCCCGCCAGGCCAGACGGCCCCCGGCGATGAAGTCCCGGGGGGCCGCCTGGGTGGCGCCCTCCGGATCGTAGATCACGGGCTTGCCGCCGAAAACGGCGAAGGTGAATCCGCCGCGCAGATCGGCCCGGGCGCTGAGGCCGTCCACCAGTTCCTGCCCCGCCGCCCCCAGCACCGCGAAGCGGCCCGCCTTCAGTTCGGCATTCGCCTTCGGAGCCCGGTACTGGAGGTAGCCGTAGGTGAGATCCCCCTCCCCCTTTCCGCCGGGCGAACTCTGATCCGCCAGATCGCTTTTGCCCCACCCGAATAGATGCAGGGACCAGGCGGTATCCCCGAGCCCGGTGGCATCAATGCCCACGAACTGGGTCAGGGGGACATAGCGGTTCTTGCTGAGGTCCGGGTAGCTCTGGTTCCAGTACCGCGCCAGGGTGGTGCCGTAGGCCTCGACCTCCGCGGCGGAAGCAGCCCCGGGCATCAAGGCCGAGGCGGTCAGGACGACGGTCATTGCGGGGTGCATCCCCTTCCGGGCCATGGCGGCAACCTTTGAGTGGCGGGCGTGGACGATGAATCTTGAAAAAGGAGCTGTTCCTGGCGGGCGAGGTAACCTCAGAGGATACGCAAGTCCTCTCTGTCCGCAATCACAACCCAAGCCTTTTATTGACTTGTATTCTCAATGATGATAGTCACAAAGATCTAGCCCCGGAATCCCGGCCTCGGCAGGACGCGCCCCAAGCCATCCTTGTTTCAACCAGATGCTCGACGGTGCCCGGCTTCCGGCCCCCGGGTCCCCGCCTCGGCCTGGATCGGTGACATGTGACGCCCACATGGCCCGGTGTCTGGAAAAATCCATGGGCAACCTGACTTCCCCTCGCTTCCCCCTGTCCCGCCACCGGATTCCGGCGACTCTGTGCCGGATCCCATGCCCGGACTCCGCTCCCCCGAGGCCCCCATGCCGCGCCGCACCATTGACGTTGACGAACGCCTGCCCCTGCTGCAGACGCTGCCCCTGAGCCTCCAGCATCTGTTCGCCATGTTCGGCGCCACGGTGCTGGTGCCCTTCCTCTTCAAGGTGAATCCCGCCACCTGCCTGCTGCTCAACGGCGTGGGCACGCTCATCTACCTGGTGATCGCCAAGGGGCGGATCCCAGCCTACCTGGGTTCGAGCTTCGCCTTCATCTCCCCGGTTTTCGCGGTGCTGGCCTCGGGCCAGGGCTATGCCGCGGCCCAGGGCGGCTTCATCGTCTTCGGCCTGGTCTTCATCCTGATCTCCCAGGTGGTGCGGCTCGCGGGCACGCGCTGGATTGACGTCATCTTCCCCGCCGCGGCCATGGGCGCCATCGTGGCCGTCATCGGCCTGGAACTCGCGCCGGTGGCCACGAACATGGCCGGTCTCACGGCGGGCCCCGCGGTGCTGGGCATGCCCCTGCGCTCCGCCCTGGTGGTGTCCCTCTCCACCCTGGCCGTGACGGTTCTGGCCTCCGTGCTCCTGCGGGGCTTCCTGGCGGTGATCCCGGTCCTGCTGGGCGTGATCACGGGCTACCTTCTTTCCCTGCTCCTGGGAGTCGTGGACTTCAAGGCCGTGCAGGCCGCGCCCTGGTTGCAGATGCCGACGCTCTACGCGCCCAGCTTCAACCTGCAGGCCATCCTCATCATCCTGCCCGCGGCCCTCGTGGTCCTTGCCGAGCATGTGGGGCATCTGGTGGTGACGGGCAATATCGTGGGGCGGGATCTGGTGAAGGATCCCGGCCTGCACCGCTCGCTCCTGGGCGATGGGATCTCCAATGTGCTGTCGGGCCTCTGTGGCGCCACGCCCAATACCACCTACGGCGAGAACATCGGCGTCATGGCCATCACCAAGGTCTACAGCGTGTGGGCGATCGGTGGCGCCGCCGTCATCGCCATCCTGGTCTCCTTCTCCGGCAAGCTCTCGGCCATCATCCGCAGCATTCCGGTGCCCGTCATGGGCGGTGTGTGCATCCTGCTCTTTGGCGTCATCGCGGCGGCGGGCATCCGGATGCTCATCGAAAAGCAGGTGGACTACACGAAGCCCCGCAACCTGATCCTGACCTCGGTGGTGCTCATCAGCGGCATCAGCGGCGCCGCCGTGAAGCTGGGCGCCGTGGAGTTGAAGGGCATGGCCCTGGGCACGGTGGTGGCCATCACCCTGAGCCTGCTGTTCTGGGCCTTCGATCGCCTGGGTCTCAGCAACGACACCGAACCCCAGCCCTGAAGGCCCACTTCCGATCCGACCCGCTAGACTATCCCCTGCGCGCCCATAGCTCAGGCGGATAGAGCAGCAGCCTTCTAAGCTGCAGGTCGCTGGTTCGAGTCCAGCTGGGCGCACCAGCGCCCGGCTGGACTCGAACCAGCGAGTGGGATTGTGGAGGCGCCACTAGATGTGGCGCCGGAGCAAGACCGGCGGATGGCGCAGCCAGACGCGTTCGAGTCCCGACCGCGCGGGCCGCCCCCCGCACCAGCGCCCGGCTGGACTCGAACCAGCGAGTGGGATTGTGGAGGCGCCACTAGATGTGGCGCCGGAGCAAGACCGGCGGATGGCGCAGCCAGACGCGGTTCGAGTCCCGACCGGGTGGGTCGAAATCCCCACCAGCGCCCGGCTGGACTCGAACCAGCGAGAAACACCTGCGGCCCGGCAGGCCATAGGCATCGGACCGTCCCGGCACCAGGGTCTCTTCCGCTAAAGTGGGGGGAAGGAGATGACCTTGATCCAGCACCCCGGCAACGTGTTCGTGGTCTCCGCCCCATCAGGCGCGGGCAAGTCCACCCTCGCCCAGCGGCTGGTGCGGAGCGTGCCGGACCTGATCTTCTCCATCTCCTTCACCACCCGGAAGCCCCGCCCCGGCGAGGTGGACGGTCGCGACTACTTCTTCATTGACGACGGCCGCTTCGACGCCATGATCCGCGAGGGCGGCTTCGTGGAATGGGTGCAGGTCTACGGCCACCGCTACGGCACGGGACGCGACTGGCTGAACGGCGTCCTGGCCACAGGTCTGGATGTGCTGCTCGACATCGAGACCACGGGGGCCTTGAACCTGCGCCGCGCCATTCCCGATGCACGCATGATCTTCATTCTGCCGCCCTCCGCTGCGGCCCTGGAGCAGCGTCTCCGCAGCCGCGGCGAGGACTCCGACGAGCAGATCCGCGTCCGCATGAAGCATGCCCGCCACGAGATGGAACTCTACCCCGCCTACGACTACCTGGTGCTGAATGACGACCTTGAACTCGCCTACCGGCAGTTCGAAAGCCTCGTTCACGCCACCCGGGCCAGCCGGGAGCGCATGGCCCCGGCGGCCCAGCGGATCCTGGAAGGGTTCTAGGAACCGCGAATGACGCGTCATTCGCGATTTCAAGTCGGTTTCTTTGCGGTACCTGCCGGTCGCCAGGAACCACCATTCGCCCTGAGAACGGCCCGGGCGTATCCTGGGGTTTGTCTTCCCGGGAGCCCCATGGCCCGCTTTCTGAAGCGCAACTGGATGTGGATGGTGATGGCGGCCACGGTGGCCGTGGCGGGCCCCCTGCTGGCGCGATCCGGCGGCGAAGGCGCCCGCCAGCGCAGCCTGGACACCCTGACCGAAGTCATGGATCTGGTGCAGAAGCAGAGCCCCGAGCCGCCCGCTCCGCGCCAGCTCACCCACGCCACGATCCAGGGGATGCTGCACACGCTGGATCCCCACTCGAACTACATGGATGAAAGCGAATTCAGGCTGCTCCGCGAGGAGCAGAAGGGCTCCTTCTACGGCATCGGCGCCATCATCCAGCAGCACGATCAGGGCATCGCCATCATCAGCCCCATGAAGGGCGGCCCCGCCGACCGCCTGGGCGTGCGTTCCGGCGACATCATCAAGGAGATAGACGGCACCAGCACCGAGGGCATGACGTCCAACGCCGCCCTCCAGAAGCTTCGCGGCGAGAAGGGGAACCTCGTGGAGATCGCGGTACAGCGCGCCGGCATCGCCGAACTGCTCCGCTTCTCCATCCCCCGGGCCGAGGTCCCCACCAACAGCGTCTACTACAGTTTCATGCTGAACCCCGCCACCGGCTTCATCCTCATCAGGGATTTCGGCGAGACCACCGCGGACGAATTCGAGAAGGCCGTGGCGGCCCTGAAGAAGCAGGGCATGAAGCAGCTCATCCTCGATCTGCGAAGCAACGGCGGCGGCGTGCTCGACGCGGCCATCGGCATCTGCCGCCAGCTGCTGGGCCCCGATCAGCTCATCGTCAGCCAGAAGGGGCGCGATGGCCGTGACGAGAATCAGACCCGCACCAACAAGGGCGCCCAGCTGGATCCCTTCCCCCTCGTCATCCTCATCAACCGCGGCTCGGCCAGCGCCAGCGAGATCGTCACCGGCGCCGTGCAGGATCATGACCGCGGCCTCGTGGTGGGACAGACCAGCTGGGGCAAGGGACTCGTCCAGAGCGTGCTCACCATCAACCGGTCCCGGGGCCTGGCGCTCACCACCGCGCGCTACTACACGCCCTCCGGCCGCAGCATCCAGCGCGATTACACCCACGGCCTGGACGACTACTACAACCCCGAGGACGAAAAGGGCGCCCAACCCCGGGGGCCCGCCTTCAAGACCGACCTGGGCCGCACGGTCTACGGCGGCGGCGGCATCAACCCGGACTACGCGCTGCCCGCCGTCCCTCCCAACGAGGTCATGATTGACCTCCGGTTCCGCCACTCGGCCTTCTTCCGCTACGCCGTCCACGAGAAGGACCGCTTCGGCATCAAGCCCGGCCAGCACGCCGACGAGGTGGTGCTGGCGCGCTTCCGCGCCTGGGCCATCGAGCAGAAGCTCACCATTTCCGACAAGGACTGGGAGGCCAACCTCGGCACCATCCAGGAGCAGCTCTCCTTCGAGATGCAGAACGTGGCCTACGGCGTGGAAGCTGGCTTCAAGATCCTCTGCGAGAAGGATCCGGTGGTCCTCCAGGCCCTGGAGGTCATGCCCGAGGCCGGATCGCTGCTTCAGAAGAAGCAGCTGCTCCAGCACGCCTCACCCACCACCGTCGCCACCACCCGCTGAGACGAGGCCCCCATGGACGTCACGCTTCCCGAGCATGTCGAAGCCCTGCGCCAGGAAGTCCGCAAGTTCGCCGAACGCGAGATCCGCCCTCACGTCATGACCTGGGACGAGGCCAAGACCTTCCCCATGGCCGTGGTGAAACAGCTCGGCGAGATGGGCCTGATGGGCGTCATCTTTCCCGAGCAGTACGGCGGCGCGGGCATGGGCTATCTCGAGTACGCCGTGGCGGTGGAAGAACTGTCCCGGGTGGACGGGTCCGTGGGCATCACCGTGGCCGCCCACAACAGCCTGTGCAGCAACCACATCTACGCCATGGGCGATGAGCGGCAGAAGCAGGCCTACCTGAAGCCCCTGGCCAGCGGGAAGGCTATCGGGGCCTGGGGGTTGACCGAGCCCGGATCGGGCAGCGACGCGGGCTCCCTGCGGACCGCCGCGAAGAAGGAAGGCTCCCACTACATCCTGAACGGCACCAAGACCTTCATCACCCATGGCACCGTGGGCGATATCTTCGTCATCATGGCCCGCACCCGGCCGCCCCAGTCCGGGCACGGCAGCGCCGATGGCATCAGCTCCTTCGTGCTGGAAAAGGGCATGAACGGCTTCCGGGCCGGCAAGCAGGAGAACAAGCTGGGCCTGCGGGCCAGCGATACCTCCGAGCTGATCCTGGAGGACGTGAAGGTGCCCGAGGCCAACCTCCTGGGCGAGGACGGCGTGGGTTTCAAGCAGGCCATGAAGACCCTCGATGGCGGCCGCATCAGCATCGCCGCGCTGGGCCTCGGCATGGCACAGGGGGCCTTCGAGGAGGCCCTCCGTTACAGCAAGATCCGCCACACCTTCGGACGGCCCCTCTGCGACCACCAGGGCATCCAGTTCAAGCTGGCCGATATGGGCACGCAGATCGAGGCCGCCCGCCTGCTGATCTACCGCGCCGCCGGCCTGAAGGATCAGGGCCTGCCCTACGCCAAGGCCGCCAGCATGGCCAAGCTCTACAGTTCCGAGGTGGCCTGCCGCGTGGCCGACGAAGCCGTGCAGATCCTCGGCGGCTACGGCTACATCAAGGACTACCCCGTGGAAAAGTACTACCGGGACGTGAAGCTCTGCACCATCGGCGAAGGCACCAGCGAGATCCAGCGCACGGTCATCGCGCGGTATCTGCTGTCTGAATATTGATTTCCGGAGAACCCATGCGCACCGCCCTGCTCTTCCTGGCCTCCATGGCCCTGTTCGCATCACGCCCCCTGCAGGTGGACGACCTGTTCAAGGTGAAGAAGGTCACGGATCCCCAGCTCAGCGCCACCGGGGCCCTGGCCTACCAGGTGGGCACCGTGGACTTCCAGGCCAACAAGACCGTGAACCGCATCTGGTTCAAGGCCTCTGGCGGCGAAGCGAAGGAGCTGGACCTGGGGGGCGGAAGCCAATCCCGGCCCCGGTTCAGCCCCGACGGCAAGCGGCTGGCGTACCAATCCGGCGGCCAGGTGTGGATCGTGGACCTCGGCAGCAAGGAGAAGCACCAGCTCACGAAACTGAGCGGCGGCGCGGAAGGGCAGACCTGGAGTCCCGATGGGAAGTGGGTGGCCTTCCTCAGCACCACCGTGCCCAGCGGCGACGATGCGGAAAACAGCGCCTACCTCAAGGCCAAGGGCGAATCCAAGGTCTCCGGCCGCCTCTACACCACCCTGAACTACCGCCACTGGAACGCGTGGAAGGATGCCAGGCAGGTGAGCCACCTCTTCGTGGCGCCCGCCGATGGCAGCACCGTCCCCCGCGATCTCACGGCGGGCTTCACCACCGATGTGCCCAACTTCGCCGATGTCTCCGCGGGCGATGGCTACGCCTGGGCGCCGGACAGCAGGGCCCTGGCCTTCGATTCCCATCCCGATCAGGCCAAGGCCACCACCACCAACGGCGAAGTCTACGAGGTCGCCCTCGCCGGCGGCCCGGCGAGGCGGGTCAGCGACAATCCCGCCATGGACAATTCGCCGCGCTACTCGCCGGATGGCAAGAGCCTGGCCTGGCGCGCCCAGCGGCGCCCCGGCTTCGAGGCGGACAAATGGGAACTGTGGGTCATGGATCGGGCCACCGGCAAGGTCGTGCGCACCACCCAGGCCTTCGACCAGAGCTTCGGCGAGTACCAGTGGCAGGGCGGCGATCTCGTGGGGACTTCCGAGCGGCAGGGCCACACGGATCTGTACCGCTGGGACGGCACGTCCATCCAGCCGCTCAGCGAACGGATGCACGTCGAGGGTTTCGCCCTGGCCAAGGATCACGCCATCGTCGTGTCCTCCAGCCTCACGACCCCCCCGGACCTCTATTCCGTGACGCTGAAGGGGCGCACCGTGACCCGCGCCTCCAGGCATAACGAGGCCCTGGCCACGGAACTCGGCCTCGCCCAGGCCAGCGACCTCTGGCTGGACACCCTGCCCGTCGAGGGCAAGCGGACCATGACCCACGCCTTCATTGTGAAGCCCGTGGGCTACGACCCCAAGAAGACCTACCCCGTGGCCTTCGTCATCCACGGCGGCCCCCAGGGCGCCTGGGCCGATGCCTGGCATCCCCGCTGGAACGCCCAGGCCTGGGCCAGCCGCGGCTTCATCACCGTGCTGCCCAATCCCCGGGGCTCCACGGGCTTTGGCCAGGCCTACACGGACGCCATCAGCGGCGACTGGAACGGCGCCGTCATGACCGATCTGATGAAGACCCTGGACGTGGTGCTGAAGCAGTATCCCAATGCCGATCCCAAGCGCGTGATCGCCGCCGGCGGCAGCTACGGCGGCTATGCCGTGAACTGGATCGCCGGCCACCACGCGGATCGCTTCGCCGCATTCGTCACCCACGCCAGCATCTTCAACACCGAATCCATGCAGCTGGGCACGGAGGAACTGTGGTTCCCCCACTGGGAGTTCAAGGGCTGGCCCTGGGAGAGCGCCGAAACCAAGGCCCGCTGGCAGTCCCAGAGCCCCAGCAGCGCCATCGCGAAGATGACCAAACCCATGCTCGTCATCCATGGCGAACTGGACTACCGCGTGCCCGTCACCGAGGCCTTTCAGCTCTACAACACCCTCCAGGTGCGTGGCGTCCCCAGCCAGCTGCTCTACTTCCCCGACGAAGCCCACTTCGTCGCCAAGCCCCAGAACAGCAAGCTCTGGTACGAAACCGTGCTGGGGTGGTGCGAGAAGTGGACGAAGTAGAAACAAAACAGAGCATCTAACCGCAGATGGCGCAGATTCACGCAGATGAAAAGCAATCTTCATCGGCGGCCATCTGCGCCATCTGCGGTTATTCCCTTCTCTCTTGGAATCACGCCACCACACACGCCCGGGTCAGACAGTGCCCGCCAGGGTTCGAGGACGAAGGGGCGGCCGAGGGCTCGGGGATGGGGCAGCTCCAGGCTCAGCTCGGGGCCCAGCACCCGCAGGTCTGCCGGCGTGTCCCAGGTCCAGCTTCCAGGTGGACTGTCCGTGGTGATGAGATCCAGGTCCAGGGTCCGGGGAGCGTTCTTTCCCGCGGAACGATCCCGACCCGCCGCCAGTTCCAGGCGCAGCAGCGACTCCAGCACCCGGCGGGGATCGGATTCCTCCGTCACCAGGATCGCCACGGTGTTGAGGTAGGCGGGGCCGCGTCCTGATTCATCCGGCGTCTCCATCACCAGGGGCGAAGGCACCACGGCGCCCAGCGTGCGCAGTGCCGCCAGCCCCGCATCCAGGTGCGCCCGGCGATCGCCGAGATTCGAGCCGAGGGCGATGATGGCTTTCACGGCCTACCCGCCTAGTGCTTCTGCCCGTGCTCAGCGACCACCAAGGTCCGGATGCCGCCGCGGATGAGGAAATCGCCCTCGACGCGCAGCCACTGGGGATTGAGGGCCTTCACCAGGTCGTCGAGGATCTGGTTGGTGACGGCTTCGTGGAAGGCGCCCTGGTCCCGGAAGCTCCAGAGGTAGAGCTTGAGCGACTTGGATTCCACGCAGAGCTGATCGGGCTGGTAGAGGATGCGCAGCCTGGCGAAGTCCGGCTGGCCCGTGAGCGGGCAGAGACAGGTGAACTCCTCCGTTTCGAAGGTGATGGTGAAGGGCCGTCCCGGTCGGGGGCTCGTGAACGTATCGAGCTTGCCCGTGGGCCGCGTCACCACGAACTGGGGAAGCGGGTCGGGGAGGGAGGCTTGGGGCGCTTTCCGAGTGGCCATGTTCCATCCAGCAGAAGGGGAGGGGGTGAGACGGGCCTCCAGGTTAGCCGTTGTCACAAGCAACCAGGCCATCCCCGCGCCCGGGGACGGTTTCAGTGGCCCAGGGGCATGGGTCTCAGGCCCACCGGTTGGCGGGGATGCCGGCCGTAGGCCTTCGCACCGCCTGTGCCCTTCGAGGCGAAGTACCGCTGGGCGGCCCACACCATGGGCAGGTGGCGCAGCATGTGCCAGAGGCTCCACCGGTGTTCCCAGAGGCGCCGGCCGAACCGTCGCTGGTAGGCCTTGCTCTTGTAGAACCGCTGGATGTGCGCGTTGTACAGCGTGTCCATCTGCTCCCGGGATTCGAAGCCCTCCGGCAGGAACACCGAGTTGACGCAGTTGAGCAGCCGCCAGTCCTCGTTGAAGTCCCCCTCCTTGCCCGCCACGCATTCGGCCCAGAGGGGCGCCCCGTGGAGGGGGCTGAACTTGGTGAGGTTCATGTCGTCGAGGTCCAGGGAGAGGATGAAGTCGCTGGTCCGCTGGAAGGTCTCCGGAGTCTCCCCCGGAAGGCCGAAGATGAACAGCCCTTTGGCGCGGAGGCCCGCGGCGTGGACCTTCTCCACCGTGTCGCGCACGGCCTCCAGGGTCACGCCCGCCTTGTGCCGGGCCATCAGGCCGGGATCCGCGCTTTCCACGCCGAAGCTCACCATGACGCAACCCGCCCGCTTCAGCAGGCGGAGCAGCTCGTCGGAGGTGTGCCCTGTTCGGATGATGCAGTTGAAACCGATGCCGAGGGGTTCATTGATGAGGCGCTGGCACAGTTCGGACACCCGGCCCTGATGGGCCGTGAAGAGGTCATCGTAGAAGTTGATGTGGTGCACGCCAAAACGGTCCCGCAGGTGTTTCATGTGGGCATAGATGTAGGCCGGACTGTTGAATTTGTACTGGTGTTCGAAGACCGTCCGGTCGCAGAAGGAACAGGTGTAGGGGCATCCCCGCGAGGTGATCATGGTGGCCCCGTGCCGCTTCACGTAGCTGAAGAGGGGCAGGTGGTAGCGCTCGGGAAAAGCCGCCAGCTTTTCGTAGGCGGGGAACGGCAGGTCATCCAGGTTCTGGAGCCGGGGCCGGCGCGCATTGGTCACGATGCGTTCCCCGTCACGCCACACCAGGTTCGGGATGTCGGCCAAAGCCTTCCCTTCCACCAGGTCCAGAAGCGATCCTTCGCCCTCGCCCAGGCAGAGAGCGTCCAGTTCGGGGAAGCTCTCCAGCAGCGGCGCCCCCAAACTCGAGGCATGTACATTGCCCACCACCACGCGAAGCTCCGGTCGGGCCGCCTTCAGCTGGATGGCCAGGTCCACCGCATCCATGAACCCTGAGGTGGTGGCGGAGAATCCCACAAGGTCGGGCCCCGTGGCCAGGATCTCGGCCACCCGGCCCTCCAGGGAGGGCGGAGCCAGCGGACCGAGGCAGTCATAGACGGCCGTGGGGTGCCCGTGCCCTTCCAGCCAGGCGGCCAGCGAGAGGATGCCGAGCGGCGCCAGCCGGTTGGCCAGAACGGAGAAGTCCGGCTGGCCGGGAATGAAGTTGAACCCCGAAGGGTGGACGAGGGTTACGCGCATGGACCGCCTGATGAGAAGGGCACTCCCGCGTCCAGCATCACGACGGGGCGCCGCCCCATAACGATACCATCGGGGCGGCCACGGCTTTTCCCCACCTGGATTTCAGGCCCTTGGCGCAGAACACGGTGTCCTGATACTGAAGGACCGCCTCGCGTTCATGCGGTCCTGGCGTCCCTAGCCAGGTGAACCTGAAACCGCACTTTGCGCAGACGAGATTCGCGGGTGTTCATCTGCGTGGCTCTGCGCCATCTGCGGTTAACTTTTCATGGTACCCGGAATGAAGGCATACGGAATCGGATCCGGGAATCCCGCTTCTTTGAACCCCCGCAGCCGCAGGTGGCAGGAATCGCAGCGCCCGCAGGCCTTCGTTTCGCCCTGGTAGCAGGACCAGCTGAGGTGCAGCGGCGCGCCGAGTTCGCGACCCTTCCGCACGATCTCGGCCTTGCGGAGATGGATGAGAGGGGCGTGAAAGGCCAGCTTGGTATCGGGCTTGGTGCCCAGGTTCGCGGTCTGCTCGAAACTGCGGAGGAAGGCTTCGCGGCAATCGGGGTAGCCGCTGCTGTCCTCCTCCACGAAGCCCACGAAGATGGCCGTGGCCCCTAGCACCTCGGCCCAGCTCACGCAGGTGGCCAGCAGGTGGGCATTGCGGAAGGGCACGTAGCTCACGGGCACGCCGGGGCGGTCCAACTCGCCCTCGGGCAGGGCGATGGAGGCATCCGTTAGTGCGGACCCGCCGATGGCCTTCAGCGTGTCGAAGCCGATGATGAGGCGGCGGGAAGCGGGGACTTCGTAGAAGTCCGCGATATCGCGAAAAGCCTGCTTTTCGCGCTCCTGAGTGCGCTGCCCGTAGTCCGCGTGGAGCAGGGCCAGCTCGTAGCCTTCGGCCTTCGCCATGGCCGTGGTGACGCAGGAGTCCATGCCGCCAGAGAGGGAGACCACCGCGAGTTCAGGCATGGTGGATCCCTTCGGCCCAGGTTTCGAGTTCGTTCATCTCACGCTGAAGCCGCACGGCTTCAGCGCCATCCTCCGCCTTCGGCGGAATTTTGTATGGCGTTCCGTACTTGATCACGCAGGTGGCGAACGGAAACGGGATCACCATGCGGTCCCAGGTTTTCAGCTCGAACTGACGGTCGAAGGCCAGGGTCACGGGGACGATCCAGGCGCCGGTCTTGCGGGCGAGGGCGAGGGCGCCGGGCTTCAGTTCCATGAGGGGCCCCCGGGGGCCATCCGGCGTGATGCCGAAATCCCAGTCCTGCCGCACCGCCTGGATCATGCGCACCAGGGCCCTGGCGCCGTCATCGCTGGCGGTGCCGCGCACGGCGTGGATGCCGAACCAGCGCCAGGTGGCGGCGCTGCGCTCGCCGTCCCGGCTGTCGCTGGACAGGATGGCCACGCCGCGGACCTGACCCTGGGCGTTCCGGCGGCGGAAGGGATAGGCCAGGGGCATCATGAAGAGGCGCCGGTGCCAGAAGGCGAGGATGAACCGCTCGTCCCGCGCCACGAGATCCTCCACGGCCTCGAAACCCTCGCGGCGCACGCGCAGGGTGTGCGACCACAGCTTGGATAGCCCCGCCCCCAGAAAGGGCACCACGCGGAAATTCAGCCATACGGAGATGGGCGAACCCAGGGGCCGCCCCCGTTCGGCGATGGCCAGGCGGGCGGCCATCAGGCCTCCCCCGTCAGCACATCCTCACGGGTGATCGGGTAGGGTGTGCCGCAGTAGTCGCAGCGCACCGCCAGCGGTCCGGGGCCCCTGAACAGATCTTTCTTCTGCTCCACCGGGAAGCGGCGCAGGGTTTCCAGCAGGGCCTCGCGGGTGCAACGGCAGCGGTAGAAGAGATCCGCGGCCGCCAGCTCCTCGGTGCCCTCTCCCTGGGCCACCCAGGCGGCCAGGAAGTCCGCCGTGCGCTCCCAGATGGGCACCACGTCGAGGCCCTCGATGGCCTGGATGAGCCGGGCGAGGCGATCCGGCGGGCAGTCCGGCAGCGGCTCCACCAGCAGGCCTCCGGCCTGGCCGGTGCCCGCATCGCACCAGAGGCTGAGGCTGGCCTGGGTCTGCTCCGACTGCTGCAGGTAGTACTCCACCTGCACCTGGATGCCGCCCTCCACCAGGGGCAGGTTTCCGATGTAGGGCTGGCCCGCAGCATTGGAGCGCATCACCTGGAGCACGCCCGGGGCGGCGATCCAGTCCTGGGCCTCCGGGCCGCCGAGGTCCAGCACGCCACGGATCGTGCCATCGGGCCAGCAGTCCGCCACCACGGCCTTGGCGCGGCCCGAGCCCTTGATCAGCAGCTGAAGGCGTTCCGCGAAGAGTGTGCGGCTTTGCAGCAGGGCTGTGGCCGACAGCAATTCAGTGAGGCAGGCGCAGGCCCCGGGATCCAGGTGCGGGTGCCCCCGCCGGACGCCGTCCCACAACGGGCTGGCATCCAGCGAGGAGAGGCGGATGTGCCGGTCCTTCGTGAGGGCCTTCAGTACCCGGGCATGGTGGATCCGTCCGGTCATGCCCCGACCCGCCCGATCTGGCGACCCTTGTCCGGCGGCTCCCGCCAGGCCATCCGGGCCTTTCCTGGGAACAGGGCTGACGGGAAACGCATGAAACCTCCTGGGGACCTTCATTGTGCCGCCGCTCGCGGGGTTTGGCTCCGCCGAATGGCCGCCCTGGGTGCCTCTGTCCGGCCGGGTCCCGCGGTTCTGGCACCATGGAGCCAGCCCTTCGGGTGCCCCGGGAGATCCATGACCCGTTTCAAAGGCCTGTGCCTCGCCCTACTGGCACTGGCCTGTTCAGCCGCGCCACCCCGGCGCCTCGCCATCGCCGCGGCCGCAGACCTGCAGTTCGCCCTGGTGGAGGTGAAGGAGGGTTTCGCGAAGCGGCGCCCGGGCGTCGAGGTGGCCATCACCTACGGATCCTCCGGGAATTTCTATGCCCAGCTCGTGAACAAGGCCCCCTTCGACCTGTTCCTGTCCGCGGACCTGCTCTATCCGAAAAGGCTGGTGGAAGCAGGGCTGGCGGATGGAACCACCGAATTCCTCTACAGCCGGGGGCGCCTGGTGGTGTGGGTGCCGGAGGGTTCGCCCATCCCCGTGGAGCAGCTCGGCATGAAGGCCCTGCTGCACCCCGCCGCCCGCAAGGTGGCCATCGCCAATCCCCGCCATGCGCCCTATGGACGCGCCGCCGAGGCGGCCCTGGCCAAGCTGGGCCTGCGGTCGGCTGTGCGACCGCGCCTGGTCTTCGGCGAAAACATCGCCCAGACCGCCCAGTTCGTGCAGACCGGCGCCGCCGATATCGGCATCCTGGCCCTGTCCCTCGCCAAGGCCCCCGCCCTGGCCGCGGGCCGGATGTGGGAGGTGCCCCAGGACGCCCACCCGCCCCTGGACCAGGGCGGCGTGATCCTAAACCATGCCCGGAACCGGGCCGATGCCCTGGCCTTCCGCGACTTCATGCGCTCAGCCGAGGGCCTGGCGATCCTCCGCCGGTTCGGCTTCGTGGTGGACACCCCCTGATGGACTGGGAGGCCATCCGCCTGAGCCTCTGGCTCGCCACCCTCACCACGGTGGCGCTGCTGATCCTCGGCCTGCCCCTCGCCTACTGGCTGGCCTTTTCCCGGCGGCGGTGGAAGTTCCTGGTGGAAGCCGTGGTGGCCATGCCCCTGGTGCTGCCGCCCACGGTGCTGGGGTTCTACCTGCTGATGGCCATGGGCCCGCGCAGTCCCCTCGGACGGGCCTGGGAGAGCCTCTTTGGCAGCACCCTGCCCTTCTCCTTCGAGGGCCTGCTGATCGCCTCCGTGCTCTACAGCCTGCCCTTCATGATCCAACCCCTGGCCGCCGCCTTCGCCGCCGTGGACCGGGGCCTGATCGAAGCCTCCTGGTGCCTGGGCGAATCGCGCCTGCGGACCTTCCTCCGGGTGATCGCGCCGCTCTCCTGGGCGGGCATCCTCACGGGGCTGGTGCTGAGCTTCGCGCACACCCTCGGCGAATTCGGCGTGGTGCTCATGGTGGGCGGCAACCTGCCGGGCCGCACCCGCACGGTCAGCATCGCCATCTACGACCAGGTGCAGGCCATGGAGTACGCCCCGGCGGCCCGCACCGCCGCGCTGCTGCTGGGCGTGTCCTTCCTGGTGCTGGCCTTCACCTACGCCCTGCGGCGCCATCAGAGGAAGCCGTGGACGCTCATCTGATCTCCGATGCCCAGCGCCGCTACCCGGACGGCACGGCCGTCGAGGCGCGGTTCCAGATTCCGGGGCCGGGGTTTTCCGTGACGGTGCTCTTCGGCCCCTCCGGTTCCGGCAAGACCACGGTCCTGCGCCTGCTCGCGGGCCTGGAACGGGCGGACCGCGGCTCCATCCACTTCGGCGGAACCGCCTGGTCCGATGCGGATCGGGGCGTCCACCTGCCGCCCCAGGCCCGCGACCTGGGCTTCCTGCCCCAGGCCTACCATCTGTTCCCGCACCTCAGCGTGACCGCCAACCTCGGTTATGGACTGGTTTCGCTGACTGCGCGGGAACGGACGGTCCGCATCGAGGAGCTTCTCCTCCTGCTCGATCTGAAGGGCCTCGAAGACCGGCGCCCCGGCGAACTGTCCGGCGGCCAGCAGCAGCGGGTGGCCCTGGGCCGCGCCCTGGCCCGGCGGCCGCGCCTGCTGCTCCTCGACGAGCCCCTGTCGGCCCTGGACCGGCCTTCGCAGCTCCGGCTCCGGAAGGAGCTGCGCGAGCTGCTTCGTACCCTGGATATTCCGACGGTCCTGGTGACCCACGACCGCACCGAAGCCCTCCAGCTCGGCGACCGCCTGGTGGTCATGGACCAGGGCCGCGTCTGCCAGAGCGGCGACATCCAGCAGGTCTTCGACCGGCCCACGGATCCCGCCGTGGCGCGGATCCTGGGTGTGGAAACCGTGGTGCGGGGGCGGGTCGAATCCGTCTCCGAGGGCATGGCCACGGTCTCCGTGGGGTCCGCCCGGATCCTCGCCGCCGATCCCGGCAGCCTCGGCCAGCAGGCCTTCCTGTGCATCCGCGGCGAGGACGTGGCCGTGGAACGGGGGTGCGGACCCAGCTCCGGAACCACCGCCCGCAACCGCCTGCCCGCCCGCATCACGGCCCTGCATCCCGAGGGCTCCCTCATGCGGATCAGCCTCGATTGCGGCTTCCCGCTGGAGAGCCTCGTCACCCGCCAGGCCTGTCTGGATCTGCACCTGGCGGAGGGCGATCAGGTCTGCGCCATCCTGAAGGCGGCCGCGGTGCACCTGATTCCGCACGATTGATCCAGAGCTCCACCGCAGGCGGAGGTGAGCGCTAGAACGCGGGCCATTCGGCCCGCGTTCTAGCGTGAGGGAACAACTAGGCCTTCTTCCAACGCAACACCGGCTTGCGCGCCGCCGTGGTTTCGTCCATGCGGCGCAGGGGGGCGAGGGTCGGCGCCTGGTGCAGGGCGTCAGGGTCCTCTTCGGCTTCCTTGGCGATCTGGAGCATGGTGTCGCAGAAGGCGTCCAGCTCGTCCTTGCCTTCGCTTTCCGTGGGCTCGATCATCAGCGCGCCGGGCACGATCAGGGGGAAGTAGATCGTGGGCGGATGGTAGCCGTGGTCAATGAGCCGCTTGGCGATATCCAGCGTGTGGACATCGTGCCTGGCCTGGTTGGTGTCGCTGAATACCACCTCGTGCAGGCTAGGCGAATCAATGTGCAGGGCGTAGGCGCCCTTGAGCCGGGCGCGGATGTAGTTGGCGTTCACGATGGCGCGCAGGGTGGCCGCCTTCAGCCCATCGGAACCGTGGCTCAGGCAGTAGGTCAGCGCCCGCACCAGGATCCCGAAGTTGCCATAGAAGGTATGCACCTTGCCGATGCTCCGGGGCTGGTCCCAGTCCATGCGGTAGCTGTGCCTGGGCACCTCGCCTTCGCCCACTTTCACGGTGTCGCGCACGACGACAGGCACGGGAAGAAATGGCATCAGGTTCGCGCCGCAGCAGACGGGGCCCGCGCCGGGACCGCCGCCGCCGTGGGGCGTGGACATGGTCTTGTGCAGGTTCAGGTGCATGACGTCCACGCCGAAATCGCCGGGCCGGGCCACGCCCACCAGGGCGTTCATGTTGGCGCCATCCATGTAGACCAGGGCGTCCACGCTGTGCAGCAGATCGCTGATCTCCTGGAAGCGGTACTCGAAGACGCCCACGGTGTTGGGGTTGGTGATCATGGCCCCCGCGATCTCGGTTCCAAGCTCACGGACGAGGGTGCTCAGGCCCTTGCGGACCTTGCCGTTCACGGGATCGGTGACATCGTCGAAGGCGATGGTGCCATCCGGCAGCGAGGGCAGTTCCACCACCTCGTAGCCCGCCATGGCGGCGGTGGCGGGGTTGGTGCCGTGGCCGCTGTCGGGGATGAGGATCACGCGGCGCTTGGCCCCCTTGGCCACGTGGTAGGCCCGGATGAGCATGACGCCCGTGAGCTCGCCGGCGGCGCCCGCGCTGGGTTGCAGCGTGACGCCCGGCAGGCCCGTGATCTCCTTCAACCATTCCTGCAGCGTGTAGAGCAGTTCCAGGTTGCCCTGGACCAGGGCATCCGGCGCCATGGGATGGCTGTCCGTGAAGCCCGGCATCCCGGCGACCTTTTCGTTGAGCCGCGGGTTGTGCTTCATGGTGCAGGAGCCCAGCGGGTAGATGCCATCGTCCACGCCGTAGTTCCACTTGGAGAGCCGCGTGAAGTGGCGGATGACCTCCACCTCGCTCAGCTCGGGCATCGCGTCGAAGCCGCTGCGCCTGAGGTGGGCTGGGCGGGTGTCCTGGGCCGCCGGCACATCGAGTTTCGCCAGGTCCATGCCCCGCTTGCCTGGGACGGAGCGTTCGAAGATGAGGGGTTCGCGCTGACGCAGAAACATGGGTGCCTCCTCAGACCGTGGCGGGAACGCGGGCCAGGATCTCGACGAGGCTCTCGATCATCTGGCGGGTGTGGAGTTCCGTGGCGCACCAGAGGATGCAGCCCGCATATTCGGGATAGAAGCGGCCCAGGTCCAGACCCGGCAGCAGACTCTCCTTCAGGCAAGCCTCCTGCAGCGCGGCCATGTCGCCCTTGTAGCGCAGCACGAATTCGTTGAAGAAGGGCTGGCCGGGCACCGCCTCCATATCCGGCAGTTCCAGCAGCCGCTGGCGCAGGTACTGGGCCTTGGCGGCATTCTGTTCGGCCAGCCCCCTGAGGCCTTCGGGTCCGGCCAGCTGCATGAAGATATTGGCGCGCAATGCTACGAGTCCCTGGTTCGAGCAGATGTTGCTGGTGGCCTTGTCGCGGCGGATGTGCTGCTCGCGGGCGGTGAGCGTCAGCACGTAGCCGGTCCGGCCGTCGAGATCCTTGGTCTGGCCCACCACGCGGCCCGGGATCTCGCGCTTGTGGGCATCCTTCACGGCGAGGAAGCCCAGGAAGGGGCCGCCGTAGTTGGGCTTGTTGCCCAGGCTCATGGCCTCGCCGCAGGCCATGTCGGCGCCAACCTTGCCGGGGGCCTCGAACCAGCCGAAGGCGAAGGCCTCCTGGGTGACGCTCACCAGCAGGGCCCCGGCGGCGTGGATGGGGCCGGCGAGGGCCGTCAAATCCTCCACGGCCCCCAGGAAGTTGGGGTAGCCCACCAGCACCGCGGCCACATCGCCATGGAGCTTGGCCTGGAGATCAGCCATGTCCGTGACGCCGTCCTTGAGGCCCACTTCCACCAGGTGGAGTTCGTCGTGGGGGTCGAAGTTCGTGTTGAGCACATCGCGGTACATGGGGTGCAGTCCGCGGCTCACCAGCACGGTGTTGCGCTTCTTCGCCACGCGCACGGCCATCAGCGCCGCCTCCACACAGGCGGTGCCGCCATCGTAGAGGCTGGCGTTGGTCACTTCGAGGCCCGTGAGGTCGCAGATCAGCGTCTGGTATTCGAAGATGTGCTGCAGGGTGCCCTGGCTGATCTCGGGCTGGTAGGGCGTGTAGGCCGTGAACCATTCCTGCCGGCCCACCATGGCATCAATGGCCGAGGGCACGAAGTGATCGTAGGCCCCGGCCCCCAGGAACTGGGCGCAGAAGCGCGTGTTCTTGTTGGCCAGCGCCATCATCTGCCAGGCCACCTCCTGTTCGGAGCCCTGCGTGGGCAGATCCAGTTCCCGTTTGAGACGCAGGGGCTCGGGAATGCCCACCAGCAACGCCTCGGCATCCGGGACGCCGATGATGTCCAGGAGGGCTCGATCCTCGACGGGGGAAGAGGGCAGGTAGCGCATGGCGGCCTCGGCAAAGAGCGTTGAAAAGCCCAACGCTCCAGGGTATCAGGCGCCCCCCGCCACCCGCCTATGGAACGGATCACAGACCCTCACCGGACAGCATCAACGCGGGGATCGGGCACCGCCCGAGCGCCGCGTGGGGGCCCGGGGGTATGCGCGAAGCGCGGAACCCCCGGACAGCATGGACGCGGGGATCGGGCTCCGCCCGAGCGCCGCGTGGGGGCCCGGGGGTATGCGCGCAGCGCGACCCTAGATCCTCGCAACGCATGCGTTGCGAGGGGAATCCCCGGATGATACCTAATGCCGCTTCCAGAGGTCGAAGGGCTGGGTTCCGACCAGGACATTGAAACTGCCCACCGTCCTGCCACTGTCCAGAGGGGTGTGGACCTTCAGGATCCCGTAGGACAGCTCCACATAGAAGTTGGACAGCGTCGTCCGCAGCATCAGGCCCGTGCCCTGGACCCGGGGCGAGACCTGGGCGTCCAGGAGGGACGAAGGATCCTGGGCCACCCAGGCCAGATCAAACCGGGGGGCCAGTTCCACCGTGAGGCCCAGGCCCACGTAGAGACGGAGG
>JAUXSE010000060.1 GCA_030681515.1 Geothrix sp. | reverse complement strand
GCGGCCAGCAGGGCCAGGGCCGTGGCGCGGGCGCCGCTGGTGATGGGCAGGGCGGGATGGAGGAGATGGTGGATGCGGCGCATGAGGGAACCTCCATTGGCGGCCAGGGCCAGGTGGGTGGGGGAAGGGAAGAGGGGTTCGCGCAGGGCCTCGAGATCGGTGAGGGCCCGGGCCAGGAGCAGCGGATCGCCGCAGAGGGCGGCGGCCACGTCATCGCAGCAGAGCTCGCGCTCGGCGCGGATGCGGGCCGATAGCCACCACACGGCGGGATGGTAGAAGAGCAGCACTTCCACCAGGGACTGGAGCAGGTTCACCAGGAAATCGCCCCGGCGGATGTGGGCCAGCTCGTGGGCCAGGATGGCCTCCAGCTGCATCGGCGCCAGACCCGTCAGGGCGCAGACCGGCAGCAGGATGATGGGGCGCAGCCAGCCCAGGGCCGTGGGCACTTCCACGGCGGCGGACTGGAGCAGGCGCACGGTGCGGGCGAGCTTCAATTCCCGGCATAGTCGGGAGAGGACCAGATGCCATTCGGCGGGGACGGGCGCGGCGGTGCGGCGGCGCAGGCGCTGCACGCGGATCCAGCCGCCCAGGAAGCGCGAGGACAGCAGCAGCACGCCCGCCGCCCATCCGGCCAGCAGCCAGGGCAGGGAGGGATCCAGCGTGGCCTTCACGCGCTGGGCCAGGGGTGCGGCGATCGCGGCGGGGCTGGCCGCGGCCAGATCCAGGGCCACGGTTCCGGCCAGGGCCGGAGCCCGGGGCTGGAGCGTCAGGAAGGTGGCCACCGGGGCCGCCACCATGACCACGAGGAAGGCGCAGGCCAGGCCGTAGCGGGCCTTGGCGCTTCCCCCGCGCATCAACAGAAGGACCAGCCAGGCCAGCAGACCCAGGGCCGCGCCCTGCCACAGGAAATGGATCAGCGTCCAGCCCAGGGCCTGGGCCAGGGGGTGCATCGCGAACGACAGGAGCGGGGTCATGGTGTCCTCCCTTCCGCCTGGTCGAGCAGCTTCCGGATTTCCGCCAGTTCCTCGCGGCTGGCCTTGCGGGTGGCCAGAGCCTGCATCACGAGGTTCGTGGAGGAGCCGCCGAAGGCCTTGTCCAGCAGGTCGTCCAGCATGTGGCGCTGGGTCTGGGACTGGGACTGGGTGGTGGAGAAGGTATGCACCCGGTCCGTGACCTCCCGCTGCACCAGCCCCTTCTCATGCATGATCTGGAGCATCTTCAGCACCGTGGTGTAGCCCAGTTCCTTCTCCGCCGACAGCACCTCGAAGACCTGGCGCACGGTGCTGGCCCCCCGCTCCCATAGCACCCGCAGGATGGCGAGTTCGGCGTCGGTGGGGCGGGTGGGGGCTGGCATCGGAGGGGGCTCCTGGTGGGGTTGGAAGGAGACTACGAGGATTGTCGTAGAGATGTCAACGAAAATCTTCGTATCAGATTTAGTCTGGATGTTCGCGACAAATTGACGCAGCCAAAGCCGCATCAACTCCCGTTAAGGTCGGATGATTGTCCTGAATCCGGATTTCGCAAGAATGCCGGAATTACCCCAGTCAGGACCCCCTTGAGGAAACCCATGGTCCTGTCCCGCCTCTGCATCCGCCTCTCCCTGGTCTGCGCCCTGCCGCTGGCGGCTGTCGGGCCCGAGACGCCGCCGAGGAAGCCCGTGGCGAAGTCCGCCGCGAAACCCGAGCCCTCGGCCGTGGTGGAAGTGACGGCCCCGCTGCCCACGGAACCCCTGGTGACGGTGCTGGATCCCAAGGCGCCCCGCCAGCCGCTGCCGGCCCAGGACGGGGCGGAATACCTGAAGGGCATCCCGGGCTTTTCGGTGATCCGCAAGGGCGGCACGGACGGCGACCCGGTGCTGCGGGGCATGGCGGGATCCCGCGTGAACATGCTGCTGGACGGCGAACAGCTGCTCGGCGGCTGCGGCATGCGCATGGATCCCCCCACGGCCTACGTCTTTCCCGAATCCTACGATCGCATCACGGTGGTGAAGGGCCCGGAGACCGTGCTCTACGGCCCCGGCAATTCGGCGGGGCTGGTGCGCTTCGAGCGGTCCAATGACCGGTTCCAGCAAGCCGGTGTCGAAGGCACCGCCAGCCTCATGGGCGGCAGCTTCGGCCGCAACGATCAGGTGCTGGATGCCCGCGGCGGAACCCCCTCCTACTATGTCCGGGGCATCGGAACCCGCTCCCATTCCGGCGACTACGAGGACGGGAACGGGACGACGATCCATTCCCGCTACACCCGCTGGAGCGCCAACGCGGCCTTCGGGTGGACGCCCAGCGACGACGCGCGGATGGAAGTGTCGGGCACCCGCAGCGATGGCCGGGCGGCCTATGCGGACCGGACCATGGACGGCGCCCAGTTCATGCGCGAGAACCTGGGCTTCAAGGCGGAGCTGAGCCGGCTGACGGACCGCATCGAGAAGCTGGAGTTCCAGGCGTACCACAACTATGTGGACCACGTCATGGACAACTATACGCTGCGGACCTTCACCCCCACGGCGATGGTCCCCGAGCCCATGGTGAACAACCCGGACCGGCTGACCCGGGGGGGCCGCTTCGCGCTGGGCCTGCGCGTGGCCGAGGCCACGAGGCTGACGGTGGGCCTCGACGCCCAGGCCAATGAGCACACGGTGCGGCTGAGCGCCAGGCAGTGGACCGCGCCCGTGGAGAACAAGGTCCGGATGGACGACGGCCGCTTCCGCAACACCGGGATCTTCGGCGAAGTGGATCACCCCCTGACGGAGAAGGACCGGCTGGTGGCGGGGCTCCGCGCCGACCGCTGGCACGCCGAGGATCCCCGCGCCACGGTGGCCATCACCATGATGGCCACGGCCCCGAATCCGACGCTGAACCACACGCGGGACGAAACCCTCACCAGCGGATTCTTCCGCTACGAGCGGCAGGTCCTGGAAGGTTCCACCCTGTACGCCGGGGTGGGCCATGCCGAACGGTTTCCCGACTACTGGGAGGCCATCAGCAAGGAAAGCCTCACCACCGTCAGCGCCTTCGACACCCGGCCCGAGCGCACCACCCAGCTCGATCTGGGCTGGATGAAGCAGACAGGGACCATCCAGACCTCGGTGTCCCTCTTCTACGGCAAGGTGAAGGATTTCATCCTCATCCAGTCGAACGTGGTCAAGCCGATCATGACGGGCACCCGCCTGGCCACCGTGTCCCGCAACGTGGACGCCACCACCTGGGGCGGGGAGGTGGCCGTGGGGACGAAGGTGGCCGGGTTCCTGAAGCTGGATGGCAGCCTCGCCTACACCCGGGGCGAGAACGATACCGATCGCCGGCCCCTCGCCCAGATTCCGCCCCTGGAGGCCCGCCTGGGCCTGGGCTACGAGCGGGAGACCTGGTCGTCCGGGCTGCTGGTGCGCGGCGTGACCCGGCAGGACCGGTACGCCGTGAACCAGGGCAACATCGTGGGCCAGGACCTCGGCGCGACCCCCGGTTTCGCCATCCTGTCCCTCAATGCCGGATGGAAGATCGCGAAGGGCTGGCTGGTCACGGGCGGCGTGGACAACCTGTTGAACCGCGCCTACGCCGAGCACATCAGCCGGAACACCAGCGCGATCCCGGGCTACGTGGTGCAGTCCATCCGCGTCAACGAGCCGGGCCGGACCCTCTGGATGAAGGCGTCGCTCCGTTTCTAGTGCACCTCGCCCGAAAACCCTGGATCAATGCGGTGATGGCGAGGTGCACTTCCATCGGGGCACGGCCCCTCTGGCGCCCTTGCGCGCAGGCGTGCCAGGGCTGTCACCCCGCTGGGGGCACTGCCGTGCCCCCAGACCCCCGCCACGTGGTGCCCATGAGCGTATTGGATGATCCAGCTAATTCGCGCGGGCACCACTAGGGCTCGCCCCATGGAAGGAGTTCCGGTGGATAATGGCTCACCCATGACCCGTCCCACCTCCGGCATCCCCCTCGCCTGGCTGCTCCGCCTGCGCTGGATCACCGTGGTCGCCCAGACCGCGGCGATCCTGGTCTCCATGCGCCTGCTTCCGGGCGAACTATCCGTGGCTCCCCTGCTGGGGCTCGTGGCCTTCGGGGCCCTGAGCAACCTGGCCCTGATGCTGCGGCTGCGCCGGCCCGACCCGGTGCAGCCGGCCCTGCCGGGACTCGTGCTGGGGCTGGACATCCTGCTGCTCACGGGGCTGCTGTACGGCAGCGGGGGGCCCGCCAATCCGTTCACCGCCATCTACCTCGTCCACATCACCCTGGCGGCGGTGGTGATGCGCGGGATCTGGGCCTGGGCGCTGGGGCTGCTTTCCACCGCGGGCTTCGGGCTGCTCTTCTTCTGGAACGTGCATATCCAGTCCCTGGGACACATGGATCACGGAGGTGGCGGCGGCATGTCCCTGCATCTCACCGGCATGTGGGTGGCCTTCGCCATTACCGCGGGACTCATCGCGGC
>JAUXSE010000055.1 GCA_030681515.1 Geothrix sp. | reverse complement strand
GATCTCCACCTTGATTCCGCCCACATCGTAGAATTTCGGTCGCTTTGTCATCACCCATTGGGTGATACCATGACCCCACAAAGTTCCAACAATGGTGCGGTTCTCAATGACTTTCTGGAACCTGGGTGATTAGGTTAGGATCATGGGGCGCGACATTCCTGTTAACCCGTTTAATCCCTTATGGAAGTTGTTCAAATGAAACTCAACACTAATGCCAACACCTCCAACTTGATTCAAGCTCTGGAAGATAATTTTTCTTCCTCAAGCCCCATGGCGATGGTTTCAATAATGACGAACAGTGATGGGGACTATTTTATAAAGATGTGTAACGAAGAGGGTGGTGGAATTGAGCCTGGTGTAGCGTCTTTCTTTTCTGAAAGACCTATCGGGAAGCGCTTGCCATTTGCCGAGCTAATGAGAGTCATGGAAAAGGTAAAGGCAACCCCCTGCTTTGCATCCCTAGATGGAAGCGTTCGGTTGGACTACGAGCTGCATATTTGGATTTCGGGCAATTACATTGTCCATAGTCCGGTTACATCTCAGAGTAGGGTTGCGAAAATGACGATCATTGACCGCCTTTTTCACCCGGTTAAAGCGATTTAACCCGAGCATCGCGCTGCTACGAAAGCACCAAGAGCCCCTCAAACGAGGGGCTTTTTCGTGGTCACGCCCGTGCGGGTGCGTTCCCCCAGGAAAGGCGCTGGCGTGTGCTTCGGCGTGTGCCTGCGTGCGTGTGTGAGGCATGACGAACTGGCATCACCGTGACCTGGTGCGCGGGTGCCGTGCTGCTGAATGCCACGCTGGTGCTGGGTTTCCTGCGCAGCAAGTCACCCGTGTGCGAGCGTGCTTTCATCCCGTTGGAAAGAAGGGGCAGCCGCTGCGCGGCGGCAATGCTAAGCGCCCAACGCGGTTCATTGCCTGAGGGAGTGGCCCATCCAATCCCCGCCATCCGCGTCGGTCGGCCAACTGCGCAGATTCGATAATTCGATTATCAAATCTGCCCCGCTGCGCGGGGTGCCGCAGTCGGCCTAGACATAAGCGGGGCTTATGTCTCCCGCCGCGAATGGCTCGTGGTTCCCGCCGGGCGCTGAACCGCGTTGGGCTGGGAATCGCAAATCCGGGTTCAAAGTGTTTGGCGCCCCCGCAGCTCCGCCACCAGCCCCGGCAGCAGGTCCGCGACCTGGGCGATCTGGGCTTCGGTCGTGCCCAGGCCCAGGCTGAAGCGCACGGTGCCCTGGGCATAGGCGTCGGGCACCCGCATGGCGCGCAGCACGTGGCTGGGCTCGCGCATGCCTGTGCTGCACGCGCTGCCGGTGGAGACGCAGATGCCGCGCTCGGCCAGCCTCAACTGGAGGGCCTCGCCCTCGATGCCCGCGAAGCCCACGAGGCTGGTGTTGGGCAGGCGATGGGCCCCGGCGCCGTGGATGCGCACCTGGGGAATCTCCGCCAGGATGCGGGCCTCCAGGGTGTCGCGCAGCTTTCGGACGCGGTCCATCTCCGGCAGCCGTGCCTGGGCCCGTTCCGCGGCCTTGCCCAGGCCCACGAGACCCGGCACGTTCTCGGTACCGCCCCGGCGTCCGCGCTCCTGGGAGCCGCCCAGCATCAGGGGCTTCAGGCGCACGCCGCGGCGGATCATGAGCAGGCCCACGCCCTTCGGCCCATGGAACTTGTGCCCGCTGAGGCAGAGCAGATCGGCGCCCCAGGCCGCCGCGTCCACCGGGAGCTTGCCCATGGCCTGGGTGGCGTCCACCAGGAAGAGGGCGCCCTTGGCATGGGCGATGCGGGCGGCTTCGGCCACCGGGAAGAGCACGCCCGATTCGTTGTTGGCGGCCATGACGGCCACCAGGGCCGTATCCGGGCGCACCGCGGCTTCGAGCGCCGCCAGGTCGAGGCGCCCTTCGCCATCCACGCCCCCGTCCGTGACCTCGCCCCCCTGGGCGCGCCACCACAGCACCAGCGCCCGCACGGCGGGATGCTCCACCGCGGTCGCCACCAGGTGCCGCTTCGCCGGGAAGGCCTCCCACACGCCCCGGAAGGCGTGGTTCAGGCTTTCGGTGCCGCCGCTGGTGAAGACGATTTCTGCCGGCGTGCAACCCACCAGGGCCGCCACCTGCTCCCGCGCCGCCACCACCGCGCCATCCGACAGATGCCCCAGCGCGTAGGCGGAACTGGCATTGCCGAAGCGCTCCGTGAACCAGGGGCGCATGGCCTCGAAGGCCTCGGGGTCCAGGGGCGTGGTGGCGTTGTGGTCGAGGTAGATCAGATCCATGGCGGAATCATTGTCGCATCCCGGCCTGCTCCCGGAGGAAGGCCAGCATGTCGGACCAGGGGGGCCGGCCCGGATCCAGCTGAAGCTCGTTGTGCCCGGACTGGGGTGCCTCCCAGACCCGGACCGGCCCGGGGAAGGCCCCGGCCAGCCGGTGCCCCTGCCCGGGGCCCACCACCTCATCCCGTCCCGCCACCAGCACCGCCACGGGGCCGGGATAACCCCGGGCCGCCCCCAGGCTGTCCCAGCGGTCCCGCAGCAGCAGGCCCATGGGGAGGTAGGGATAGTGATGGGCCGCCACCTCGGTCATCCGCGCGAAGGGCACGGTCAGCAGGAGCCCGGCCACCGAATCGGGATCCGCGGCGGCCGCCTGGACCGCCACACCGGAACCGAGGCTCTCCCCCATCAGCACCACCGGGGTCCGCTCCTGGCGCAGGAGCGAAAGGGCGGCCCGGGCATCCGCCACCAGGGTGGCCTCCGTGGGGGCCCCGGGGCGGCACCCGTAGCCCGGGTACTCCAGCAGCACCCCCTCGAAGCCCGCGGCCTCCAGCACCGGGAGGTAGACCACCCGGCCCAGGGCATCCCCGGCATTCCCGTGCAGCACCAGCACCCGGGGCCGGGAGCCCGTCATCAAGGGGCGCCGCCATCCCAGCAGACGGCCGGCCCCATCCCGCCAGGGGGCGAGCCCCAGGCGGGCAGCCCGCTGGAGGGCCTCCGGCTCGCCGCCGCGATCCGGGAAGTACAGCATCCGCCGCTGCGCCAGAAAGGCCGCCAGGCAGAGTCCGGCGTAGGCCAGGAGGGCCCAGATCAGCAGCCTGGAGAGGCCCGTGATCCATGGGTGAAGGGGCCGGAGCATGGGTCAGCCCTCCCGTTCCTGGAGGTCTGCGAGGGCTTCGGCCCGCGCCGCCAGGCTGGGCGCCCGGCCTTGGAAAGTCTTGCCCGCACCCCCGCCCTTGGCGCCCAGGAGGGCCGCCACGGCCTGGCCGGCCCCGGGCACATCGAGGCTGGAGGACGCCCCCGCACTGAGCAGGAAGAGCCCCTGCCCGCCCACATCGGCGGTGAGGAACACGGCCTTGGCGGGAGCCACCGCGAGGACGCCCCGGGCCAGTTTCTGGAGGAAGGCCATGTCCCGGCCCTCCAGATGGGCTTCCACCAGGTTGCCGGGCCGCGCCGCCAGGGCCGCGGCCTGGTACTCGGCCAGTTCCTCCTCCAGCTTCCGGCTGCGCCGTTCCAGGGCCAGCAACTGGTCGAGCTTGATCTGGAGCGCCGGCACCAGCTCTTCGTCCGGCGCGCCCAACAGCGTGCGCAGGGCGGCGTTGCGCTTTTCATGCGCGCCCAGGCGCAGCCTGGCGCGCCTTCCGGCCACATAGTAGAGGCGCGTACCCCCACGGAGGCTTTCGGTGCCCAGCAGCTTGAGGGCCTCGATCTCGCCGGTGTGGCGCAGGTGCGTGCCGCCGCAGGTGTTCAGGTCCACCCCGGCGATCTGCACCAGACGGATATCGCCCGTGTGCCCTTCAGGCAGGCCCCGGGAGCGCACGGCCTCCTGCCCGTAGGCCTCGACATCCACCCGGCGGGCCGTGACCTCGCGCCGGGCGCGGATCTCCGCCGCCACAGCTTCTTCCAATTGCTCCATTTCGCGTAGCGAAAAGGAGTGAGCAGTGATCTCGATGTCGCAGACCGACGCCCCCAGATGGAAGGCCGTGGTCGCCCACTGGAACTGATCCTGCGCCACGGCCGTCAGCAGGTGCTGGCCCGTGTGCTGCTGCATGTGATCGAAGCGGCGGTTCCAGTCCAGCTTCAGCGAGGCCGGGCCCTCGGGCACGGCTGAACCCAGGTAGTGCCGGATCTCACCTTCGCGCTTCTGCACATCCACCACGGCGATCCCGTTCACCGTGCCCAGATCGCAGGGTTGCCCGCCGCCTTCGGGGTAGCAGACCGTGTCCTCCAGGACCGCGAAGGGCCGCCCCTGTTCCTCCCCGCAGCGCTTGATGCGGGTCTCCAGGCTCGTGGCATATGGATCGCGTTCGTAGGCGGGAAGCTGGCGCATGCGGGGAGCCTAGCACAGCGGATAGGCTGGAGGTCCGGCCACCCATGTCCCACATCCCCCTGCCCGAACGCCTCCGCCCCGCCACCCTCGACGAGGTGGTGGGCCAGGCCCATCTGCTGGGGCCCAAGGGGGCGCTGACGCGCCTCACGGCGGGCGGACGCCTGCCGTCCATGGTGATGTGGGGCCCGCCGGGCACGGGCAAGACGACGCTGGCCCGCATCCTCGCGGAGGCCACGGGCCACGGTTTCATGGAGTTCTCGGGGGCCAGCGGCAGCGCGGCGGAGCTGAAGAAGTTCCTGGCGGACAGCCGCGAGATGCCACTCTTCCGCCACGTGCCGCCCGTGGTGTTCCTGGACGAGATCCACCGCTTCAACCGGGCCCAGCAGGACATCCTGCTGCCCTTCCTGGAGCGCGGCGAGGCCGTCCTCATCGGCGCCACCACGGAGAATCCGGCCTTCTACCTGAATCCGGCGCTGCGCAGCCGCTGCCAGCTCATCGCCCTCCAGGCCCTGGAGCCAGCCCACATCCTGAAGGTGCTGAAGCGGGCCTGGGCGAAGGAGCGCGGCGCCGAACCGGAACCCGGCGAAGTCTTCGAGTGGCTCTCCCACTGGGCCGGGGGCGATCTGCGCTCGGCCCTTTCCGGTCTGGAAACCTGGATGGAGATGCCGGATCCGGACCTGGAATCCCTTCAGGGCGCCCTGGGCGGACGCATGATGTTCGACCGCGCCGACGGCCACTACGACCTGGCCAGCGCCTTCCAGAAGAGCCTGCGCGGTTCCGACGCCGACGCGGCCCTCTACTACCTGAGCCGCATGATCCGTGGCGGTGAGGATCCCCGCTTCATCGCCCGGCGCCTCATGGTCTGCGCCGCCGAGGACGTGGGCAACGCTGACCCCCAGGCCTTCATCCTTTGCGAGGCCGCCAGCCGCGCCGTGGAGCAGATCGGCTGGCCCGAGGCCCGCATCCCCCTGGCCCAGGCCGTGATCTACGTGGCCAACGCCCCCAAGAGCAACGCCACCATCCTGGCCGTGGATGCGGCCCTGGCGGCGGAGGACGCGCCCATTCCCGAAGCCATCCGCGACGCCCACACCGCCACCGCCCGCAAGGCGGGCCGCGGGGCGGGCTACCACTACTCCCACGACGACTACGACCGCGAGCAGGCCTTCCTTCCCGACAAGCTCCGGGGCACGGCCTTCTACGAACCGAAGCGCCCCCAGGAGCGCGGCTGGCGGGACCGCCAGGAACCAGAGGCCGCAGCGCTTTCGGCCCTGTGGGAAGCCTGGGTCGAGGCCCATCCCGACGGCGGAGAACTGCCCCTGGAGGCCTGGAGCGCGGAGCTGGCCTGCAGCCGCGAAGCCCTGGCACGGGCCCTGGGCAAGCTGGCATCAGGGCGGTTCACCTTCGTGCGGAAGCTCGAGGCGAAGCCGCTGTAGTTCAGTCCAGATGCCCCATGCGCCCCGCCTGATAGTCCAGGAACGCCTGCTCGATCTCCTCGTGGACGATGCCGGATCCGGCGTTCATCAGCTGGGCGCCGCCGGGCCGCAGCAGGCCCGATGCCCCCGTGCTATCCCGGTGCCGGAAGGCGCCCTGGATCAAGTAGGTGAGCGTCTGGAAGCCGCGGTGCGGATGGGGCGGGAAGCCCGCGTCCGTGCCTGGAGCCAGCACCATGGGACCGAAATGATCCATGAGCAGGAAGGGATCCATGGCCCGGAAGGCTTCGTCGCCGCGCTGGCCCTGGCCGGGTACCAGGCGGATGAGCGGCACGCGGTGGCCATCCTGGGTGGGCAGGCCGGGAATGAGGGATGAAACCGGCTTGATGCGCATGGAACCTCCTCAGGCGAACCCGGAGTGGCCGCGGGATCCGGCGGGTGGAAGGGGGAGCCTGGCGCCCCTGGGTCCATTTTATGTGTTGCAACTCTTATTTCAACCCCAACCCTGAAAAAAACCGCACAGATTGAAGACCATGGCCTTATCTTTGGGGTGTCCGGACGGAGGCTGCCATGATCACGCGGGTGCTGGTGGGTGTGGATTTCTCCGAAGCCTCGAAGCAGGCCCTGGAACGGGCCGGAACCTGGGCCGCCCAGTGCGGCGTGCCGCTGGTGGCCATGCATGTGCTTCAGCCCCCGGCGCCCATGTTGCCGGAAGCCCAGATCGCGCTGCCTGACCCCGCCTGGCTCCACACCATGGAGGACCACGCCCGGGAACAGCTGAACGGCTGGGTCAAGCCCTATGCCGGGGCCTCCGTGATCGTGAAGTGGGGTGGGCCCGCCGAGGAGCTGGTATCCGAAGCTGATCCCCGGACCCTGCTGGTGGTGGCCCAGGTGGGACATTCCACGCTGGAGCGCCTGCTCTTCGGCAGTACCGCCGCCAGGGTCGTGCGGCTGGCCCCCTGTGATGTGCTCGTGGTGCGGACGGACAAGACGCACTAACTCGTGAGCCGCTTCGCGAGGGCTTCCACTTCGGCCGCCTGGCGCTGAAGGATGGCTTCGGCAGCGCGATGCAGGCCCTCCAGATGCTGGGGGCTGGTGTCATCCATCTCGCCGAGGCCAGCGTCGAGGCCGGTCTGGAAGCGGTGGTAGCGGGGTGCGCCGTCCGCCGCGGCGGGCAGCAGCTGGCGCAGCTGGTAGTCCACGGTGTCGGCCACGCCATCGAAGATCACGTCCAGCACGGGCCTGGCCCACCCGGCCACGCCCCAGCCCTTGGCTTCCTCGTAGCGGTAGGGCGGGGTGTAGACCCCCGTGCCCAGGGACACGAGAAGGACGTCGTCGGCACTCCGGCCCGCTTCGGCCAGGGTCTGCCAGGCCTCCGCGTAGGCGCACATGGCGGGGTTGTTGGCGAAGACGCCACCATCCACCAGCACATCCCGCTCCGCGGGCCACGACACCAGGGCGGGCTCGAAGTAGGTGGGCGCGGCGCTGGTGGCCCGGGCCGCCACGCGCATGGGCACGTCGTAGCGGGCATCCTCGCGGGCCCGGCGGCGGCGGTAGAAGAAGGCGTCCCGTTTCTCCAGGTCGTAGGCCGTCACCAGGACTTCGGCGAGCGCATCCTTGAGCCGCGTCTCGCCGAAATACTGGGCCAGCACACCCTCGATGCCCTCCGGCGGATACCTGGCGGCGCGGAGCCCCATGGGGTTGGTGAGCCGCCGCCAGAGGCTTTCGTCGAAGATGCGCGCGCCTTCTTTCAGGTAGAGGTTGGCCAGATCCTGCGCCGAATACCGGGGCCGCCCCCCTTCGCCAGGTCGCGTGAGCCCCAGGGCCAGGATGCCCCCCGTGCTGGTGCCCGCGATGAGGTCGAAGCAGTCCGCGACGGGCCGCCCCGTCTGCCGTTCCAGCTCGGCAAGCACCAGGGCCGGGATGAGGCCGCGGATGCCGCCGCCGTCAATGGAGAGGATTCGAAATGGGCGGGCCATGAGGCATTCTAGGCGCTAAATCGCGGGCCATGCGGCCCGCGATTTAGCGTGGAAAAGGCCTCAGCGGTAGGCGGGAATCCCCGTGATCTCCTGGCCGATGATGAGGGTGTGCATATCGTGTGTCCCCTCATAGGTGTAGACGCTCTCGAGGTTGGCCATGTGGCGCATGATGGGGTACTCGTCGAGGATGCCGTTGGCGCCAAGGATGGTGCGGGCCTTGCGGCAGATCTCGAGAGACACGTTCACGTTGTTCATCTTGGCCATGGAGACCTGGGCGGGCGTGTAGGTCCTGGCGTCCTTCAGGCGGCCCAGCTGATGCACCAGCAGCTGGCCCTTGGTGAGCTCGGTGACCATCCAGGCCAGCTTCTCCTGCTGGAGCTGGAAGCCGGCGATGGGGCGGTCGAACTGGATGCGGGTCTGCGCGTAATCCAGGGCGCACTGGTAGCAGGCATCGGCGGCGCCCAGGGCGCCCCAGGCGATGCCGTAGCGGGCCTGGGTGAGGCAGCCCAGGGGCCCCTTCAGGCCCTTCACGTTGGGCAGCAGGGACTTGGCCTCATCCACGATCACGTCCTCCAGCACCAGCTCGGAGGTGGTAGAGGCGCGCAGGCTCCACTTGCCCTTCATCTCTGGGGCGCTGAAGCCCGGGGCGCCCTTCTCCACGAGGAAGCCGCGGATGCCGTCCTCGGTCTGGGCCCACACCACGGCCACGTCAGCCACGGTGCCGTTGGTGATCCACATCTTGGTGCCATTGATGCGCCACTTCCCGCCGGGTTCGCGCACGGCCTTGGTGAGCATGCCGCCGGGGTTGGAGCCGAAATCCGGCTCGGTGAGGCCGAAACAGCCGATCACTTCACCGGTGGCCAGCCTGGGCAGCCAGTGCTTCTTCTGCTCTTCGCTGCCGTAGGCGTAGATGGGCCACATGACGAGGCTGCCCTGCACGGAGGCGAAGGAGCGGAGGCCGGAATCGCCCCGCTCCAGCTCGTACATCAGCAGGCCGTAGGCGACGTTGGACACGCCCATGCAGCCGTATTCCTCGGGCAGCGAGGGGCCGTAGAAGCCCAGCTCGCCCATCTTCCGGATGAGGTGGCTGGGGAAGGTCTGGTCCTGGGCGTGCTTCTCGATGATGGGCAGCACTTCGGCATTGACGAACTTCCGGGCCGATTCACGGATCATCCGCTCTTCGTCCGTGAGCAGGCCCTCGAAGCCCATGTAGTCGGTGATGTGGGTGAAGGTGGCGTAGGCGCCGGCCATGGGAGATCTCCTGGAATGCCCTGAAGCCTCGGGCGGGAAAGGTAAACGGCGCTGCAGCAGCGCGCCAAGGCCAGTCTACCGCCCTGTCAAATCCAGGCCCGGGACTCATCCCCCGCCACCGGCCGGATCAGTGTCATGAGGGGGAACGATTTGACGAAGTGGAAAATCAGGAACCCTGGGCGGGCTCTTCGATCAGCCGCTGGCCCGTGGCGTGGGGCACTTCGTGGCAGTGGCGGCAGCGGGCCTCGTAGGCTTCGGCGGCGCCCACCAGCACCTGGCCGCCGGTGTGCACCATGCGCTGGGTTCGCCCCGCCAGGGCTCCGCAGACCATGCAGATGGCCTGGAGCTTGGTGACGTATTCCGCCTTCGCCAGCAGCAGCGGCATGATGCCGAAGGGCTCGCCATTGGAATCCTGATCCAGGCCGCCGGCGATGACGCGCACGCCGCGGTCGGCGAGGGCTTCGATGATGGGAATCAAGCCTTCGTCCATGAACTGGACCTCGTCCAGGGCCACCACCTCGACCTCTGGATCCAGGTGCCGGGCCAGTTCCACCGTGTCCTTCACGGGGATGGCGTCGTGCTTGCACTGGCTATGGCTGGCGATGGCGCTGGCGTCGTAGCGATCGTCCAGGGCCGGCTTGAACACCTGGACCTTCTGTTTGGCGATGATGGCCCGCTTGATGCGGCGGATGAGCTCCTCGGACTTGCCTGAAAACATCGGGCCGCAGATCACCTCCAGGGAACCCTGGCGCTGGTGCACGAACATCGGAAGTCCTTATGGCTTGGAGGGGGTGGCGGGCTCGGGGGGCGGCGCGGGAGGTGGGGCCATCGGATCGGGAAGCCGGGTCAGATCCGCGACGGGGTTCTTCCCTTCCAGGGGCCGACCCAGTTCCTTCGCCAGCATGACACCTCCGTCCTTGGGCGCGGCCATCCGGAGGGCCCAGGCCTGCCGCAGGCGGGTCGGCCCCTCGGGGACCACGCGCACGTCCACGGGCTGGAGGCTGGCCAGGCCCATGTTCATGGACCCGCGATGGTGGGGCACATAGAGGGCCAGGGGCAGGATGAATCCGAGCGCCACCAGAAGCCAAAGGAAAGGACTCGGTTCCCATGGCCTGGGCACGAGATCAGGGTGTCCATCCATCACCCAGGGGCGCAAAACCTTCGGGGCACCGCCAGAAACCGGTTCCAGAAGACCGGCCTCGATGAGATCGGCGATGGCCTTGCAGGAGTCCAGTTCCTCATAGCGGCTGACCTGGACGATGTCGTTGATGCTCTGGGGATGGTCGAAGTAGGAAAGCACCATCTCCTGCTCGTGCGTGAGCCCGGAGGCCCCTTGCTGCACATGGCCCCGGCCATCCAGAAGCAACGACACATCGCGGTTGATATCCAGATGCAGAGCCTGGGCCTGCGGTGACTTGCCGAGAGGGATGTCCATGCCCGGAAGGCGCCGCTCGACCTCGGGCCATTCGTCCTGGATGCGGGCGGCCTCCATCAACACCGTATCCACGGGAATCGGCACGAAATGATCCCGGTCCAGGTCCGGCGGAAGCATGGAGTCGAAGCGGTAATCGCCCTCCACCCAGCGGAAGGTGCGGTGGAGGATGGCCGTGGCCTGGCCGAAGAGGGCATCCTGCAGGTCCGAGGGCCCGACCTTGCCGCTCTCCAGCAGCAGCGTGCCCATGCGCTTGAGGGTCTGGCGCTGCACCTGGACCATGGCCAGCAGTTCCTCGCCCGTGAGGCGCCCCAGGCGCACAAGCATCGTGCCCAGACGGTCTTCCATGCGGACCTGGTTCGAATCGCATCCCACGATCTCGCCATTCTCGAAGAAGACTTTGACGAACTCCTGGCCCTGGGAGAGCACCAGGGTCCCGTTCTTCCCCTGGATCTTGATCATGTTGAACAGGGAGAAGAGGTCGAAGTCCCGAAGGGATCCTTCCAGTGCCATCTCAGGCCCTCCTCAAGATCAGCTTCAGCCAGGAGCGAAGGTAGAAGAGCCCCACCAGCGCCGCGCCCACCGCCAGCCAGGTGGAGGTGGGGTCCGCGAGGATCTCGCCCGGATAGCGGACGGACCGCCCGGTGGCGAGGACCATGCCCACCGCGAGGCAGAAGGGCAGGAATTCGATCAACCCTTCCCGCGTCTCCCCCAGGAAGGCGAGGTCACAGCCTGGGAGCAGAATGAGGAGGGTTTTGTGGATCCAGCGCGTGGCCTGCTGATGGTCCGCCACCTCGTCGAGCTTTTTGCGCCGGTTCTCCGCATGGAGTCCGTCCCGCAGCACGAAGAGATGGTGGCACTTGGGGCAGACCTCCGAATCAGGGCTGTCCGTGGTGTGGAAGGGCTCCCCACAGCGGATGCACTGGGTCGGATGGGCCATGCGGACGCTGGCCCGCACCCTGGCGAGAAAGGCGATGAGGCCGAGGAGCGGGATCAGCAGCGCCGCCAGAAAGGCCGGTTCGGTGAAATGGAAGGCTGCGGCACTCTTCCCTTCTCCGGAAGCGTCGGCCAGGGCCTGCACCCGTTGTGGCGTGTCGGGGAGGGGCATCGGATAGGTGCGCTCATCCTTGCGGGCATCGTTCAGGGCGATCAGGAGCGCATAGGCCTCCGGCGCGGCGATCTGCGCCTCGTCCCGCTTGGAGGCGCCCAGGGCCGTATCCAGGCGGTTGAACGCCAGGATGCTCTGATTCAGAAGCACTTCCATTTTTGGCCCCGCGGCGAGGGCCCGGGTGAACGTCTGGTCGGCAGCCGCGACATCCCCCGACTGGAATTGGGCCACCCCCAGGTTATTCAGCACCTCCGCCTGCTCGGGAAGGCGCCCGACCAGCCCCTGGAAGGAGGCCTCCGCGGCCTTCCATTCCTGATTCTGGAGCTGGGTCCATCCGGCGAGGAAGGCCTGGTCCGAGGGCGGCAGGAGCCGCAGCGCCGAGGGTGGAACCGGGTGCACCTGGGGCTGCAACTGGAGCGTCAGCAGGCTGGGCCGCGGCTCCCGGGCGGCCCATGGCTCGAGGGCTCCCAGCGCGGGGTGGACCAGCTGTAGCACCAGGATGAAGGCCGTCACCTTGACCTCGGCGGCGTGCAGGAACGGCGCCAGCAGGACGAGCCACAGCATGGCCGCGACCATCGGATCCAGGCCCAGAAGGACCGGCCCACTCAATACCAGCCCACCCACCAGGGCGGTCAGGATGGGGGCGAGCCCCCGGTGTTTCAGCGGCTCCTCCCACAAATGGCGGAGCACGTTCCGGTACCGCAATCCCAGGGTCAGGGCCCATCCCCACAGCAAGAGGGTGGCAGCGAGCCGGAGCATGCCGAGATGCTGGACCAGCCAGAGCCAGCGGTGGGCCGGGTTCTCCATGCGCAACCTGGTAAGCCGGAGCAGGTCCGGGAAACTCCAGAGCCAGCCCTGAAGCCCCTGCTCCCGCATGAGGGTGATGCGCGTACCCAGCAGGGTCGGATGATCGGGAGCCCACCGCTCGACAGCCTGGAGCCCCTCCAGTCCCAGGGCCGCCTTGCCCGCCACACCCTGCTGCCGGGCCCAGAAGGCCATGGCTTCCACCAGGGGGGCCACGTCCAACGTGGAGTAGGTGCGCCGGAGCGCCTCCACTTCCAGCTGGGCGGCCCGGACAGCCTCCGGATCCCCCTTGGCCAGGGCGTCCATGAGATGCTGCACCCGATGGCTGAGGGCGATGGCCGGGATCGTTTCCGCCGCCGCCCGGACCGGAGCCGCGGGAAGGTCCGGAACCTGGGCCGGGGCTGCCGCGAGCAGTGCCGCCATGGCCGCCATGGATGCGGTCCGCCAGAATCTCATGCCGAGCCTCCTCGCGCTCATGGCTTCGGGACCGCAGGCGCTTCCGCGGCGGGCTGGAGGTCCATCGCGCGCATGCGCAGTTCGTACAGGATTTCATCCAGCTGGCGGCTCTCCGGATCCGTCCGGGCCCCCTCGGTCTTTTCCTTGAGCACGGTGAGCAGATCCACATAGAACCGCGCCACCACCGGGTTTGCCGGGGGCGCATCCTTCATCATCGGATGGGGGACGCCCAGCGCCATCAAGGCCTGTTCAGTCAGGAGGTGCATCAGGGCCGTCAATGATGCTTCCGGCACCGCTGGATTCATGGGCTACCTCGAACGCTTTCAGGACTTGTCTGCCGGGAAGCCTACCACAGCCCGATTTTTCCTGCACCCAGCCTGGGAAGGCGGCCCTCCGCGGGGGGAGAATCCCGCGCGTGGCGTGATCTTGACGAAAAGCACTCGGCGCCAGGGCAGCCCTGTGGAACGATGGATGGGTTTGGAGGAAGAACCATGCGACGTCTGATTCTCACCCTGCTGCTCCCCGCGGCCTGTATGTCCATCCAGGCTGAACAGACCGGTCGGATCTCCGGCAAGGTCCTCAACAAGGAAGGCAAGGCGGTTCCCGGCGCCAAGGTCAATCTCAAGCGCACCGACCGCAACTGGAGCAAGGATCTGTTCCCCGACAAGTCGGGGAACTACCTCCAGGTTGGCCTGGAACCCAAGGAATTCGATCTCACCGCCAGCGCCGAGGGCTATGTGGATTACCAGGAGCGGATCAAGGTTCCCCTCGCGGATGTCATCATCAAGAACATCACCCTCCTCACCCCCGCGGAGGCCCGTACCCTGGCCGTGCCGGCTGGCGGCACCCCGGTCGCCTCGGAGGATCCGGGACAGATCCTGGATGCGGAGGGCCGCGATGCCTTCAACCTCGCCATTCCGCTCTACAACGACGGCAAGTACGATGAGGCCCTGCCCCACCTGGACAAGGCCTACAAGACCCTTGTCGAGGCCAAGGAGAAGCTGAAGGACGAGCAGGCCAAGGCTGACCTGGCTCCCGAAATCCTGAAGATCGAGCGCGTGCTGGGCATCTGCCTCGCCCAGGCCGGGACCAAAAAAGAGGACGGCGAGCCCTACCTCCTGAAGGCCCTGGAACGGAACCCCAAGGATGAGCGGGTGATCGCCGGGCTCATCGAGACCAGCAAGGCCAAGGGCGATAAGGCCGCCGAGCAGAAGTACTCCGCCATGCTGGAGACCCTGCAGGGACCGAATGTAGATGTCATCTACAACAAGGGCGTTGCCGCGTTCAACGATGGCAAGACCAAGGAGGCCAAGGCCCACCTGATGAAAGCCCTTGAGGTGGATCCCCAGTACGCCAAGGCCCACTACCTGCTCGGAATGGTCGAGTACTCCAACATGAACCTCAAGGGAACCAGGCAGCACTTCCTCAAGTACCTCGAGATCTCCCCCACGGGCGAAAAAGCTTCTGAGATCAAGGAGATGCTGAAGGATCCTTCGCTGAAAAACATTAAGTAGGCATCTGCGCCAAAAGGTAAGGGCCCCGATCGGGGCCCTTACCTTTTGGCGTTAGGTAAAGATCAAGTCAATTCGAGGCTGATGGGGCAGTGGTCGGAGCCCAGCACATCGGCGTGGATGCGGGCGTCCTTCACGCGATCCATCAGCAGCCGGCTGGCCAGGAACAGATCAATCCTCCAGCCCACGTTCCGCTCGCGCGCTCCGCCGCGGGCAGTCCACCAGGTGTAGAGGCCCGGCACGCCCGGGTTCCGCTCCCGCAGCACATCCGCCAGGCCCGCGCCCAGGTAGAGCTTGAAGTCTTCGCGCTCCTCGGGCGTGAAACCGGGATTCCTGGTGTTGTCCTTGGGGCGGGCGAGGTCAATCTCCTCGGGGGCCACGTTCAGATCGCCCGTGAGGATCACCTGATCGCCCGCGGCGTGATGCCTGGCCAGGATGCCCGCGAGATCCTTGGCGAACTGGCGCTTGAAGGGAAGGCGCACCAGCCCCTGGGAGGCGTTCGGGAAATAGCCCGCGATGAAGACGAGCTGGTCCTTCCGGGACACGATCATCCGTCCTTCGGCATCGTAGCCTTCGATGCCCAGGCCTTTGGCATGGCTGAAGCCAAGCTCCTTCTTCGTGAGCGTGGCCGAGCCCGCATAGCCCTTCTTGCTCGTGGCGGGAAACCAGCAGACATCGTAGGCGCTCTCCAGCTGACGGCGGACGGCGAGGTCCACCTCTTCCCATTCGCAGCGGATCTCCTGGAGCGAGAGCACATCGGGCTCGGTCACCTCCAGCCAGTCCATGAAGCCCTTCTTCAGGACCGAGCGGAAACCGTTCACATTCCAGCTGTAGAAGCGCATCACAATTCCTCCACGAAACGGTCCAGCAGGCGATCCGCGTGCCAGCGGAGGATTCCAAAGGTACAGAAGGCCACCCAGCCCCTGTGCCGGGCCTCAAGACGCAGATGCACCCCACGCTCATGGGGCAAAACGCGCAACTCTCCGACTTCCTTTGACCCCAAGCGCGAGCGGGTCCAGGAAAGCACGAGTTGCCCACCGTCTTCTGTGAGGGTCCACGGCCCGAAGGGGCACAGGCACTTCAGGGAGGCGGGCTCCCGTAGGCGGGCGCACACGACCTCGAAGGGGGCATCGGAAAGGATCTCAGCTTCGAAACCAAGAACCGGAATAGCCAAGAGAACCTCAAGAGAAAACCTGTGAGGAACAGTGAGGAACGGTGAGTAAGCGGCCTTCTTGTTCACCGTTCCTCGCCGGCAAAAAAAGTCACTTCACCAGGAATCCCGGTTGGGCGTCATCCGGCGGCGCCACCAGGTAGGGCTTGCTGGCGTTGTCGCTGGCGGCCAGGAGCATCCCGTGGCTTTCGATGCCCATGAGCCTGCGGGGGGCCAGGTTGGCCACCACCACCACCAGGCGGTGGAGCAGGTCGGCGGGCTCGTAGGCCTTGCCGATGCCGCCCACGATGGTGCGCTGCTCCAGGCCTATGTCCACCTTCATCCTGATGAGCTTGTCGCTCTTGGGGACGCGCTCGGCTTCGAGGATCCGGCCCACCCGCAGGTCCACCTTGAAGAAGGTATCGGCGTCCACGGTCTCCCTGATCTCTGGCACATCCAGGGCGGGTTTCACTTCTGCGGGTGCCGCGACGGGCTCCAATTCGCTCAATTCCTTCTCCTTGTCAATGCGCTGGAACAGGGGCTTGGGATCGCCGATGGGCCCGATGGCCGGGCCGTCCAGGGCGAAACCATGGAAGGTCTTTTCCGCGACCTTGGTGTCGTGGCCCAGGCACTCCCACAGGGTCTGGGCCATTCCGGGCATCACGGGCGCCACCAGCAGGGCCGTGGCCCGCAGGGCCCGGTAGAGGTTCGCCAGCACCGCGTCCAGCTTGGGATCGTTGGCGGGATCCTTGGCCAGCTTCCAGGGTTCGGCTTTCACGATGTAGCCGTCCAGGGCGCGCAGATAGGTCCACAGGGCATCCAGGGCGGCATGGAAATCGTTGCCGCGAGCCTTTTCCAGGTAGTCCGGGAAGACCTCCAGCAGCTGGTGGGCCATCGCCTCGTCCAGGGCGTCCAGGGCCGTGGGCAGGGGCACCACGCCGCCGCGGTAGCGATGGAGCATGCTGAGGGTGCGGGAGGCCAGATTGCCCAGCCCGTTGGCCAGGTCGGCGTTGAGACGGTCCATGAAGCCCTCGAAGCTGAAGCTGCGGTCGTGGCCCACCGGCATGTCCCGCATGAAGTAGAAGCGCAGGGCGTCATTGCCGAAGCGCAGCAGGGTATCCGGGCGTACCACGTTGCCCCTGCTCTTGGACATCTTGTCCTCGCCCATGAGCCACCAGCCGTGGGCCAGGATGGTGGTGGGCTGGAACATGCCGGCGGCCATGAGGAAGGCGGGCCAGTACACCGCGTGGAAGCGGAGGATGTCCTTGCCGACGATCTGCAAATCGGGCGGCCAGCTGTCATTGGGGCAGCCCGTGAGGTAGTTCAGCAGCGCGTCGAACCACACGTAGATGACGTGCTTCTCGTCGCCGGGCACGGGAATGCCCCAGCTGATGCTGGTGCGGCTGATGGATAGATCCTGGAGGCCGCCCTCCACGAAGCGCTTCACCTCATTGAACCGGAAGTCCGGCTGCACGAATTCGGGATGCTCCTCGTAGTGCTTCAGCAGCCGGTCCTGGTAGGCGCTGAGGCGGAAGAAGTAGGTCTCCTCCTCCAGCTCCACCAGCTGGTGCGCGAGGCCCTGGGCCTGCAGCTCCTTGGCTTGCATCTCCGTGACATAGGCCTCGTCGCTGACGGAATACAGCCCCTTGTATACCGACTTGTAGATGTCGCCCTTGTCCAGCAGCCGCTTGAAGAGCCGCTGCACCTGGGCCTTGTGATCCTCGTCCGTGGTGCGGATGAACCGGAAGTGGGTCATGCCCATGGCCTTCCACAGCTCCGTGTAGTTGGCCACCACCTCGTCGGCCAGTGCTTTCGGCGTGATGCCCCGGGCCGCGGCGGCTTTCTCCACCTTCTGGCCGTGCTCGTCCGTGCCCGTGAGGAAGTACACCTGTTCCCCGCGCATGCGGTGGAAGCGGGCGATCACGTCCGCCAGCACCGTGGTGTAGGTGTGGCCGATGTGGGGCCGGTCGTTGACGTAGTAGATGGGCGTGGTGATGTAGAAGGGCTTGGACACGGGGGCTCCGAGCCTTCCAGTCTACCGGCCCGGGGCCCGCTCCGCGAGTCAGGTTCCGCGCCGCTTCCAGCAGGTGGCCACATGGTCGTCCACCATGCCGACGGCCTGCATGTAGGCATACATGATGGTGGGCCCGACGAATCGGAAGCCCCGCTTCATGAGGGCCTTGCTCAGGATCACGGCCTCCGGCGCCACGGACGGGACCTCGGCCAGGGTCTTCGGATGGTTCACCTTCGGGCTTGCGCCCACGAAGGACCAGAGGAAGGCATCGAAGCTCCCGGATTCGCGCTGCACTTCCAGGAAGGCCCGGGCGTTGTCCCGGGCCGAGAAGACCTTCAGGCGATTCCTCACGATGCCGGAATCCAGGAGCCTGGCTTCGAGATCCAGGTCCGACAGGGCCGCCACGCGGACGGGATCGAAGCCCAGGAAGGCCTTCCGGTAGGCTTCGCGCTTCCGGAGGATCGTGATCCAGCTGAGCCCCGCCTGGGCGCCCTCCAGGATCAGCATCTCGAAGAGGTGCCGGTCGTCGTGGGCGGGGACGCCCCACTCTTCATCGTGATAGGCGATGTAGGCGGGATCCGTGCCGCACCACCCGCAGCGGATTCGTTCCCGCCGGTCAAGCCCAGTCACGCCTCCCCCCTCCCCATTCTTTTCTTGACGCAGAATCGGGCGGCTTTGCCGCCCGATTCTGCGCAGGACCAAAGGCCGGCTACGCCTCCACCACCATCGCCTTGACGATCCGGTCGTTGGCCTTGATGGCCTTCACCACCTGGATGTCGGCGTCCGCCGCGCACTGGCCGAAGACCGTGTGGACACCGTCGAGGTGGCTGGGGGCGCCGCCGTTGCAGATGAAGAACTGGCTGCCGCCGGTGTCCTTCCCGGCGTGGGCCATGGAGACGGCGCCCAGCTTGTGCTTGTGGGGGTTGCCCGCCGTCTCGCACTTGATCTTCCAGCCGGGACCACCCGTACCGGGCATGCCGGAGGCGCCAGCCTTGGTGTTGGGGCATCCGCCCTGGATGACGAAGTCGGGGATGACGCGATGGAAGGCCAGGCCATCATAGAAGCCGGCTTCAATGAGTTTCACGAAGTTCGCCACGGTAACCGGGGCCTCCTTCGGGAAGAGTTCCAGGTTAATGTCGCCCTTGTCGGTCTGGAAGAGCACGCGGGTCATGGTTCACCTCTCTGAGTCAAACCACCAGGATATAGAGACAGTCCTTCCGGAGACAGCATGAACTTCCCAAGCCCCCTGCCCTCTCTCGTCCTTTGTGTCGCACTCCACGCTCAGGTGGTTGATGTGAAGCCACAGGGTGGTGGAGATCTGAAGATCGGCAATACCCTCTACCGGTTCGAGTTGATGAACCTCCGCTCGGCCCCCGCCAAAGGCGGGCTGCCCGGCGCCGTGAAACTGCAGGGGAGGCTGGTGGCCAAGGACGGCACACCGGATTTCCAGCTTGACCTCACGGTGCTGAAGAACGGCTCCATCTACATGCTCAACATCCACCGCAAGGCCTCCGGCGCCTATCCGGACAACTGGGCCGCCACCCAGAAGACCCACACCCGCGCGCTCGTCATGGAGGTTCGCGCAGGAGGAAGGATCGAACTTCGCTGCGAAGGCCGGCTCACGGGGATCATCGCCAGACAGCCCCGGGAGGCGCCCTGGTCCGGCACCCTCTGGGCCGTCTTTCCAGGCGCACCGGGCGAGGGACCGGATCAGGCCCTCCCAGAGGGACAAAAGGACTGATTGGTTGGATGATGGACCCCACGATGACTGAATCCACGCCCCCATTCCGGACGCCCTCGGGCCAGGCCCGCGAGCTCCTGGACATGATCAAGTTCGAACACACCGTGTTCGCCCTGCCCTTCGCCCTGCTGGGGGCGCTCGCAGCCGCCCAGGGGCTTCCACCGCTGAGGACTTCACTCTGGATCCTGGCGGCCATGGTGGGCGCGCGCACGGCGGCCATGACCTTCAACCGGCTCGTGGATGTGGATGTGGATGCGGAGAACCCCCGCACCACCGGCCGCGCCCTGCCCGCGGGCCGGGTGTCGCGGGTGGGCGCGATGGCGCTCATGGGCGCGGGCATCGTCCTGTTCGGCGTGGCCGCCGGGGCCCTGGGGCCGCTCACCTGGGCCCTGTCGCCCCTGGCGATGGTCATCATCCTGGGCTATTCCCTCTGCAAGCGCTTCACGGCCTGGGCCCACGTGGTGCTGGGGTTGTCCCTGTCCGGCGCGCCGCTGGGCGCCTGGATCGCCGTGACCGGGAGGATCGAGGCGCCGGCCCTCTGGTTGTCCGGGGGCGTGCTGGCCTGGACCGCGGGCTTCGACATCCTCTACTCGCTTCAGGACGAGGCTTTCGACCGGACGGCGGGCCTCCACTCCATCCCATCGAGACTCGGCACCCATCGGGCGCTGCTCCTCTCACGGGCACTCCATCTGCTCGCGCTCCTGTGCTGGGCAATCTTCAACCATCAGATGGGTGCCCTGCTCTGGCCCTGGGCCGGATGGGGCGTCGTCGCGGCCATGCTGGCCCGGGAACAGTGGCTGGTCCGGAACGGGGATCTCTCCCGCATTGACCAGGCTTTCTTCACGCTGAACAGCCTTGTTGGACTCGTGTTTTTCACAGGCCATGCCCTGGAGTGGTGGCTGTCAAGATCAATGCTGGCGCCTCTCTAGATCTTTCGTTGTAAGAAGACGATTCGATCTCTAGCGGATTCCCAGGTATGCTGGGGGACCATGTCCAACCCCCAACCCGAACGACGCCGTGCCGTGCGGTCCAGCCGCCCCGATTCTGCGCGCTGGCTCACCGTGATGGTCGTCTTCAGCCACCGCACCTTCCGCTGGTCCCTCACCCGCCGGACGATGCTCTGGGTGCTGGGCGGCGTCATGGGCTTTTCGGCCCTGGCCATGGTCGGATCCGGGTACGGATTCTGGGCGACCAAGAAAATCATGAGCTTTGGCCACCTCCAGAAGGAGACCCAGGAGCAGCAGGAACAGCTGCACTCCTCCCTGGACCAGGCTCAGGCTCTGGAAGCTGAGGTCGCCACCCTCCGACAGCAGCACACGGAGTTGCTGAAGCTGCTGGACCCCAAAGCCTCCGCCGGTTCCCCTCTGCCCCCCGCGCCTGGACAGCCGCCTGCCGCGCCCCTGCCCCCGGGCACCCAGGAACGTCTGTCCCGCCTCCGGCGAGATCTGGACTACACCTCCAAGCAGGCCGCCGTGGTTCGCGCCCGCATGGAGCCCGTGATCCGGGCCTGGAGCCGGACGCCCTCGATCCCCCCCACCGCCGGATACCTCAGCTCGGGATTCGGCGTGAGGGTCAGTCCATTCTCCCGGGGCAACGAGGCTGGCGATGGCCTGCTGGGCTACCACACCGGCATAGACATCAGCAACGCGCTCGACACCCCCATCCAGGCCACGGCCGATGGGGAGGTGGTGGAATCGGGATGGATGGATCGCTATGGATACGGTGTGCGGGTCCGCCACACCCCGGATCGGGAGACCCTGTACGCCCACCTGAACCACGCCTTGGTGAAAGCCGGGCAGAAGGTGTCCAGGGGCGATATTCTGGGGACCATGGGGCGTTCCGGCAACGCCACCGGCGTCCACCTCCATTACGAGGTCCGCCAGAGCGGAAAGCCCGTCAATCCCCAGCCCTACCTCCGGCTCCAGCGCCAGTGGCTTCGTGCCCTTGGCAAGCCGTCCTGAAGGAGCAACCCGTGGCCGTCTTCCGCAGCAATAAATCCAAGCCTGAATCCGCTCCCGCCATCCACTCCCTGCTGGGCAAGGATGTGACGCTGACCGGGGAGATCCATACCGGCACCCGCAGTCTGCGCGTCGAAGGCACGGTGGACGGCATCATCCATTCCACGGGCGAGGTCTCCATCGCCCCCGGGGGTCTGGTGAAGGGCACCATCTTCGCCAAGCACCTGGTGGTGACGGGCCGGGCCGAAGGCACCATGAAGATCACCGACTGCCTGGAGATCCACGGCACGGGCTATGTGGAAGGCGATGTGGAAGTCGGCTCGCTGGTGGTGGACGAGGGTGGGACGCTCCAGGGCGTCTGCGTCCGAAAGGACGTGACCCAGAACCTGGAGGCCGGCGGGGCGGCCAAGGGCGGATCGCTTCCGGTTCCCGGGAAACTCCCGGAGCTGAAAAAGGCCGATTCCAGGCTTTAGAGCGAGCGCCTACCAACACCCGACGATGCCGCGATGGGGTTTTGTTAGGCGCTCCTTGACCTACCGGAACAGCGGCCCCGGATCGGATGTCACGCCCAGGTAGGCATAGGCGGCATCGGTGGCCTTCCTTCCCTGGGGCGTCCGGTCCAGGAATCCCACCTGCATGAGGTAGGGCTCCACCAGGTCCTCCAAGGCGCCGTCATCCTCGCCCAGGGCCGCGGCCAGGGTGCGCAGGCCCACGGGGCCCCCGCGGTGCTTGTGGCAGATGGCCTGGAGATACTCCCGATCCAGGGCGTCCAGCCCCAGATCGTCCACCTCGTGAAGTTTCAGGCATGCCTCGGCGGAGGCCAGGGTGATGGTCCCGTCGCCCTTCACTTCGGCATAGTCGCGGCACCGGCGCAGCAGGCGGTTGCAGATGCGCGGGGTGCCCCGGCTGCGGCGGGCGATGGCCTCGGACCCTTCCGTGGCGAGGTGGATGCCCAGGAGATCGGCGGAGCGCCGACCGATGATGGCCAGCTCCGCCCGGGTGTAGAACTCCAGGCGATGGACCATGCCGAACCGGTCATGGAGCGGTTTGGAGATGAGCCCGGCCCGCGTGGTCGCGCCCACCAGCGTGAAGGGGCGCAGATCCACCTTCAGGGTCTGGGCGCTGGGGCCCTGCCCGATGAGGATGTCGAGCTTGCGATCCTCCATGGCGGAGTAGAGCAGTTCCTCGATGGGCGCGGGCAGCCGGTGGATCTCGTCAATGAAAAGGAACTCACCGGCTTCCAGGTTGGTGAGGATGGCGGCCAGGTCGCCCTTCTTTTCCAGCGCGGGGGCCTGGATCACCTTGCACGGCGCACCCATCTCGTTGGCCAGCACGTGGGCCAGGGTCGTCTTCCCCAATCCCGGAGGGCCGAAGAGCAGCACGTGATCCAGCACCTCCCCGCGCCGGGTGGCGGCCTGGAGGGCGATCTCGAGACGGGCCTTCACCTTCTCCTGGCCGATATATTCCTGAAGTCTCTGCGGCCTGAGCGAGTATTCGGCCGGATCCTCGGAGGCGGCGGTGGGGTCGAGATCGGGGTGTCGGTGCATGGCTTCTATTCCCTCACGGGACTTCCACTTGTGTCCAGCCGGTGGCCGGATAATCTTGGACTCACCAAGTCGAACCTCCTCCGCCCCCCTTCCTCCAACACCGGGAGATGTCGTGGCCCAGCGCTACCAGCTCCTGATCCGCGACCGGCATGGATTCGAACGCGCCGTGCCGCTCACCCGCTCGGTCACCCTGGGCCGGCAGAGCCTGTGCGATGTGGTGCTTTCGGACAGCATGATCAGCCGCAACCATATGCGCCTGGAGCTCCGGGACGACATCTGGTGGGCCGAGGATCTTCAGACCACCCATGGCAGCTTCTACAAGGACCAGCAGCTGGGTCGCGCAGCCTGGGAGCCCGGCACGCCGCTCCGCCTGGCGGACGGCGCCTATACCCTGACCCTGCTGAGCCTGGACCAGAGCCGCTCCGAACTGCACCTTCAGGCCATTCTGGAGACCGCCCAGCTCCTGGCCCAGGAAATTGATCTCGAAGATCTGCTGGAACAATCCCTGGATCGCCTCCTTGCCATCTCGGGCACGGACCGCGGCTTCCTCATGCTGCTGGAGGACGGGGAACTGGCCACCCGCGTGCAGCGCAACCTGGGACAGGAACTGGAAGGGGCCATCCAGCTCTCGCTCTCCAGCGTCCACAAGGTGTTCGAGACCGGGGATCCCATCTGGATCCTCAATGTCGCCGAAGACCACCTGCTGATGAGCCATCTGTCCATCCAGCGACTGGAGCTGAAGACGATCCTCTGCCTCCCCCTGCTGCTGCAGGGCCGCCGCATCGGCGTCGTCTACCTCGACAGCCGGCGTCCCATCACGGAACCGCCGGACCGGGAGACCTTCGAGGCCATCGTTTCCCTGTGCGCCATCGCCATCGAACGGACCCGGCTCTCCGAGGAGAACCTCCGCAGCCATGTGCTGGCGACCGTGGGCCAGGTGGCCAGTTCCATCGTGCACGACTTCAAGAATGGCCTGTTCGTGCTGCGGGGACACGCGGACCTGCTGGAGCTGTCCACCGAGGATCACAAGATCCGCCATCACTGCCGGAAGATCCTGGAGTGCGTGGACCGCCTCACCCACCTGAGCCAGGATGTCCTCGATTTCGCGAAGGTGCGCGAGCCCAACCGGGAGACCGTGGATCTGCGGCCCTTCCTGGACGCCATCCTCGAACCCATGATCCCCCGGGCCGCGGAAATGGGGGTCAACCTCAAAACCGATGGCATGTCCTGCCAGGTGAAACTCGACCCCGGCCGCTTCACGAGGGTCATGGAGAACCTGTTGGCCAATGCCCTCGATGCCACCACCGACATGAGCGGCGAGATTCTCGTCGCCTGGAACCAGGTCACGGGCGGGGTGCAGATCCGCGTGAAGGACCGGGGGCATGGCATCCCCCGGAAGGTGATCAAACGGATTTTCGAGCCCTTCTTCAGTTATGGGAAGAAGAAGGGCACGGGCCTGGGCATGGCCACCGTGAAGAAGATCGTGGAGGAACACGGCGGGACCCTGGAATTCCTCAGCGAAGAAGGCAGCGGGACCGAGGTCATCATCACCCTGCCCGAGCATCCCATCACCGGAACCTTCAAGATCTCGGATGAATCCACGGGGAACCACCAGGTGCTGGGGGCGGAGGGCACATGACCGTGTTCCGGGTCGGACAGGGATTCGACGTCCACCGTTTCGCGGCGCCGGAAGAGGGCCGTCCGCTGGTTCTCATGGGCTGCGAGATCCCGCATGATCGCGGACTCGCGGGGCACAGCGATGCGGACGTGATGCTCCACGCCCTCATGGACGCCCTGCTCGGCGCGGCGGGCCTCGGAGACATCGGCCAGCATTTCCCCGACACTGACCCGGCCTACAAGGGCGCGGACTCGGCACAGCTGCTGGAACGGGTCATGGGCGACCTGTCCGAGCGGGGATGGCGGGTCGTGAACGCGGACGTGTGTCTCATCGGAGAACGCCCGAAGATCGGACTCCATCGCCTGCGGATGCGCGACCTCATCGCGCCTCTGATGGGCCTTCCTCCGGACGCGCTGAACGTGAAAGCCACCACCACGGAAAAGCTGGGGTTCACCGGCCGCGGTGAGGGCCTCGCGGCCCAGGCCGCCGTGCTGATCGAGCGGGGCTGAGACCTCGGGGTCTTTCATCGCATATGATGGAGGATCCGGAGGTTTCATGAGGTTCCACCCCGTCCTTCCCGCCATGGTGCTGTTGGGCGCCGCGTCCTTCCTGGGCTGCCGCAAGGTGCCCCTGGCGCCCAGCTCCCCCATCCCCGCGGGTTCCATCGTCTTCCGGTTCACCAAGGCCGTGCGAGGCCCCGTGGAACTCACTCTGGACGGCGCCCGCATCCCCGTGCAGCAGCTCCCCAAGGGCGCCATCATCCTCCAGGTGAAGGGGCTCACACCTGGCAAGCACCGGTTCTTTCTGACCAGCCAGCGCGAAGCCTTCAGCCCGGACATGGGGGAACTGGACCTGCCCGCCGGCAAGGGCATCTACCAGGTCACGCTCACCCAGCGGCTCGATTCGGTGCTCTACGGCAAGCCGGATCCACTCCCCGCCGCCGAGGGCCTTCCAGGCGTGACCGCGACCCTCCTGAAATAGCCATGGTCGTGGTGGCCCGGACCCGCCAGCGGGACCACATCCTCGGCGAATGGGGGACGCTCATGGCCCGATGCATCGAGGTGGGCCTGCCGGTGGCTTCTGCCTGTTCGGGTAAGGGCGCCTGCGGAAAGTGTCTGATGACCATCCTGCGGGGCGCCGGGGTCCTGGATCCCCCCTCCCCCCGCGAAGCCGCCGTCCTCACCAAGAATGCAGCAGGAGCCGATCAGCGGCTCGGCTGCCAGTGCTGGATGCCCGCGGCTGGCGCCGATCTTCTCATCACCACGGGCTACTGGTGAGGCGGGTGGTCTGGTTCCTTCCGGGGCTGGTCTCCCTCCTGGGGATCGTTGGATTCGCCGGATGGAAAACCCGGGCCGTGGCCCGGGAACTGGTGGACCCACCCTTCTACCGGCCCCAGCCCCTGGCCCGGGTGGAGGCCACCTACCGGGAACTGGCCGAGGGCCAGGATGGGGACCCAGGCGGCACCTGGAGCAGCGAGGAAGTGGAAGGCCTCCAGCTCTGGCGTTTCACGCGTCCCACGCCCTCGCCCGGCGTCGCGCTCCTGCTCCACGGATTCGGCGACGACCGCTGGGGCACCAGCCCCGCCCTGAAGTGGCTCCCGCGGCTCGACGCCGCGATCTTCACCTACCGGCGGCGGGACGATGCCCTGCGCCGGGGGGGACCCGCCCCCTCCGTCACCTTCGGCGTGATGGAATCCCGGGAAGTGGTGCGGATGGTGCACCACCTGGAGGCCTCAGGCCTCCCCCGCCGCAGGATCCTCCTTCTGGGGCGCAGCCTGGGCGCCTCCGTGGGCCTGCTGGCACTCGCCGAACTGGAACGGGAAGGCCAGGGACCCCTGGCCGGAATCATCTGGGAGGGCGCCCCGGCCAGCGCCCGCAGCTTCGCCGAGCGCCTGGTCCGGGGACCGGAAGACCGCTGGTGGCACCTCCTCGCGCCTCCCATCGGCGCCGCGGCGGCCTTCGCCGCCGGGCACATGGGCGGCTACCCCCCCGAAGAGACGGACCTCCTCCGCCGCCTGGACGGGTCGCGCCTCCACACGCCCAGCCTTTGCTTCCTGGCGGCCCAGGACCGTCTCGCCCCCCCGGACGTCCAGCGGTCCGTGGCGGCGCACTTCCAGACGGGACGCGTGATCGAAGTCCCCACCTGGCATCTCCATTGCGCTGAAGCCCTGGGTCCGGACTATGCCGGGGCCATCCGGACGGCGGTTGACACCTGGTTTCCTCTGGATACCGGACGGGGCCCCGCGGGGCCCCGTCCGATCCGCTGAGCCTTCCCGGATCACTCGTCTTCGTTGGCCGACACGGTGGCACGCAGCAGCTTGGGGGTGATGCGCTGGACGATGGGCTCGAACACCTTGTTCACCAGCTCCTCGTCGTACTGCACCTCGGCGCCCGTGCCCGCAACCTTGACGCTGGTATCGGCGACCTTGTCCTCGTCCTTCCAGGCCCCCAGGATCTCGCCGGTCTCCACCTCGATGAGCCGGATGTCCAGCCGGCCCGTGAAGGAGGCCTTCTTGATATTCACGCTGCCGGCCACGGCCCCGGCCATGCCATCCCCGGTCACCTTGCTCACCAGGGCGCCCACCCCCCAGCCGGTCTTGAAGCCACCCTCCTTGTAGGCGAACCGGGTGACCTTGCCGGTCATCACGTACTTCACACCAAGCAGTTTGCCGATCTTCTGGACCGTGGCGGTATCCACCTCGCCGCTCTGCTGGAAATCCAGTTCCCCGCGGATCTCGGCCAGGCGCTCCCGCTCGATGACGCGGATCTTGTTCTGGCCCTTCTCGACGATCTCGGTGGTGAAGAGGTCCCGCAGCTGATTGGAGATGGTTCCCATCTGATTGCCCCACCCGCCGTGGCGCCAGCCGTGCCAGGCATCGGGCGCCGTCTTGAAATCAAGGATGGCGATGCGGGGGAGCTTCGCCTTCTCCGCCTTGGATAGCTTCGTCTGGGCGAAGGCCGGTGCGCTCATCGCGAACACCGCCAGGAGAGGAAGGAGCAGATGGCGAAGGCGCATGGGGACTCCAGATCGGAACGAGGGGGTTATTCGTCAATGAGCTTGCTGCGCAATTCCTTGCCCAGCTTGAAATAGACCACGCGCTTCGGCGGCACCTGGATGCTTTCGCCACTGCGCGGGTTGCGGCCCTGGCGGGCCCGGCGGTCCCGCAGGCGGAAGCTGCCGAAGCCGCGCAGCTCCACTCCTTCGCCGGTCTTGAGGGACTCGATGATGCTCTCCAGGAACGTGTTGACCAGGAGATCCGCGTCCTTCTTTCCCAGTTCGAGCCGCTCCATCAGGTGCCGGGAGAGGTCGGCCTTGGTGAGGGTCTCCATCGCTTCCATGGGAACTCCGAGGGGTGTGGGTCTCAGGTGGCTTGAGGGCAGTCCTCAATAAATCCCCATCCGAGCCCTGCGGTCAAGGGGGACATCTCCATCTATTTGAAAAAAAGGGGGGCGATGCCCCCCTTTTCGACCCGGTTTCCACCGGTTCCTCAATCCATGAGCCATTCCAGGAGGAATCGGGGGCCTTCGCCGCTCCCGCCATGGGTGCGGTAGTCCCGCTCCTTGCCTGACCAGCCGCCCGACAGGTCCACATGGGCCCAGGATCCACCCCCCACGAACTCCCGGAGAAAGAGCCCAGCGGTGATGGTGCCGCCCCAACGGATGCCGGTGATGTTCTTCAGATCGGCCAGGGGGCTCTTGAGCAGGTCCGTGTATTCCTCGACCAGGGGCAGCTGCCAGAGGTACTCCCCCACGGAACTGCCCGCATCCATGAGGTGGTCCACCAGCTTCTGGTCGGTGCCCATCACGGCGGACACACCATCGCCCATGGCGACGAGCGCGGCCCCGGTGAGGGTGGCCAGGTCCACGACATGGTCGGCGCCCAGTTCCCCGGCCAGGTGGAGGAGGTCCGCGAGCACCAGGCGGCCTTCGGCGTCCGTATTGAGCACCTCGATGGTCTTGCCGCTGCGGCTGCGGAGTACGTCACCGGGCTTGTAGCTCGATCCCGAGGGCATGTTCTCGACCAGGCCGATCAGGCCCGTCACCTGGACGGGAACATCAAGCTGGGCACAGGCCACGAGGGTGGCGAGCACGATGGCGGCGCCGGTCATGTCGTCCTTCATGGTCTCCATGCCGGAGGCATCCTTGAGGGAGAGCCCCCCGGAATCAAAACAGACTCCCTTGCCCACCAGCACCACGTGCTTCTTGGGCTTCTCTTTCGGCTTGTATTCGAGCTTGACCACCCTGGGGGGCCGGACACTGCCCTGGCCCACGGCGAGCACCGACCGGAACCCCCCCTTTTCGAGCGCTGGCACGTCCAGCACCTCGCAATGGAGCTTGTGCTGTTTGGCCAGCTTCGCCGCAGTTTCCGCGAAGACTTCGGGATAGAGATCCCCCGCGGGCGTATTGGCGAGGTCCCGCACACGGTGGCAGGCCGCCACGCCGATCTCGACCATCGGCAGCTTGCGGCGCGCCTTACGGGTGTCGTCGCCGTTGGTGAAGATCTCGATGGAGGCGAACTGCTTAGGCTCCTGTTTGCCGCCCTTGAACGCGACGAAATCATAGTTGGCGAGCAGCGCCCCTTCGGTCACCGCCACCTGCACCGCGTCGTGGTCAATGGTGGAGGTGGACGGCGAAAGCACGCCGATCTTCTTCCACTTCTTCTTGAGGCAGAACCGGGCCGCGGTGCCCACGGCCTTTCGGATCTTGTTGATCGTCACCTTCTCTTCATCGCCGAGGCCCACCAGCACCATCCAGCGGCTCTCCTTGACGCCATTGGGATGATGCAGTGGGACAACTTCAAGATAGTCCGCCTTGAAATCCTCCTCGTCCATCACCTGCCGGGCGACCTTGCTGATGGCGAGGGGCAGACGATGGCGTTCGCGTCCGGAGAAAACCGGAACGATCAGCGCATCTCCCGCGAAGTCCTTGCCGGTTTGAGAACTGATATCCACTGAAGGCATGGGAGTTCCTCCTGATCAAAAAGCCTAGAACCAAGCTGGAAAAAAGAAAAGCCCATTTTTCGTTCATTAACTGTCACAAGAACGTAATTTGTTAGTGCAATTTTTTTCAACGCTAGTCAACAGACGCAGTTCCAGATTCCGATGGGATGATGTCCCCATGCATCGCGCCCTCCCCCCCGGAGGGTGCTCCCGCCCGCCTTTCCGGCTCGCGGACCGGAGCCTCCATGGACCTCATTCCCAGGCATCGCATGCCCTTCCAGCTCCCGGGCCCCTGGCCAGCCTGTGCGCAGGGGATGCTGCGGGAAGGGTTCCCCTGGCTTCATACGGGACACACTGGGGAAGGCCTCCTGGCCCTGCCGGGGCCGGTCCTCACCTCCACCTGGAACGGCCACGCCTGGACCACCCTCCTGGAACAGGTGCCCTTGCCCCTCTCCCCGTGGGGGGCCCTCGAATCGGCCCTGGCTGCTCAGTCTCTCCCCTGGGTCGGCGCGGCCACCTTCGAACTGGCCTGCGATGAGGCGAACCTGCCCCGGAAACCCCTGGATCCCGGCCACCTGGGACAGCATTGGACGGCTGTGCGCGAAGCCTTGCACCTGAAGGACGGGAAGGCCGAACTCTGGTCCTGGACCCCCGATCCGCCCGATCCCGCCGCCTGGCGGGCCCGCCTCGCGCCGGTCTGCACCCTGGGCCGCGCCTCGCTGGACCTGGCCCCGGTGTGGAGTGAGCCCGGGCACCGGGCGGCCGTCGAGCGCATCCAGGAACGCATCCTGGAGGGCGGCTTCTATGTGGCAAACCTCTGCGTGCCCTTCGAGGGGCGCCTCGAAGGAGACCCGGTGACCTTCGCCCTTTCGGCCTTCCGCCGGGCCCGGCCACCCTTCGGCGCCCTGCTCGACCTCGGCAGCTTGCGCCTGCTGAGCCTCAGCATGGAGCGCCTGCTGGCCCGCCGGGGGGACCGCCTCTGGTCCCAGCCCATCAAGGGGAGCGCGCCCCTGAGCGGCGATCCGGAGCGGGACTGGGCGGCGGCGGAAGCCCTGGCCGCCGACCCCAAGGAGCGCGCGGAACACACCATGATCCTCGACCTGGTGCGGAACGACCTGGGGCGCGTCGCCCGGCCCGGATCGGTGCGCGTGGTCCGGCCCATGGCGGTGGAGCCCTACCCCACCGTCCAGCACCTGGTCAGCACCGTGGAGGCCACCGCCCGGCCGGGGCTGGGTCTGGCCGATCTCCTCCGCGCCGTGCTGCCCGGCGGGAGCGTCACCGGGGCGCCGAAGCACGCGGTCTGCGGCCACCTGGCCCAGGCCGAGGCCGGGCCCCGGGGGTTCTACTGCGGGGCGATCGGATGGATCTCTCCCGGCGGCGACCTGGATCTGGCCCTGCCCATCCGCACCGCCCAGATCCAGGGGGATCGCCTCACCTACTGGGCGGGGGGCGGCATCACTCGGCGCAGCGATCCCGCCCGCGAATGGGCCGAACTGCACCTCAAGACCCGCGCGATCACCGGCTGATGGTGGCGGCTCAGGCGGCGTTGGCCCGCTTCAGAAGCGCCTCGAACTGCTCGAAGAGGTGGGCCCGCGGGCCCTTGGGCTGGCGCTTCAGCACCATCCCGGCCTGCTCAGGGGTGCGCCCGCCCTTGGTCTGATTGCAGGTCAGGCAACACCCCACCAGGTTCTGCCAGGTGGTGGATCCGCCCTGACAGAGGGGCAGCACGTGATCCACGGTCGTGGCCTTCTTCTGGCAACCCTCGTACTGGCAGACGAAGTGATCGCGGCGCAGCACCCGGCGTTCCAGGCGGCCCAGCAGCAGCTTCGAATCGCTGCAGGCCTGGACATGCGGAAAGATGATCAGGTCGAGGCGGCCCTCCAGATTGCCGTGACGCTCGAAGGTCACTGGGTTCAACACGTGGGCCCGGCCGGACACGACGGCGCACAGGGCGCGGCGGCGGCTGACTTCCTGCATGGGGACATAGTTCCGGTCCACGGCGATCACCTCGCCGATTCCGTGGCGTTCACGTCCCTTCAGCATCGCCCCCCCGGGATTTGCCCGAATCCTAAGGCATTTCGCGGATTTGTGAAGTGAATTATTCGTCCCGCCGCGGCATCGGTGGCGCCGAGCTCCCTTCGAACGGCACCCCCGCCAGGGTCAGGAGCAGACTCAGGAACCGATCATCAAGCGACAGGCTCGCCAGGCAGAGTCCATTCCGCCCGGCGGCCCCCGCCTTCGGCCACCATCCTCAGGCGGGCCACCCAGGCCGTGGGCCAGGGGCCATCCTCGCCCGCCCACTCCACCACCAGGCGGTCGGCAGCCGTGATGGCCTCCTCCAGGCCCAGGTTCCAGGAGCCATCCGGCCCGGGCCGGTAGAGATCCAGGTGGAAGAGGCAGCCCACCGGAAGCTCATAACGGTGCAGCACGGCGTAGGTGGGCGAAGCCACATCGTAGGGATCGCCCCCCAACCCGCGCAGGAAGCCCCGGGTCCAGGTGGTCTTGCCCGCGCCCAGTTCGCCCCGCAGCAGCCAGGTTCCACCGGGCGGCGTGATCCGGGCCAGGGCCTCGCCCAGGGCCTCCGTGGCGGAGTCGTCGTCCAGGAACCGTTCAGCCACGCAGCAGCTCCGGCAGCAGATCCGCAAGATCCCGGGGCAGCAGACCCGCGCCGGGGAGGCGGTCCGCGGCGGCGCCATGGAACCAGGTCGCCGCGGCCGCCGCCTCGCGCATGGGCAGGCCCTGGGCGCGGAAACCGGCCACCATGCCCGCCAACAGATCGCCACTGCCCCCCGTCGCCAGGCCCGGATGGCCCGTGGGATTGATCCACAGGTCCTCCCGGGCGCCGCCGGCGATGACGCTCTGGGCCCCCTTGAGGATCAGGACGCCGGGTTTCCCGGCGGCCACCTGGCGGGCCTGGGCCAGGCGCTCGTCCATCAGGAGCGGGCGCGCGAGCCGGAAGAGCCGTGCGAATTCACCCGGGTGGGGCGTGATGGCAGTGCCAGGCCGCTCCATCCACCGTTTTCCCTCACCCTCTTTCAGGGCCGAGGCATCCACCACCAGGGGGCCGTCCCAGTCCGGCACCTGGGAGATGCCCCCGGGGCCCACCAGGAGGACATCCACCTCCTCGGGCACGGATCCGCGCCAGGGGCGCACCATGGCCTCGGGCACCTGGCTCGCGATCTCGGCGCGGACATCGGGTTCCGCAAGCACCGTCACCAGGCCCGCGCCCACGCGCAGGGCGCCCAGGGCCGCCAGCACCGCGGCCCCGCTCATGCCCAGGCTGCCCGCCCGGATGGCCACGTGTCCGAAGCTGCCCTTGTGGGCATTCCAGGCCCTGGGGGAAAGGACCGGGCGGTCCAGCAGGTGCATCCCGGCCTTCGGCGCCTGGCCCAGCGGGATCGGGATCACCGTGATCTCGCCGCAATGGTCCCGGGCGGGCATCAATCCGTGGCAGACCTTGCGCGCCCCGAAACAGGCGGTCCGCGTGGCGCGCACGGCTTCGCCGGGGATTTCCGCCGCACTGGGATCCAGACCCGAGGGCAGGTCCAGGGCCAGCACCGGCAGGACACTGGCGTTCAGGGCCTTCACCCAGGTGGCCGCCGGACCATCCAGGGGCCGCGTGGTGCCCAGGCCGAAGAGGCCGTCCACCGCCCAGCCCCGCCAGGACCGCATGATCCCGCCAGGGTCGGCACCGGTGTGGATCTCGCCTCCGAGCCCCTTCCACAGGCGGGCCTGGAGCGCCCCGTCCCCGCGCCACTCGGGCTGGGCGAAGGGGGACCACACCGCGACCTCGCGGCCCTGCAGCCGTGCGAGGCGGGCCAGGGCCAGGGCATCGCCCCCATTGTTCCCGGGACCGGCCAGCACGTGGATCGGCTCGCCCAGAGGAAGCAGGGCCAAGGCCCCCAGGGCAGCGTGCTCCTGGAGGATCAGCGACGGAATGCCCCAGCTTTCGATGGCCTGGCGCTCCGCGGCCCGCATCTCGTCGGCGGTGTGGAGGGGGATCACACGGCACCTCCACCTATCGCACGCTGCGCGTGCTCCGGCGCGCTTCGCTTGCCGAGGTAGAGCCTCCCTGTACCGTGCCCCTCATTCGGCCCATCCTGGGCCTCACCCCTTCGGGGCCGGACGAATGTCCGGTGGTGCTCGGCTCCTGCCTCGCGCTCGGGCTTCGGCTTTGCCAAAGTGGCACTTCGCTCCTGCTGCGTGCTCATGGCAATAGTCTATGCCTGTTTGTCCAGGAACGCGGCCAGGGCTCTGGGAAACAGCTCCATCTCCGCGGCGTACACCCGCCTCTGGAGATCCTCCGGCGTATCGCCCCGCAGGACCGGCACCCGCATCTGATCGAGGATCCGCCCGTGGTCGTACTCGCCATCCACGAGGTGCGCCGTGGCCCCGGATTCCACCTCGCCCGCCTCCAGCACCGCGCGATGGACGCGCATGCCGTACATGCCGGGTCCGCCGTACCGGGGCAGCAGCCCCGGATGGATGTTGAGGATGCGGCCGGCCCACCGCGGCGGCACCGCGAGCTTCTTCAGCCATCCACAGAGGCAGATGATCTCGGCGCCAGCGGCCTCGGCCTCCCGGTAGCAGGCCTCGGAGAAGGCCTCGTCCGAATCGAAATCCGTGCGGACGACCACGGCCGTGGCCAGCCCTTCTGCTTCGAGCCGCGCGAGGCCTCCGGCGCTGCCCGTGGACGCGAGCCCCAGGACTGGGAGGCCCGGCACCCGGCCCTCGCGGCAGGCCCTGAGCAGGTTCAGGGCGTTGCCGCCGGTGCCCGAGATGAAGAGGGCGAGGCGCTTCACTGGAGGGCCGTCAGCACCGCCACGTCCGCGATGTCCTGGGCGCTGCACCCCCGGCTCAGGTCGTTGGCGGGCCGGGCCAGGCCCTGGAGCAGCGGACCCAGGGCCACGGCGCCGCCCAGGCGTTCCGTGAGCTTGTACGAGATGTTCCCGGCATCCAGATCGGGGAAGACCAGCACATTGGCCCGGCCCGCCACGGGAGAGCCCGGCGCCTTTTTCTGGCCCACCGAGGGAAGCAGGGCCGCATCGGCCTGCAGCTCACCATCCACGGCCAGGTTGGGCGCCTTCTCCCTGAGAATCGCCAGGGCGGCGCGCACCTTGTCCACGCGGGGGTGTTCGGCGGATCCCCGGGTGGAGAAGCTGAGCAGGGCCACGCGGGGTTCCACGCCCAGCACGCTGCGGGCGTTCTCCGCCGAAGCCAGGGCGATGTCCGCCAGCTGATCGGGCGTGGGATCGGGTACCACGGCGCAGTCCGCGAAGAGCATGGCGCCCTGCTCGCCGAAGGCCGCGTCCGGGTGGATCATCAGGAAGAAGCTGGAGACGGTCTTGATGCCCTTGGCGGCACCGATGGCCTGGAGGCAGGCCCGCACCGTCTCCGCGGTGGTGTTCAGGGCCCCGGCCACCAGGCCATCGCAGTGGCCCGTCTGCACCTGCATCGCGCCGAACCAGAGCGGATTGTGCACGGCTTCCAGGGCCTGGGCCTCGTTGATGCCCTTGGCCTTCCGGCGCTCGTAGTAGGCCCCCGCCAGTTCCGGCAGCAGGGCGCTGCCGGCGGGATCCAACAGCTCGGCCCCCTGCAGCGAGAGCCCCAGGGCCGCGCCCCGCTGCGCCATGCCGGCGGGATCACCCAGCAGCGTGAGGCGGCAGAGGCCCTGGTCCAGCAGCAGCTGGGCGGCCTGGAGGGTGCGATCGTCCCGGCCCTCGGGGAGCACGATGTGGCGCTGCAGCCCCTTGGCGCGGGCGCGGAAACGCTCCATCCAGTGGGTGTGGTTGGCGTGGGTCATGGGGTCCTCGGGGGCCGGGAGACGGGTTTGGGCGTGGGGGGGTCCGCGAGAAAGGCGTGGGGATCCTGCCCGGATCGCGCACGGAAGTCGTCCGCCAGGCTGGGAGCACCCGAACTGGCCTCATCGAGGTACATGGTCTCGACGCGATGCATGGGCAGAAAGCGGGTGCCCAAGGCCACCTGATCGGCCTGCCCCGTGCGGACGAGGGTCAGCACCTCCTCCCAGGGGGTCAGGTCCAGCCCGCGGAGGGCGACGCCCGCGGCATCCAGCCCGAGGATGCGGCCCCAGACGCGCTCCCGCGGGGACTGGAGCACCACCACCACCAGCTCACCGGGTTGGAAGGGCATGGTCAAGGACATGGGCGGGACTCCTCCTCGAATCTTACAGGGCCGGGCCTTCGACGATGAGGCGGCCTTCCGTGAAGCCCTCCATCGCCCAGGCCGGACCCTCGAATCCGTTGCCACTGGCCCCGACGCCCCCGAAGGGCGCCGCGTCGAGGCGGAAGGTGGGCGGCAGGTTCAGAAGCACGCCGCCCGCCCGCAGTTTCGATTCCGCCAAGCGGAGGTGCCGCTGATCCCGGCTGTAGGCGCAGGCCCGCAGTCCGAAGCGCGTGGCCGCGGCGCGATCAAGGCCATCCTCGAAGGAGTCCACGACTGTCACGAGGGTGACCGGGGAGAAGCACTCCTCGCACTGGAGGGGATCCAGTTCATCCACGCCCGTGAGGATGGCAGGAGGAAGCAGGGCGCCCTGGCGGGTCCCACGCAGCAGGATCACGGCTCCCTGGCCCAGGGCCCGGTTGAGGGTGTCATCCATGCGCTGGGCCGCCCCTTCGTCAATCATGGGCCCCACCACGGTGGCCGGATCCATCGGATCGCCGACGGGCAGCGCCTTCACCGCATCCACGAAGGCGGGAACGAAGGTGTCCCAGAGCCGGCGGTGCACGTAGATCCGCTGGGCCTTGGAGCAGCTCTGCCCGGCGCCGGCCACTGCCGCGGGGGCGATCTGCCGGGCCACGGCCGCGGCATCCACGCCCTCGTCCACCACCACGGCGCCGTTCCCCCCCAGTTCCAGCAGCAGCCGTTTGCCCGCCAGGACCCGCTCCAGATGCCGCCCCACGCGTTCGGAGCCGGTGAAGCTCACGGCGGCGATGCGGGGATCCCGGGCCAGTTCCTCGGCGGCGGCCGGATCCGGCCCCGCCAGCTGCATCAGGTGGACCGGCGCCATCGCCTGGAGCCGCGCCGCCTCGAAGCTCTCCCAGAGCAGGCGGGACGTGCGCGGGGCCTGCGGGCAGGGCTTCCAGATCACGCTGCAACCCGCGCCCACGGCGGGTGCCAGTTTGTGCATGGCCAGGTTCACCGGAAAGTTGAAGGGCGTGATGGCCAGCACCGGGCCCATGGGGAAGCGGCGCAGCACGGCCTTGCAGCCTTCCGCGCCCGGCATGAGATCGTAGGGGACCGCCACTTCCCCGAAGGAGGCCACCGCCTCGATCGTGGCGCGCAAGGTCAGCTCGGCCCGCCCCACTTCTCCCCGCGCCAGGGTGATGGGCTTGCCCGTCTCTTCGGTGATCCCCCGGGCCAGCTCCTCCCGCACCAGGGCCACCTGCTCCCACCAGGCCTCCAGCACGCGTCGCCGATCCAGCCTTGACGCATCCTTCCATGCGCCAAAGGCCCGAAGCGAATCCACCACCATCCCTTCCCACACCTTCGCGCCCATGACCCACCCTCTCGCGGAAAGATCCGCCGGCATTCATGAGCTTACCTCGCGGTCAGGCATCCGTTCTCCCCCCTGCGGGTAGACTGGACGCAGGAGTCTCACCATGACCAAGCCGCTCGTCCCCGCCGACCTCCTGAAATCCGTCCAGGCCTCGGACAAGCCCGCCTCCACCGCCACCGCGGCCAAGCCCAGGGCCAACGCAGGGCCCAAGCCAGCGGTGAGGGCGTCCACCAAGCCTCAGGGCAAATCAGGCGTGACCCACACCCGCATGAGCAACCGCGGCAAGTGAGCCTGTTCAGGATCCAATAGGCCGTCAGCTCTGGATCCAGGCCACCAGGAGCGCCACCGCCAGGGAGCCCCCGAGCATCCCGGCCAACGGCCTGCCGAAGGCCCGGCCTCCGGAGATCCAGGCCAATCCAGCCTTGACGAGGGTGTTGGCACCCACGGCCAGGATGATGGCCAGCACGGCCGTGAATGCTGAAAGGCCCGCCCCGCGGACCTGGCTGCTCACCGCGAGGGTGATGGGGTCCACATCCGCCAGGCCAGACAGTCCCGCGGCGATCAGCAGTCCCCGATCCCCGAACCAGGCCCGGGCCGCGGCGGAAACCAGCAGCACCGTGGCCAGCGCCAGCCCCCATGCGGCAGCCCGCTTGAGGTGGAAGGGATTCCGGAGGGGTATCTCCTCCCCGCCCACCTGCATGGCGCCTGAACGGTAGATCCAGGCGCTGGCCCCGAGCAGCACCAGCACCATGGCCGCCATGGGCAGCAGCAGCGGCCGGGCCAGGGCCACCCCCCCCACCACGCCCGCCAGGACGGCCACGCGGAGGCTCATCACCGCGCACGCCAGCATCACGGCCACCTGGCCCGGCCCGCGGAGGGCGGGGTCCTCCCGGGCCTGGCGGGCCATGGTGACGGTCACCACCGTGGAGCTCACCAGCCCACCCACCAGTCCCGTCAACACGGCGCCCCGGCGCGAGCCCAGCACGCGGTTCAGGGCATAGCCAAGGAAGTCCACCGCCGCGATCAGGGCCACCATCCATCCCACCTTGCGCGGCGACAGCACCCCCCAGGGATCCAGGGTCCGGGCGGGCAGCATGGGCAGGACGATCGCGAACACGATGAGCAGCTGCATGGCGGCGGTCAGGTCCTCGCGGTGCAGCCTGGGGATCCAGGCCCGGATCCAGGGTTTCGACAGCAGCAGCAGGGTGACGATGACCGCCACGGCCACCGCCAGCGGCGCGTCGCGGGTGAGCAGCATGCCCAGCAGGGGGGCGGCGAGGGCGGCGATCTCCGTGGTAAGGCCGCGGTCCGAGGCGCTGGTCGCGTGGTAGAAGAGGCCGATCAGCAGCGCCGCGAAGGCCATCACGGCGATGGGCATGGCCAGATGGCCGCCGCCCACCTTCACGGAGATCCAACCCAGCAGCGTGAGCAGGGCGAAGGTGCGGGCCCCCAGGTTGCCGTGCAGCGGCTCCGCGCGGTCCGGTTCCCCACGGGGGGGTTCCTCCCGCCCCTCCTGGCTGCGCTCGAAGCCGCTGCGTTCGCGCTCGAGCCCCATCATCAGGCCCAGGGCCACGGCCATCGCGGCTTCCTTGAGGGTGGACAGGTCGAGGCTCACCATGGCGATCTCCTGAAGCATCCTAAGCCGTTGCGACAAAACAAACGGGCCGATTCGGTGGCGGATCGGCATAAGGGGCCGTAGCAAAATAACCCGAACTGAACAGGTAATTTTGGCACGGCCCCTAATCGGACAAGTTCCAGACCTGGATGTGGCTCGTGCGCTTCAGAACCTCGGCCACCAGCTCCGGCGCCGCGGATCCGAGGGTGCGGACCCGGAACGATTCCCCGCCAGGCAGGTGCACGACATGGACCGAGGCTCCGCCCGGAAAATCCGGATGCCGCGCCAGGGGCCGGGCGAGGGATTCCAGATCGAGCGAGTCGAGCCAGCCCGCGGGCAGCGGCGCCGTCCGCGCCCCGGGGACCAGGGCCCCCACCTCCCGGGCCTGGAGCAGGACCAGATGCCAGGCACCGTCCTCCCGGCCGCGCCAGCACAGGAAGGGCGGCAGAGCGCCGAACCCGATGCCGCCCTTGCGCAGCTCGGGCCAGGCCCGCAGCGAGGCAAGACCCGCCTCATCCGCGGCGTCCATGGCGAGGGCGGCCAGATCGGGCGAGGCGGGGGGGATCCAGGGTCCGATGCTCTGCATGCCGTCGAGCATCGCATATCGGGTAGGCTGGAATTCATGTGTACGACGCCACAGCGCGGATGGACCGGACCGGACCCAACCTTCCGAGGGCGTCAATGACGGCGCCGCGGCCCGTCATCGCCACCGGTCAGCAGATCGGTGCCGGATGGAGCCCCGCCCTTTCCGTGGTCAAGGCCCTGGCGGCCCTGGCCGAGGCCCGGCGCACGGGGGCCGAAGCCGTCTATTGGATGGCGGACGAGGATCATGACCGCGCGGAGGTGGCCTCCGTGGCCGGATGGACCGGGGGTCGCCTGGTGCGCCACCGGTTCCGCTTTGACACCCGCCTGGGCACCGCCACGGGCTGGCTGCCCTGGACCCCGGGGCACCAGGCCGAGGCTTCCGCCCTGTGGGGGCCCCTGCCTGAACCGCGGGAGCCCACCCTGCGGGGTCATGTCCTTGCCCTGGGGCGGCCCTTGTGGGAACGCGGCCTCCGCCCCTTCTCGCCCACGGATCCAGCGCACCGCGAATCCATCCAGGCCGAGCTGGAACGGTGGCGGGGCCTCGATCTCGAGTCCCCCCTGGCGCGCCAAGCCGAACGGCTGGCCGCCGCGGGCGCCCCCCTGCCCCTGGATCCGCGGGTGCAGGCCGCCTGGTTCTCTTTGGATCCCCGCGCGGGCCGGCGGCAGCGGCTGGAGCGCGGCGAGCCGTTGCCCCAGGGCCACTGGCTCAGCCCCGGCGCCGCCCTCCGGCCCCTGATGCAATCCCTCCTGCTGCCCGTTTCCGCCGTGGTGCTGGGGCCCTCGGAGCAGGCCTACTGGCGCCTCTGCGAACCGCTCTGGGACCGGGTGGGCCTCCCTGCGCCGGGGACCCTCCCGCGCCCCAGCGTATTCGTGGTGCCCCCGGGATTCCGCGTGTCCGCCGGGCAGCTCGACGCGCTGCGCCTCGGCGACTGGGATCGCTTCGCGCCCTGGCCTGGCGCCCTCCCCACGGCGCGGTTCCAGGCCGCGGATCCGGATCCCTCCTGGCCGGGTCCCCTGCGTGCGCGCTTCCAGCGGGAGCAGGCGCGAAGCCGCGAACGGCTGGAGAAACTCGACCGGCGCCTGCACCGGGAGGCGGCGGCCACCCTGCTCGGAGGCGATCCCGAACATCTGCGCCAAGCCCTCTTTCCCTTTGGCGTCCCCCAGGAACGCGTGATGCCCGGGGTTCCCTGGCTTCGGAACGGCGCCCTGTTAGATGCCATCCTGGACCGCATGGACGGCGCGACCCCCGTGATCCTGGTGGAGGAACCATGAGTCCCGATTCCGACGACCTTGGCCTCGATATCCTCGCCCTCGGCGCCCATCCGGACGATGTGGAGGTCCATGTGGGCGGCATCCTGGCCCTGGCCTCGGACCGGGGCATGAAGGCCGCCATCCTCGATCTCACCAGCGGCGAGCTCGGCACCCGGGGGACCGGGGAGACCCGTCGCGCCGAGGCCCAGGCGGCCGCGGATATCCTTGGCGTGACGCGCCTGGTGCTGGACTTTCCCGACGGCCGCTTCACGGAGGACGAAGCCAACCGGCAGTGCCTGATGGCCGAGATCCGCCGCCTGCGGCCCCGGGTGCTGATCCTGCCCGCCCCGGATGACCGCCATCCCGACCATCGCCGCGCCCACCGGCTGGCCCGGGAGGCGGCCTACTATGCCGGCCTGAGGAACTACCCCTGCCCCGGCGCCCCCTGGCGCCCCGAGGCCCTGGCCTGGGTGGGCGGCGAGAATCCGGGTCCGCCCGACCTGCTGGTGGATGTGAGCGCCGTGTGGGAACGGCGCATGGCGGCCTTCGACGCCTTCGGCAGCCAGTTCGCCCAGGATCCTTCCCAGCCCCTCACGCGCATCGCCCACCCCGCCTTCCGCCGCGGCGTCCTGGGCCGCGCCATGCACTGGGGTTCGCTCCGCATGTGCGACTGGGCCGAAGGCCTGTGGTGCGAGAAGCCCGTGCCGAAGGCCCTCCTCGACCTCCTTTCACGGCTGTCCTAGACCGTTAACCATGAACCGCTTTGAATCCGATCTTTTGGCCCAGATCCAGCGCCGCGGTGATGGCGTCAGCGGCCGCGTGCTGGTGGCCTGCTCGGGCGGCGGCGATTCCGTGGCGCTGCTGGTGCTGCTCTGGACGCTCCGCAGGAGCCTGGGGCTCGATCTGGCCGTGGCCCATGCGGATCACGGGCTGCGGCCGGAATCGCCCGAGGATGCGGATTTCGTGCGCCAGCTATGCAGGGCGCTGGATCTCGATCTGGCCGAAGCCTCGCTCGGCGTGAAGGCCCATGCCCAGGAACGGGGCCTCGGCCTCGAAATGGCCGCGCGCAACCTGCGATGGGACTGGTTGCGCCAGGAGGCCGGACAGGGCGGCGCCTGCGCGGTGGCCACGGGACACACCCTGGACGATCATACGGAGACGGTCTTCCTGCGCCTCGCGCGCGGCGGCGGCCTGGGTTGCCTGCATCCCCTGGCACCGCGCCAGGGCCTGCGCTGGTCGCCCCTGGCCGAGACCCACCGGGCTGATCTGCGCGGCTATCTCGAGTCCCGGAACATCCCGTGGCGGGAGGACGCCAGCAACGCCGAGCCGTTCACCGCACGCAACCGCTGGCGGCCGCTTCTCGACGAGATGCGCAAGGAGGCGCCAGAACTGGATCGCCACCTGTTCGAGACACACCTGCAGGCCGAAGAGGCCGAGCGCCTGGCCCGGGCCCTCATCACCGGGTGGGAGGGATCCAGGTGGTTCGTCGCGGAGGACCGCATCACCTTCCGGCGGGAAGCCTGGACCGAGCCAGAGCTGCGCTGGACACTGGAAGCCGCGTTCCGGCGGTTGGATTGGCCGCGGGAATCGGCCCTGCTGCGGGACCTCGCGCCCTGGCTCGCGGAACGCCTTGCCCATGCCCGGAAACCCTCCTTCTGGGGGAATTTCCACCTGAACCCTGAACCTGACGGTGGGTATCTGCATCTAAGGCGCAGGAGCGTGTCCCAGTGATCAATCGGGCCCCCAGCCATGGCTTGGACATACTCCCCGCCCGCCGCCTTCCCGGGCCTAGTACACTGGATGGCCACCTGGGCTCCGGCCCCAAGGAGTAAACCTTTGAATTCCATGATGAAAAGCGTGCTGGTCTGGCTGGGCATCATCGCCCTCTTGGTGCTGGCCTTCCGCCAGATCCCCCAGAACAGCAAGCAGATCGAAATCCCCTTCTCGACCTTCTACACCGAAGGCGTGGGGGGCAGGTACAAATCCGTGACGCTATCCGGTTTCGATGTCGAAGGCACCTACAGGCAGCCCGAAAAGAACCCCAAGACCGGCGAGGCCATCGAGCGGTTCCGCACCGTGGCACCGCCCATGCAGGACCTGGGCAAGGTCATCCTCAGCTGGAAGACCGAGGGCCAGCTTGACGAATTCAAGGCCGCCAAGCCCACCGAGAACAACTTCGCCTATGTGCTGATGTTCTGGGCGCCACTGCTGGTCTTCGTGGTGCTCTGGTTCGTGTTCATGCGCCAGGCCCAGATGGGCGGCAACAAGGCGCTCAGCTTCGGGAAAGCCCGCGCCAAGGGGCTTTCCAGCAACACCAAGCGCACCACCTTCGCGGATGTGGCGGGCTGTGACGAGGCCAAGGAAGAATTGAAGGAGATCGTCGAGTTCCTGAAGGATCCCGCCAAGTTCCTGAAACTGGGCGGCAAGATCCCCAAGGGCGTGCTGCTGATGGGCCCTCCGGGGACCGGCAAGACCCTGCTGGCCCGGGCCATCGCGGGCGAGGCCAAGGTCCAGTTCTATTCCATCTCGGGTTCCGACTTCGTGGAGATGTTCGTGGGCGTGGGCGCGAGCCGCGTGCGCGACCTCTTCGAACAGGCCAAGAAGAGCGCCCCCTGCATCGTCTTCATTGACGAGATTGACGCCGTGGGCCGCCATCGCGGCGCCGGCCTGGGCGGGGGCCACGACGAGCGGGAACAGACCCTGAATCAGTTGCTGGTCGAGATGGACGGTTTCGAAGGCAACGAGGGCGTCATCCTCGTCGCCGCCACCAACCGCCCCGATGTCCTGGATCCCGCTCTGCTCCGCCCCGGCCGTTTCGACCGCCGCGTGGTGGTGGACCGCCCCGACGTGAAGGGCCGCTTCGAGATCCTGAAGGTGCATACCACCGACAAGATTCCCCTCAGCCCTGATGTGGACCTGGAAGTCCTGGCCCGCGGCACGCCTGGCTTCGCCGGCGCCGATCTGGCCAACCTCTGCAACGAGGCCGCCCTCACCGCCGCCCGCGGCAGCAAGAAGTGGGTCGAGATGGCCGATTTCGAGAACGCCAAGGACAAGGTCTACATGGGCGCCGAGCGCCGCAGCCTCGTGATGACCGAGGAGGACAAGCGCATCACCGCCTACCACGAGGCCGGCCACACGGTCGTCGCCGCGGTGGTACCCGACAGCGACCCGCTCCACAAGGTCACCATCATCCCCCGGGGCCGCGCCCTGGGCGTCACCTGGCAGCTGCCTCTGAAGGACCGCTACAACACCACCCGGGACTACATGGAGAGCCGCATCGCCATCGCCATGGGCGGCCGCATCGCCGAGGAGATCTTCTTCAACCAGCTCAGCACGGGCGCGGCCAACGATATCCAGCAGGCCACGGACATGGCCAGGTCCATGGTCACGGAATTCGGCATGAGCGACAAGCTGGGCCCCCTCAATTTCGGCGGGGGCCAGCACGAGATCTTCCTGGGCCGTGATTTCACCCAGCACCGGGAGATTTCCGAAGACACGGCCCGCATGATTGATGCGGAGGTTCATGAGTTCGTCATGCGGAACTACCGGAAGGCCAAGGCCGCCATCGAAAGCCACCGGAACCAGCTGGTGGCCATCGCCGAGGCCCTCCTGGTCCGGGAGACCCTCGACGGCAATGACATTGACATCCTCATGAAGGGCGGCACCCTGCCACCGCCCAAGGCCGCCGCCCTGCCACCCACGCCGGCCGCGGTGGAAGGACCCGCCACGGACCCCGGGCTCGATCCCGCCCTCAAGCCCGCGTGACGGCTCCTCCGTTCGATTGGGGACCACTCCTGATGGGTGGTCCCCTTTTCATCGGCATCCTGAACCTCACGCCGGATTCCTTCAGTGATGGCGGGCGGTTCATGGATCCGGAATCCGCCCTGGCCCAGGCCCGAGGGCTCCGGGCGGCCGGCGCGGGGATGCTGGACCTGGGCGCGGAAAGCACCCGCCCCGGCGCCGCGCCCGTGGACGCCGCCACGGAGTGGAGCCGCCTGGAGCCCGTGCTGTCCGCCCTGGGTGAAACCCTGCCCGGCATTCCCCTCAGCCTGGACACCCGCCATCCGGCCGTGGCCGCCCGCGGCCTCGCGGCGGGGGCCGTGGTCATCAACGATGTCACGGGATTTTCCGATCCCGACATGCTGGATCTGGTTCTGGATTCCTTCTGCGGCCTCATCGCCATGCGCAGCCGCCGGGAGGGGGCCGGATTCCATATGCCACCCTACGAGGCTCCGGCGCCGAAGGGCGCGGAAGCCGTCATCGCGGAACTGCGGGCCCTGCGGGACCGCCTGCGCGGGGCGCGAATCCCCGAGGGCCGCGTGCTGCTGGATCCGGGCTTCGGCTTCGGGACCACGTTCCCCGAGGACCTGGCCCTGTGGGAGGCCCTGCCCGATCTTCCGGCCGCCCTGGCCTGGCCCGCGGACCGGATCTGCCTCGGCCTCTCGCGCAAGCGGTTCCTGGCCGCCCGGGCCGGTACGCCGTCGCTCCCCCCGGACCAGCGCGATGGCCTCACGGCCTTGGCCCACGCCCAGGCCCTCCGCTGGGGTTTCAGAATCTTCAGGACGCACGCCATCGGGTAATCTGGCGGAATGAGTCTCCGCTATTTCGGTACCGATGGCATCCGGGGCGTCGCCACGCGCTCCCCCCTCACCCTTGAGGAGGTTTCCCGCTGGGGTGCCGCCTGGGGCCAGGTGGCCCGCCAGGCCGGCGTGAAGCAGCTGGTGGTGGGATGGGATCCAAGGTCCAGCTCCGGCCCCATGTCCGAGGCCTTCATCCTGGGCGTCGGCCTGGCCCTGAAGGTGCTGGTCCTTGGCATGGCCCCGACCCCCGCCGTCGCGTGGAATGTGGCGAAACTGAGCACCGAGGGCGACAAGACCTGGGGTCTCATGATCTCCGCCAGCCACAACCCGCCGGAGGACAACGGGCTCAAGGGCTTCAACGAGCTCGGCGAGAAGCTGGAGGAGGAGCAGGAGGGGGCCATCGAGCTGGCCTTCGACGAGCTGGCCGAACCCACGACGATCTCCGCCCCGCCCACGCGGCTGGATCTGCGGCCCTACCTCGCCCATCTCGAAGGAATCACCCTTCCCCCGGACTTCCGCGTGGTGATTGACTGCGCTCACGGCGCCACGGCGGAAGCGGCCATCGAACTCTTCCGGGGCGGGACCATCCACTGGCTCGGCGTGCCCGCCGACGGCCCGAGGATCAACGTGGGCGTGGGATCCACGCATCTGGATGCGCTCGCAGGGGCCGTGGTGGCCCAGCGGGCCCATCTGGGCATCGCCTTCGACGGTGATGGCGACCGCTGCCTGCTGGTGGATGGCGCGGGCCAGGTCGTGGACGGCGATCAGATGGTCTGGCTGCTGGCCCAGGACCGCGTGGCCTGCGGGGATGCTCCTCCAGGCGTGGTGGGCACGCTGATGACCAATGGCGGCCTGGCCCAGGCCCTGACGCAGGCGGGCATCCCCTTCGTGCGCACCGCCGTGGGCGACAAGTACCTGCTGCGCGAGATGGCGAGGCGGGGATGGGATCTCGCCGCGGAGGCATCGGGCCACCTCATCCAGAAACGGGTGGGCCCCAGTGGTGACGGCCTCGCCGCGGCCCTCTCCATCCTGCGCGCCCTTCTCCACCGTCCCGCGGACCGGCGCTGGGCCTGGACCTTCCGCCCCTGGCCCCAGCGCCTCGTCAACGTGGTGGCCCGGGACCGCAGGGCCGTCGAGGCCTGCGGGGACCTCGTCTCGGCGATGGTCGCCATAGAAGCCCGCTGGGGCGACGGCGTGCGCCAGGTGGTGCGCTGGTCCGGCACCGAGCCCAAGCTCCGCCTCATGGTGGAGGCCCAGGAAGCCACCTGGGTGGATCAGGCCCTCCACGAGCTCGAATCCGCGGCCCGCCGCGATCTGGCCCTCACCTAGCATGGCCCCGGATGTCCGCCGTCCCGTGGACCGCTGGCTGGTGCTCTTCGCCCTGGCCCTGGTGGCCGTGGGCATGGTGTGGATCTATTCCGCCTCGGCCATCAAGGCCTCCCAGAACCACGCGGCGGCCACCGCCTTCCTGACGCGCCAGCTCCTGGGCGGCAGCATCGGCATCGCGTTCATGCTGGCGCTTTCCCAGGTGGATCTCGCCACCGTCCAGGACCACCCCCGCCCCCTGCAGGTGGCCTACCTGACCCTGGTGATACTGCTCGTGGCGGTGCTGGTCTTCGGGCCCAAGGTGAACGGAGCGCACCGCTGGATCCGGATGGGCCCCATGAGCCTTCAGCCCTCGGAGTTCTTCAAGCCGCTGTCGGTGCTCATCGCGGCTGCGTGGATGGTGAGGAACCGCGAGGCCTGGACGAACCACCGCGACGCCCTTCCCAAGCTGCTCGGCCTCGCGGGGATCCTGCTCATCCCGCTCGCGCTGATCCTCCGGCAACCGGATTTCGGCACCACCTTTCTCATCGTCTTCGTGGCGCTCATGGTGGTGTTCCTGGGCGGAGCCCCCAAATGGATCTTCGCGCTGGCCATCCCCTTCCTGGGGGCCCTTGGAACGGCCTTCGTGGTCTTCTCCCCCTACCGCCTGGCCCGCGTGACCAGCTTCCTGAACCCTGAGGCCGATCCCCTCGGAAAGGGGCACCAGGCACTCCAGAGCCTCGTGGCCGTGGGCAACGGGGGCTTCATGGGCGTGGGGCTCGGCGGCGGGAAACAGAAGCTCTTCTACCTGCCGGAAGCCCACACGGACTTCATCTACGCGGTCATCGCCGAGGAGGCGGGCCTGATCGGGACCGTGACCATCCTGGCGCTCTTCATCGGAATCCTCTGGCGGGGCTACCGCATCGCGCGCCGCGTGGGCGACAGCTACCTGAAGCTCTGCGCCATGGGGTTCGTGCTGCTGCTGGTCGTGCAGGCCCTCATGAACATGAGCGTGGTGCTTTCGCTGGCGCCCAACAAGGGCATCCCCCTGCCCTTCATCTCCTTCGGGCCCAACAGCCTCATCACCAGCCTGATCTGCCTGGGGCTCCTGCTGTCCATCAGCAAGGATGCCTCAGCCTAGCCGGATCGGCTCGTCGTCATCCTCGTCCACCAGGACGATGTTCGATCCGCCGCCCAGCAGCACGGCGTCCTCGTACATGTTCTTCAGCTTGGGCTCGAAGCGTTCGGCCCGGCCCAGGCGCGCGTCCGGTTTCAGGTCCACGCCGGTGCGGACGAGCCCCATGATGCGGGCCGGATCCAGATCCAGGATGGTTCCAAGCATCTTGAGCGGATTGATCGCGTGGAAGGCCCCCATGCGCGTGGCGAAACAGAGCGCGCCACCCTCCCAGCGCACATCGAGAACGAGCGTCCGGAGGTCCAGAGGCGCATCCGGCGTGGCACCACCGCGGTCCCAGGGCCATGCACCCGCCTCAAGGAACGCGGCGGCTTTCGCCTCGGCGCGGATCCGGTGTTGGGGGGGGATCTCCCAGCGCCAGTGGGACCGCAGGGCCCGGTCGCCCACCGTCGAAACGAATCCCGGCAGCGAGTCCCATTGATGGATCCGCAATCCTTCCGGCAGGCGATGGTTCAGCCGTGCCATCAGGGCCTCCGGCTCATCCAGCGGCTCCCGCTTCAGCACCGCGTCCATGGACTCCGCCCGGCCGCCGGCGCCTGCGGGAAGGGGCAGTCCGGCACTCAGGAGGGGGCGGGGCCGCTTGCCGAGGTCCAGGGCGAGGTGAAGCCCTTCGAGGCGAAACGCCTGGAGAAAAAGGGCGTGGAGATCCCCATCGTCGAAGCCGAGGGCTCCGTCCTCCTTCGCATAGCCGAAACGGATCAGCGTGCGCCGCGCATCCAGCTGCCAGAGGGCCGACCGGCGCTGCCGTGCCTTGGCCGCGAAAGGGGCCAGGCAAGCGGCAAGGGCCTCGACGGGTGCCCGGTCCACCGCGTCGCGACGGGAGGCGCGAAGCAGCTCGCCCGCCTCCTCCACGAGATCGCCGGCCAGGATCGTCTCGATCCCGCCTTCGAGATCAAGCGAGGACCGGCCGGCAAGCATCGCCCGAAGCTCCTGGAGACATGCTGGTTCCCGGCTTGGGCCCGCCTCCTCCATGGCCCGGAGCGCCGCATGCAGCCGCGCCTGCCGGGCCAAGGCCTCGGCGGGGATGGAAGGATGGGGTGTCCGCGCGCTCACACCATCAGCATAGTGACCCGGCGGATGGATGGCGTGGAAACGCGGATGGGCATTCTGTAGAAATCGGGAAAATGCGCATCCCGGACAAGCCGGCCCGGGGGCGATTTCCACATCCACTGTGGGAAGCGGAATCCGGAATCTGAAGAATTCCTTTCATCACAAGCCACTTGGGTCCATGCCCACTTTTGGTGGCAGGTGGGTGGAGCATTTCCGGGTTGACAGCTGCCCCTGGGTTCGTTCCATCGCCCTCCCTGGCGTTCTGCCGGGGAGCCTGTCCAAATCCAGGGAACGCCCCGCGCGAATGCTTGGACAGGCTCCCTGGGACGCGCCAAGCTGGAGTCCACGCCATGATCCACGACCCCTACATCGTCCCCCCCCTCCCGCCCCGCTGGCCCTTCGAGGCCGGCATGCCGCTCCGTCCCCTCGGCTGCCGCCTGAACCTGGAACTGCCCGGTTTCGGCGGCGGATGGAGGGTATGCACACCCGGCGGCATCGTTCCCGCCGGAGAACCGGCCCTGCTTCCCGGCGCCTTCGGACGAGGAGGCATCCTCCGGGTGGGCGATATGGTTCTGAGGCCCTACCGGCGGGGCGGATTCCTTCGTCACCTCAACGAAAGGACCTACCGCACGCATCTCCGGTTCGCCGCGGAACATGCGGTCCACCGCGGACTATGGGAGGCTGGCTTCCCCACGGTGGAGCCCCTTGGCTACGCCTGGCGGCCCAGCGGAATAGGAGTGGAGGGCGTCCTGATCACCCGCATGGCGGAAGGGGAACCTTGGCCCCGGCGATGGGACCTCACCACCCAGCGGGCGCCGGACATCCGCCGCGCCGTGGTCTCGCTGTGCGAATGGGGCCTCTGGTCGCCCGACCTGAACGCCACGAACGTGATGCTGCCACCCCAGGGCGGCGCCCTGTTCCTGGACTGGGACCGGGCCCGCTTCGAGCCCCCGGACACGGACCTGTGGCCCCGCTACCGCGCGCGGCTGGAGCGCAGCCTGCGCAAGCTCGGCGCCCCGGCGGAAGCCTACGGCGTCATGGGATCAGAGCCGCGTCCTTGATGAGGACCGGCTTCACCGGAAGGTTCAGGAAATCGCTGCGCTTGTTGCTCGTCTTCACGGCCTTGATGCGGTCTACCACGTCCATGCCCTGCACGACCTTCCCGAACACGCAGTAGCCCCAGGTCTTGTCATTGGCCTTGCCCTTGAAGTCCAGGGACGGGTTGTCCACCACGTTGATGAAGAATTCGGCCGCGGCGCTGTGGGGGTCCGGCGTCCGCGCCATGGCCACCGTCCCGCGGCGGTTCTTCAGGCCCGCGGCCATGGCGCGGTCGGCCTCGTTGGGAATCGAAGCCTCCGTGCGCTTCTTCCCCAGGTAGTCCACATAGCCGCCTCCCTGGATCATGAATCCAGGGATGACGCGGTGGAAGATGGTCCCCTTGTACTGGCCCTTCTTCACGTATTTCAGGAAGTTCTCCACCGTTTTCGGCGCGCCCTCGGGCTCCAGTTCCACGACGATCACACCCATGGAGGTGGTGAGCTTCACCTTCGGTTTGGGCGCGGCACCAAGGCCGAGCGCGGCGAGGGACAGAAGAACGGCGATCAGGGGGCGCATCAGGATCTCCGGGGGATGTGCCCCCAGCATATCCGGATCAGTAGGCGCCCAGGCTCTTCGCGAGGGCATCCCGCTGCCCTTTGAATCCCTGCTCGTCCCGGGCCTCCTTGATGAGCGCCCTGGCCTGCTCCCGTTGGCCGAGATTGACCAGGGACTGGGCCCGCATGAGCGCCACCCAGCCGCGCTCCTCCGGCGCGGCGGCCCGGACGGGATACATCGCCAGGGCGCCGCGGGCATCACCCGTCTGCAGGCGGAAATCGGCGACGAGGATGGCGAGCGGCTCCCGCGTTTCACCCTTTTCAGGGGCACGGGCCAGCCAGCCTTCGGCCTCGGCCCGCCGCTGGGCCGCTGTTTCCAGGCGGGCGAAGGGGCGCTGAAGCAGGCGCCGGACGGCCTTGATGCGCTCCACTCCGGGCCGCGCCCGGCCGAGGGCCGCGCGCATGGAAGCCCAGCGTTCCAGCGCGCCCTCGGCCCGGGCCCTCATGAGGGCTTCGTCCGGCGTGCCCCCCCTGGGAGGAAGCAGCCGCGACACGGCCAGGGGTTGGGCCTCGGGCTGGACCTTCGCCAGTGCGGCCTTCCGCAGGCCATTCCGTTCCGCGGCAGGGGCTTCGGGCAACAGGCGGGGCAGCAGATCCAGCAGGCCATGGCCCGCGAGCAGCTCAGCGACACCCGTGCGGGACTTGGCGTCGAGCGCCGCGAAGGCTCCGGCTTTCATCCGCGCGAGCAGTTCGCCGGGAAAACCCTTCTCCAGGCGCTGACCCACCCAGGCCTTCCAGGCCTCGGACCAGAGTTTCTTCACCTCGGGTTGCCCCTCCCGCACCCCGGGCTCCATGCGATCCACCAGGTTGAGGGCATCCTCCCACAGCGATTTCCCGACGAGCAGGCGAAGCTCCACGACCTGGGCCACGCCTTTCGCCGGACCCTTGCCCCCCTTGCGGACCTCGGCCAGCAGCGATTCGGCGCTGGGCATGTCCGTGGCGTCCGGCAGACTGCCGTCGGTCAGCAGGCTGGCGAGGGCGAGCCGGGCATCGTCGGCCTGGGCCGATCGGGGATGATCCTTGATGAGCTTGCGGAAGATCTGCGCGGACTCCTTCGCATCCCCGGATCGTCCCAGCAGCCGGCCCCAGGCGAGCTCCACCCGGGGCATCAGCTCACTCCGCGGGTAGAGGCTCTGGAAGTCCTTGCGGACGCCCTGGGCCTGGTCCCGCTCGCCCCCGGCGCCCAGCGCCTCCACGATGGCCGCCAGCCCCTTTTCGCTGGGTTTCTCCTTGCCCGCGAGCGGACGGAGGGACTGCACGATGGGCAGCGCTTCCTGCGGGCGCCCCTGCTCCACCAGGGTCCAGATCAGAAGCTCCTGCGGCTTCCGCTTGCGCTCGGAGGGGATGTCCGAGGCCAAGGCCTGGTGCAGCCGTCCTTCCGCCTCCTTGTACCGCCTCCGGGCCACCGCGTCTTCCGCGAGAATGGTCTGAGCCTCGCCCATGAAAGGCGATTTGGGCCACTGCCTTTCGAGCTTCTTCAGGGCCACGGTCGCCGCGGGGAGGTTGCCCAGGCGGGCTTCGAGCAGGCCCTGGGCATACAGCACGAGCTCCCGCTCGGGAACCTTGCTGGACTTGAACGTGTGGCCCTTGAAACGGGTGAGCGCGGCCCTGATGGAGGCGGGATCCTCGGCTCCCAGGGCCTCCCTGGCCAGTTCCGCGGCCTGGGCATCGGTCATGCGGGTGCCCGCGGCCCGGGGAAACGCCCCCTGCTCCCCGGCCCTCGCCGGCGGTGGGGCGGCACCATGCGGGGCGGACTGCGGCGGCGCAGCCTGGAGCCGGGCCGGCAGGGACAGCGCGGCCAGCAGGAAGGGCCATCCCGCCCGGCGCCCCGCGAGGCTCATGCGAGCCACCGGGACAGGAGGTTCTTCTTCCCCTGTTCGAACTCCTCGTCCGAAAGGAGCCCCTTGGTTTTCAAGGAAGCCAGCCGCTCAAGATCCGCCAGGGCATCGGACCTGCCCGGACCGCCCGTGGGCGCGATCTGGTTGGCCAGGATCTCCATGCGGCCAAGAGTCGTTTCCAACCGCTCGGCCCGTTCGGTCAGGGCGGCCACCTTGGCCCGCAGCTCATCCCGCTCGTGGGCCAGATCGCGCCGCTCCATGAGCCGCCGGAGGGTGTTCCGGAACTGATCAATCTGCATCGGCTTGGTCACGAAATCGAAGGCGCCCAGCTCCATGGCCTCCGTGGCTTCGCGCACGCTCCCGAACCCGGTGAGCACCAGCACGGTGCAGCTGGGATTCCGGTTCAAGGCGCACTTCAGCACATCCATGCCCGTCTTTCCAGGCATGACCAGATCCGTGATGACCAGGTCGAAGGGGGGCTGCTCGGCCCTGAGCTTCCGCTCGGCCTCTTCCCCCGTGGAGGCCGTGACCACCTGGAATCCTTCCGCCGAAAGCAGCGTCGAAAGGGTTTCCAGGGGAATGGGATCGTCGTCCACCAGCAGGAGGCTCGGCGATGGGAGATGGGGCAGCACGATGGGGCGGGTCAAGGGAGATCCTCGGGATGGCCTAACAATACCCTTTCGGCCCGGGCACCAGCGAACTCCATCGCGGGCCTCACGCGGCCCCCCTCAGCCGGTAGACGAAGGCCAGCACCTGGGCCACGGCCTGGTACAGATCCCGGGGAATCGGCTTCTCCACCTCCGCCACGCGGTAGAGCGCGCGGGCGAGTTCCGGGCGTTCCAGGGTGGGCACGCCGGTTTCCCTGGCCCGCTCGCGGATCTTCAGGGCCAGGTGATCCAGGCCCTTCGCCACGCACACCGGAGCGGCCATCTCCTCGTCGTACCGCAGGGCGATGGCCACATGGGTGGGATTGGTCACGACCACCGTCGCCTTGGGAACCTCCGCCAGCATCCGCCTCCTGGCCGCCGCCCGCATGATGGACTTCTGCTTCTGCTTGATCTCGGGGCTTCCATCCGCGTCCTTGGCCTCGTCCTTCACCTCCTGCTTGGTCATGCGGATGCCCTTCTCCCATGAGGATCGCTGCCAGGCGAAATCCGCGACCGCGAGCACCAGCATGGCCAGCATCACGTTGCGGTAGAGGGCGAACACCGCGCTCTGGAAAAAATCCAGGGACTGGCCCAGGGGCAGCTTCAGCGTGGCGAGCAGCAGGGGGATCCGGGGTTCCAGCACCGAGTAGGCCACCCAGGCCAGCAGCGCGAACTTCGCCAGGCTCTTGAAGAGATCCACCACCGCCCGGGTCGAGAACAGGCGCTGGAATCCCTGGGCCGGGTTCAGACGGTCGAACTTCGGCTGAAGGGGCTTGGCACTGAAGCTGAAGCCCCGCTGGGCGAATCCCGTGGCCAGGGCCAGCAGGAAGTTGAGCCCGAGAAAGGGCAGCAGCAGACGGCCCAGGATCATCAGCACATCGGCGAGGAGCGTCACCCGGCCCGCATCCGCCAGTGCACCCGGCTGAGCCATCTGAAGGAAGTGGGCCACCTGCTGCGCCATCAGGGCCAGGGTGGCCCCCCCGAGCCCCAGGAAGAGAAAGAAGTTCCCCCAGAGCAGGATGGCGCCGTCGAAATCGGAACTGCGGGAGACCGACCCCTCGTCCCGCGCCTTCTGGCGCCGCCGGGGAGTGGCCTTCTCGGTGCGGCCGGGATCGTGGGCCATCTCAGCCTCCGAGCAGCTTCAGGGCCAGCCTCGGGGCCGATTCCAGCAGCGGCGTCAGCCAGGGGCCCAGCTCCCTCAGCACCAGGCCCAGGATCACCATGCCCAGCGCGATCTTGAGCGGGAAGCTCAGCTGCAGCAGCTGGAGCTGGGGCATGAACTTGCCCGAGATGCCGAGGATCAGATCGAGCAGGAACAGCACCGCCAGCACCGGGAAGGCCAGCTGGAAGCCCTTGGCGAGCAACTGGCCGATCAGGGTAACGAGCCCCATGACCTGGAGCGGCACGCCCTGGCCCATGGGGGCCACCCGGTAGCTGTCCACCAGGGCGAGGATCATCTGGTGGTGCAGGCCGGTGATGAAGACCATGAGCGCCGCCATCTGCATCATCAGGGAGCCCGAGACCGAGGTGCTCTGGGAGGTGGCCGGATCCAGGAACTGCACGAAGGAGAAGCCCATCTGGGTATCCATCAGCGTGCCCGCGAAGGCCACGGCCTCCAGGGTCCAGGCCACCACGGTGCCGAGCAGCAGTCCGATCGCCAGTTCGGAAGCCATCAGCCCCGCCAGTTCCGGCAGGCCCGAGGGCACGGTTACGGGGACGGGAATCACCGGCAGGATCACCGTCGCCAGCAGGGCTCCCAGCGCCGCGCGGAGCTGCAGCGGCATCTGCTCGGAGCCCAGGATCGGGAAGGCCGCCAGCAGGCCGGTGATGCGCGTGAGCACCAGCACCCACAAGGCCGCCTTGGCGCCCGTGAAAGCCCAGATGTCGGGGTTGGAGAGGATCGGGGTCACGGCGGCCTCAGTTCAGGTGCCGCACGACGGAGTTGAATTCGGTGAACATGCGCGTGGTGAACCGGAGCATCACCTGCATCATCCAGGGGAAGCTGATGGCCACCACCATCATCACCGCGATGACCTTGGGCACGAAGGCGATGGTCTGGTCCTGCAGGCTGGTGACCACCTGGAACACCGAAATGATGAGGCCCACCACCAGCGACACGATCAACGCGGGCCCCGCCACCAGCAAGGCGGTCTTCAAGGCTTCCTTCCCGATCTGGGCGATCAGCAGCTCATTCATGCCCTGCCTCCTCCCTGTGGGCGGCCGATAGCCGATAGCTGACAGCTGACAGCTTCTTCATCCCGTGTACCCCCTCACCAGGGAACCGACGATGAGGTACCAGCCGTCCACGAGCACGAATAGCAGCACCTTGAAGGGCAGCGATATCACCACGGGCGGCAGCATCATCATGCCCATGCTGAGCAGGATGCTGGCCACCACCATGTCCACCACCAGGAAGGGCAGGAAGATCATGAAGCCGATCTCGAAGGCGGTCTTCAGTTCGCTGATGAGAAAGGCCGGCAGCAGGCATTCCATGGGGACATCGGCCTTGGTCTTCGGCGCCGGCGCCTTGGCGATGCGAAGGAACAGAGCCAGGTCCTTCTTCCGGGTGTGGCGCAGCATGAACACCTTCATGGGCGCCGCCGTCCGGTCCAGGGCCTGATCCGTGGTCAGTTCGTTGCGCTGCAGGGGCTGGAGGACGGTGGCGTTGATCTCCCTCGCCGTGGGCGCCATGATGAAGAAGGTGAGTACCAGCGAGAGGCTGATGAGCACCTGGTTCGAGGGCGTCTGCTGAGTGCCGAGCCCCTGTCGGAGGAAATGCATCACCACCACGATGCGGGTGAAGCTGGTGGCCGTCATCAGGATGGTCGGAGCCAGGGTCAGGATGGTCAGCAGCAGCACGGCCTGGAGGCTCGAACTGAGGGCCGGGCCCGAAGGGGCCTTGCCGAAGTCCACCGTCACCGAGGGCAGCGGCGCGGCCTGCTGGGCGCAGAGGCTCAGGCCCGCCAGCAGCAGGAAGACCGCCGGAAGCCAGCGGAGGATCCGGCTCATTGGCCCCCTCCGCCCTGCTTGAGCATCGCCTCCAGCTCCTTCACCGGGACCGGACGGCCCAGGTCCACCTGGCGGGACAGGGCCTCGTCAAAGGTGCCGGGCTCGCCCCGGTCGCCGGGATCCAGCCGCGAGATCAGGCTGATGCCCTGGGGCGTCAGCGCGATGAGGAACCGTTCGCCTTCCGCCTCCAGGATGGATACGTACCGCCGGTCACCCAGGGCCAGGGTCTCTTCCACCCGCAGCTTGCCGCCCCCGCTGCCGGGGATGCGTCCCCGGCCGTACTTCTTCAGGGCCCACAGGCTGGCGCCCGCGAGTCCCAGCACCAGCACCAGGGATCCGAAGGCCCGAAGGCCCGAGGGGGCAGCTTCAGGGGCCTGGGCCTGCGTCGGGTTTCCGTCCTCCAGTGTCAAGGGAGCCTGCAGTTCCTTCTGGGCGGGCGTCGGCGACGGCGCGGGCCGGTCGGCTCCCTGGGCCCCGAGGCCCAGGCCCGCCAGCAATCCAAGAGAAAGCACCATCCATCGCAGCACGACAAACTCCCGACACAGCCAGGAAGAGGGGCGAGAGGGATGCCAGGGGCGCCACCGTTGCGGAGGAGCTTCCGTGGGCGTAGGGTAGAACCCTCATCACACGATGTTTCCAGGAGCTGCCATGCCTGCCTACCAGCTCACCGTGAACGGCCGCGCCCGCACCGTGGACGCCGAGGCCGACACACCCCTCCTTTGGATCCTCCGGGATACGCTCGGCCTCACCGGCACCAAGTTCGGGTGCGGCCAGGGCGTCTGCGGCTCCTGCACCGTCCACCTCGACGGCCAGGCGGTGAGGTCCTGCCAGACGAGCCTCAAGGAGGCCGCCGGGCACGCCATCCTCACCGTGGAGGGGCTTTCGAAGGACGGCTCCCACCCGGTGCAGAAGGCCTGGATCGCCGAGGACGTGGCCCAATGCGGCTACTGCCAACCGGGCATGATCATGACCGCCGCCGCCCTGCTCAAGCGGAAGGCGCACCCCACGGACGGCGACATCGAGGACGCCTTCGCCGACCATGTCTGCCGCTGCGGCACCTATCCGCGCGTCCGGAAAGCCGTGAAGCGCGCCGCGGGAGGTGTGAAATGACCAGCCGCCGCGACTTCCTCAAGGGGGCCGGCGCCACGGGCGCGGGCCTCGTGCTGGGCTTCCACCTGGAGGCCAAGGCCCGGCCCGGCGAAGCCCCCAGGGCCGAGTTCCGCCCCAATGCCTACCTGGCCGTGCTCCCGGATGGCACCGTGCGCATCACGGTCCCCAAGACCGAGATGGGGCAGGGCGTGCGCACCGCCCTGCCCCTGGCCGTGGCCGAAGAGATGGACCTCGACTGGTCGAAGATTGAAGTCGTCAACGCCCAGCCCGGCCCGGATTTCAAATCCATGCAGACCGGCGGCAGCACCAGCGTGAGCAGCACCTGGACGCCCCTCCGGAAGGCTGGCGCCGCCGCTCGCGAGATGCTGAAGGCCGCCGCCGCGGCGGAGTGGAACGTGGGCGTGGAGCAGTGCCGCACGGAAAAGGGCTTCGTGCTGGGCCCCGGCGGGAAGAAGCTGGGCTACGGCGCCCTGGCGGAGGCCGCGGCGAAGCTCCCGGTACCCAAGGATCCACCGCTGAAGAAGCCCGCCGACTACCGCCTGCTGGGCCAGCGGACGCCCCGCTTCGACGGCCCCGCCATCGTCACCGGAAAGGCCATCTTCGGCCTCGACGTGCGGCGCCCCGGCCAGCGTTTCGCGGCCGTGCTGCGCTGCCCCGTGCCCGGCGGCAAGCCCAGGGCCTGGGACGCCGCCAAGGCCAAGGCCGTGCGCGGCGTGAAGGCCGTGGTGGAGGTCCCCACCGGGATCGCGGTCATCGCGGACAACACCTGGGCCGCCTTCAAGGGCCGCGAGGCCCTGGCCGCCACCACCACCTGGGACGAGGGGCCGGCGAAGGATTTCAACTCCGCGACCCTGGAAGGGAAGATGCGCGCCGCCCTCACCGGCCCCGCGGATGAGGCCCGCAAGGATGGGGACGTGGACAAGGCCTTGGCGGCAGCGGCCAAGGTGCTGGAGGCCGAGTACGCCTTCCCCTACCAGGCCCACGCCACCGTGGAGCCCATGAACGCCACCGTGCACATGCGGGCCGATGGGGCCGAGATGTGGACCGGCAGCCAGTCCCCGAACCGCGCCCAGGAACGGGCCGCGGCCGCCGCAGGGCTCAAGCCCGAGCAGATGAAGGTGAACGTGGCCCTCATCGGAGGCGGCTTCGGACGCCGCCTCGGCACCGACTTCAGCACCGAGGCCACCCAGGTGGCGAAGGCCGCCGGTGGCGGTCCCGTGCAGGTGGTCTGGGACCGGGAGGACGATTTCCGGCACGACCTCTATCAGCCCGCCACCCTGCACCGCATGCGGGCGGGCCTCGACGGGTCCGGCGCCCTCACCGCCTGGGCCCACCGCATCGCGGGCCCCGCCGTGCTGCGCTCCTGGATGGGCGGCCAAAAGTCGCCAGCCCAGGCCTCCGTGGAGGCCAACGGCGCCCTGGACATCCCCTACGCCATCCCCGCGCTGAAGGTGGATTTCGCCGAAGTCGAGGCACCCACCGCCCTCGGGTGGTGGCGCGGCATCCAGATCGTGCCCAATGTCTTCGCCCGGGAATGCTTCCTCGACGAGGTCGCCCATGCCATCGGCAAGGATCCGCTCCAGCTGCGCCTGGATCTGATGGGCGACCGGGGCGTGGTCAAGTTCGGCCGCGAGGAGGCCGATATCCGGCGCCTGAAGAAGGTGCTGCAGGTCGCCGCCGGAAAGGCCGGCTGGGGGCGCAAGCTGCCCGCCGGACACGGTCTGGGTCTCGCCTGCCACGCCTACGATGGCCGCACCTACGCCGCCGAGGTGGCCGAGGTGTCCGTGGAGAAGGGCCAGCTCCGCATCCACAAGATCACCTGCGCCGTGGACTGCGGCATCGCCCTGAATCCCTTGGGCCTCGAAGCCCAGGTGGAGGGCGGCATCGCCTTCGGCCTGTCGGCCCTGTTCTCGCAGATCACCTGGGAGAAGGGCCGCACGGTGCAGACCGGCTATCACGATTTCCCCGTGCTGCGTCTCGCGGACATGCCCGCCATCGAGACCCACATCGTCCCCAGCACCGAGCCCCCCTCGGGCATCGGGGAGCCGCCCGTGCCCGTGGCCATTCCGGCCGTGCTGAACGCCGTCTTCGCCGCCACCGGCCAACGCATCCGGCGGCTGCCGCTGGGACCTGATTCGTTCAAGTGAAAGAACTCCAGGACATCTTCCGCCTCATCCGCGAGCGCCCAGGCCCCCTCGCCCTGGCCACCCTCGTTCGGGTGGAGGGCGCCAGCTACCGGCGGACCGGCGCGCGATTGCTGCTGAACCGCCAGGGGCCCCTGCGGGGTTCCCTCAGCGGGGGCTGCCTGGAGGGTGATGTCCACGCCCGTGCCATGGAATGCCTGGCCGAGGACCGCCCGCGCCGGATGCAGTACGACCTGCGGGGCGACGCCGATCTCGTCTGGGGCAGCGGCAGCGGATGCGAGGGCCTCCTCGACATCCTCGTCGAGCCCCTCCACGGTTTCCCCGAATGGATGACCTGGATCGAGCAGGCCTGGACCTCTCGTACCAGCCTCACCCTCCATATCGATCTGAACCCCGATCATTTGGGAATGCGAAGCATTCCCCCCCAGCCGGACGCGCCAGCGTCCGGCTTCACCGAGACCTTTAATCCCCCGACGGCCCTATGGATCCTCGGCGCCAGCGACGATAGTCGCCCCCTGGTCCGCATGGTCAAGGAACTGGGCTGGTTCGTGGGCCTGCTGGACCATCGCCCCGCCTTCGCGCGGCCTGAACGATTCCCCGAAGCCGATGCCGTCCGGGCTGGGCATCCCGCTCAAGTTCTTCAGGGGCTTCCCCTGGACGCCCGCAGCGCCGTGGTGCTGATGACCCACCACTACGCCAAGGATCTGGAATCCCTGCGCCTGCTGCTGCCCTCGCCCGCGGGCTACCTGGGCCTCATGGGCAGCCGCGCCCGGGGCGCCAAGCTGCTGGCGGAATTGGCCGCCGAGGGGATTCATTCCGATGCGCGGCTGCACACGCCCGTGGGCCTTGATCTCGGCGCGGCCGATCCCGAAGCCATCGCCCTCTCGATCCTCGCGGAGATCCAGGCCTTCCTGCATGGCCGAAGCGGGCGATCCCTGCGGGCCAGCGGCGCACCGATCCCATCCCCATGACCGCCGCGATCATCCTCGCCGCGGGCTCGGGCCGCCGCATGGGTGGCCCCAAGGCCCTGCTGCGAGTCGGGGATGGAACGCTCCTGCGCCGCGCTGCCCAGGCGGCCCTGGACGCGGGCTGCGCACCGGTATTGGCCGTGGTCGGGGACTGGGATCCAGGTATCGCTGATCTGGAAGTCCGGACCCTCATCAACCCTGAGGCCGCCGAAGGCATGGCCAGTTCCCTCCGCGCGGGAATCGCCGCCCTGCCACCGGATGCGGAGGCCGCGCTGATCCTGACGGTGGATCAGCCGGCGGTGGACGCCACCCTGCTCAGACGGCTCCTGGCGCTGGCCACCGCGGAGCCGGCCCGCCCCGCCGCCTGCGCCTATGCCAGCACCCTGGGCATTCCCGCCGTGCTGCCGCGGCGCCTCTTCCCCGATCTGCTGGCCCTGCGCGGAGACCGCGGCGCCAAGGCGATCCTTCTGCGGGAGAACCCCGCCGTCCTGCCCTTTCCCGGAGGCGAGGCCGATCTAGATACACCCGAAGATCTGGAACGACCCAGGCGCTGAGGCCGGGCTCTGCCCGGTCTAGGCGCGGGGGCTCCGGGGGGACTCGCGAGCAGAGGCTCCACCTCTGTGAGCCCGAAGGGCGAGCAGGAGCGCCCTGTGGGGCAGGGAGCGATAGGTGGAGCGAGCAGGCGGTCCCACCGGACAACATCAGGCGCTGAGGGTGGCCTTCTTCTGAAGGTGGTCGTAGCGCTTGCGGGCCTGTTCCAGTTCCGCCAGATGGGTGCCCGCCCATTCGCAGAGGGCGCCCATGGGACCAATGAGGGTGTGGCCCAGCCTGGTCAGTTCGTACTCCGTGCGCGGGGGCACCTCGGGGTAGACATGGCGCGTGACCAGGCCGTCCCGCTCCAGCTTCCGCAGGGTCTGGGTGAGCATTTTCTGGCTGATGCCGCCCACCTGGCGATGCAGGTCGCCGTAGCGCTGCTTCCCCCGCGCCAGCAGGTAGATCAGCAGGGTGGTCCACTTGTCCGCGATGAGAGCCAGGGCCTGCCGGGTGGGGCACTGGGCGCTGAGGACATTGGGAGCGAGGGAACAGGCTTTGCGAACCATGGGGTTCCTACCTTCCAAAAAGGTGCCTACTTTCTTTTCGTTCGTAAGCACCTAAAGTTTGGGTCACGGGCCAAGCGAATGCAACAGCCCAATTGGAGGAGCAAACCATGATCCAGCTTTCCATCGTGTTCCACAGCGGTTTCGGCCATACCAAGGTGATGGCGGAACGGGTGAAGGCCGGGGCCGAATCCGTCCCCGGCACCCAGGCCAGCCTCATCCCGGTGGAAGAGATCGAGGCCCACTGGGCGACCCTGGAAGCCTCGGACGCCATCGTCTTCGGCAGCCCCACCTACATGGGCAACGTGAGCGCCCCTTTCAAAGCCTTCATGGACGCCAGTTCCAAGCCCTGGCTCGAACAGAAGTGGAAGGACAAGCTGGCCGCGGGCTTCACCATCAGCGGCAGCCCCAGCGGTGACAAGCTGAACACCCTCCAGTCGCTGATGATCTACGCCATGCAGCACGGCATGATCTGGGTCGGCAACGCCGAGATGCCCTACAACGAGGAAGGCATCAACCGCCTCGGCAGCTTTACCGGCGTCATGGCCCAGGCCGGCCAGGTGGCCCCCGACGTCGAACCGAACGCAGCCGACCGCAAGAGTGCCGAACGCCTCGGCCAGCGCGTCGCCGCCGCCACGGCCCGCTGGGCGAAAGTCTCCTGAACCCGGTTTCCTGACCTTGTCGTCCTCGACCCGGGAGATTGTCATGACCGGGAAGCCTTCCAGATCCGTTAATCTGGAAGGCTGAACTAGGAGCCCCGGCATGTCCGATCTCATCCAGCACCTGACTGACAAGACCTTCTCTGAGGCCGTGGCCCATGGCATCACCGTGGTGGATTTCTGGGCGCCCTGGTGTGCCCCCTGCCGTGAACTGGCCCCCATGACGGAGACCCTCGCGGCGGAACTCAAGGGCAAGGTCGGCTTCGCCAAGCTGAATGTGGACGATTTCACACCCCTTTCCGAGCAGTACGACGTCCTGAGCATGCCCACCCTGGTGATCTTCAAGGACGGCCAGCCCATGGATCGCATCATCGGCACCCTGCCACTCGACCAGCTCCGGACCCGCATCCAGCAGTCCCTTTGATCCCCACTCCCTTCTGAACCTGAGGAACCCATGAGCACGATTCCGGGCGAAAGCCTGCTCCAGCAGTTGGCCTGGCGCTACGCCACCAAGAAGTTCGACCCCACGAAGAAGATCTCCACCGCCGACTGGGCCGTGGTCGAGGCAGCCCTGGTCCTCACGGCCTCCAGCTACGGCCTTCAGCCCTGGAAGTTCATCATCGTCACCGACCCGGCCCTCAAGACGAAGCTGCGCCCCGCCTCCTGGAACCAGTCCCAGGTGGAGGATTGCAGCCACCTGGTGGTCCTCGCCGCCAAGCAGGACATCACCGAAGCCGATGTGGACCGCTTCATCGCCCGCATCGCGGAGGTGCGCGGCGCCAGCGTCGAAAGCCTGGCGGGCTACAAGGGCTTCATGATGGGTGACCTCGTCAATGGCGCCCGCCACGCCATCATCCCGGAATGGGCGGCCCGCCAGACCTACATCGCCATGGGCAACCTGCTCACCTCCGCGGCCCTGCTGGGCATTGACGCCTGCCCCTTCGAGGGCATCGAGCCCGCCAAGTACGACGAGATCCTGGGCCTGGCCGGCACCGGCTACGCCACCGTCGCCGCCTGCCCCCTGGGCTACCGCGCGGCGGATGACAAGTACGCCAGCGCCCCCAAGGTGCGCTTCGCGGCCAAGGACATCATCGAGCACCGCTGAACAGGAGGCCCCATGCTGACCCGCGCCCTCGGCACCCAGGGACTCACTGTTTCGGCCCTCGGCCTCGGCTGCATGGGGATGTCCGACTTCTACGGCCATCGGGATGACGCTGAATCCATGGCCACCCTCCACCATGCGGTGGCGCGGGGCATCACCTTCTTCGACACCGCGGACATGTACGGTCCCCACACCAACGAGATCCTGGTGGGGAAGGCCCTGGCGGGCGTGCGGAATCGCGTGGTGATCGCGACCAAGTTTGGCATCGTCCGCGATCCCAACGACCCGACCGTGCGCGGCGTCTGCGGGCGGCCCGACTATGTCCGCAGCGCCTGCGAAGACAGCCTGGAGCGCCTGGGCGTGGACGCCATAGATCTCTACTACCAGCACCGCGTGGATCCCGAAGTGCCCATCGAGGACACCGTGGGCGCCATGGCCGACCTGGTGAAGGCAGGCAAGGTGCGCTTCCTGGGCCTTTCCGAAGTCAGCCCCGCCACCCTGCGCCGGGCCTGCCAGGTCCATCCCATCAGCGCCGTCCAGTCCGAGTACTCGCTGTGGACCCGCGATCCCGAGGAGGGCCTGCTGCCGGCCTGTAGGGAGCTGGGGGTAGGCTTCGTGCCCTACAGTCCCCTGGGCCGGGGCTTCCTCACGGGCCAGATCCGCCGCTTCGAGGATTTCGAGCTGGGCGACTACCGGCGCGGCTCCCCACGCTTCCAGGGCGAGAACTTCCAGAAGAACCTGGACCTCGTGGCCCGTCTCCAGGACATGGCCGAAGCCCGCGGCTGCACCCCCTCCCAGTTGGCTTTGGCCTGGGTGCTGGCCCAGGGCGGGGATCTCGTTCCCATCCCCGGCACCAAGCGCCGCGACCGCCTGGACGAGAACCTCGGCGCCCTCGAGCAGATCCTCTGCCCCGGCGAGCTGCAGGAGCTGAACGGCCTCTTTCCGCCGGGGGCCGCTTCCGGCACCCGGTATCCCGAAGCCGCCATGCACATGGTGAACCGCTGAAAGCTCGTACCTGACCGCACTCGTCCTTCGTGGGAAACTGGGGGTTCCGCCGGAGTCCCCCATGTCCACCGCCTCGGATGCCCCCATCATCACCGCCCCCCGCGGCACCCACCTGCACTGCAAGGGCTGGGTGCAGGAGGCAGCGCTGCGCATGTTGATGAACAACCTGGATCCCGAAGTGGCCGAGCGCCCCGAGGATCTGGTGGTCTACGGCGGCCTGGGCAAGGCGGCCCGCAACTGGGACTGCTTCCACGCCATCGTCAAGGAACTGAGGCACCTGAACGACGACGAGACCCTGCTGGTGCAGAGCGGCAAGCCCGTGGGCGTGGTGAAGACCCACCCTGACGCGCCCCGCGTCCTCATCGCCAATTCCAACCTGGTGCCGAAGTGGGCCACCTGGGAGGTCTTCCGCGAGCTGGATCAGAAGGGCCTGATGATGTACGGCCAGATGACCGCCGGCAGCTGGATCTACATCGGCAGCCAGGGCATCGTGCAGGGCACCTACGAAACCTTCGCCGAAGCCGGCCGCCAGCACTTCAACGGCACCCTGGCCGGCACCTGGACCCTCACCGCGGGGCTGGGCGGCATGGGCGCCGCCCAGCCCCTGGCCGTCACCATGAACGGCGGCGTGGCCCTGTGCATCGAGGTGGATCCGACGCGCATCCAGAAGCGGATAGACACCCGCTACCTGGACGAGTGGACCGACAACCTGGACACGGCCCTGACCCTGGTCCACCAGTACGTGGACGCGAAGGAGCCCCGCAGCATCGGCCTGCTGGGCAACGCCGCCGAGCTCCTGCCCGAAATCCTGAAGCGCGGCTTCAACCCCCAGCTCGTCACGGACCAGACTTCGGCCCACGACGAATACAACGGCTACATCCCCGCCGGGCTCTCCCTGGAACAGGCGGCGCTCATGCGAAAGGAGCAGCCCGAGGCCTACGTGCAGCGGGCGCTCTCCTCCATGCGGACGCATGTGGAGGCCATGATCGAGTTCCAGCGCCGAGGCTCGGTGACCTTCGATTACGGCAACAACATCCGCGCCCAGGCCCAGCGGGCGGGCTGCGAGAACGCCTTCGCCTTCCCCGGCTTCGTGCCCGCGTTCATCCGGCCCCTCTTCTGCAAGGGCATCGGCCCCTTCCGCTGGGTGGCCCTGTCCGGCGATCCCGAGGACATCGCCGTCACCGACGCCGCCATGATGGAGCTGTTCCCCGATAACGAAGGCATGATCCGCTGGCTCAAGGCCGCCCAGGAAAAGATCGCCTTCCAGGGCCTGCCCGCCCGCATCTGCTGGATCGGCGCCGGCGAGCGCCACCTGGCGGGTCTCAAGTTCAACGAGCTGGTACGGACCGGGAAGGTGAAGGCGCCCATCGTCATCGGCCGCGATCACCTGGACAGCGGCAGCGTGGCCAGCCCCAACCGCGAGACCGAGGGCATGAAGGATGGTTCAGATGCCGTCAGCGACTGGCCCCTGCTCAACGCCATGACCGCCGTGGGCGGCGGCGCCTCCTGGGTGAGCTTCCACCACGGCGGCGGCGTGGGGATGGGCTACAGCCAGCACAGCGGCGTGGTCATCGTGGCCGATGGCAGCGAGCGCGCCGACCGCTGCATCGCCCGCGTCCTCTGGAACGACCCCGCCATGGGCGTCTTCCGCCACGCCGACGCCGGCTACGAATCCGCCCGCGAACACGCCGACACCATCGGACTGCACATCCCGATGCAGGGCTGACCCAGTCCCATCTCTGCCCCCTGCACCTCTGAAAAGCCTGTGGATGGGGTCGTGCAGGCGCTCCTAGTGGTGCCCGCTCGAAATAGCTGGATCATCCTGCCCACTCCCGGGCACCACGTGGCGGGGGTCTGGGGGCACGGCAGTGCCCCCAGCGGGGTGACAGCCCCAGCGCGCCTGCGCGATGGGGCGCCAGAGGGGCCATG
>JAUXSE010000030.1 GCA_030681515.1 Geothrix sp. | reverse complement strand
GCACTTCGGAGGACGGTCTGCCCTGGATATCGAGGGCCTGGGCGAGGCGCTGGTGGAGCAGCTGGTGGCCGCGGGGCGCTTCGAGCAGCCCTGGGAGGTGTTCGGCCTGCTGCGGGAGCCGCTGCGGGGCCTGGCCTTCCTCTCCGGCCTGGATCGCATGGCGGAGAAATCCGCGCAGAACCTGCTGGCGGCCCTGGAGACGGCGCGCGCCAAGCCCCTGGCCCGCTGGATTCATGCCCTGGGCATCCCCATGGTGGGGGTCCGCACGGCGGAGCTACTGGCCGAGGCCTACCCCTCGCTGGAGGCGCTGTGGGCCGCCGATGAGGGCCGGCTCCAGGCCGTGGAGGAGGTGGGGCCGAAGGTGGCCGCCGCCCTGCGGGCCTTCGCGGCGCTGCATCCGGATCTGCCCGCCCGGCTCGCGGGACTGGGCGTTCAGCCTGCGGTCCCGGAACCCCGGGAACCCGGCGGGTTGCCGCTCTCCGGCGCCGTGGCGGTGGTGACCGGAACGCTGCCCTCCCTCTCCCGGGAGGAGGCCGAGGCGCTGCTGAAGCGGCTCGGGGCGAAAGTGACGGGCACGGTGTCGGCCAAGACGACCATCCTGCTGGCGGGGGAGAAAGCGGGAACGAAGCTGGCCAAAGCCGAGGCCCTGGGCATCCCTGTGCGGGACGAGGCCTGGCTAAGGTCCCTGGAGGGTTGATTCCCTGCAGTGCCCCCCGGAACAGCACCCGGTTTTCAATCCCTCAGCGCGGCCCGCGAAAAGCCGGATTTACCCAAGCCCCCCGGTCGCGCTGAGCCCTGGCAGAAAGGCCTGGACTGGAACCCATCCCCGTTGGATGATCGGACATTCATCGTCCGGAAACCTCCGTGCTGACGCGCCTTGGCAAGTTCGAAATCATCCGGCTGCTCGCCCAGGGAAGCATGGGGGAGGTCTACGTGGGCCGGGATCCGATCCTGGGCCGCGAGGTGGCCATCAAGGTCATCCACACCTCGGCCAGCATGGGGCCCGAGGCCCGGGAGCGCTTCGCCACGGAGGCCCGCGCCGCGGGGGTGCTGAACCACCCGAACATCGTCACCGTCCACGAGCTGGGCGAGGAACAGGGCGTGCTCTACCTGGCCATGGAGCTGGTGAAGGGCGAGGATCTCGGCACGCTGATCCGGGCCGGGACGCTCACGCCCCGCGACACCCTCGAAGTGCTGGCCCAGGTATCCGATGGCCTCGCCATGGCCCACCGGCACCAGATCCTGCATCGCGATATCAAGCCCTCCAACATCCGCGTGGTGTGGGATGGGAAGCATCTCCAGGCCAAGGTGCTGGATTTCGGTGTCGCCAAGGTCATCAACTCGGACACCACGGACCAGGGCACGGTCTTCGGCACCGTGAACTACATGGCGCCGGAGTACCTGCAGAGTGGCCGCCCGGATTCCCGCAGCGATCTCTTTGCCGTGGGCGTGATCCTCTACGAGGCGCTGGCGGGCATCCCGCCCTTCGATGGGCCCAGCCCCGGCTCCGTGATCTACCGCCTGCTGCACGAGAACCCCGCGCCCCTTCCGCCCACGGCCTTCCAGGGCATCAGCCGGGATGTGCAGGGCATCCTGCACCATGCCCTGGCCAAGGATCCGGCCAACCGCTTCCAGACGGCGGAGGATCTCGCCACGGTGCTGCGGTCCGCCAAGGATTCGGCCTGGAGGTGGGAGCAGGAGCGGCCCACGGTGGCCCTCAAGATCAAGCGGCCCCTGCCGGGACGGGCCCCCACGCCACCCACACCACCGCGGGGCTTCCCGGTCGCGCGTCCCGCCCCCCGTCCGGCGGCATCGGGCCAGGGCACCTCCGGATCGGGTTCCTTCCCCCGGCCTTCCGTGCCAGCCCGGGAAGCGCAGGCGCCCTCGGGGACCGGCTCTTACGGGGGGGCCGAGGTGCGCAAGGACGTGCTCGAGACCACCCGGCACCAGCTCCTCCAGGCCCTTGAAATTGACCCTGCGAACGCCAAGGCCCACGCGATGCTGCTGGTCACCCACTACCGCCTGGGCTGGATGGACGCGGTGATGCATACGCTTCGCCAGGCGCGGGCCCGCGGCATCCCGCCCGCCGACCTGAGGGCCGTGCCGCGCTGCGACCACCTGGTGAAGGAGGAGATGCAGGCCGGCCGTCTCCCCCTGGATCTCCACGGCGAGTTCATGGAGTACCTGGGGCGCTGAAGCCTCCGGGGGCGTTCAACCGCGTCAGGGGCCGTCGAGGGGCTGGAGGTCCATCAGCTTCCAGTCCCCTCCGGATTTCCGCCAGCGCAGCCGGAAGCCGCGATGCGAGGCGTCCTGGGGCAGCAGGCCGCCGCTGCGCCCGGTGAGCACCAGATCCACCTCCTGAAGGGCCTCGTTCCCCCGCACGGCGACCTCATTCCGGAGCACAGTCACACCGACCTTCTCCTGCCGGAAGGTGCCCAGGAGGAAGAGGCGCGCGGTGGCCTTGTCCATGCCATCGGGGCCGCGGAAGGCGGGATCCAGCGGCGCGGTGGCCGCCATGGCGTCCCCGGCCTCCACCGCGGCGCGGCAGGTTTCGAAGGCTTTTCGTACCTGATCTTCGGGCTTGTCGGATCGGCAAGCGGAGAAACCCGCCAGCAGCACCGGCACGGCCAGGGTGGAGCGGACGCTGTTTCTCATGGTGATTTCCCCCGAAGCCTGATTTCTTAACAAAAATTAACAGGCCCGGCCTCTTGCGTGGACCCGGGAAACCTCGGATGCTTCTGGACTGATTCCTCCCCATCCCCCATCGAGGTGCCCATGCGTCTTCGCGCGCTCCTGGTCTGTCTTTGCCTATCCGCCGGCCTCTGGGCCGGGGTTCCCGGCAGTCTCCGCTACGGCGCGGTCCCGGCGGGTTCGGGAACCCGGCCCGTGCTGCTCTTCGTCCACGGGTGGAACAGCGACGCCACCACCTGGAGCGGCACCAACGACATGGAGGCCAAGGCCACGGCGGCGGGCTACCGCACGGTCTTCCTGGATGTCTACGCCGATCGCGCCATGTGGGACAACGGCCCGATCATCTCGGGGGCCGTGGATCAGGTGAAGATCCACTTCCCCGGGGCCGGCGTGGTGCTGGTCTGCCACAGCAAGGGCGGAGTGGATGGGCAGACGGCCCTGGTCTACTACGGCGCCTCCACCAAGGTGGATCGCCTGATCACCCTGGGCACGCCGCACCGGGGCACGCCCCTGGCCGATCTGGCCTGGAGCTCCTGGGCGGGCTGGCTGACGGGTCTTCTCGGATCCAAGAACGAAGGCAATCGCGTCCTTCAGACGGGCTACATGGCTGCGTTCCGGACCCAGACCGACGCGAGGCCCGAATCCCGGGCCGTGCCCACCTACACCGCGGGCGGTACCTATGCCGGGCCCTGGTTCAGCTCCTACTGGTACGGCGGCATCGCCATCGGCCGTACCAGCGATGGCGTGGTGCCGCTGGATTCCACGGACCTCTTCTACCAGCGGGCGCGCCTCTTCACCCGCAGCTGGAACCACGCGGGGGTGAAGCAGGGATCCAACGCCTGGCCCTACCTCCAGACCAGCCTCGCCACCCCCGCTCTGGCGGCCCTTGCTTCCGCGACCCTGGCGATGGCCCCGCCCGTGCAGGAACCGGCTCATGTCCTCGACCGGCTCTACCGGGGGGGCACCACCACCTCGGCCATGGCCGAGTTCACCTTCCCGGTGGACGCGGGACAGGCCTCGCTCCAGGTGCTGTTGCAGACCTCGGCCGCGCCCCGGCGAGCCCTGCTGATCGCGCCTTCCGGGCGCATCCACGGTCTGCGTGCGGCGCTGGTGGGTTGGGTCCGCCGCGGCGAAGGGCGCGGCGAAGGGGAAGAACCCGGCGACGAAGCCTTCCCCGGGGCCGTCAACCGGCAGCTCCGCGTCACCCAGCCCGAGGCGGGCCTCTGGCGCGTGCAGCTCAGCGCGCAGGGTGAGGACGCCTACTTCTTCACGGCCATCTTCCCCGGCGACACCACCCGCACGGTCTCCGCGGCCGAGGGCCGGGCGGCCGTCCGCGGTGGGACCGGGGCCGCCTTCGCCGCGGCAGGCTCGCCCGAGGCCGTCGTCCATTCGGTGCGCACTTCCGCGCCCTCGGCTCCGTCCCGCGGCATGAAGGCCCAGCCCATGGCCGAACCCTCGGTGCTGAACCATACCCTGGTGCTCACCTGGCCCGGCGGCAGGGAACGGGCGGTGATCTTCAGCGAGGCGGAGTGATCCCGCCGAGCCCATGGGCCCCGTACAGCTCCGGGTAGCTGCGCGGTTCGGCCCGGTCGGGCGCGAGCCCCAGGCTTTCCATCGCGGCGCGGATGGCCTGGGGCTCGCCTTCCAGCTCCAGGTAGCATCCGAAGGGCGTCTCGTCCAGGCAGGCCTCCAGTTCCCTGCGCACCCACACGGCGCGGATCTTCTCCATGCGCATCACGGGCTCGAAGCCCAGGGCACGGAGGATGGCCTCCAGCGAGGCGCCGTCCTCGATGCCGGTTTCGTGCTCGGGGCGGATCTTCAGGAGGGCATCGGGCACCTTGGGGCCCTTCCAGGTCAGGCGCGTCTGTCCCGCGTAGATCCGCGTGCGCAGGGCTGATCCCATCGCCCGCAATTCGCCCCTGCGGTCCCACAGGATGCTCAGCTCGGGCTGGGGGGCCGCGATCTCCCGGAAGCCCAGGGCCTCCAGGAGGGAACGGTACGGGCCCGTGGCGGGGATGCGCAGCTTCAGTTCGGTCTCCAACGCGGATTTGGGCTTCATACGGAATCAACCTCCCACCAGGGATGGGGCATGATGATTCCAAGTCCCGGGCCCCTTGTGATCCCCCAACGGTACATCATCGCATCCCTCTTCATCGCCGCCATGCTGCTGCTCTTCGCGGTGGTGCAGGCGCCGCGCCCGGTCACTGCCGGGGGGGTCGCCGCGGTGGAGGCTCCCTCGGTCATGAACCTGGGGGGCTACGACATCCTGGCGGAATTCCGCCTGGTGGATGGGTGGGTGCCCCGCTTCCACGGCGCGCAGGATCCCGACCAGTCCGAGGCCTGGCCTTTCGAGGGGGGCTTCGGAATGCCCTGGGAGCCGGCCTCGCCCTACCTGGGGGATCAGGGGCTGGCGCTGAACGGTCCCGGCGGGCGCAGCGAGGTGGTGTTGTGGAAAGGGCTGGAATGGCGCCGCTACCGCTTTGACGCGCCGCTCTGCTCGGCGCGGCTGGATCCGGTGAAGGGGAGCCGCCTGCTGGTGACCTTGCAGATGGGGCCCGGGCGCTTCGAAACCCGCCTCCTGGAGGTGCCCGAGGGCCGGGTGCTCTGGTCCACCCAGTCCGGTCCCTGGAGCCGCTTCAGCTGGGATGGCAGGGCCGCGCTGGTGGGCTTGTTCGAGCCCGTGGAGGGCAAGGGCGAAACCCGCCTTCTGCTGAGCACCCAACCCCTCGACGGCGACCCGGGCGATCCGACCCTCGCCGCCTGGGACGAACCGGGCCTTCCGCCCGCGCCGCGGGGGCTGGCCTCCAAGGTCGAGTCCCTGTCCGAGGATGGCCGGGATCTGCCGGGCGCCCGGGCCGAAATCCCATGGCACTCAGGGGACCGGCTTTGGTTCCCCCGGTGGGACCGGCTCTGGCACGGGGGCGTCCAGGGCTGGACGGCCTGGGCCCTGGAGGGCGGCCGGTGGCGCCGCCAGGCCGTGGGGGCCGGCCTCCTGACGGCGCACCCCCCCCTGCGCATGGCCCTGGTGGAACCGCTGCCGGAGGAGGGCATGGCGCGCAAGACCAGCCCCCTGGACAAGGTGGCGTGGACGGCGGTGGCGTCCGACGCGCTGCCCTGGCCCGCCGGGGACGCCGCCTGGGTCTGGCGGGAGAACGGCGCCTTTGACGCCTGGGATCAGCGGTGGAACGAGAGCGCCCTGCCGCCGGAGCGCCAGCGCCAGGCCCTGTCCGAGTCGTACCGG
>JAUXSE010000024.1 GCA_030681515.1 Geothrix sp. | reverse complement strand
CACAGATCACCTCCACGCTCAACGGCGAGGTCTCGCGTATCCGCGCAGCGGATACCGAGAGAATGAACGCGAAGGTATCAATCAGATAAAGGCGATCCTCAGCCACAGATCACCTCCACGCTCAACGGCGAGGTCTCGCGTATCCGCGCAGCGGATACCGAGAGAATGAACGCGAAGGTATCAATCAGATAAAGGCGATCCTCAGCCACAGATCACCTCCACGCCCAACGGCGAGGTCTCGCGTATCCGCGCAGCGGATACCGAAAGAATGAACGCGAAGGTATCAATGAGGTAGAGGCGTGGTTCGGACATGCCCCAAGTCTGGCAGCACTCCAGCCCCATGCCCGGTCTGGGCTCACCGCAGTCCGTAGGCCCTCCGCATCAGCCATTCCCACCAGGGGGCCGGCATCAGGGCCTTCAGCCTGCCCACCCAGAAGGCATCCCGGCCGATGATCACGCGGCGGGGCGGACGCTCGGCGTTCAGGGCCCGGAGCATCCGCCGGGCGCAGGCCTCCGCGTCCATGGCGAACCGCTCGGCCTGATCCTTGCGCAGGGCCAGATGGCGGGCGATGACGGCCTCGTAGCGCGTGCCCCGCGCCCGCTCCGGCAGGTCCCCCCAGGCCCTGGCGAGGGTGTCGCGGAAGGCCGTGCGGATGGCGCCGGGTTCCACCAGCACCACGGCCACTTCGCGGCCGATCTCCAGCCGCAGGGTTTCCGCCAGGGCCACCACCGCGTGCTTGGAGGCGTTGTAGGGCCCGGCCAACGGGATGGAAAGCCGCCCCAGCATGGAGGCCACCTGGAGGATCCGCGGGCTGGGCTCGCGCCGCAGGAGGGGCAGGAAGGCATTCGTCACGGCCTGCAGGCCGATGACATTGGTTTCGAACTGCGCCCGGAGTTCCTCCGGGCGGAGGAGTTCGAGGGGTCCCACCTGCCCGTAGCCCGCGTTGTTCACCAGGGCCTTGAGGCGCAGATCGGCGCAGGCTGCGGCAGCCGCCGCGATGCTGGCGGCGTCCGTCACGTCCAGCGGGAGGATGCGCAGATCCTCGCCAGGCGGCAGGTCCGCCAGGGCCGCGGAATTCCGCGCCGTGGCCACCACGCCCCAGCCGGCCTCGCGGCAGAGCGGAACGAGGGCCCGCCCGATGCCCGTGGAACAGCCTGTGATGAGGACCCAGTTTCGCATTCATCCATCCTTTCACATGCTCCAAAAAGGGGCGCCAATGGCGCCCCTTTTTGGAGTTGCCGCCTGCGGCGGGATACGCCTACTTCGTATCGGCATGGCCTTGCGGCCATATGCGAGACCTCGGAGGTGCTCCCGGTCAAGAGCCTGTCACTTCTTCTTCACCGGAGCTTTGGCGGCACCCTTGGACTCCACTTTCGTGGCGACCTGCTTGTAGGTGACGGTCACCTTGTCGCCGGCCTTGAGGGCATCCTTCCCCGCGGTGCCGCCGTCGGTGTAGAAGCGCCACTCCTCCTTGCCGAGATCGAGGGTGAAGCTGTCGGCGGCGACTTCCTTCACGATGCCGGTCTTCTGATAGCTTGCGGCCGCGGCGGCCCAGCCGAGGGCGGCGCCCAGGACGGCCATGGCGGCGAGGGCAGCGAACGATTTCATGCGCATGGGGACTCTCCCTGGGAAAAGGTGACCCCAGGCTATCAGACCAGCGCCAGCAGTCCCACCAGGTAGAAGCTCAGGTCCACGCTCAGCTCGAAGCGGTTCCGGCCCGTGGTGAACCGCTCGTGGTAGAGCCACAGATACAGCACCGGGTAGGCGGCGCAGATCACCAGCACCAGCGCCACGGCCAGGGGATGGCCCTGGCTCCGGTTCTCGAAGGTCAGCCAGAGGGTGCCCGCCAGCAGGATGCCCAGCAGGCCGACGAGCACGACCTTGGTGGCCCGCTTGCCCATGAGGATCGGCAGAGTCTCCTTGCCCACGATCTGATCGTTCTGCATATCGCGGATCTCGTAGATCACCGTGCGGACGAAGGCCAGGACGCCCACCAGGAAGACCGCCGCGAAGGCCCGCAGATCCCAGGCCCGGCCCTCCTGCCAGACCGGCGTGAGGACCGCCACCGTGGCCAGGGCCAGCGACACCACCACGTCCTTGGATCCCGGAATGTGCCTCAGGCTCCATTCGCGGCCGCCCACCTGGAACCGGCGCTTGTAGGACGCGCCCACCAGGGAGGCGCCCGTCACGACCGCCAGCACCTTCACGCCCAGGCTTGCCGCCAGACCCAGGGTGAGCGCCAGGGCGGCGATGGCGGAAATCAGCAGGATCCGCCGGTGGCGTTCCAGGAACCGGGCCCGGGCCGGGCCTTTCGTCCCGAGGCCCAGGGGATCCAGGAAGGGGCTGAGCAGGTACATGGCCAGCACGTAGGTCGCCGTCAGGGTGGGATACCGCCAGCCCAAGGGCAGGCCGAGCCACTTGTGCACACCCAGGGTCATCAGGCCCGCGCCCAGGGCCATCAGGGACGAGCTGCCGTAGGCCGCCTGCATGAAGCTGCGCCAGCGGCTGGGGCCGCCGCCCAGCTGCTCCAGCACATCCACCACCTCGTCCACCAGCCAGGTGGGCGTGGAAGCCCCCGCCAGCACACCCACGGTCTCCTTCCCCGTGAAGCCGCCGAGATCCAGTTCCGAGGCCGTTTCCACATACTGCACGGGCTTGCCGTGGTGCCGGGCCAGCTCGGCCAGATGCTTGGTGTTGCTGGAGGCCTTGCCGCCCACGACGATCACCGTGTCCACGGTCTGGGCCAGTTTCTTGGCCTCGTCCTGGCGCATCCAGGTGTCTTCGCAGATGGTGTTCTCGAAGACCGCGTCCCCCGCCCGGGCGCGGAGGTACTCCGAGATGGCATGGTAGTCCTTCACCGTGAAGGTGGTCTGGGCCACCACCAGCACCTTCTTCAGCTGTTCGTCGCTGAGCGCCTCGGCCTCGGCCATGTTCGCCACGATGACCGAACCACTGTCGGCGAAGCTGCGGTGCGCCACGCTTTCCGCGTGGCCGTGGCTGCCCAGGATCACCGTGAAGTAGCCCCTGGGGCTCCACTTCTTGATCTTGTGGTGGACCTTGGCCACCTCCGGGCAAGTGGCATTCACGATCCTCACCTCGCCCCGGGCCTGGCGCTCCTTGAGGCCGCGCAGATCCTGGATGGGGATGCCGTGGGCGCGGATCACCACCGTGCCGTCCTGCACCTGGTCCGGCGTCGCCGCCACCGCCACGCCCCGCTTGCCGATGAGCTCCAGCGCCTGCGGATTGTGGATGAGCGGCCCCAGGGTCTGCACCGGGCGGCCATCGTTCCGCAGCGAAGCCTCCAGCACCGCGTCCATGGCGCGCTTCACGCCCCAGCAGAACCCCGCGGTCTTGGCGACGATGACTTTCATGGCAGCCCCAGAATCCCGACCGGGTTGGTCAGGTTAACCATCATAGCCCCCGCGCCGCGCTGACGCACGGGGCGGGATGGCAAAAACCATCCACTGGAATCCCCGGGGCATCAAGGGTGCGCCGGAGCTGTGGTGGAGGGTGGATAGCACCCGGCTGGATTGCCATGGTCGCAGTGGTCTTCCCCCAACCTCGGAACCAACCGAAGAGTTCGGGACCGGGTCAAAAAAGGGCTTGCGGGTCTGAAAATAGTTCCTATTATTCAACAAGTGTTGAAATTTGATGGAAGGCCCCTTCCCTCTTCGGCTTGATCAATCCCCTCGGAGTCCCATGAATCTCCCGTTCTCGCGGAAAACCATCATCTACGCCTCGGTGGCGCTGGGCCTGGCGGTCCTGGGCTGGGTGGTGCTGAACAGCGGCCCCATGGCGCCCATTCGCGTCACGGTGGCCCGGGTGACCCGCAAGGAGGTCGCCCCGGCCCTCTTCGGCATCGGAACCGTGGAGGCCCGGCGGGCCTTCCTGATCGGCCCCACCGCTCCCGCCCGGGTCCGGGCCCTCTATGTGGATGTGGGGGATCGGGTGCGGACCGGGCAGCTGCTGGCGGACCTGGATCCCGTGGATCTGGATGCCCGGGTGGTTTCCAGCGCGGCGGCCTCGGAGCGGGGCCGCAGTACCGTGGTCACGGCCGAAGCCCAGCTCCGCGATGCCCTGAAGCGGCGGGATCTCGCGCGCCTTGAGGCCCAGCGCCACCTGGATCTGGCCCGGGGGGGCATCGTCAGCCAGAGCCTCCTGGACGCCAAGCTGCTGGAACGGACTTCCGCCGAATCCCTGGTCACTGCGGCGGAGGCCACCCTGTCCGCGGCCGGGAAGGATCTGGAACGGCTTTCAGCGGACCTCGGGGGGCAGCGGAAGCAGCGGAACAGCCTGCGCCTCTTCGCCACCGGCGCCGGCCGCGTGACCTCCCGGGAAGCCGAGCCCGGGTCCACGGTGATCGCCGGCCAGGCGGTGCTGCGGCTGGAGGATCCGGACAGCCTGTGGGTGACGGTTCGCCTGGACCAGGACCGTTCGGCGGGGCTGAAGGCCGGCCTTCCCGCGGAAATCGTCCTCCGCTCCCGGCCCAACCAGTCCTTCCCGGGGCATGTGGCCCGCGTGGAACCCATCAGCGACAGCATCACGGAGGAGCGCATCGCCCGGGTCACTTTCGACGCGATCCCCCCCGGGACCACCACCCACGAAATGGCGGACACGACCATCCGGATTCCACCCACGCCCCAGGCGCTCACCGTCCCCAATGCCAGCCTGCGCTCCCTCGGCGCGAAGCGGGGCGTGTGGGTGCGGGCGGGCGGCCGTCTCCGGTTCGCACCCGTGCAGGTGGGGGCCGAGGGGGCCGATGGCGATGTGGAGATCCTCCAGGGATTGAAGGAGGGGGACGAGGTCCTGGTGTATTCCGAGCGGGACCTGGAAGTGGACGACAAGGTCCGGGTGGTGAAGAGCCTGGAGGGCCGCCGGCGATGATCAGCCTCGCGGGACGCGACATCCTCCACTCCTGGAGCAAGTTCGTGCTGACGGGCCTGGGGCTGGGTCTGCTCATCGGCGCCACCCTCACCATGGCGGGGGTCTACCGGGGCATGGTGGACGACGCCGAGGTGCTGCTTCAGAACAGCGGCGCGGATCTGTGGGTGGTCCAGAAGGACACCCTGGGCCCCTATGCCGAACCTTCCAGCCTGCCCGACGATCTCTACCGCGGCATCCTCGCCCTGCCCGGCGTGGCCCAGGCCGCCAATGTCACCTACCTCACCATGCAGGTGCGCAAGGGCGATACCGATGTGCGCGCCATGGTGGTGGGGTTCAAGCCGGGCCAGCCCGGGGCGCCGGGCTTCCTGACCTCGGGCCGCCAGATCACGCGCAGTCACTATGAGGCCGTGGCGGATCAGATGACGCGGTTCAAGGTGGGGGATCGCATTCGCATCCGTCGCCAGGACTACACCGTGGTGGGGATCACCCGCCGCATGGTGTCTTCGGGGGGCGACCCCATGGTGTTCATCCCCCTGAAGGATGCCCAGGAGGCCCAGTTCCTGAAGGACAACGATGCCATCGTGGCCGGCCGCGCGCGCAACGCCGCCAATCCCGCCCTCAACCGTCCCGGCGTGCCGGGGCTCCTGGACGCCATCAACGCCTCCCAGACCAGCAACCACAGCGTCAACGCCGTGCTGGTGAAGGTGGCCGAAGGCCAGGATCCAACCACCGTGGCCCAGACCATCCGGCGCTGGAAGCACCTCCAGGCCTACGACCGCAAGGAGATGGAGGACATCCTCATCGCCAAGCTCATCGCCACCGCCGCCAAGCAGATCGGGATGTTCCTGGCCATCCTGGCCATCGTGAGCGCCGCCATCGTGGCCTTCATCATCTACACGCTCACCCTCGGCAAGATCCGGGAGATCGCGGTGCTGAAGCTCATCGGCACCCAGAACCGCACCATCGCCTCCATGATCCTTCAGCAGGCCCTCGGGCTCGGGGTCATCGGTTTCCTGGTGGGCAAGGTCGCCGCCACCCTCTGGGCCCCGGCCTTCCCCAAGTATGTGCTGCTGCTCCCCGGGGATGCCGTCTGGGGCTTCATCATCATGATGGCCGTGTGCGCCCTGGCCAGCACGGTGGCCATCCGCGCGGCGCTCAACGTAGACCCCGCCACGGCCATTGGAGGCTGACATGGACCAGGGGCCGGGACAGGGACAGGGACAGGGCATCCGGATCGAAGGGCTGTGGAAGCGCTACGGCGAAGGGGACGCCGCGGTGGATGCGCTCAAGGGCGTGGACATGACCGTCGCCCCGGGGGAAGTGGTGGGCCTCATCGGCCCCAGCGGCTCGGGCAAGACCACCCTCCTGAAATGCCTGGGGGCCGTCATCGAGCCCACCCGGGGCCGCATGATCCTGGGCGGGGAGGTCATCTACGACGCCGGCTGGAAGATCAAGGATCTGCGCACGCTCCGCCGGGACCGCATCGGCTTCGTGTTCCAGGCCCCGTACCTGATCCCCTTCCTGGATGTCACCGACAATGTGGCCCTGCTGCCCATGCTGGCGGGACACCCCAACGATCAGGCCCGGGAGCGGGCCCGGGAGCTGCTCCAGGCCATGGATGTCTCCCACCGGGCCCAGGCCGAGCCCTCCACCCTTTCCGGCGGCGAACAACAGCGCGTCGCCATCGCCCGGGCCCTGGCCAACCGGCCCCCGGTCATCCTGGCCGACGAGCCCACGGCCCCCCTGGACAGCGAGCGCGCCCTCACCGTGATGCGCATCCTCCACGACATGGCCCACCAGTACCAGACCGCCATCATCGTGGTCACCCATGACGAAAAGATCATTCCCACCTTCAAGCGGATCTACCGGATCCGGGATGGCCAGACCTTCGAGGAGGCCGGAGAGGGGCGGGAGATCGCGTAGGCATCTCCCTGTCCCTGCTGTTGCCCCCAAACAGGTCCGGTCTCGAATCGCACACGGAAAAGGATGGCATCACATGAAAAATCCCCGCACGGCTGTGTTCAAACTCCTGGCGGCTTCCTGCCTGCTGTTCGCCGCGATCGGCGCACGAGGCGCGGAGCCCCTCGCCCTGCAGAAGGTCATGAAGGATCTGGAAAGACACATGCAGACCATCACGGACGGGATTGCTCGTGGGGACTGGGATCTGGTGGAAAAAACCGCACCCATGATCGCCGATCATCCCAAACCGCCCTTCGCGGAGAAAAGGCGCATCCTCAGCTTTGTCGGCACCCGCCTGGGCAAGTTCAAGGCCTATGACGGCGAAACCCACAAACAGGCGCAGGCGGTGGGCAAGGCGGCAAAAGCCAAGGATGGCCCAGGCGTCACCCTGGCCTTCCAGCACCTCCAGGCCAGCTGCAACAACTGCCACAGCGAATTCCGCGAGCCCTTCGTGGCGCATTTCTACGGCAAGAAAGCCGCCGTCCATTGATCGTTGGCCCCGTCGAAAACTCAGGAGCGTTCCCATGAATACTTCCAAACACCCACGCGGATTCCGGGTCTGGGCCATGGCCCTGGTGGCGGTCGGCTTCGGTCTGCTCTCCATCAAGGAAGGCGGCGCCATCCTGTTCGGCGGCGAGGCAACGCGCACGGCGGCCGGAAACTATGTGCCGTTCGTGCTCTGGTTCAATTTCTGGGCGGGCTTCGCCTATGTCGCCGCCGGAATCGGGTTGTGGCTGCAGCAGCGCTGGGCTGTCTGGCTGGCCGCTGCCATCGCCGGGACGACTGCGCTCACCTTCGCGGCTCTCGGCGTGCATATCTATGCCGGTGGCGCCTACCTGCCGCGCACGGTGGCCGCCATGAGCCTGCGAACGCTGGTGTGGGTGTCCCTCACCGCCCTTGCCTGGCGCGGGCTCGGGCCCGTGAAGCCCGCCAGACTGGGCCGGTGAGGAACAGGCTGGAACGGTGATCCGGGGGGCGCTCCCTCACCGGCCCTTACCGGCCTATGATGGAGCGGAACCCCGAGGACGCCATGAACCTCCCGCACCCACAGCATCCGGGTTACACGATCGAGGACTGGAGCCAGTGGGATGGACGCTGGGAACTCATTCGCGGCGTGGCCTATGACATGACCCCGGCCCCGTCCACGGAACACCAGCGGATCAGCATGGCGCTGGCGTCGCGTATCTTCGCGGCCCTGGATGAGGCCAAGCGGAGTGGCGGTGGGGGCGACTGCCAGGTGTTCGCGGCACCCACGGATGTGTTTCTGGAATCGGGGGTCGTGCAGCCCGATCTGCTGATCGTGTGCGACCCCGCCAAGATCAGCCCCCGGGGCATCGAGGGCGCGCCGGATCTGGTGGTGGAGATCCTCAGTCCCACGACGGGCCAGAAGGATCTCACCACCAAACGCTGGCTCTACGAATTCGCCGGGGCGCCCGAATACCTTCTCGTCTACCCTGAGGAGCGCCGGGCCGAGCGGCTGACCCTCGGCCCCGACCGCATCTACCAGACCACCGCCCGCACCGAATGGGGCGGCATCCTGAACCTGCTTGGCGGGCGGGTAAGCGTGACGCTGGCGTGATGGCATGAACAAGGCCCCCACCTCCCGGAGGGGGCCTTGTCTTGGTTCCGGCGCCTTCAGTCCTCGGCCACCGCGAAAGCAGGTGCCGCTTCCGTGCCCTTGCGGACCGGGGCGGTTTCCTCGATCGTCCTCCAGCCCCAGGCGCCGATGACGGCCTTGACGGTGAAGAGGATGACGGCGAGGGCGCCGAGGCCGAAGAGCACGTCGCCGGGCATGCGCATCCAGATGAAGGTGCGCATGAGGGGGCTTTGCACCACCTCGGCGCTGCGGGCGTACCAGGTGCCGTGTTCCAGGCTCTGGGCGATCTGGTAGAAGCCACTGGGGATCAGCGACAACACCAGCATCAGGACCAGGCCCAGGTTCAGGCCCCAGAAGCCGAAGCGCAGCCACTTCTCGTCCCAGGCCTTGTCCGGCGTCATGCCCCGCAGGGAGAAGAGCATGAGCGAGATGGCGAGGAAGCCGTAGACGCCGAACAGCGCGGCGTGGCTGTGGATGGGCGTGGTGTTGAGGCCCTGGCCGAAGTAGAGGACCGACGGCGGATTGATGAGCATGCCGAAGACGCCCGCGCCGATGAGGTTCCAGAAGCACACGGCCGCGAAGAACTTGAAGGGCCATTCGTAGCCGCTGCCGATGGCCTTGCCGGCCTTCAGGCTCATGGCGATCTCGAAGCCCACGATGGTGAGGGGCACGATCTCCAGGGCGCTGAACACGGAGCCCAGGGCCGCGATGGAGGCCGGGGAACCCGTGTAGTAGAGGTGGTGGAAGGTGCCGATGACGCCGCTGCCCAGGAAGAGGCCCATGGAGAGGCTCACGGCGCGCAGCGCGGTGCTTTCGCGCAGCAGGCCCATGCGGGTGGAGAGCAGCGCGATGGCGACGGTGGCGAAGACTTCGAAGAAGCCCTCCACCCAGAGGTGGACCACCCACCAGCGCCAGTACTCGGCCATGGCGATGTGCGTCTCGCGGGTGTACATGAAGCCCGCGGAGTAGAACAGCGGAATGGCGACGGCGGACAGCACGAAGAGCTTGAGCAGGCCCACGCGGCCGGCCTCGCCCTTCAGTGCGGGAATCAGCGCGCGGAACACCAGCACCAGCCAGCCGATCATGCCCACGGTCAGGAGGATCTGCCAAAGGCGGCCCAGTTCCACGTACTCATAGCCCTGGTGGCCCAGCATGAAGGAACCGGACAGCTTGCCCAGGATGGCCTGGTGACTGCCCGCCAGGGCGCCGACCACCACCACCACGAGCGCGACGAGCAGGCCCGCCACGCCCAACCACTGGCCCTTGGGTTCCTTGGCACTGAGCTTGGGCCCCAGGTAGAGGCCCGTGGCCAGCCAGCAGGTGGCGATCCAGAAGACGGCCAGCTGCAGGTGCCAGGTGCGGGAAGCCGCGTAGGGCAGGATCCGGGAGAGATCCAGACCGTAGAGTCCGTTGCCTTCCACCGCGTCGTGGGCCGTCAGGACGCCCATGCCGATCTGCACCAGGAACAGGGCCATGGCCACGGCGAAGTAGAGGGCCGACCAGCGCTGGCTGGGGGTGGCCGGTGCCGCGGGGATGGGCTGGGGATCCGGGAAGGCCTCGGCGGGCTGGTTGGCGTGATGCCAGACCATGAGGCCCACGCCCAGGATCAGCAGGATGATGGACAGGATGCTCCAGAGGTGGCTGATGGGCGTGATGGTGTTGCCCACCAGGGGTTCCTGGGGCCAGTTCTGGGTGTAGCTGTGGTCCGCGCCGGGCCGGCGGGCTGCGGCGGACCAGGCCGTCCAGAGCCAGAAGTCGGCCACGCGCTCGCCCTCCTGCATCGTGGGAATCCAGCGGGCGGGGATGGCGGCACTCTTGTCGCCCTCCACCGCGATCTTCGCCAGTTCGGTGCGGGTCTGCAGATAGGCGGCCGCCTGGGCGGTCCCAAGGGTCAGCGTGCCCGTGGAAGATTCATACCGATTGCCCTGAAATATGGATACGGTGCTGGCCTTGGCGTCCGCGGTGGACCCGCCCTGGGCTTTCACGCCATCGAGGGTGTGCGCGGCCCACTGGTGCAGCGCCTTGGCGGACCAGTCGGGCGCGAGATAGGCGCCGTGGCCCCAGATGGACCCGATGTGCTGCCCCCCATGGCCCAGGTAGCTGACCTGGCCTTCGAGGATCTGCCCGGGGCCCACCAGCAGGGTGCCGTCCTCGGCCACCACCCGCTGCGGAATCGGGGGCGCGTTCTGGGCGATCTGTCGCCCTCCCATGCCCAATACGCCGAAGCCCGCGAGGAGCACCAGCAACAGCAGCCACCACCTTGCCTTCATCGAATACCTCCTGGAATGGCCACACTGGGTGCCGGGAAGCAGTGTTTCACAATTATTCAATATTTAAGATCTGTTATTCTTAATTGTGATCTCGGGCACGCCCCCTGCTCCGGGCCCGGACGACGGTGGGCCCCTGGCAAAACCTCTGGCCCCGGGGCCGGGATTCCAAGTACCTTGACGTTGGTTCCCCTGATCTCTGAAAGGGATTTCCCGTCCATGGCCCATCCCGCCCTACTGCCCGTCGTCCTGACCTGCAACACGGATCTGCGCTTCATTGACCTGATCCAGGTCGTGGGCGCCGAATTCCTCAAGCACCTCAGCTTCACCCAGGAGGACGGCGAACGCCTTTGGCTGGCCATCCAGGAAGGCATCGCCAACGCCATGCGCCACGGCAACAAGCTGGACAAGGACAAGCCCGTCAAGGTGACCTTCACGCCCCGGGTGGACCGCTTCGAAATCCGCATCGAGGACCGGGGCCCCGGCGTGGACCTGGAAGCCTTGCCTGACCCGAACCTGCCCGAGAACCTTCTGAAACCGGGAGGGCGCGGCGTGTTCTTCATGCGCCAGGTCATGGATGAGGTGCACATGGAGCGCACTCCCCAGGGCTCCACCCTGGTACTGGTCAAGGCCCGCAAGGTGCGCGAGCCCCACCCGTAAACCAGGCGGACTGGCGCCGCCGGGCCCTCTGGCTCGCGGCGCTGACCATCATCTACAACCTGGCGGAAGGCGCCGTATCCATGGCCTTCGGCTGGGCTGACGACTCCGTGGCCCTCTTCGGCTTCGGCGCCGGCAGCTTCATCGAGGTGGCCTCGGCCGTGCTGGTGCGGGCACTAATGTTTGGCCGGCTCGTTGATCACGCCGCACTCGGCGGGCATCCGCACGTAGAACATGGACAGGCCCTCGGCTTCGATGGAGGCCAGGAGGCGTTCGGCCTCTTCGTCGGTGGCCATGAAGGTCACTTCCACCGGCAGATCGCCCGCCAACTCGATGAAGTGGTCCGCGTGGATGTGTCCATGGCGGCCGAACCCAGCGATGGCCTTGAAGGCCGTCCCGCCTTTCAGCCCCAACCGGTGGGCCTGTTGTAACAGCCATTCGTAAATCAGGATCCCGTGGTGGGTCCGGTCTTCCTGGACATACAGAATCAGGTGCGTGCCTCTCATGACACCTCCCCCTTCACGCCTTCATGAAGACCTTGACCGTCAGCAATCCCAGCAGCGTCATGACCAGTGAGCCCGCCAAATGGGAGGCCATGTGGGCCCCAGCCCACGCGTACTCCCCGCGGGTCAGCAGATGCACCGCCTCGGCGGAAAACGTCGAAAAGGTGGTGAGCCCCCCCAGGAAGCCCGTGATGATGAGCAGCCTCGCTTCGGGCGCCAGGCCGGGATGCTGGGCGAAGACGGCGACGGCCAGGCCCACCAGGTAGCCCCCCAGCAGGTTCGCCGCCAGGGTTCCGAAGGGCAGCGATGGCACCAGCGGATTCAGAAGGGCGCCGAGCCCCCAGCGCAGCCACGCGCCCAGCGCCGCCCCCACACCGACCGCGAGAAAAGCATAAATGCCCATGCCTGTGTCCTCCAGGATCCACAGGCGTCATCAGCCTTCCAGGCGGTTATGGGGCGGACGCCATCGCCAGGTCCCAGCGTATCAGCGAGCCAGGTCACCCGCCTTCACGAAGCGCACCTGCCCCTTGCTGCGGGGGATCAGCTTTTCAAGGGCCTCGACGGTCTCAGGGTAGATGTGGCCGATGATGAGGACGGAGCCGTCCTTCTCCGCCAGCTTGAGGGCCCGCTCCCACTGCTTTTCCATTTCCGGGAAAGCCTTGTCATCGTCCAGGAAGACGTGCCGCTCCACGGCCGGAATGCCCAGCCGTTCCGCCACATCGTAGGCCACGCTGTCCTTCTCCGTGCGGCTGTCCACGAAGAAGAACTTCCGCGCCTTGATCTCCTGGAGCACCCAGCCCATGCGCGTGCGGTCCGGCGTGATGCGGCTGCCCATGTGGTTGTTCACGCCGGCGCGATGGGGGATCTCGTCCATGGCCATCCGCACCCGTCGCCGGACCTCTGTTTCCGGCAGATCGTAGAGGATGGCGTTGAGGCCCGGGTCGCGGCCCGGACCCGGATAGCCGATGGGCTCCATGGGCAGGTGCAGCATCACCTCCTTGCCCAGGCGATGCGCCACCTCGGCACTTTCCCGCGTGTGTTCCAGGTAGGGCAGCACGGCCACGCTGAAGGCCACGGGCAGGCTGCACAGCCGCGTCACCAGTTCCGGCGGCACGTAGCCGAGGTCGTCAATGACCAGGGCGAGGCGGGGGAGCTTCCGTTCCGGTTCCGGGCTCCGAGGCCTGACGGCCTCGGAGGTAGGCTTCGCCTTCGGCTCAGCCATTTTCTTTTCGGGCTTTTTCGGTTCGGGTTTGGGGGCTTCGCGCTTCGCGGGGGCTTCGCGCTTGCCGCAGCCCTGCTGTCCCAGCATCAATCCAACGGCCAGGCCCAGGGCCAGCGTGAGAACAGCCCAGCCCACCAGGGCCAGGGTCGAGACGCGTTTCCCCCTGCCTCGCGCCAAGTCAGGAGGCTTTCGCGGGAGCAGGCGTGGCGGGGGCCGGGGCCTGCAGGGCCGTCAGCACCTTGGCCAGCGGATCCTCCGTCTCGGCGATGCGAAGCACCTGGTCCGGCGCCACACCCTGACGGTCCAGCTTCTCGCCGCCCAGCCCGATCCAGCGCCTGGAAACCAGCTCCACGGCCCCGCCCTGCTTCAGGGCAAAGCGGGTGCGCTCGACGCCGAGACCCGGGGTCCGTTCACCGAAGGCCTTGGCGCCGCCCTTCTTGAGGCAGGCAGCCAGGACCTCCGAGGCCCCGAGGGTCGAACGCCCCATCAGCAGGGCCTGGCGGGTGAAGGGCGTTCCGGTACCGGCCACGGGGATGATGCGGTCCGGCTTGCCGGCCTCCTGCAGGGTCCCGAAGGATCCCCTCGCACCCAGCAGGCCCGCCACGGCGGCGGCCTCCTCCATGGAGCCCCGCTGGCACTGGCGCAGATCCAGCACCAGGGTCTGATGCCTGTCCGCGTCGGCCAGGACCTTCTTGAGTTCCTCCGACCGTCCCGGATTCAGGTCCGGCAGGGACGCCAGCAGCGCGCCTGCGGCCTGCTTGAGGGCGATCGAGCCCGGCGCGATCCGCTGCAGCCGCAGGGTGGTCTTGGTGAGATCCCGCGTCGCGTTGTAGCGGTACAGATCCAGCGAGGCGCCCTCGGGACCGCGCAGCTTGCGCTCCAGGGCCCAGGTGCTGAGCCGGCCCACGGAATCGCCATCCACCTTGCGGATCACGTCGCCGGCCTGGATGCCCGCCTTGGCCGCGGGCCCTCCGGGGGTCACCGCCACCACCGAGGCATAGATGCCCCGCTTCACGACCACCAGGCCCGCCTCGGCGGGGCCGGGATCGGGCAGGCGCAGATCCTCCGCCGACAGGTAGGCGTTCAGCGGATGGGACCGCTCCAGCACGGCCTGGACGCCGCCCGAAACGACCTTTTCCATATCCGGGGGATCCACGTAGTTCTGCTGCACCAGGGACAGCACATCCTGGATGTCCGCCAGACCCGCGAGCGGATCCTGGGGGGCAGCCTTGACCCCTGGTTTCGGCGGCGGTTTGGGCGGGTTGCCCTGCTGCACCACCGGCACGGTGAAGGCGGCCACCAAAGGAAGCGATAGAAGCGAGAGCCAGGTGCGAGCGTGCATGGGGGACAGTGTACGAGGAAAGGGCTTTTGGCTGTCAGCTATCAGCTATCAGCAAGCCTCAAGCCTTCAGATCCAGGGTGGCCTTCATCAGCTCGTCCTCGGTTTTGAGGACCTTCAGGTTGGCCTTGTACATGAGATCGAAAGCCATGCCCTGCACGGTTTCGGAGGCGAGGTCCACATTCGAGGTCCCGGGGCCGGCGGGTGTGGGATCTTCCGTGAGACCCGACACCCGCACCCCCCCCGAGGCTTCAGCCACCAGGTCAACGCGCTTGGCCTTGAATCCGTCCGACTGCTGGTTGGCCACGTTGTTGGCCCGCACGGCCAGCCCGGCGCTGGAGGCGCGAAGACCAGAGAGTGCGATGCCGACGACGTCCATGGGGCTTCATCGGCAGACCCCGGGGCAGACTTTACTGGTTTTCATGGGCTTCGGAACCAGTCGCTGCCGGACTGGAATTCCTTCTGCTTGGCGGCGATCTGGGCGTGGCGGGCCAGGGCCAGGTCTATCAGGCGGGTCAGCAGCTCGCCGTAGGGCACCCCGCTGGCGGCCATCATCTTGGGATACATGGAGATGCTGGTGAAGCCAGGGATGAAGTTCAGCTCGTTGAGGAACACGCGCCCCGTCCGCCGCTCCAGGAAGAGGTCCACCCGGGCCATGCCATAGCCATCCGAAGCGGCGAAGGCCTTGGCCGCCAGCTTGCGCACCAGGTCCGCCAGCTCGTCGGGGATCTGGGCCGGAATTTCCGTGCGGCTCTTCCCGTCGAGGTACTTGTCCTCGAAGGTGTAGAACTCCCCGGCCACGATCACCTCGCCCGGCTTCGACACCAGGGGCTCGTCGCCCCCCAGCACCGCCACCTCGATCTCGCGGATATCCAGCCCCTGCTCCACCAGCACGCGCCGGTCGAAGGTGAAGGCCCGGTCCAGGGCCGGGGCCAAGTCCTCGGCGCGCTTCACCTTTTCCACGCCGATGCTGCTGCCCAGGTTGGCGGGCTTCACGAAGAGGGGCAGGCCCAGCTTGGCGCATTCAGCGATGCAGACCCCGCGTTCCCGGTTCCACCGTTCTTCGGTAAGACCGACATAGGGAACCACGGGCAGCCCTTCGGATTCCCAGAGCCGCTTGGTGATCCATTTGTCCATGCCCGCCGCCATGGCCAGCAGTCCGGCCCCCGTGTAGGGCCGGTGCAGCAACTCGAGGTAGCCCTGGATCTGGCCATCCTCGCCACCCGCGCCGTGCAGCGCGTTGAAGAAGAGGTCCGGCAGCGGCGTCGCCTCGGCCCCCTTTTCCAGGGGCAGGAAGGGGTGAGCCCCGCGTTCCGGCCGCTCCCCGGCTCCCAGCCGCGCGAAGGGATCACCCGTCACCGCCCACACGCCGTTGCGCGCGAGCCCCATGGGCCGCACCGTGAACCGTGCTGGATCCAGGTGCTCCCGGATGGCACGGGCTGTGACGATGGAGACTTCGTGCTCGGGGGATTCCCCGCCGAAGAGAAGGCCGACGCTCAGTGTCTTGTGCATGGCTCCACTGTATCGCCAACGATTCCAGGTGGAATCGGGTACGCTGATGGAAACTCTGGAGCATCCTGTGCGGACGGCCATCTATCCAGGCTCATTTGATCCCGTGACCCTCGGCCACTGGGACATCATCCAGCGGGCCGAAAAGCTGGTGGACCGGCTCGTCGTGGCGGTACTGCACAATCCCTCCAAGACCCCCGCCTTCAGCGTGGAGGAGCGGGTGGCCATGCTGCGGGAACTGGCGGGCGATCATCCGGTCATCGAGATCACCAGCTTCCATGGCCTGCTGGTGGACTTCGCCAAATCCCAGGGTGCCCAGTTCATCGTGCGCGGCGTGCGCGCTTTCAGCGACTTCGAATACGAGTTCCAGATGGCCCTCATGAACCGCAAGCTGGCGCCGGAACTGGAGACCGTCTTCCTCATGCCCAAGGAAAAGTACAGCGCCGTGAGCAGCCGCCTCGTCCGCGAGATCGGCAGCATGGGCGGCAACCTCTCCGAACTCGTCCCGGACACTCTGCGGGAGCGCATCGCGGGGCGGCTGGGGAAGGTGGCAGGATTTAGTCCCCTCAGCTGATCTCCGCCAGCTTCAGCCGTGCCTGTTCCCGCTTCAGCCATTCGGTCTGCGCTTCGCTGAGACCCAGGGCCAGGGCGCGGTCGGCGGCCTCGCGGCAGCGCTGGAGCAGGGCGCGGTCGCGTACGAGGCTGGCCACCTGGAAATCGGGGAGGCCCGCCTGCTTCACCCCGAAGAATTCACCGGGACCGCGCAGTTCCAGATCGCGCTGGGCGATGCGGAAGCCATCCTGGGTTTCCACCAGGGTCTGCAGCCGTTCGGTTTCGGAACCGCTGATCATGAGGAAGTGGCTGCGGTGAATGCCCCGGCCCACGCGGCCCCGCAGCTGGTGGAGCTGGCTGAGGCCGAAGCGCTCGGCATGATCCACCACCATCACCGTGGCGTTGGGCACATCCACCCCCACCTCAATCACGGTGGTGGCCAGCAGGATCCGCGCCTCGCCCGCCACGAAGCGGCCCATGCGGGCGGCCATGTCATCGGCCTTCAGGCGGCCATGGACCACCTCGATGGCCTCGTCCGGGTAGATGCCCCGCAGCAGCGCTTCCATGGCCTGGATGTCGCGGAGCTGCACCTTGCCTCCATCGAACGCCGCGCTCCGCGCGTCTCCCGGTCGCCCCTGGCTCCCGGAGATGGAGCCTCTATCGAACGCCGCGCTCCGCGCGTCTCCCGGTCGCCCCTGGCTCCCGGAGATGGAGCCTCTATCGAACGCCGCGCTCCGCGCGTCTCCCGGTCGCCCCTGGCTCCCGGAGATGGAGCCTCTATTGAACGCCGCGCTCCGCGCGTCTCCTGGTCGCCCCTGGCTCCCGGAGATGGAGCCTCCATCGGAAGGGTCAATGCTTGGGCTCACCACGAAAGCCTGGCGGCCCCCGGCCAGTTCGCGGCGCATCTGCTCCCAGGCCCGCTCCGCGGACTCGGGCTTGAAGAGCTTCGTGGTGATGGGCTGGCGGCCCGGGGGCAGCTCATCCAGCACGCTCTGATCCAGATCCCCGAAGACCGCCAGGGCCAGCGAGCGGGGGATGGGCGTGGCGCTCATCACCAGCCAGTGGGGATCGCCGCCCTTCTCCTTCAGGGCCTCGCGCTGTTTCACGCCGAAGCGATGCTGCTCATCCACCACCACCAGTTGCAGCTGATGAAAGGCCACCGCCTCCTGGAACAGGGCGTGGGTGCCCACCACGTAGCGGGCCTCGCCGCTGGCGATGCGGGCCAGGGCCGCCCGTTTCTCCGCGGCCTTCATGCCGCCCAGCAGCAACTGCATGGATCCCGCCTGGTCTCCCAGGTCGCGCTGGAAGCTGGCGGCGTGCTGCCGGGCCAGCACCTCCGTCGGCACCAGCAGCGCGCCCTGCCCGCCCGTTTCGGCGACCATGGCCATGGATAGCAGCGCCACCAGCGTCTTGCCGCTGCCCACATCGCCCTGGAGGAGGCGGTTCATGACCCGGCCCGAGGTGAGATCGTCCACGATCTCCTTGAAGGCCCGGCGCTGCGCTCCGGTCAGGGGGAAAGGCAGAAAGGATTTCAGGCGTTCGCGAAGCTCCGGTGAGGTCGGCACGATCAGGCCCTTCCGCTTCATGCGGCCGGCCCGGCGCAGGGCGATGCCCAGGGAAAAAGCGAAAAGTTCCTCCGAGGCCAGCCGGCGGTGGGCGGGCGTGGTGCCCGTGTCCAGGGCCTGGGGATCGCTTTCGTCCGGGGGCTCGTGCAGCAGCCGCAGGGCCGTCAGGGTGTCCGGCAGGTCCTTCGACAGATCCAAGGGCAACCAGTCCTCGACCAGGTGGGCGCGCGCCAGGGCCTCGGCCACCAGCTTCTGCCGCGCCCGCCCCGTGAGCGGGCCCAGTTTCCGATAGAGGGGCAGGTAGCGACGGACCCAGCCGATATCCCCGCTGCGTTCCATGATCTCGAACTGGGGCCCCCGCATCTCCAGGCCGTGGCGCCCCAGAAACAACGATCCGAACACCAGGAGGCGGTCACCCACCTTCAGGGTCCGGCCCAGGTAGGGCTGGTTGAACCAGACCAGACGCAGGGTGCCGGTGCCATCCGCCAACAGCGCCTCCGTGAGGGCCATGTGCTGGACCCGGGTGGTGCTCTGGCGCAGATCCTGGATGGTGCCGAGCACCGTGACGAGGCCGGGATCCTGGGCCTCGAGCCCCCGCATCTCCAGGCTGCCGAGGGGCCGCAGGCTGCCCCGATCCACATAGCGGTAGGGCAGGCTCCAGAGCAGGTCGCGCAGGCTGTCCAGGCCCGCCTCCTGCAGGGCCGCCGCCCGCGCCGGTCCCAGGCCCCGGAGGACCGTGACCTTGGAGGAAAGGGGGAGCGGGGCGAGGGACATGGCGGACCTCTCAGCCTAGCCGCACCCAGCATGGGTTCACCATCCAGCCTCCACGGCCAAGGGCCACAGGGCAAAGCCCTCTCTCCGCGGGCGTTCTCGCCACAACAAGGACACAAAGTCGTTGTCGCCAAGAACCCAGACCTTTTTTGTGCCCTTTGTGTTCTTTGTGGCTACTTTTTCTTTCTTCGTGTCTTCGTGGTGATTCTTTTTGAAAAGTGATTTGTTATCAGACGTGCGCGGCGGTGCGGGCCATGGCCTTGGCCAGGGCCTGCTCCAGATCGGCCCAGAGATCATCAGGGCTTTCGAGGCCCACGGACAGGCGCAGGAGGGACTGGGAGACGCCGCTGTGTTCGCGGGCTTCGGCGTTCACCACGCGATGGGTCAGGGCGGCGGGGTGCTGGATGAGGGTATCCACGCTGCCCAGGGATACGGCGGGCGTCATGAGTTTCACCTCGGCCATCACCGTGGAAGCAGCCTCGAAACCGCCCTTCAGCTCGAAGGCCATGAGGGAGCCGGGGCCCTTCATCTGCCGGCCCAGCAGACCCTTGGGATCCTGGCCTTCAAGGCCGGGGAAGTAGACGGAGGACACGGCGGGATGCTTGGCCAGCCGCCCGGCGAGGACCTGGGCGCCCTCCTGCTGGGCCCGCACGCGCAGGGGCAGCGTGGGAAGGCCGCGGTGCAGCAGGTAGGCCGCCAGCGGGTGCAGCACGTTGCCGGTGATGACGCGCACCTTGCGCAGTTCCGTGGCCCAATCGTGGTTGGTGGCCACCAGGCCCGCCAGCACATCGCCGTGGCCGCCCAGGAACTTCGTCGCGCTGTGCAGGACCAGGGTCACGCCGTGCTTGACGGGGTTCTGGAGGATGGGCGTGGCGAAGGTGTTATCCACCATCACGGGCACCGGGCCCGCCTGGCGGACCACATCGTCCAGATCCAGCAGGGCCAGGGTGGGATTGGCCGGCGTCTCCACGATGATCATGGCGGTATCCGGGCGGATCGCCGCGGCGATGCCATCGGCCTCGGCCCAGGTCACTTCCAGGCCCAGCATCCCCGAGGCCAGCAGGTGGTCCGTGCCGCCGTAGACGGGGCGCACGGCCACGATGTGGTTGCCGCGCTGCCTGGCGGCCATGAGACAGGCCGTCACCGCGGCCATGCCCGAAGCGAAGGCCACGGCCTCCTCGGTGCCTTCGAGCAGGGCCAGGGCCTGCTCGTAGCGGGCCACCGTGGGGTTGTAGAGGCGGGAATAGACCGGGCTGCCGATGGGCAGGCCGCCCATGGCCAGGGCTTCGAGGCTGCGGCCGCCCTCCTCCAGATCGCGCACGGGGTAGGTGCTGCTGAGATCAATGGGCAACGCGTGGATGCCCTGCTCGTGCAGCACCTCGCGGCCCGCATGCACGGCCTGGGTTTCCAGCGAAGTCGAGGCGAGGGATTTGGCCATGGTGGAGGTCTCCTGCATCCAATGTAGGTTCAATCAATTCGGCGCCCTGCCGAATTGATTTCGTGAAAAGATGTTGTTTATGGACCTTGACCGAATTGACTGCGAACTGATCGAGCTTCTCCAGAAGGATGCTCGGCTGTCCAACAAGGAACTGGCCGCCGCCGTGGGTCTGGCGCCCTCCTCCTGCCTGGCCCGGGTGCAGCGCCTGCGGACCGAAGGGGTGCTGAAGGGCGCCCACGCCGAAGTGGATCCCGATGCCCTCGGGATCGGCCTCCAGGCCCTCATCGCCGTGCAACTCCGCCAGCACAGCCGCGCCCAGGTGAAGGCCTTCTGGAAGCACGTCCTGGGGCTGCCCGAAGTCCTCGCGGTCTTCCACGTGGCGGGCACCCACGACTTCCAGGTCCATGTGGCCGTGCGGGACGCCCACCACCTGCGGGATCTGGCCCTGGACGCCTTCACCACCCGCTCCGAAGTGGCCCACATCCAGACCAGCCTCATCTTCGAATGCGCCAAGAGCAAGGCCATGCCGAACTACCGGAAACCGGCGCGTTGATCCGCCCGCTCAAACCCAGGCCGGCGTCCATCGCAACGGATGCATCACGGAGCGTCGGGCGGATCGTCCAGGCGTCGTGCCCGGAGCGGATATCATGAAACAACACCCGCGAATCAACGGAGTGAGCCATGAGCATTCCCGAGCTGAAACACCCCGGATACACCCTGGAAGACTGGAAGACCTGGGAAGGAGGCTGGGAGCTCATCAACGGCGTGGCCTACGACATGACCCCCTCGCCTTCCCTGGAACACTACAAAGTCAGCCATACCCTGGAGCGAGCCCTGGATGCCGCGCTGGGTGAGGCCAGGCAAAAATTCGGGGGCGGCGGCTGCGACATGTTCCACGCCCCGGTGGATCTCTATCTCGGAACGGGCATTTTCATCCCCGACATCATGGTCGTGTGCGATCCAGCCAAACAAACGCCCCGAGGCATCGAAGGCGCCCCCGATCTGGTGGTGGAGATCCTCAGCCCAGGCACCGCCCAGAAGGATTGGACCCACAAACGATGGGCCTATGAAGCAGCCGGGGTTCCGGAATACCTCATCGTCAACCCGGATGAAGGCGTCGCCGTACTGCTCCGCCTGGAAGCCGGACGCTACCAGGAAACCGCCCGCGTGGCCTGGGGTGGACAGGTCGGCCTGCTGGGGGGAAGGCTGACCATCACGCTCGGGTGACGCCCTGCTGGATCGCCTTTGTCGTAGGGACGTGTTCGCCCCACAATGGTGCCGAGGCTAGCCATGAACCGCCAGGAAGTGATGCAGATTCTCCACGAAGCCCTGCCGGAGCGCCGGGAGCGTTTTGGCATTCAGGACTTGGCCGTCTTCGGATCCGTGGCTAGGGACGAGGCAGGACCGGGCAGTGACGTTGATGTGCTGGTGACATTCGCTGGACGAACCCGCTTCCGCGCCTTCATGGGACTTCAGTTTGAGTTGGAGGAGATCCTGGGCACTAGGCGCATCATTCCAGGTAGTGGAGCCCCGCCATGAACCGAACGAAAACGGATCATCAGGATCGGAAGCGGAAGATCCAGGCGCACCCCCCCGAGCCGCTCACCTCGTCACCACCGGGAGAGGGCGTCGATTCGGAAGCATCAGCCCCACAGCCAGCGAGGCCCCTTTCCATTGTCGGTATCGGTGCTTCCGCGGGCGGGCTGGGGGCCTTCGAAGCCTTCTTTTCGGGGATGCCTGCCGAGGTAGATCCCGACATGGCGTTCGTACTGGTGCAGCATCTGGCCCCGGATCACAAGAGCATCCTCACCGACCTCATCCGTCGTTACACCCGGATGCAGGTCTTCGAGGTCGAGGATGGGATGACGGTCCAGCCCAACTGCGCCTACATCATCCCGCCGGGCCGGGACATGGCCTTTCTGAATGGCACGCTGCAACTGTTGGAACCCACGGCGCCCCACGGCCACCGGCTGCCCATAGACTTCTTCTTCCGGTCACTGGCCCAGGACCAGCGCGAGCGGGCCATCTGCATCGTGCTTTCCGGCACGGGCAGCGACGGCACCCTGGGGGTGCGCGCCATCAAGGCCGAGGGCGGCATGGTCATGGCCCAGAACCCCGAATCCACCGAGTACGACGGCATGCCGCGCAGCGCCATCTCCACCGGCCTGGTGGACTACGTGCTGCCGCCCGCCGAGATGCCCGCTGAGCTGATCGCGTATGCCTCGCACGCCTTCGGCCGGTCGCCCCGCCCCGTCATCCTTCCGGCGCCCAAGACCGAAAATGCACTAAAGAAGATCTTCATCCTGCTCCGCGTTCAGACTGGTCACGACTTTTCCCAATACAAGCCGAGCACTATCCATCGCCGCATCGAGCGGCGCATGGCCGTGCACCAGATCGAGGGGCTGGAGGGGTATGTGAAATACCTTCAGCAGACGCCTGCCGAGGTCGAGGCGCTGTTCCGCGATCTGCTGATCGGCGTGACCAACTTTTTCCGCGACCCGGAGGCCTTCCAGGCGCTCGAAACACAGATCATTCCCAAAATATTCGAGGGCAAACCGGCGGGCGCCACCGTTCGCGTCTGGTCGCCGGGATGTTCCACGGGCGAGGAGGCCTATTCCCTGGCCATCCTCCTGGTGGAGCGCATGGAGGCGCTCAAGCAAAGCTACACCGTGCAGGTGTTTGCCACGGACATAGACAGCCAGGCGATTGCCGCGGCCCGCGTCGGTCTCTATCCAGCCAGCCTCGCCGCCGATGTGTCCCCGGAACGCCTGGCCCGCTTTTTCACCGCCGAGCCCGATGGCAGCGCCTACCGGATCCACAAAGGCATCCGTGACATGCTGATCTTCTCCGAGCAGAACGTGATCAAGGACCCACCTTTCTCCAAGCTCGATCTGATCAGTTGCCGCAACCTCATGATCTACATGGGTGGCGATCTGCAGAAAAAGCTCATTCCCGTGTTCCATTACGCGCTGAATCCCCAGGGATTCCTTTTCCTTGGCACTTCGGAAACCGTGGGGGAGTTCGGCGATCTCTATGCGGTGCTGGATCGCAAGCTGAAGCTGTACCAGCGCAAGGAGGATTTCCAGGGAATGCAGCGCATGGCCCTGGGCCGCTTCCTCACACCTACGATCGAGGGGGATGTGGCACCCCGGCGGGGGACGGCGAAAACGGCCTCGCCGGTGAAACTGCCGCTGCGCGAACTGACCGAGCAGGCCCTTCTGCAGCAGGTTGCTCCGACCGGCGCGCTCGTCAACGGCCACGGGGACATCCTCTACCTGCACGGGCGTACCGGGATGTACCTGGAACCGGCGCCCGGCGAAGCTGGCATCAACAACATCCTGAAGATGGCCCGCGATGGGTTGCGGCGCGAACTCGCCACCGCCCTGCACAAGGTGTCGGCTACAAAAGAAGCCGTGTTCTGCCAAAACCTGCGGGTCAAAACCAATGGCCACTTCACCTGCGTAGATCTGAGCATTCATCCGGTGACCTCAGGCCAGGCCGCCAGCCTTGGGGCCCCCCTGTACCTGGTCATCCTGGCGGAGGCATCCTCCCCCACATCCTTCGATCCTGACCAGGCACCGCCGATCGCCCCGCACCCCCCGGCTGGCGCGGCTGGCCCGGACATCGACCCGGACACCGACGCGCGCATCGCCGCGCTCAAGCAGGAGCTGCGGGCCAAGGAAGAGTATCTCCAGACGGCCAACGAGGAACTGGAGACCTCCAAATGAAGAGCTCAAATCCTCCAATGAGGAAATGCAGTCCGTGAACGAGGAATTGCAATCCACCAACGAAGAGCTGGAGACCTCCAAGGAGGAACTGCAATCGGTCAACGAGGAACTGGCTACGGTCAATGCCGAGCTGCAGACCAAGGTGCTGGATCTGTCGCGGGCCAACAACGATATGAACAACCTGATGGCGGGCACGGGCATCGGCACGGTCTTTCTGGATTACCAGCTGCGCATCCTGCGCTTCACCCCGACCGCCACCCGAATGATCAACCTGATCCTGAGCGATGTGGGACGGCCTGTGGGCCACCTCGTCTCCAACCTGGTCGGCTATGACGGCCTGGTGGCGGACACGCGCGCCGTGCTGGACTCGCTGATTCCCAAAGAGGTGGAGGTCCAGACCACGGAGGGCAGGTGGTACACGATGCGCATCCTGCCCTACCGCACGCTCGACAACGTGATCGAGGGCGCGGTGATCACCTTCGTGGACATCACGGAGATGAAGCACGCGCAGGAGGCGCTGCAAAAAACCAACGACCTGCTCCGGCTGGCGGTGGTGGTGCGGGACGCCCACGATGCCATCACCGTGCAGGACCTGGAGGGCCGCATCCTCGCGTGGAACCCCGGCGCCGTGAGGCTGTACGGCTGGAGTGAAGCCGAAGCGCTGGCGATGAACGTCCGCGACCGGATCCCCGAGGAGCTGCGCAAGGAGGCGTTGGCCCTGTTGCGCAAGCTGAGCCAGGCCGAAATCCTGGAGCCGTATCTGGCCCAGCGGATGACCAAGGATGGGTCTATCCTGAAGGTCTCGATCATCTCCACCGCTTTGATGAATGAGGCTGGGCAGATGTACGCGATTGCCACCACGGAACGGCCAAGAGAATCCAAGATGATTCGAACCGCAGGGGCGTCCGATGGCCGACCCGAATAACCGGACCCTTGACGCCGCCGAACTGCGGGAGCGAGCTGAAGATCTCGCCCGGGAGAAGGCCAGCCTGCTGGAGGAAGACATCGGGGACCTGTCGCTCCCGTTCGTGCGGCAAACGCTCCACGAGCTCCGGGTCCATCAAATCGAGCTGGAAATGCAGAATGAGGAGCTGCGCCGGGCCCAGTTGGAACTGGAGACCACCCGGGCGCGCTATTTCGATCTGTATGACCTGGCTCCCATGGGCTACTGCACGCTAGACGAGCAAGGGATGATCCTGCAAACCAACCTCACGGCCGCCCTCCTGCTGGGCGTCACCCGGAGTGAGCTGGTCGAGCGGCCCATGAGCCGTTTCGTCCTCCGTGCCGATCAGGACATTTACTACCTGCACCGCAAGCGGCTTCTTGAAACCGGTGACCCGCAGGCCTGGGACCTGCGGATGGTGAAACCGGATGGAACGCCCTTCTGGGCTCACCTGGAAGCCACCGCGGCGCTCGATGAAGCGGGCACGCCGACCCTGCGCTTCGTGTTGAGCGATGTCAGCGCACGCAAGGAGGCTGAAGCGGCGCTGGTCAAAGAGGGCGCCTTGCATAGCGCCATTTTCAACAGCGCCAAATTCCTGAGCATCGCCACGGATGCGAAAGGCGTCATTCAGCTCTTCAATGTGGGTGCAGAAAGCATGTTGGGCTATCGGGCCGCTGACGTGATGAACAAGCTCACGCCATTCGACCTTGCCGATCCCGAGGAAGTGATCGCCCGGGCCAAGGTGATGAGCGTCGCGCTGGCGCGGCCAGTGGCCCCAGGGTTCGAGGCGCTGGTGTTCAAGGCCTCGCGCGGCATTGAGGACATCTACGAGCTGACCTGCATTCGTCAAGATGGCGGGCGGCTCCCGATGGTGCTCTCGGTCTCGGCGCTGCGCGATGGCCAAACCAACATCATCGGGTACCTTCTGATCGGCACCGACAACACGGCGCAAAAACAGATCGAAGCCGAGCGGGCCACCCTCAACCAGGCTCTCGAGGACCGGAACGCCGATCTCGAATACGCCAAGGTCGTGGCGGAAAAGGCCAACCTCGCCAAATCGGAATTCCTGTCCAGCATGAGCCATGAACTGCGCACGCCGCTTGGCGCGATCCTCGGGTTTGCCCAGCTCCTGGATGCCGGGACCCCGCCGCCGACCCCCACCCAGAAGCTGGGCGTTGATCAGATCCTCAAGGCTGGTTGGTACCTGCTCGAATTGATCAACGAAATTCTCGATCTCGCGAAAATCGAGTCCGGCAAGCTGGCACTGTCACTGGAACCGATTTCCCTGGCGGAAGTCATGCAGGACTGCCGGTACCTGGTTGAAGCCCAGGCCGAAAAGCGCAGCGTCAGCATGACCTATCCCCAGTTCGGCCTCCCCACCTTTGTCCAGGCCGACCAGAAGCGGTTGAAGCAGATCCTCGTCAACCTGCTTTCCAATGTGATCAAGTACAACCAGGTGGGTGGCAAGGTCGAGGTGTCCTGCCTCGGGAGCGCGCCTGGACGCCTGCGCATCTGCATCCAGGACACCGGTGCGGGGCTGGCCCCGGAGCAGATCGCCCAGCTGTTCCAACCCTTCAATCGCCTTGAGCAAAGAGAGGGCACGGTTGAGGGCGCGGTTGAGGGCACCGGCATCGGCCTGGTGGTCTGCAAGCGGCTGGTCGAATTGATGCGGGGCGTCATCGGTGTGGAAAGCACCGTCGGGAAGGGCAGTGTGTTCTGGATCGAACTCGACTTGTCGGCCGCACCCAAAACGGCCGCCGCTGTCACCGAACCCGCGGCGCTCTCCCCGGCGCAGGAGGCCGGACCCGCCCGGTTGCAAACCCTGCTCTACGTCGAGGACAACCCGGCCAATCTGATGCTGGTCGAGGAGATCCTGGCGCGCCGTCCCGATCTCCGGTTGCTGAGCGCCACGGATGGCACCCGCGGCATCGAGATCGCGCGCACTGCCCAGCCGGACATCATCCTGATGGACATCAGTCTGCCTGGCATCAGCGGTATCGAGGCGTTGAAAATCCTGACGGAGGGCCCCACCACCGCGCACATTCCCGTGGTGGCGATCAGTGCCAATGCGCTGCTCCGCGACATCGAGCTGGGCCTGGAGGCAGGCTTCTTCCGGTATCTCACCAAACCGATCAAGGTCACCGAGTTCCTGGAGACGGTGGACCTGGCCCTGACCGTGGCGAAACAAAATCGGCCCGCATAAAGCCCTATCAATAAGTGGATGTGGATAGCTTGAGCTCCTTGGCCATGAGGTCGGTGGATACTGGGAGCGTGCCGCTTGGCCTACCGGCTCAAGGCGAAAGAGGCCAAGCCATTCCGTGGATCCAGGCAGGTCTTCAGGTGCTCAAGGCCGCCCTTCATTCCGAGGATGTTTGGTCCGGTCCAGGTGTCACACACCCAGGCCTCACCATCCCATGAGACGCTTCCGCCAAGTCCCTTGATGGTGAATCGGCACTTGATTATGTGCCCCTGGAACTGCCCAAGACGAGTGTTCAGAGGCACCTTTCCGGCTTTATTGAATGGTGCCAGCCCGTGGAGAAGCGCCGTGGACGCATCCAGGACTGTCAGTTCAGAACCAGTGTCCAGGAGGAACGGAATAAGCATGGAGGGTGCTTTGCTCCCCTGGGGCTGGGGTGCGATGTGAACCGCATAGTGAAGGCGCTGCGATCCAATGGGAGTTTGGACTATCAGGTTCCGCTGAGTCTCAATCGTTACGCTCACCAGAGCAACTCCGCGACCCGCTTCTTTCTGCGCTCACTCGCTGTCGGGACATAGCACATCATCAGGTTTCCATTGCTGGAATGCCTGCTTGTTTCGCTTCTTTGGAGCGCGTCAACCATGGTTTTCCCGGATCCGATTGGCTTGCCATCCAGGAGAAGAACCCACTCTCCTGCGTATTTCTTTGGGGCTGACTTTAGGAATTCCAGATTCAGATCCTTGGTTGTTGGAGGGGTTCGGACGGTCATCCCGGTCGCTGCCGGATATCGCGCCACGGATCGTGAAGTATGCATGGAGAACGGGGCCGAAGGTCTGAAGCCTTTACTCGGTTTCAGCATCATCGCTTGCGTTTCAGTCTTACGTTCGGTGTCGAGAGTCAGCCTCATTTTGCCGCCTTTTTTGGCTCACGCTTCTTCAGGATGATAATGTCGTCGTTCACTTCCATGGACAACGCTGTCCAGTGGCCCACGATGGCCGCAGGAAAGAACAAGTGCAGGCCTTTTTCTGTCCAACGCAGCTCACCTCCGACTTTCTCAAGGGCATTCTGCTTTTTCTTGGTTGGCGCCTTTGCGGCGGAGTCTTGCTTGGCGGGCATGGCGGCCTCCAGGTTGGATTCTACCAGCGTGCTCCCACGATGCCGAAGGCGCGGTGATCCAGGTAGCCCGCGCCGATCACCAGGGGGCCGCGGGTGTGCTCCACCAGGCCGCCCATGATCAGGCGGCCATCTTTTACGGCCGGAAGGGCTGCGACGGTCCAGCGCGGCACGGGGCGGGCCCGTGGCATGGGGAAGTTGGTCACGGTTTCGCGTGGATAGGGAATTCAAAGGCTCCATTTTGACGCGCTGGGGGTTGCGCCTCAAATGGTGAGGATGGATTTCTGGCCAGGCCTGGTCCGGAATGGGCATGCGGGAGGGCTCCGCAGACCCTGTGCGGCCTTGATCCAGGTTGTCAAAGAGGTTTCCAGCCACGATGAGGCATGGCTTTGCTTCGGGTCAGGCTCAACCTGCATTCAGGGCCTGGTTTTCGGAGGAGGCTGGCCTTCAGGGCGACTATTCCTTCCGGCTGAGGCAGTCCAGGGCCTTCGCCGCCAACCGCCCCAGATCCCCGCTGCCCTGGCTGTTGGCGAGGTTCTTGGCCAGGGCCACGAGCAGGGCTTCCTGGGCGACGGGCGGCAGATGGGGCAGCAGGTCCGCGGCGGCGGCCACGGCGAGGAGCTGATGGGCGTGGTTGAAGGTGGGGTCGTTGCGGGTGGCGGCCTCGGCCAGGGCCGCCAGGGCGACTTCGCCCCGTCCGGTGCGCGCCAGGCCCTGGGCATGGCCCATGGCGAGGGCGGGTTCAAGATCCAGCACCGCGTCCAGGAGGGCTTCGGGACTGGGTTCGAGGGCAGCCGAAGGCACGACGCGATTCTCGGGCTCGTCCGTGGGGAAGAGGTTCACCAGGGCCGCGGCCTGGCACCAGATGCGGGGATCCACCGGACGGGTTCGGGCGAGGGTGGCCAGGTAGGCGAAGGTCCAGGCGGTCTTGCCTTCCAGGTCGCGGCGGGCATCCAGTTGTTTCTCTGCGGCGGCCATCACCAGCGCCGCCAGCGTGTCCCCGGCCCCCTGCCCGGCCTTCAGATACCCCGTGAAGCGGTCCAGCAGGGCCACCAGGCCCAGATCGCAGATATCGCGCACCTGGGAGGTCAGGGCCTCCTCGTCCAGGGATGCCTCGGTCCAGGGCACGGCCACGTCCGCACCCACCAGGCGCTTGGCGGCGCGGCGGGCCCAGAAGGTGTCTTCGGGCGTGGCCGCCACCCAGGCGGCAAGGCCGAACAGGCGTCGGCCCGTGGCCTTCGGATGCTCCAGGCGGTCATGCAGGTCGGCGAAGTGGTCGCACACCACGGCCTTGTGGCCGACATTGGCCATATCCAGCTCCGTCAGTTGTCCGAGGCGCTGGAAATCCCCGGCCTCCGGCAGTTCAAAACCCTGGGCTTCCGCATAGGCCAGGCCGGGCCTGCGGGACTGGATGAAGGCCTCCAGATTCCGCCACTGGCCGCTGCCCTTGGCCGCCAGCACCTGGGCCAGGGCCTGGGGAGATCGCCGCCCCTCATGGGCGGCCATGTGCAGTTGGATGGCCAGGGCCCGGTGGAAGCTCCGGTCGTCCAGCAGCGGCCGCAACCGCAACACCGAACGCAAGCCGAGGATGCCGTGGGGAACATGGGGCAGGTAGGCCTCCCAGTCCAGGCGGGGGATGAGCGTCTTCACCGCCTCCCGGATCGCGTTGCGCACGCCGTCAGGCTCTGCCACACACGCCGCGAAGGCCTCAAAGAAACCGGCCGTGGGGGTCTCCAACGCCTGCTGCCAGCGGGATTCAACTGACATGGGGAATCGGCCTTTGAAAAGAGCGAAGACAACAAATCATTGCCGGTGATGAACGGTGATGGACGGTGATAGAGCAGGGGGAAATCCCGCCTGGGCCCGCCTTCGGCGGCTTCCGGTTGAGGCCGGAAGTCACCCAGGGGCGCCGCCATCGCGCCGCCCAGAAGGCGCGGTGACGGCGCCCCTGGGTGGAGCCCAGGCTACCTTCATGCGTCCCTATCGCTGTGTATCGCTGTCCATCACCGGCTAATGGCAGTTCAGCTATTCGTCCCAACCCAGGAGCCGAGATGCCCGGCATGGGATCCTGATGGTGAATTAGTTCTTTGGAGTGCTCCGTCACGCCCCCTCCAGCGGAAGATCCCAGGCGGTGGCCACCAGGCGGGCCCAGTGGTGGGACCAGGCGCGTTTCCACACGAGGCTGCCCTCTTTCATGTCCGAGGCTTCGAGGCGCTGGCGGAGGTCCGCGCGAAGGGTTTCGGCACGCGCTCCCAGCGCCGCCTCGGCCAGGGCCAGCAGGGCGGCGCGGGCTTCGCGCTCCTGATCGTGATGGGCGAGGTAGCCCGCGGATTCCGGAGAGGGCGCCGAGGCCCGGAGGCGCCGCCAGGCCTCGAAGGCGGCCCTGGCGGCGGGATCGTCCCGCAGGGGCGTTTGCACCTGGGCCCAGTCCTTGCCGGCATCCAACTCGGGGCCTGCGCGCAGCAGAGCCTCCCGCAGCTTCACGGCCTTGGCCACGTCCCGGTCCAGATGCTTGAGGGCCACGAAGGTGCGGGGTTTCTCGCGCTTCTCCCGGCGGTCGAAAAAGGCGTTGAGGGCCGATATCACCAGGTCCATGGGCACGGCGGCGGCCTCCCAGGCCAGCACCTGCCGATAGTCGTCGGTGCTGAGCAGCCCGGCGCGGCCCCAGGCCCGGAAGGCCCATTCGCGCTCCAGCCAGTCCTTCTCCTCCCGGGTGTAGGGCATCAGCGCGCCGCCCCCTGGGGTGTCGGAGGCTCCGGCACCAGCCAGGTGCCGTCCTTCAGATGGAGGGCGCCGTTCTCCCAGGCCAGCACCTCCTCGGGAATGATCTGGGCCTTCGCAAAACCACGCAGGCGAAAGGGGCCCGAACCCAGCAACCGGCCCTTCCGGTCCCAGACCTCCAGCTGCCAGAGGGTGCCCTGATGCCCACCGATCATGAGGAAGACCCCCTGATCGCCTTCGCCGCTCCAGACGGCCTCGGGGGGCACAGAGGTTGGACGGGACGGAACGCCCCCGCATCCCGCGAGGAGCCCCGCCAGAACCCATGTCATCACTCGGATCGTCGAAGGTCGCGCCATGCCGACATTCTACCCGTCTACCCGTTAGACTGGAGGTCGAGGGGGGCCTGGTCCTGATCCGTGAACAGATCCGATACAAGAGCCGCAAGGAGATAGACAAGCTGCGGGAGGCTTGCCGGTTGGCCGCCAACGCCCTGCGCATCGCCGCCCGGGCCGCGCGGCCTGGCGTGAGCCTGCTGGAGCTGGATCGCATCGCCGAAACCTACATCCGCCAGCAGGGCGCCACCCCCAGTTTCAAGGGCTACCACGGCTTTCCGGGCACCCTCTGCACCTCGGTGAACGACAAGGTGGTGCATGGCATTCCCACGAAATACATGCTTCAGGAAGGCGATGTCCTCGCCATAGACTGCGGGGCGAAGCTGGACGGCTTCCACGGCGATACATGCCTCACCGTGGGCGTGGGGAAGATCAGCGACCAGGCCCGGATGCTCATCCAGACCGCCCAGCTGGCCATGTTCGTGGGGATCGAGTACTGCCGTCCCGGCTTTCGCATGGGCGATATGGCCACGGCCGTGCAGACCTTCGCGGAAGAGCGCGGCTACTCCATCGTGCGCGAGTACATCGGCCACGGCCTGGGCCGCGATCTGCACGAGGATCCCCAGGTGCTGTACGCCGATCAGAAGCCGGGCACCGGGTTCCGCATGGAGCCGGGCATGACCATCACCATCGAGCCGATCCTGAACACGGGCAGCCACAGATGCCTGGTGGAAGCCGATGGGTGGACCGTCCGGACCAAGGACGGTGGCCTCTCCGCCCAGTTCGAGCACGATATCGCCATCACCAAGGACGGCCCGGAGATCCTGTCCATCCCGGATGCGGAATTCGAACTGGAAGACGGGCTGTAGGGGCGATGGTTTTCTCGATCGGTGCGCCCGCCAAACTCAACCGCTTCCTCGCCGTCCTCGGGCGCCGGGCCGATGGCTTCCACGAGCTGGAACTGGTCAGCACGGTGCTGGAAGGTGTGCCGGACCTTACGGACACGCTCTCAGCGGAACCCGCTGCGGAACTGTCCCTCGTCATCACCGGCCCCACCGGCGAAGGGCTCGCGGCCGACGAATCCAACCTCGTGCTCCGCGCCTGGCGCCTGCTGGAGGAAGCGGCGAAGCGGCCCCTCCCCGCCGCCCTGTGCCTGGAGAAGCGCATCCCCCACGGGGCGGGACTCGGGGGTGGCAGCAGCGATGCGGCCGCGGCCCTGCGCCTGGGGAACCGGATGTTCGACCTGGGGCTGGAGGACGGCTTCCTGCTGCGCCAGGCCGCGCGGCTGGGCAGCGATGTGCCCCTGTTCCTCCTGGGCGGCACGGTGCTGGGCCTGGATCGCGGTGAGCGCGTGTTCCCTCTCCGTCCCATCCCGCTGGAGCCCATCCTGCTCGTGCATCCTGGCCTGTACGTGGGAACGCCTGGCGTGTACCGGGCCCTGCAGGACGTGGGATATGCCTTTCCCGAGGCCCTGGGCTCTCTGCCCGAGGGCACCACTCCGCCCTGGCGCAACGATCTGACCGGCGCGGCCCTGTGGGTGTGCCCGCCCCTGGGCGAGGTCCGCGATGCCCTTCGGGACACCGGCGGCGAGCCCCTGCTCTGCGGCTCCGGCAGCTGCTGGGCCGCCCGGTACGCTTCCACCACAGAAAGAGATGCCGCAGGGAGCCACCTTTCCGCAGAGCATGGTGAGTGGCGGATCTGGGCAGTCTAGCTCCCACGGAGGCCGGTAGCTCCCTCCAACTCTTCCATCATTTTTTTGTGTCTTTTGTGCCCTTTGTGGCAAATCCTTTTGCCCCCTTCACCGCAACATTTGTTGGAAAAGAAAAATTGGCCACAAAGAACACAAAGAACACAAAGAACACAAAAATGCGGCAAATGAAGAACTCGGCGCCTCCCTGCGGGCATCCCATTCTCTGAAAGCCATTGAGGTTCCCATGTTGACTCCCGCCCTCCGCATCCGCGGCCTCCGCAAGACCTTCCCCAAGGTCCTCGCCGTGGCCGGCGTGGATCTGGAGGTGGCCCGGGGGGAGGTCTTCGGGCTGCTGGGGCCCAACGGCGCGGGCAAGACGACCACGCTTGAAATCATCGAGGGCCTCACCACGGCCGACAGCGGCGAGATCGAAATCCTGGGCCTGACCTGGGCGAAGCAGGGCCAGGAGATCCGCTCCCGCATCGGCGTTCAGCTCCAGAGCACCAGCCTCTTCAACAAGATCACCCCGCGGGAGGCCCTGGACCTCTACGGCAGCTACTACCCGAAGCGCCGGAGCACCGCGGAACTCCTGGACCTGGTGCAACTCCAGGAGAAGGCGGACTCCTACCACATCACCCTCAGCGGCGGGCAGCAGCAGCGGCTGGCCCTGGCGCTGGCCCTGGTGAATGATCCCGAGCTGGTGTTCCTGGATGAGCCCACCACGGGGCTCGATCCCCAGGCCCGCCGCAGCCTCTGGGATGTGGTGCGCCGCATGAAGGGCGAGGGCCGGACCATCGTTCTGACGACGCACTACATGGACGAGGCCGAGGCCCTCTGCGACCGCCTGGCCATCATGGACCACGGAAAGGTGATCGCCACGGGCACGCCGGCATCGCTCATCGCGGATCTGGCCATCCCCAGCGTGGTGGAACTGACCTTCGACGGCGCCGCGCCGGATCCCGCGGCCTTCGCCGCCGCCCTGGGACAAGCCGTGGAGCGGCGGACGGATCTGTGGGAGATCCCCACGCCCGATCCCAAGGCCCTGCTGCCTAGGCTATTGGAATCCGCCGAAGCCGCCGCCGTCCCCTTCCAGCAGGTCCACATCCGGCGGGCCACGCTGGAAGATGTCTTCCTGCACCGCACGGGCCGGAGCCTGAGGGAGTGACGTGGGCCTGTTTTCAAAGTGGGGTGCGGTCGCGCAAGGGGCGCCGCCCAAGCGAGACAAGGAGAACGACGATGGCAATAGCGGCACTATTGGCGAGGCGTTCGACGCGGTATCGCGCCGGGCGTCGCCCCTTGCCCTTCGGGACGTGGCCAGCCGCACCTCTGGCGGCGTTGCCGGCCTTGAACGATGTCCCGCATCGCCCTGCGGCCGGCGCCTTGCCAGTTGCGCGGCTGGCCGGCGTCGCGGCCACACCCCACTTTGAAAAGAGGCCCTAGGATGCTCTGGCGGCAATTCGCGATGGAATGGCGGCTCTACGCCCGCGACCGCGTGGCCATGTTCTGGACCATGGCCTTCCCGGTGCTTCTCCTGCTGGGCTTCGGAACGATCTTCCGGAACGAGTCCGGGCCCAGGCTTTCAGTGGTGCGGGTGCAGGCCCAGGCGAGCTCGCCGAAGGACGTGGCCCTGGATCAGGCTCTCACGGACCTGCATCTCAAGGTCCAGTCCCTCTCCAAGGCGGAAGCCGAGGCCCGCTGGTCCAAGGGGGAGACCGCCGCCCAGCTGGAACCGGACGGTGACGGCTACCGCCTGCGCCTGAACAGCTACCTCATGGCCCAGGCCGGCGCCACGGCGGGGCTGGTGAACCAGGCCTGGCTCATGGCCCAGGCGCGCCTGAGCGGCGCCCCCGAACCCCAGCGCATCCCCGTGCAGGTGGAAAGCCCCGGCCACAAGCGGTCCACCAACTACGCCTCTTTCCTGCTGCCGGGCCTGCTGGGCCTGAACCTCGTCAGCATGGGGCTCTTCAGCGTGGGCATGGTGAACGTGTCCTACCGGGAGAAGGGCAAGTTCCGGCGCCTGGCCGTGACGCCGCTGCCCAAGTGGGTCTTCCTGCTGGGCCAGGTGCTGCACCGGCTCACCGTCACCGTGGCCCAGGCCGTCATCCTGCTGCTGGTGGGATTCCTGGCCTTCGGCATCCAGAACCAGGGTTCCTTCCTGGACCTGCTGCTCATCATGACCCTGGGCACGGGCTGCTTCATGGCCTTCGGTTTCGCCCTCAGCGGCTTTGCGGAAACCTCCGAAGGCTACGCCGCCATCTCGAACCTGGTGTTCTTCCCGCTCATGATGCTCAGCGGCGTCTACTTCACGCTGGACGCGGCCCCGGTCTGGCTCCAGCACGCGGTGGCCGTGATGCCGCTCGCGCCCTTCCTCCGGGCCCTGCGCGCGGTGTTCAACGATGGGGGCAGCCTGGCCGGTCATGGCCTCGGCCTGACCATCGTGGCCGCCTGGGGCCTCGCGGCCTTCCTCCTGGCGGTCAAGCGGTTCCGCTGGGCCTGAGCCGGCTGGTCCAGCCAGAAAAGCCCTCCACGAAGCACACGAATACGCCCTGCGGGCGCAGGAAGGGCCACGAAGGGGCGTTGGCCCACCCGGGATCCTTCTTTTCGGTGCGGGGGCCGCAGGCCCGGATGGTCCAACGCCGGGGTGATAGGACATGCCTTCGTGTCCTGATGCTTTTCTCTTCGTGGCCTTCGTGGAGGCATTGAAGAACCTTCAAGATGCTAGGTTGAGGCTGCCGAATGGCCGAAGGGGCCAACGGGCTACACTGGGGGGCTGGAGAGCCCCATGCAGTCTTCCAAACGCGCCCGGATGGCCATCTTCCTCACGGTCTTCGTGGACCTGCTGGGCTTCGGCATCGTCATCCCGATTCTTCCGCTCTACGCGCAGGCCATCGCCGATCATCCCAGCCACTGGATGGAAAGCGTCAATCATTTCCTGGGCCTCGGCGGGGCGGGAACGACACCCGGCGCCTTCTGGGCCGGCGTGGCCTTCCTCAGTTTCAGCCTCATGCAGTTCATCGCCTCGCCCATCCTGGGCCGGGTATCCGATCTGGTGGGCCGCAAGCCCGTGCTATGGGTGAGCCTCATCGGCACGGCCATTGGCTACCTGATGCTGGCGCTCACCAGCCGTTTCGAATGGATTCTCGCGGCCCGGATCCTGGACGGCATCACCGGCGGCAATATCGCCGTGGCCCAGGCGGCCATGGCGGACAGTTCGGAACCCGAGGAACGCTCCAAGGCCATGGGCATGATCGGCGCCGCCTTCGGTCTGGGCTTCGTGCTGGGCCCGGCCATGGCGGGCATCCTCGGCGGCAGCGATTTCGGCCACCACCTGCTGGCGACCCGGGGCTGGCACCTGCCCTTCTTCGTGGCGGCCGGCCTGTCGCTGACCGCCTCGCTGATGGTGCTGGTCTGGCTGCCGGAAACCCTCACGGACGAAGTGCGCGCCAGGGCCCGTTCCCATGAAAGCCGGGGCCACGCCCTGGTGAAGGCCATCAAGCGCCCCGGGATGCCCCAGATCCTGGGCGTATCCCTGCTGGCCATGGCGGGATTCGCCATGATGGAGGGCACCTTCGCCCTGCTGGTCCACCAGCGCTTCAATTTCCATCAGCGCGAGGTCGGCTTCCTCTTCGCGGGCATCGGCGTGCTGATGGTGATCTACCAGGGCGGCCTGGTCCGGGTGGTGGCCAGGCGCCTTCCCGAGCGCGCGGCCCTCATCACCGGCATCCTGCTCATGGCCCTGGCGCTGCCGCTGTTGCCGAAGGCCGCCTGGATGTGGCCCTTCGTGCTCCTTTTGATCCCCCTTTCCTGGGGCAGCGGCATGGGCACCACCGCGGGCACGGCGCTGGCCAGCAGGCTCACGCCGCCCGAGGACCAGGGCAGCCTCTTCGGGGTGATCAACGCCATGACCGGCATGGGGCGCATCATCGGCCCCGCCGTGGGCACCTTCACCTTCGCCCGCTGGGGCGGCCAGGCCACCTACACCGTGGCGGGCCTCACCCTGGCCCTGGCCCTGCTGCTCGCCCTGACGCTCTCCCGCAAGGAAATCCGATGATCCGCCTCGATGGACGTTCCCTGACCGCGCCCCTGCTCGCGCGCATCGCCGCCGGGGAAGGCGTCGCCCTGGATGAAGGGGCCCTGGACCGGGTGGCCGAAAACCGGGCGGTGGTGGACCGCATCGTGGCCGAAGGCCGCACGGTCTACGGCATCAACACCGGCTTCGGCCAGTTCGCCACCGTGGTGATCCCCCCGGACCAGCTCCAGCTGCTCCAGCTCAACCTCATCCGCAGCCACGCCGCCGGCGTGGGCGATCCCCTGCCCAGGGACCAGACCCGGGCCCTCATGGCCGCCCGCATCAACTGCCTCCTGAAGGCCCACAGCGGCATCCGGCCCGAACCCGTCCATCTGCTCACCGCGTGCCTGAACCGCGACGTGGTGCCCGTGGTGCCCTGCCAGGGCAGCGTGGGTGCCAGTGGCGATCTGGCCCCCCTGGCCCACATGGCGCTGCTGCTGGTGGGCGAGGGGCTGGCCTGGTCGGATGAGCGACCCATGCCGGGAGGTCAGGCGCTGGCCAAGGCCGGTCTCTCGCCCGTGATCCTCCAGGCCAAGGAGGGGCTCGCCCTCATCAACGGCACCCAGCTCATCACCGCCCTGGGCAATCTGGCGGTGGAGAAATTCACCCGCCTGGCGGACCTGGCGGACGAAATCGCCGGCCTCAGCCTGGAGGCCCTGCGTGGCACCCGCGCCGCCTTCGACCCCCGCATCCACGCCGCCCGTCCCCATCCCGGCCAGATCGCCGTGGCCGGACACATGCGCGAGCTTCTGGGCGATACCAGCGCCATCGCCGATAGCCACCGGGACTGCCACCGGGTGCAGGACGCCTACAGCCTGCGCTGCATCCCCCAGGTGCATGGGGTGACGCGGGATGCCCTGGGCTTCGCCGGGGCCATCCTGGAGCGGGAACTCAACAGCGCCACGGATAACCCGATGATCTTCTCAGACACCCAGGAGTCCCGTTCCGGTGGCAACTTCCATGGCCAGTACCCTGCCTTCGCCTGCGACGTGCTGGCCATCGCCGCGGCGGACCTCGCCAGCATCTCCGAACGCCGGCAGGAGCGCCTGGTGAATCCGGCCTACAGCGACCTTCCGGCCTTCCTCACCCAGAACGGCGGCCTCGAATCCGGCTTCATGATGGCCCATGTCACCTCCGCGGCCCTGGTCAGCGAGATGAAGGGCATGGCTCATCCCGCCTGCGTGGATACCATCCCCACCAGCGCCGGCAAGGAGGATCACGTGAGCATGGGCCCCATCGCCGCCCGCAAGCTGCTTCGCGCCGTGGACGCCCTGGAGCAGGTGCTGGCCATCGAGGCCCGCATGGCGCTCGAAGGCCTGCGCATCATCGGACTGGCCCCGGCCGCCGGACTGCAACCCCTGATGGACTGTCTCGCGAAGGCTTGCGCCCCCTGGGCGGATCGGGCGATGTTCGAGGAAATCCACGCCACCCTCGGCGCCCTCCGCGCCTACGAGGAAACCCGTCCATGACCCCCACCCCCTGGCGAACCGCCTGCGAACAGGCGTTGCGGCGCTTCTCGGACGCCGACGCCATCCGGTTCTGGGGCCTCGGCCACGAGGTGGAAGGAACCCCCCAGCCCATCTTCAACTACCGCTTCGAGCACACCTACGCGGCCGTGCTGCTGGCCCGCTGGCTGGCCCCGGAGGTGGGCGCGGACGCGGAGGTGGTCGAGTGCGCCGCCTGGCTGCACGATGTGGAAAAGCGCCTGAAGGATCCTCGCGCGAAGGACACCCACGCCCTGGACGCCTCGGCGCGGGTGGCGGACCTCCTCGCGGGCACGGACTTCCCGCCGGAGAAGATCCCGGCGGTGCGCCACGCCATCGAACACCATGTGGGCCTGCGGCTCACGAAGCGGCTGGAGCCCATCGAGGCCGCCTGCCTGTGGGACTGCGACAAGCTCAGCAAGATCGGGGCGGCGAGCCTCATCCACTTCGGCTGCATCAGCGGCGCCTTCCAGCCCATCACCACCGCCGAGATCCTGCGCCGTGGCACGGCCTGGCTGGAGCTGGCCCGGGGCATCACCGCCAGCTTCAACACCGAGCCCGCGCGCCAGGAGGGACGCCGCCGCCTGGCCTTCATCGAGGCCCACTACGCCCAGCTGCGGCGCGAGTGGTCGGATCCCATGGAGATGACGCCGCCATGAACGACTTCCTGCAGCTCGCCCAGAGCCTGGCCGTGGCCCTCAAGGCGCTGCAGATGTACACCGCTGTCCACCCGCGGGCCCAGGAATCCCTCGCCACCGCCCACGCGGTGCTCGAACGGTGGCTGGCGGAGCAGGACCGCCTCCAGTTCGTGGTGTCCGGGCCCAGGGCCTTCGTGGATGGCCAGGTCCAGGATACGAGGAGTCCCCATGTCGTGGCCCTGGTGCGGCTGGTATCGGAGCGCGCCGTCAGCGGCTTCGTCTTCGAACGGGGGGTGACGCCCGGGGAGCTCCTTGCCTTCCTGGAAGGTCTCGCGATCAAGCCCCCGAAACTCGAGGAACAGGGCGGGTTCGAGGCCCTGCTCCGGGCGGCCGGCGTGCGATGCATCAAGGTCGCCCAGACCCGCTACCAGGAGGTGCGGGAGGGGGAGGCCCCGGGATCCGATGACAGGGCCCCTGCCTTCTCCCCCGCCCCAGCGGACCCGCCACCCACCCGGTCCCCGGATAACCTCGTCAAGTTCATCCGGGAGGCGCTGCTGGCCACCCTGGCCAAGGGCGCCACCCCCCCGGAGGGCTCCGCCGGCGGGGGCGTGGACGCGGGGGAACCCGGTTTTCTGAGGGGATTCCATCCGGCGGACCTCAGCGGCCTGGGCCCCCTCGGACGGGAACTCGGCCTCGGGGACGGGATGCCCACCCCGGCCCAGCTGGGAACCCTCCGCCAGGTGCTCATGGGATTGACCCCCGAGGTGCAGCTGGGACTCCTCGCGGGCCTCGCCAGCCTGCCCGAGCACCCGGCCGGCCTGGCCCTGGGCGTCAAGGCCCTGGCTGGCGAGATCCTTTCCGTGGCCACCAGTTCGGCCCTGGCGAAGGGGGCCTCCTGGACCCAGCTCAAGGGCCCCCTCCAGGACATCCTCCGCCCCCTTGCCGACCGGGCATCCCTGGTCCGCGCCCTGTCGGCGCACCTCCGCGCCTCGGGCCAGGACGCGTCCCAGGCCGAGGCCATCCTGCGGCGCCTGGACTGGGACGCACTCAGCCTCGAAGCCAAGCTCCTCAAGGTGCTCGAGGAGGGCCACCTCTGCGAGCTCAGCCTGGAGCAGCGCCTGGCGTTCCTCCGGGAGCTGCTGGACCTCCGTCGCCACGATGAATTCCTCCGGATCCAGGACTTGCTCCTCGACGGCCTGCGCGGGGATCCGCCAGAGCTGCGCCTCAAGGCCGCCCAGACCCTGGCGGGTCTGTCGCGCTGGGCCCAGGACCCCGGGTTGCCGCCCGGGGGCGAGGGTCCCCTCGCCGGGGCCCTGCGCGCGCATTTCGCCTGGGAGCCCGATCCTCCTATCCACCGCTGGACCACCGAGGCCCTGGAATCCCTGCTGGCGGCCCTGATCCACCGCGGGGACCTCGGACCCGTCATCTCGGACATCCAGGAACTCGAGGGGCTCTGCGCCTTCCTGGAAGAACAGCATCCCTGGCGGAACGATGCGCTCGTCCGGCTGCGCGCCGCCCTCCTCCGGCCCCAGCTCCTGGATGCCACGATCACCCGCGCCTTCACCCTGGAACGCGACCAGATGATCCAGGAGGTGCATCCCTTCCTGGAATTCCTCGGGGATCCCATGGCCCGGCACCTGGTGGGCCGCCTGGGGGAGGAGACGGATCGGACCCGCCGGGGGCGCCTGGTCGAGGCGGTCCGGAGCATGGGACCCGCCGCGCTGCCCGCCCTGATGGAAACCCTGGCCTCGCCCGCCTGGTACCTGGTGCGCAACGCCCTGACCCTCCTGTCCGACCTGGGCGATGCCGGCTGCGTCCAGGCCATCCTGCCCATGCTCCGCCACCCCGAACCCCGGGTGCGCCGCACGGCCGTGCGAGCCCTCTGGAAGCTGGGCGGCCCGGGCGCCGAACCCCATCTCCTCGCCCGGATGAAGGATACGGACGGGGAGACGCTGCAGGAAATCCTGTTCGCCCTGGGCCAGCTGCGTTCCGAAGGCAGCCTGCCCCAGGTGGCGGAACTGGCCCAGGACAAGCGGGTGCTGGAGCGGCTTCGGATCCAGGCCCTGGACACCCTCGGCCACATCGGCTCCCCCAGGGCCCTGCCGATCCTTATGGAATGCCTGCGCCGGAAGGGATTCTTCGGGGGCGGGGAGCCGGCCGGCGTCCGTCTGGCCGCGGCCCGGGCCCTGGTGGCCCTCGGAACCACCGAGGCCTTCGCCGCGCTTCAGCGGGTGGTGGACAGCGAGCCCAGGGGGGAGGAGCGGGAAGCCCTTCGCCGGGTGCTTGAACCCCCGGTGCAGCCGTGACAGGCGTGCAGGCCCATCCCGATCCCCGGCAACTGCTGGAGGCCTTCGAAGCCTTCACGGCGGCCTCGGAACACCTCCAGACCCGCTACGAAGCCCTGCAGGCCCAACTCGGCCAGCTCCAGGGCGAGCTCCAGACCGTGATCGAGGCCGTCCCCTTCGCCATCTGGGTCCTGGCCGAGGATGGCTCCCTGCGGTTCACCAACCGGCCCCAGGGGCTCGAAGGCCGGTTCCTCCAGGATCCCGCCCCCTGGGAATCCGGCAGCCCCGGGGGCCCGCGCCGGTTCCAGACCACCGAAGGCCGGGAACTGATCTTCGAAGAGGAACGCCGTGCCGCCCCCCACGGGGGGACCATCGTCACCCTGCGGGATGTCACGGAAGCCGTGCTCCGCGCCCAGCAGGCCACGCGGGAGGATCGCCTCGCGGGCATGGGGCGCATGGCCGCGGAGCTGGCCCACGAGATCCGCAACCCCCTGGGCAGTCTGGCCCTCTTCTCCGGCATGCTCGTGGAGGATCTCGCGGATCAGGCCGGCCCCCTGGATCTCGCCCGCAAGATGCAGGAGGGCGTCGGCCGCCTGAACCGCGTGGTCGGCAACACCCTGGCCTTCAGCCGGGATCTCCATCCCAAGGATGGCGCCGTGACGCTGCGGGCCTTCTGGGAAGAGGCCCTGCGAAGCACCACCCTCCTGGAGGCCCTCTCCTGGGAGAACCAGATCCCCGAAACCGCCACCTGGCGGGGCGATCCCGACCTGTTGCGCCAGGTCGCGCAGAACCTGCTTCAGAACGCCACGCGGGCCATGGAGGACGCGCCATCGCCGCGCATCGTCCTCGCCGCGGCGGAGGAGCGTCTGGAGGACAGGCCCTGCTGGCATCTCACCCTGTCCGACAATGGGCGCGGCATCCCCCAGGAGGCGCTGTCGAAGGTGTTCGACCCCTTCTTCAGCACCTTCGGCGGGGGCACGGGGCTCGGCCTCGCCGTCTGCCACCGCATCATCGTGGCCCATGGCGGCCTGCTCTTCATCGAGAGCCAGGTGGGACGGGGCACCACGGTCCACCTGAGGCTGGCCGCCGCCACCATCGCGTGACGCCCGTCACAGGCCATGCGAATATGGATGCCTTCGCGGAGCGCCCATGTCCCTGATTGACCTCGATCCCGGCAAGCAGGCGCCTGAAACCGTCAACGCCATCATCGAGATCCCCACGGGATCCCGCATCAAGTACGAGATTGACCACCACACGGGCCTGGTCCATGTGGACCGCGTGCTGTTCTCACCCTTCCACTACCCCGCGGAATACGGCTTCATCCCCGGCACCCTGGCCGAAGACGGGGATCCGGCGGACATCCTCGTGCTCATCAACGGCTCCACCTATCCCGGCGTGGTGATCCGCGCCCGTCCCATCGCCCTGCTGCGCATGACGGACGACAAGGGCCATGACGCCAAGATCCTCGCCGTCGCCACGGACGACCCCACCTACGCCCACGTGACCTCGCGCACCGACCTGCCCCCGCACTTCCTGCTCGAGGTGGAGCACTTCTTCCTCACCTACAAGGATCTGGAGCGCAAGACCGTCTCCAGCGATGGCTGGGGCGGCAAGGCCGAGGCCCACGCCTTCGTGCGGGCCTCCATCGAGGCCTTCAACCGGGAGAAGAAGTAGGGTGGTGGAAGTGGGCACCGGGGCGGCCCCAGAGGCCGTCTGCTTTGATCTGGATGGGACCCTGGTGGATCCCCTGCTCGGCGTGCGAAACGGCCTGCGGAAGACCTGCGAAGCCTTCGGCCTGGAGCTGCCGGACGAGGCCACCATCCGGGGCTGGATCGGCTTCGGCATGCGCGAATCGCTGGCCACGCTGAAGGGCCTGGAGGACCCGGCGCGGATGGAAGAGGCGCTGGCGTTCTACTGGGAGCGCTACCGCGAGGATGGCGTCTTCGAGCACGAGCTCTACCCCGGCGTCTTCCACCTGCTGCACCGGCTCAAGCGCCAGGGCCACCGCATCTACATCGTGTCCGCCAAGCCCACCCTCTTCGCCCGGCGCATCGCCTACCAGTTCGACCTGAACCTCGTCTTCGACGATATCTTCGGGAGCAGCCTGAAGGGCCGATGGCAGCCCAAGACCGAGGTGCTGGCGGGCCTGGTCGAGCGCGGCACCATCCGGCCCGGCGGGGTGTTCATCGGCGACCGCGGCGTGGACATGAAGGCCGCCCGCGCCCACGGCCTGGAGGCCATGGGCGTGGGCTGGGGGTACGGAAGCCACGAGGAGCTCGCCGCCGCCGGCGCGGAGATCATCTTCGACACGGTGCCCGAACTCGATCACTGGCTTCGGATCCGCTTCCCCCAACCCGAGCGGTACGATGCCTTCAGCCGTTCGGAGTAGCCCAGCGGGTGCCTGCGGGAACCTGCAACCGGAAGGTGCCGGGCGCCAGCGGGACGGGTGACTTCGGATCCAGCAACTCCAGCTTCTGCCGCGCCCCGGTGGGATCGGTCCATTCCAGGGTGCGCAGCAGGCCCCTGCGTCCGGTGGCCTTCAACTCCGGCAGGCCGGGCTCCCTGGGCGCGAGCTTCAGGGCCTCCCCGCCAAGGGACTCGACCCGGTAGAGCCGTTCGAGACGGGCCGGATCCAGCAGGATGCCCAGCAGCGGGAAATCGCGTACGGCGCGGGCCAGTTCCACCCGCTGGGCCGTGCGGGTATCCGGGTCGTACTGCACCAGGTTCCGCCCATCGCAGACCACGGTCAGGCCGCCCTCGTAGGCCACGCGCAAGCGGCCCCCCCGGGCCAGGGTGAGTCGGCCTTCCCGGGCCAGCTTCCCGAAGACCAGGCTGTCGCTCTCCTGCCGGAAGCGGCTTTCCAGCGAGGGCATCCGGGAGAAGGCCAGCCACCATCCAGGCATCGAGGCCAGGGCCGGAAAGGCGGCCAGCAGCACGATGGCCAGACGGCGCATGTCAGCCGCGCTTCAGTTCGACACTGAGCTTGGCGGTGCTGCCCCGGGCGGGGGCGGGGCGGAGGATCTGCCCCTCGGCCAGGACCTGGCCCTGGTGCCGCAACTGGACCACCACCTCGATGTCCTGGCCGTCCACCTCGGAGGGCACCTCCAGACGCAGCACCGACGGGGCGCCGGACCGCCCCACCTGGGTCAGTTCGCCCATGAGCGAGTTGATCGCATCCTTGTGGTCTATGGCCTTGGTCCTGGCCGCGGGCCGTCTGGCCTCCACCATCAGCGAGGAGAGGCCCGCCAGGGGATCCACCTTGGCCATGGGCTTCAAAGGGCGGGGAGCAAGGATCGCGGCTGGAGCCGCCGGCGCCACCGTCTCGACGGCCACCAGGACGGCTTCGGGCGAGGTCAGGCCGGCTCCGGGCGAGATGAGGACCGGTTCCTGCTCCACCCCGGGCCCAGGATCGCTGGAGCCCGTGGCGGGCAGATCCACGGCCTCCGGTTCGGCGGGGGGGGCAGCCAGGTCCTCGTCGTCCACCAGGAAGGCGATGTCATCATCGCCCGCTTCGGGTGGTTCGGGGAGCATCGGCGCCTCGATGAAGAGGCCCGTATCATCGTCCTCGTCCGGAAGCGGCGTGGACCCCGCGGCCAGACCCGCGGAGGACGATCCCTCCATGTCCAGCAGATCCGTGACCGAAGGGAGGTCGGAAAGGGTGAGGGCCTCCACCCCGGGCCGGGGCGCGGGAGCCGGGGCAACCGGGGCGTGCGTCTCGCCCAGCACGTGGGTCTTGATGTGGGACAGGGCCAGCTTCGTGATGCCGCGAAGCGTTTCAAAGACGCCGGTGCCATCCGAAGCCACGGACTGGAAGCTGGGGGTCCCCCGGGGGTTGAAGGCCGCTTCGAGTTCGTCCACGGACACCACATTCCGGAGATCCCGCTTGTTCCACTGGAAGACCGTGGGGATATCCCCCAGGTTCAGGCCCAGCTCGCGGAGGTTCTCCTCAAGGTTCAGGTAGCTCTCCTTGCAGGCGTCCAGCATGGGGGTCTGGCTGTCCACCACGAACACAATGCCGTCCACGCCCTTGAGCACGAGCTTGCGGGTGCTGTTGTAGAACACCTGGCCCGGCACCGTGTAGAGCTGGAGCTTGGTCTTGAAGCCGCCCACCATGCCCACGTCCATGGGCAGGAGGTCGAAGAAGAGGGTGCGGTCCGTTTCGGTGTTGAGGCTCACCATCTCGCCCCGGGCCTTCTGGCTCGTCTTTCCATAGATGGTGTTGAGGTTGGTGGTCTTTCCGCACAGACCGGGTCCGTAGTAGACGATTTTCGCCGTCATCTGCCGGGTGGCGTGGTTGAAGAACACCATTCCAGAACCTCTTGGGATGAAAAAGTTTAGCCCGGAATTCCTCCCGGGCTCAATGCAAATGCCGGATTCCCAATCTCTGGCTAGGAGATTCCCTTCAAGAGGGCGAGTACCTGCTGGTCGTGATCCTTCGTGCGGGTATCCCGGATGATCTTGCGGACGATGCCCTGGCGATCAATGAGAAAGGTGACCCGCTTGGCAAACCCAAGCAGGGGCATCTTCACCCCATAGGCCCCGATGATGCGCTTGTCCGGATCAGCGAGAAGGCTGAAGGGCAGGTGGAATTTCTCCGCGAAGGCCTTGTGGCTCTGGCTGGTGTCCGCGCTCACGCCGAGGATCACCGCCCCCGCGGCCTGGATCGCCGCGAAGCCGTCCCGCAGGCTGCAGGCCTGGGCCGTGCAGCCCGGCGTATCGTCCTTGGGATAAAAATAGAGCACCACCGCAGCCTTCCCCTGGAAATCCGCCAGGCGCACCAGGGCGCCGTGCTGGTCCCGGGCCTCGAAGGCCGGGGCCTTGGCACCTTCCGTCACCTCCGCCGCCGAAGCCCACCCCAGCATCGCGATGATTCCCATGCCGACCCTCCATCTCCGTTCCACAGCGTCCTCCGGAATGATGGTGGAGTGTGGCACCATCGGCTCTTCGGCGGGAGGTGGCAGCGTTGGACATTCCGGTTAGCATCGCCCTCATCCCCGGCGACGGCGCCGGTGGCGAAGTCATGGCCGAAGCCATCCCCTGTCTGGAATGGGCGAGGTCGCGGGGGCGGGAGGTCGAGCTGCTGCCGCTCCCCTACGGCGCGGAGCACTTCCTGGCCACCGGGGAGACCCTCTCCGATTCCGCCTTCGCCGACTTGCGCGACGGGTGCGACGCCATTCTCTTCGGGGCCGTGGGCGATCCGCGCCTTCCCGATGGCCGGCACGCGGAGGAGATCCTCCTGAGGTTGCGCCAGGGTCTGGATCTGACCGTGAACCTCCGCCCCTGCCGGGCCCTTGCACCGGGACCGGGGCCTGCCCTCGATATCGAGGTCTTCCGGGAAAACACGGAAGGTCCGTACTGTCTCGAGGGTTCGACGGAACCGGGCCGTGCGGTGGATCTCGCCATCCACACGGAGCCCGCCGTCCGGCGGCTGCTGGAGGCCGCTTTCCAGGGGGCAGCCGCGCGCCGCCGCCCCCTCACCCTGGCCCACAAGGCGAACGTGCTGAAGCACGGACACGGGCTGTGGCTGCGGGTGTTCGAGGAGCTGCGGAAAGCCCATCCCGAGGTGACGGCCCGCGCCATGCACGCCGATGCCCTGCTTTGCGCCCTGGTCCAGAATCCGGGCGCCTTCGGCGTGATCGCGGCCGACAACTACCTGGGCGATCTCATCAGCGACCTCTGCGCGGCCTTCATCGGCGGCATGGGCGTGGCGCCCTCCATCAGCTGGGCTCCCCACCGCCCCTTCCGGTGCGCGGCACTGGCCGAGCCCGTCCATGGTTCAGCGCCGGATATCGCGGGGCAGGGACGGGCGAACCCCGTGGGCATGATTCTCAGCACGGCCCTGCTCTTCCGGCACCTGGGGTGGGAACCGGAGGCCGGGGCCCTGGAGGTGGCCGTGTCAGACGCCTTGGCGAACGGCGCGAAGACGAGGGATCTCGGCGGCACCCATAGTACCGCTGCCATGGGCAAGGCCATTCGAGATCGGCTGACCTAAGCAGGCATCTCGATTCTCAGCTTTTTCTTGAATGCCCCTCGGCACTCAACAGCTGCGCATGACGCCGACGAGGACGCCCTGGATGTCAATCTGCTGGGGGGGATAACAGCGGGGTTTGAGCTCGGGATTATGGGGGATGAGCCACACGCCCTTGGTGTCCCGCCGGAATTCCTTGAGGGTGACCTCTTCCTGGTCAATGAGGGCCACCACGCGATCCCCGTTCCGGTACTCGCCCTTGCGCTGCAGCACCACCAGATCCCCGTCGAGGATGGCGTCCTCCACCATGGAATCCCCCCGGACGCGCAGCACGAACAGTTCATCCCGCTGCCGGTGGATGCTGTTGGGCACCTCGATGGGGAGGGCCCGGCTTTCGGGCAGGATGGGCGAACCCGCGGCCACATCCCCGCAGAACGGAAAGATCCGCACGATGGACGCCGTCTCAGCCCGGGAATCGCTCCGGCCTGACCGATCCGGCTGCGGCTGCCCTGCCTCGTCTTCCGCTCCGGTGGCCACCACCAGGTTGTTGCCCCTCCCGTGGCTGCGGACGAGGAAGCCCTTGTCCATCAGGTGCTGGACATGCTTGTGGATGGTGGACACCGCGCTGGAACCCACGCCCTTGGCGATTTCCACCAGGGTGGGGCTCCGCCCTTCGCCCTGCACGAAGGAACGAATGAATCTCAGCACGGCCTGCTGACGCTTGGTGAGATCGCTGGCTTTCATGGCTTTCAAGGTAGGATCTGAGGCAAAGGCCGTCAATCCCTTTTTTTTCGCTTTATTTCAGATTCCCGGATCCCCGTGTCCCGTGACCCTGGATGGAACCCTTCCCCCGCCTCTGCCATACTTAGAGACGGCCTTGAGGGTCCAGTATTTCCCGCCCTATGCATCCTCTTTCCGCCCCCCTCGACGCCTGCGTCCTGAATGAGAAAGGAGTCTCCATGACTGCCAGTCTTGCCGCCCCTGCCCCCACGGCCGGAGCGAAAACCCGGATCAATGATTTTTCCATCCAGGTGGCCACGGTCAACGGCTCGGGTTCCCAGACGGCGAACACGGTGCTCCTGCGGGCCATCTTCCAGATGGGCGTCTTCGTCAGCGGCAAGAATCTGTTCCCCTCGAACATCGCGGGGCTGCCCACCTGGTTCACCATCCGAGCCAGCGCCAAGGGCTACGTGGCCCGCAAGGCCAGCAACGAGATGCTGATCCTGATGAATCCCGAGACCGCCAAGGAGGACATCGCCAAGGCCGATGCCGGGGCCCTGGTGATCTACGACGAGCCCCTGCAACTCGACAAGCTTCGCGAGGATCTGTCCTTCATCCCCGTGCCCTTCCAGAAGCTCGTGACGGCCTCCTGCCCCGAGCCCAAGCTGCACAAGCTTGTGAAGAACATGATCTACGTGGGCGTGGCCTCCCGCCTGCTCGGCGTGGACATGGACGAGGTCAAGAAGGCCATCGCCAAGCAGCTGAAGGCCAAGGTCAAGGCCGTCGAGATCAACCAGAACGCAGCCCTGGCGGGCTACGACTGGGCCATGGAGAATCTGCCCGACCAGGACCGCGTGAAAGTCGTGCGCGACGACAAGACCCAGGGCCTGATCATCGTGGACGGCAACGAGGCCTGCGCCCTGGGCGCCCTCTTCGCCGGTGTCACCGTGGTGGGCTGGTACCCCATCACCCCCGCCTCCAGCCTGGTCGAGACCTTCATCGAGTACGCGGAGGAATACCGCAAGGATCCCAAGACGGGCAAGTCCACCGTGGCGATCGTGCAGATGGAGGACGAACTCGCCTCCGCCGGCGTGGTGCTCTCCGCCGGATGGGCTGGCGCCCGCTCCATGACCTCCACCTCGGGCCCGGGCGTGTCGCTGATGAGCGAATTCATCGGCCTGGGCTACTACGTCGAGGCGCCCGGCGTGTTCTTCAACGTCGCCCGCACGGGCCCCAGCACCGGCCTCCCTACCCGCACCCAGCAGTCCGATGTGGAGCTCTGCGCCAAGTGCAGCCACGGCGACACCCAGCACATCAACCTCTACCCCGGAACCATGGAGGAGTGCTTCCAGTTCTCCTACGACGCCTTTGATCTGGCCGAGCGCTTCCAGACGCCCATCTTCGTCGTCACCGACCTCGACCTCGGCATGCAGAACTGGTCGTCGAAACCCTTCGCCTACCCCGCCAAGCCCTATGACCGCGGCAAGGTCCTCAACCAGCAGCAGCTGGCCGAGGCGAAGGACTGGGGCCGCTACAAGGACGTGGATGGGGACGGCATCTGCTATCGCACCCTGCCTGGCACCCCCGGCGGCAAGGGCGCCTACTTCACCCGCGGCTCGGGTCACAACGACTACGCGCAGTACTCCGAAAAGCCCGAGGACTATGTCGCCGTGATGGACCGCCTGAAGCGGAAGTACGAAACCGCCAAGGCCCACGTGCCCGGGCCCGTGTTCCGCAACCTGGGTTCGGACAAGGGCGTCCTGGCCTTCGGATCCAGTGATCCCGCCGTGATCGAGGCCCAGGACGGCCTGGCCGCGGCGGGCCTGGAGACCGACTACCTGCGCCTGCGCGCCCTGCCCTTCACGGCCGAGGTGGACGCCTTCGTGAAAGAGAAGAAGGTGGTCTACGTGGTCGAGCAGAACCGTGACGGCCAGATGGCCAACCTCTTCCGCGAGATCTATCCGGAGTACGCCACCAAGTTCAAGAGCGTTCTCCACTACGACGGCCACGCCATTGACGCCAAGTGCATCGTGGACCAGATCACCGCCTTCGAGCAGAAGTAGAGGAGCCATCCATGTCTACTGCCACCCCTTCCGCTCCCACCAACAGGCTCGGCTTCACCAAGCAGGACTATGTGGGCTCCAAATCCACCCTCTGTGCCGGCTGCGGCCACGACTCCATCACGGCGCAGATCATCAACGCCGCCTTCGAGTCCAGCATCGAGGGCCACCGCGTCACCAAGTACTCCGGCATCGGGTGCTCCTCCAAAACGCCCGCCTATTTCATGAACCAGGGCTGGGGCTTCAACAGCGTGCACGGCCGCATGCCCTCCATCGCCACCGGCGCTTCGCTCGCCAACCGGAACCTCATCAACATCGGCGTCTCCGGCGATGGCGATTCCATGTCCATCGGCATGGGCCAGTTCGTCCACGCCGTGCGCCGCAACATCCCGATGATCTACATCATCGAGGACAACGGTGTCTACGGCCTCACCAAGGGCCAGTTCTCCGCCACCGCCGACAAGGGCGCCTTCCTCAAGTCCGGCGCCGTGAACGACCTTCCTCCCATTGATCCCTGCACCCTGGCCATCGAGCTGGGTTGCGGCTTCGTGGCCCGCTGCTTCTCCGGCAACCCCAAGCAGCTGAATGCCATCCTCAAGGCCGCCTTCGCCTACGAAGGCACCGTGGTCCTGGACATCATCAGCCCCTGCGTCACCTTCAATAATCACGATGCTTCCACGCGCTCCTACAAGCACGTGAAGGACCACGATTTCCCCCTCCACGACCTGGGCTTCATCCAGTACTCCGAGGTCGAGGATGTGGAGATCCCCGCGGGCGCGACCGAGGTGGTGACCTTCCCCGACGGTTCCAAGGTCTCCATCAAGGCCATCCACGAGGACTACGACCCCACCGACCGCTTCGGCGCCATGAAGGGCATCCACGAATCCATGGCGAAGGGCGAGTTCCTCACGGGCCTCCTCTACATCAATCCCACCCAGCCCCCCCTGCCCCAGGTGCTGAACCTCGTGGACGAGCCCCTGGCCAGCCTGGATGAAAGCGTGCTGAAACCCAGTCCGGCGGTGCTCGACGAGATCATGCAGTCGCTCATGTAGTTGTACTTTCCTACGCAGAGGGCCGCCCGTATGGGCGGCCCTCTGCGTAAGGCTCCGCCATTGACCTAATCCGCCACCACGCTAGACTGGAGCTTCGTGGGCCTGTAGCTCAGCTGGGAGAGCGCTGCGTTCGCAATGCAGAGGTCGTCAGTTCGATCCTGATCAGGTCCACCAAACGCCTCCTGAGAAATCAGGGGGCTTTTGGTTTTCTATCGGCATGGCCGAGAGATGCTGGCTCGATTCCGGGCAATGATCGGGCAAACCTGTTTTCCTTCTCACGCGGAATCAGGGTGTTTGCCATCGACTCTGGGCATCGAGGTCCTTCATCTTGGGTTGCTCGATTAGGTGCTCCGGGCGCAGGGGCGTAGAGTAGGTACCGGACCCTCACCCCTCGTTTGCCGCACGCCGCAATCGAGGCCATTGGGAGCCAGGCCGCCCCGCCCGCATTCAGCGCGCCATTCCAGGATGCGTCATGAAAAATGAAGAATGGCCAATAAATGCTTGATTTACTTGAAATTCTTGGCGCCAAGGTTCTGATCGTAGACGATCAGGAGGCCAATGTGCGGCTGCTTGAGAAAACACTGAGCAGCGCCGGTTATACGCGCATTTCGTCAACCATGGATCCCCGTGCTGTTTGCGACCTGCACCGCGATAACAATTTTGACCTGATTCTGCTCGACCTGCAGATGCCCGACATGGATGGCTTCCAGGTGATGGAAGGCCTGAAAGCTATTGAAACAGGCAGCTATGTTCCGGTCCTCGTGATCACGGCCCAACCGGAACTCAAACTGCGGGCGCTCAGAGCCGGCGCGAAGGACTTCATCAGCAAACCGCTTGATCTTTCTGAATTGAAGACACGTATCCACAACATGCTGGAAGTGCGCCTGTTGTATAAGAAAATGGAGGACTACAGCAAGATACTGGAACAGACGGTGCAGGAACGGACTGGAGAACTGGTCAGAGCAAACGAGCAGCTTTCACGGGAAATAGTGGAACGCAAGATAACAGAAGCGTCGCTCCAGGGCGCCTATGCGGAAAACAAGCAGTTAAAGGACCGGTTTCAGGCTGAGAACATCTACCTTCGCACCGATCTCGACCGGGAATTCAACTTCGGCGAGATCATCGGACGCAGCAAGGCGCTCGAGAATGTGTTTTTCAAGGTCGAACAGGTGGCACCCCAGGACGCCACCGTTCTGCTCCTTGGCGAGACCGGCACAGGGAAGGGAGTAGTTGCGCGCTCCATTCACGGCAAGAGCAGCCGCAAGGACCGTCCCATGATAACGGTCAACTGCTCGGCACTCCCCGCGAATCTCATCGAAAGCGAACTGTTCGGGCGGGAAAAGGGCGCGTTCACGGGTTCCCACGACCGGCAGATGGGGCGCTTCGAACTTGCCGATAACGGTACCTTGTTCCTCGACGAGATCGGCGAATTGCCGATGGACCTTCAGAGCAAGCTGCTCAGGGTCATCCAGGACGGCGAGTTTGAGCGGCTGGGCAACCCCAAGACCATCAAGGTCAATGTCCGGATCATCGCATCCACCAATCGGAAGCTGGAGGAAGAGATCCGGAAGGGCGGGTTTCGGGAAGACCTGTTCTACCGGCTGAATGTGTTCCCCATCACGATCCCGCCGCTCCGCCAGCGCGGAGAGGACATTCCGTTTCTCGTCGATTATTTTGTCGCCAAATTCAACAAGAAAACGGGAAAGAGGATCGAGACCGTGTCGAAAGACACCCTGAATATTCTCCAGCAATACAACTGGCCGGGGAACGTGCGCGAGTTGGAGAGTGTCATCGAGAGGGCGGTCATCACGAGCCAGGGGACCGGGCTGCAGATACTGGACCGGTTCGTGAATTCCCCAAAGGCCTATGAACAGGGGGCGCAGGACTGCAAGGTCCTTATCGATATCGAACGTGAACATATCCTCCAGGCGCTCGAGAAAACCGGGTGGAGGATCGAGGGAGCCAAAGGCGCAGCGGTAATGCTGGGCCTCAATCCCAGCACGCTTCGCAGCCGGATGAGGAAAGACCACATGCGCCGTCCATGATGAACACTCCGCAAGACTCACAGACCTTTCACGCTTCACGCCCGTGACATTTCGCGGTTCCGTGAAATGTCACGGGTGCCCTCGACGGCTTTTCTTTCCCCCGGTATCTTGTATTGAATTAAATATTGTTAAATGACCTACTTACAATCACGATATTCGCAGTTCCCCTCTGGCACGTCCGTTGCTCTTTACCCCTCCATGAAGTGGCAGGCAATCAGGTTTGCCACTGCTCGTTTCCCGATTTACCAGTCCTCAAGGAGGGGACACATTCATGACGAATCACCAAGACTCTTCGAAAAAGCTGCTTCTGGCTGCACTGCTCGGCGTCTGCATGACCGGGACCGCTGTTGCCGGCAATGGTCCGGTGCCTGTAAGCCTCGGCTCAGCCGGTTCTTTCACGATTCTGAGCCAAACCGGAATCACCGACGTTTATCGATCCGCGATTGTTGGGAACGTCGGAACGAGCCCCATCACTGGTGCAGCGCTCCTTCTCACGTGCGGGGAAGTGTCGGGGAGTATTTTCACCGTTGACGCGGCTGGTCCTCTCCCCTGCGCGTTTACTGCTCCATCCTTCCTGACCTCGGCTGTGGGCGACATGGGATTTGCTTACGACGACGCTGCCGGACGACTGTCACCCGATTTCCTTGAGCTGGGCGCTGGAGAGATCGGCGGGATGACCCTCGCTCCTGGCCTCTACAAGTGGGGTACAGGAGTTATGATCACCACCGATGTCACGCTCTCGGGCGGCCCGAACGATGTCTGGATCTTCCAGGTGGCGGGAACACTGAACCAAGGCAACGCCACGCGGGTGACCCTAGTCGGCGGTGCACTGCCCAAGAACATCTTCTGGCAGGTCGCTGGTGCAGTGACCATTGGAACTACGGCGCACTTTGAAGGCGTCGTACTGGGCAAAACCATGATTGCCGTGAACACCGGAGCTTCGGTGAACGGCAGGCTGTTGGCTCAGACTGCGGTCACGCTTCAGATGAATGCGATTACCGAGCCTGCCAAATAGAGGACGCACGCTTCACTCGTGGGTTGAACGCCCACCCAGTTCCGTCATGGCGAAAGGGTTACAGATTTGGGTCTGTAACCCTTTTGCTTTTCCCCTTCGCGTCTTTAGAACACTGCCTCCATCGGCGCCGTCTCCCCGGCCAGCAGGGCCACGGCGTGCGCGGCCACCAGGGGCAAGCCCCGGTGGGCGAAGTGGATCGCGGCCTGCACCTTGTTCTGGTAGAAGGCCGCCTCCTTGCTGCCCGCCAGGTGGGCGCGGAGGGCGGCGGGATCCGCTGGATTCACACCGCGTTCGGCCATGAGTATCTGGGCCTTGCCCTTGGCCACCTCGGCCTGCTGGAGGAGCAGGTAGCCGCCCACCACATGGCCCAGCATGTCGAGGATGGGCACGGCGTTGAGGAGGGTCAGCAGGCCCGCGTTCTCCCGGGCGGGAAGCTGGGTCAGCACGGCGTCCATGGCCTTCACGGCGTCCACGAGCTGGCGGGCGGAGGCACCGAGCACCGGGTCGCTCACCAGGGATTGCGCCGCGTCCGCGGCCAGCTTCAGCAGGGCCTTCACGGGGCGGCCCTCCTGCATGCGGAACTTCCGGCCCACGAGATCCAGGGCCTGGATGCCATTGGTGCCTTCGTAGATCGAGGCGATCTTGCAGTCCCGCAAGTACTGCTCGGCCGGATAGTCCATGGTGTAGCCGTAGCCGCCATAGACCTGGAGGGCCCACTCGGTCACTCGGAAGCCCCAATCGGAGCACCACGCCTTGCTGATGGGCGTGAACAGCTCGACGAGGCCCTGCCACTGGTCCCGTTCCTCACCCTGGGAGACATGGGCCATGTCCATGCACCACCCGGTATAGGACACGAGGGCCCGCATGGCCTGCACATAGGCGGACTGGAGCAGCAGGGACCGCCGCACATCTGGATGCTCGATGATCAGGGACTGGCCCGAGGTCTTCCCCGCACTGGGGCCGCGGCCCTGGAGCCGCTCCCGGGCATAGGCCAGCGCGGCCTGATGGGCCGCCGAGGCGTTGCTCAGCCCCTGGACGCCGACTTCCCAGCGCGCGGCGTTCATCATCTGGAACATGTGGACGAGCCCCTGTTCCTCCTGACCCAGGAGGAAGCCCTGACTGCCGTTGTTGGTGCCGAACACGAGGCTGCAGGTGGGCGAGCCGTGGATGCCCAGCTTGTGCTCGATGCCCGCGCAGGCGACATCGTTGGCTTCGCCCAGAGACCCATCCGGATTCACGCGCACCTTGGGCACGACGAAGAGGCTGATGCCCTTGGGTCCGGCGGGAGCGCCCGGAGTCCGGGCCAGCACGGCATGGATGATGTTCGGTGTCAGCTCATGATCGCCGCTGGTGATGAAGATCTTCTCCCCGGTAATGAGGTAGGAGCCGTCGCCCTGGCGCACGGCCTTGGTCGTGAGCGCGCCCAGGTCACTGCCGGCACCGGCTTCGGTGAGGCACATGCTGCCTGCCCACTCCCCGGTGTACATCCGTTCGCAGTAGGTGGCCTTGAGATCCTCGCTGCCGAAGGTCTCGATCAGGTGGGCGGCGCCGCGCGTGAGCAGCACCTGGAGGCCCAGGGCTGTGTTGGCTCCCATGATGAATTCGCTGATCCCCGTTCCCACGGATTCAGGCAGGCCCATGCCGCCGAACTCCGGCGCCATGGTAGAGCTGATCCAACCCCCCGTGGCAAGATCCCGGTAGGCCGCGACGAAGCCCTCGGGCAGCGTGACCCGCCCGTTCTCGAAGCGGGCGCCGGTGCGGTCGCCCTCCTGGTTGCAGGCCGCTACGCTGCCTCTGGCCACCTTCAGGGCCTCGTCCAGCACCATGGCCAGCTGATCCCGGTCGAACTCCCTGTAGTGCTCGGAACTCAGCACGGCATCCAGATCAAGCCACTCCAATAGGTTGAATCTGATATCACGATCGTCGTCGAGGTACTTCATGGGGCCTCCGGGAGGGAGAACGTGAAAAGAGCTTCATTTGCCATGCCACCCACGCGAGGGCGGTGATCCTTGGCCCTCGAGCATGGCTTAAGCCACTGTAAATTCAATTCCAGTATCCTTGAAGCATGATCGGACGCCTGCGCGGGGAACTCATCCAGAAGCTGCCGAACCTGGCGCTCGTCGAGTGCGGGGGGGTGGGCTACGCCGCGTCCATCAGCCTGTCCACCTACGGGCTGCTTCCAGAGATCGGGTCCACCGTGGTGCTGCACACGGAACTGCTGGTGCGGGAGAACGAGATCGCGCTGCTCGGGTTCTACGCCACGCAGGAGCGCGAGCTGTACCGGCTGCTGGTGAAGGTGGATGGCGTGGGGCCCAAGCTGGCCCTGGCGGCCCTGGGGGCGCTGTCGCTGGAGGATCTCGTGCAGGCCCTCCGCGGGCGCGACGTGAAGATCCTCACCCGCATCCCCGGGGTGGGGAAGAAGACCGCCGAAAAGATGTGCTTCGAGCTGTCGGAGAAGATGGGGGGGCTGTCGGGCCTGGACGGTCTCTCCGGCGTGCCGTCCGGCGATCCCTGGGAGGAGAGCCTGCGCTCGGCCCTGACGAATCTGGGGTTCAAGGAGGATGTGGTGTTGCCGGTGGTGGCCGACCTTCGAGCCTCGAAACCACCCCTGGTGGAAGCCATCCGCCTTTGCCTGAAGGCCCTGCAGCGATGAGCGCCCGCATTCTTTCCACGTCCCCCCTCGTCGGCCCCGCCCTGGCGGAGCTCGGGGCGCGGTTCCCGGACCTGCGCCTCGCCTCCTTCCGCTCGCCGGAGTGGCACGCGGCCTTGCCCCAGGCCGAGGCGCTGGTGGTGCTGCTTTCCGAACCCATTGCCGAAGCCGATCTGGAAGCGGCCCCGAAGCTGAAGGCCATCGGCACCTACTCCGTGGGCGTGAACCACCTGCCCGTGAAGGCCTGCCAAACCCGTGGCATCGCCGTGGTGAACACGCCGGGCGTACTGACCGACGCCACCGCCGACCTCGCCCTGGCCCTTCTGCTGGCGCTCACGCGCCGCGTGGCGGAGGGCGAGGCCCTGGTGCGTTCAGGCGCGTGGAAGGGCTGGGCGCCGGATCAGCTGCTGGGCCCCGGTCTCGCGGGCAAGGCCTGCGGCATCCTGGGCAGCGGCCCCATCGGCCTGGCCTTCGCGCGGCGCGCCTGGGCCCTGGGCATGACACCGGTCTTCTGGGACCGCGAAGGCCGCGGCGGCGAGGTGGATTTCGGCGCCGGCCGCGCCCCGCGTCTGCCCCTGGCGGACCTGCTTGCCCGCAGCGCCGTGCTATCCCTCCACTGCCCGCTCACGGACCAGACCCGCGGCCTGCTGGACCGCGCCGCGCTGGAGAAGCTGCCCAAGGGCGCCGTGATCATCAACACCGCCCGGGGCGGGCTCATGGATGAGAACGCCGCCGTGGACCTGCTGGAATCGGGCCGCCTTGGCGGCGTGGGCCTGGATGTCTACGAGGGCGAGCCCCGCGTCAACCCGCGCTGGTTCCAGGCACCCCGCGCGGTGCTGCTCCCCCACCTCGGGTCCGCCACCGTGGAGACGCGCGAAACGATGGCGCGCCTGCTCTGCGAGGGACTCGCAACCGCGCTCGGAAGCCCGTCCAGGTAAATGGGAATGCCCCGCGCGAAAACTTTGGACAAGCTCCCCTGGTGATACCCTGGACTCCCTCACGAGGCATCCCATGGCACGCCCCTGGCTCGAGCTGCTAGATCCCGGCCTCACGGCCCTCAAGAAGGCCGTGGGCCTTGGCTTCCAGGAACGGCTCGACCTGGCCCGCGCCCTCAACGGGCGCGCCCGCCATGAGGAGGCCCGGGAAATCCTGGATCAACTGCTGGCGGAGGATCGCGCCCATGCGGAGGCCTGGTTCGAGCGCCTGCTCTGCTTCAGCGACCTCTCGGGCGAGGAGGAAGGACTGGAGCTGCTGGGCCAGCTGGAATCCCTCCGCGACGAGCATCCCACCGATGGGGGCCATCTCCGGAACCTCGGTTACCTGCGCCTGCTGATGCAGGATCTCGATGGGGCGGAACAGGCCCTTCAGCGGGCCCTGGTCCTGAACGGGCAGGATCCGAAGGCCCTCGAACTCGCCGGGCTGGTGCAGCTCCACCTGAACCACTCCGCGGAAGGCAAGGCCTGGCTGCTGAAGGCCCTCAGCCTCAATCCGAAGGATCCGCGCACCCTGCGCCTGATGGCCATCGCCATGGAACAGCTGGGGGACCTGGCGGGGGCCGAGGCCCAACTGGTGGCGGCGCTGCGCGCCGAGGAATCCTACTACTGGGGCTGGCACGCCCTGGGCGAACTGCTGCTGAATCGGGGAGAGCTGGCGGAAGGCCTGCGCTGCATCCAGCGGGCCCGCAGCCTGCACGTCTCCGATCCCGCCAGCTACTTCATCCTCGCGGAGATCTTCAGCGAACAGGGCCATCTGGAACTGGCCCAGGGACAGCTCCACACGCTCATGCTGCTGGCGCCCCCCGCGCCGGTGCTGGCCGAGGCCCAGGCCCTGCTGGGTGAACTGAAGCGCGACATGGGGGACCGCGATGGCGCCCTGTCCTACTTCAGCCTCGCCACCGAGACCGATCCCGATGCCTCGAATCCCTGGGCTGCCCTGGGTGACATGGCCCGCGAGGAAAGCCGCTGGGAGGACGCCCTGCGCTGCTATCGCGAGGCCCTGATGCGCGAGCCAGATGCCGCGGATCTCCAGGTCCAGCTGGGCTATGTGCTGGTGGAGACCCGCCAGACCGCCGCCGCCGAGCAGGCCTTCCTGCAGGCCCTGGAACTCGACCCAGGCGAATACAGCGCGTATCTGGGCCTTTCCGAGGTCTACCGCTTCACCAACCGGCGCGAGGATCAGTTGAGCATGGTGGATCAGGCCATGGCGCTGGCGCCCCTGGATGCCGATGTGTGGAACGCCAAGGGCGTCGCCCTGGAAGTCACAGACCGCTGGATGGAGGCCACCGAGGCCTACGAGAAGGCCCTGGCTCTGGAGCCCCAGCATCGCAAGGCCGCGAACAACCTCGGTTTCGTCCTCGAGAAGCGCATGAACCACGGCGAGCCCGAACTGCGTGAGCGGGCCACCGAGGCCTGGAAGCAGCGTTTCCTCCTCTGCCGCGACGAGGGGCAGAGCGTGAAGATGGCCGCAGAGCACCTGGCCCAGTTGGGCATCGGGGAGGACACCCTCCGGGAGTGGCTGCGCCCGGACTTCATGGTGGCCGATTCCCAGGGGTAACACTCTGGTCACAGTGTTGTCACCCAAGCGTTTCCAGTAAGTTACAAATGGGCACCTGGGCCCTGTGGAAAAGCCTGCGGATTGGCCCCTTCCCAGGGCTCTAAATCTTGTCCAGAAATAGGGTTCCTGGAGCCAAAAGGGCAAAATCGCATCAATCTTAATGCTTTAGATTCAATACTTGGATTGATGATGTTGGCGGATTCTGCCGATCCGCCCCATTCGGGGGTTTTCCACAATTTCCGCTTTCTTTCGCATTGACAGGGAAGAAGGCCTTGGATCCCGGTCCGCGGCAGGCGAAAACCGGTCCGTCAACCCATTTCCGTCCCACCATTCCTTCACACCAGATCCTTCAGACCAGGGCCTCGGCCTCCCGGAGCTGGACGCTGACCAGCCGGGAACAGCCGGCCTCCTCCATGGTCACGCCATAGAGGGTGTCCGCCGCGACCATGGTGGGCTTCTGGTGCGTGATGACGATGAACTGGGTATCGGCCTTCATCTTCTGCACCATGGCGGCGAAGCGGCTCACGTTGGCCTCGTCCAGGGGGGCGTCCACTTCATCCAGCACGCAGAAGGGGCTGGGCTTGAAGTGGAAGATGGCGAAGAGCAGCGAGATGGCCGTGAGCGCCTTCTCGCCGCCGCTGAGCAGCGTGAGGGCCTTGGCGCTCTTCCCCGGGGGCTGGGCCGTGATCTCGATGCCGCACTCCAGCAGGTTCTTGGGATCCTCCAGGCTGAGGTGGGCGCTGCCGCCCCCGAAGGCTTCGCGAAAGACATCCTGGAAGCGCAGGTTCACGAAATCGAAGGCCTCGCGGAACCGTTCTTCGCTGGTGGCGTTGATGTCGAGGATGGTTGATTCCAGGTTCCCGATGGCCGCCGTGACATCCGCCCGCTGCTCGACCATGAACGCAAGCCGCGTCTCCGCCTCCTCCAGTTCCTGGATGGCCAGGGGATTCACCCCGCCCAGTTCCATGCGCCGGCCCTGCAGTTCGTTCAGGCGGGTCTGGTGCACCAGTCCACCCTCGTCCCAGGCGTCCCGCTCGGCCTCGCTGATGCCGGCGAGGAAAGCGGGGATTTCCAGGCTCAGCGCCAGTTCCACTTCCTTGGAGAGGGCCTCCTGGCTGCCCTGCACCTGGGCCCCCTGGATCAGGACCTCCTGATGCTGGAGCCGGGCGTTCTCCAGGGCCCCCTGGAATTCGCGGGCCTCCCGCTCCTGCACCCGCAGCGTCTCCTGGTCCAGTTCCAGCCTCGGCTGGGCCTCCTGGGCCAGGGCCACCACGCCCTCCCGCTCGCCCAGCAGGTTCTGGGTCTCGGATTCCAGCTCAGCCAGGCGGTGGGCGCAGGCCTCCATCCGGGACAGCTGTTCGGCGGCCTCCACTTCCAGCCGCTGGCGTTCGGCCTCCAGATCGAAGCGCCCCCGCTGGGCGAGATGAAGGTGGCGTTCATGGCCATCCCGCTCGGCCCAGGCGGCATCCCGGCTCCGGGCGGCCTCCAGCCGCTGGTCGCGCCGGTCGTCCAGGCGGTGGCGCGCCTCGCGGACCAGGGTTTCCGCCTGCTGGATGGCCGCTTCCAGGGCCGCGTCCCCGGCCTCCTCCGGATGTTCCTCGATCTCGCGGAGCAGGCCCTGGAGCCGCTTGATCTCGGTCTCGTTCTGCTCCCACAGGGCGTCCGCCCGCTCGCTGGCGGCGTGAATCTCCGACAACTGGCCCTGGAACGAGGTCTGTTGCGCCTTCAGGGTATCCACGCGGCGGCGCAGGGCCCGGAGGTCCTCGTCTATCTCTGTGGCGCGCTCCCGGGCGGCCCGGGTTTCGTCGCCGCCCTGGCCCCGCCGGGCCTCCAGATCCTCCAGCCGGTCCAGCAGGGCCTCGCGGGTGGCCTTGGCCTCCTCCTGCTCGGCCCGCAGCTTGAGCGGCGAGGCGGCGGGCGCGGACACGCCCAGCTGCAGGGGACCGAAGGGCAGGCGGACGAACCCCGGAGACACGAAGGCCAGGTCAGGATGGGCCTGGGCCAGGGCCGGAAGCGCCGCATCGGAGCAGCGGAAGGCCCGATCCAGCAGGGCGCCGAGGGGACGCTCGACCCCGATCCAATGGAGGTGGGCACGCAGGGGCTCTGAATCCCCGGGGGCGGGGGGCGGCGGCGTGTCGGATTCCAGGGCCAGCAGCAGATGCCCCGGGGCTTCCGCCGCCCGCAGGGCCAGGGCTGCATCGGCGGACAGGGTCTGGAGCCAGACACCCAGCAGGCGCTCCAGATCGGGCCTCAGGGCCTCGTCCACCGTGAGGCCTTCCACCAGCGCCAGAGGCCGGACGCCCTGTTCCTTCAGCCAGGTGAGCCCCTTCTGAAGCTCTTCATCGCCGAAGCTCTTCGCGAGCAGGTCGGAGAGTTGCCGCAGGCGGCGCTCGGAGGCATCCAGTTCCGCCCCGGTCCGGTGGTGGTCCTGGGCCAGAACCCTCTGCGCCTCCTCCATCTGGTCCGCCCGGCGGCGCTGGTCCAGGGCCGCCTCTTCGGCCTGTTCCAGCTGGGAAAGCAGGCCTTCCAGGGCGCGCTCCACCTGGGTGGCCTCGGACTGCAGGCCTTCCAGGCGGGGGGCCCGCACGGACTCCTCGTGATTCAGGGCATCCAGGCGGCCTTCCAGCTGGGCGATCTGGCTCTGGAAGCCCAGCCGCTGTTTCTGGCGGGCGAGCGCCTCCTGCTGGGATTCGGCCTTGCGCTCCCGCAGGGCCAGGAGTCCGGCCTCCTCGTGGCGCAGTGAGCCCTGGGCCAGGGCGAGGATTTCCTCGGCCTTGGCCAACTCCGTCTCCCGGATGCCCAGCCGCTCACCGGCCTCGCCCAGCCGCGACTCGAGCTCCGTGAAGGACTCGCCGGATTCGGCCAGCCGGGCGGCCAGGGCCTGGATGTGCTCTTCCAGGCGGCTGCGCTGGCCCTGGGCCTCCTGGCGGCGGTCCTCCTGGAAGCTGCGTTCCTGGTCCGCCAGCTGGAGCCGCTGATCCAGCCCCAGGATGGCGCTGGCGCGCCTGGCCTGGGTCTGTTGCTGTTCGTCCACGGACAGGCGCAGGGCCTCCACCTCGGAGGCTTTTTCGGATACTTGCGCGGTGAGCTCCGCCACCCGGCGTTCCGTGTGGTCCAGGTGGTCGAGAATCCGCTGTTTGGCGGCCTCCAGTTCCACGGCCTTGCCCGCCAGCAGGATGCGCTGGGTGGCCTTGATCTCGACATCCAGTTCCCGGGCCTTCCGGGCCCGGGAGGCCTGGCGGCGGAGCGAATCCATCTGCTTGTTCAGCTCGAAGAGGATGTCATCGAGGCGCTGGAGGTTGGCGCGCGTCTCGTCCAGGCGCTTTTCCGCGTCGGCGCGGCGCAGCTTGTAGCGCGTGATGCCCGCCGCCTCCTCGAGCAGCACGCGCCGGTCCTTGGGCTTGCTGCTGAGGATCAGGTCAATCTGGCCCTGCTGGATGAAGCTGTAGGCGCGGGTGCCCATGCCGGTGTCCAGCAGCAGATCCTGGACATCCTTGAGCCGGGCTTCCCGGCCGTTGATGCGGTACTCGCTGCCGGTATCCCGGTAGAGGCGCCGGGAGATGATGACTTCGCGGGTGGCCCCGGGCAGGGCGGGGTCGGGCATCTCCAGGACCAGCTTCACCTCGGTCATGCCCATGGGTCGGCGCTGGGCCGTACCCCCGAAGATCACATCCGCCATCTCGGAGCCCCGCAGCATGGAGGGCCGCTGTTCGCCCAGCACCCAGGCGAGGCTATCGGAAATATTGGACTTCCCGCATCCGTTCGGGCCCACCACGGCCGTCATCCCGGCCGGGAAGCTGAGCTTCTGGGCCTCGGCGAAGGACTTGAAACCGTGGAGTTCGAGGGAGATCAGGCGCACTCGGTCAGCTTTCCAGGAAGGGCGGTGGGAACATCACTCCCTATCATTCCATACCACGCGTGGGATCCCACCCCGGGATCCGTGAGCGATCCGGCCCCTTGGGGAACGGCGGGAAGCCCGCTAGAATCGGTTCTTTCCCCTGGCCAGTCAGGAGTCACCAGTGCCGTCTCTCCGAGCCACCCTGTGCGACCACGCGGCCGATGGCTGCGGGCGGCGCCGTGCGGTTCGCCCTGGGAGGCTTCGTCCAGCCGCGCCGTTGGCGGGCCACTGTCGCGGGGAGTCCTGGCCGTGAAGCTTCCCATCCTCCAGTCGCCAGACACTTCCCTGCTGTGGCTGGAAGCCCATCGGATCCAGGCCGGCGCCCACCGGCGGCCCCTCGGCGGGGTTCCCACCGAGGACCAGCTGGCCCAGGCCCTCGCCGCCCTGCCCCAGGGCCCCACCCGCTGGGTGATTGATGACCTCTGGGCGCCCTCCGTCCTCCTCCGGGATCTGATCGAACTCCCCAAGGGCGCCGAAGCGCAGGAGGCCTTCTTCCGTTGGCGGTTCGCCCAGTCCCTGGCGCTGGAGGCTCCCCACTTCGTCCAGGCCCTGGAGGTGGAACCGGGAACCTGGCTGGCGGCGGGCATCCGCGAGGACTTTCGGGAATCCCTGCTCCAGCTCGGCCTGCGCCTGGACCGCACCCTCCATGGCCTCACCCCGCGGTGGCTGCACCTCTACAACCTGCTGGCCCCGGCCCTCGATATGCCCGGCCTGCTGCTGTCCCTGAGCCCGGCCGGGGACGGGCGCTACGCCGGCACCCTCGTGGCCTGGGGCCGCACGCTCTGCCTGCTGCGCCAGTGGTCGGAGCCGCTGGATCCCCTGGGGTGGAACGAGGAGCGCATCGCGCCCAGCGCCGCCTTCCTTCAGCGCGAATCGCGCCCCCCTCAGCAGATTTTCGTATGGGGCGCCCCGGCCTGGCCGGAAAGCGGCCTGCCTTCGCGCATCCTCGAAGACCGGTTTGCCCTCGGCGAGGCCCGCTGATGGCCGTCCCGGTCCTCCTTCTCAATCTGGCCCCGCGCCCGAGCCTCTGGCGGCAAAACCATTCCCTTCTCGGCTGGGCCGCGCTCGGACTGGGGATGGCCTTCCTCCTGGGAGCCCTCGGCTTCACCTGGCGGGCCTACCACCAGGCCAACCGCGCGGGGCGCGATGCCGTCAGCCTCACGGAGGAGACCCGGCGGGCCGCCCGGCAGGAGCAGACCATCCAGGCCTCCCTGCAGGACATGGACGCCACGCGGGAACAGGCCCGATGGAAGCTGGCGGAACGGATCCTCCAGGAGCGGAGCCTGCCCTGGTCGCGCCTCGCCGCCGAGCTGGAACAGTGCATGGTGCCCGATATGCGCCTGAAGGCGCTGCAGCGGGTCCGGAGCAGCGGCCAGCAGGTCGTGATCAAGCTCAAGGGCGAAGCCCGCACCCGGCAGGCGGAAGCCGCCTTCGTGGACGCCCTTCGCGCGGCTCCAGTGTTCGCCCAGATCGTGCTTGAACGGGAATCCGAACGCGCCGGGGGCGGCTGGGATTTCGAAATCAGCCTGCCCGCCGCGCCCATCCCGCCGCCCTTCCAGGCGAAGACCCTGAAACCCGGCGCTCCCGTGGCCCTTCCCGCACGGATCGCGGCCCCGGCGCCCCCCGCGCCAGCCCAGGTCCGGGGGCCCGCGCCGGCCGGCGGCCCCTCGCCCCTCGCCCCGCCCCCCCTCCGCCCCGCGCCCGCGCTGATTCCGGGTGCTCCCGAGGGGATCCAATCCCGTCCCGCGCCCCCGGGCCGCGAAGAGGGCGGGAATCGCCGGACCCCAGGCCGGCTCCGGCCCAATCTGCGCGACGCGAGGAATCCCCGATGATCAGTGCCCTCCACGCCAGCCGCCTCCGCCTGGGCCTGGGCGCCCTGGGATTGATCCTCGGCCTTGGCGTGGCCACCTTCCTGCTTCCGGACGCCTCCCAGCAGCTTTCCCAGAAGCTGAAGGCCAGGCGCGAAGCCGAGTTGAACCGCAACCAGCAGGTGCAGCGGCTCCAGGAGCTCCAGCAGCTCGACGACCGCATCCGGCGGGGCCGCGACACCCTGGCCGAGCTGGAGGCGAGGCTGCCCCGGGGGTCCGCGGGCGAACTCCAGTGGAGCCTCAGCAAGACCCTCCATGAACTATCCCAGAAACATGGGCTCCGCTTGCAGACCGTGAAGTACGGCCTGCCCAGCCGCGAAGGCGCCCGCGGCACGGATCTGGAAGCCGTCGAAGTGGAATTCGTCGCTCTGGGAATCTACGCCAACCACAAGGCCTTCATGCTTGACCTGGAAGGATCCGGGCTGCCCTTCGCCGTGCGCGATGGCCGCCTGGAGGAGGGCCCCGAAGGCGCCCGCCTCAACATCGTGCTCCGGGCCTTCCGCAAGGCCAGCGCCCCCGAGCCCGAGGAGGGCGAGTCATGAACCCATCCTCCCGCGGGTTCGACTTCCAGGCCATGCGCCAGGAGTTGCGCGCCAACCGCAAGACCCAGCTCGCCCTCGCGGCCTTCGCCCTCATCCTGGGCTACGCCCTCTACACCTTCTTCGCCCCCGATGCCCCCAAGGCGCGCCGCGCGGCCTCCGCCGGGACCGGCTCCAGCCTCGATCCCCGGCAGCTTCAGGGGCTTCGCCGCCTGCCGGATCTGGCCGCCCTGGACAAGGCGGGCGAACTTCCGCCCAGCGCCAAGGTGCAGCGCGACCTGTTCATGTTCGAGGCCCCGCCGCCGCCGATCGTGAAGGTCGTGCCACCTCCCCCCCCTCCGCCGCCAACCCCCGAGGAGCTGGAACAGCAGCGTCTCGCCCAAGAGAAGGCCGCCGAGTTCTCGGGCCGGCCCCAGGATCTCCGCTACCTGGGGTTCTTCAAGGGCAGTCCTTCAGGCACCGTGGGCGCGTTCATGAAGGGCGAGGAGCCCGTCACCCTCGTCCAGGGGACGATCCTGAAAGAACGGTGGAAGCTCATGTCCATCCTCGACACCCGCGCCGAATTCCAGAACACCAAGTATCCGGACCTGCGGCTGGTCCTGGAGGCCCGCGAAGCCTCCGGTGGCGCGACCGTGAACCAATTCTGATCCGAAGGATGCCCCCGATGCCGATTCCCTCCTTCGCCCCGCTCCGCAAGCCCCTGATGGCCGCCGTGATTCTGCTGCTGGCCCTCGGATGCAGCCTCCACAAGGCCAACAGGGCCTTCGACGAGGGCCGCTTCGACGAGGCCGTCGTCGAGTACCGGAGGGTTCTCCGCGGCGATCCCACCAACACGAAGGCGAGGATCGGCATCAAGCGCGCCTCCCAGCGGGCCGCGGAATCGCACCTGTCGCTCGCCCGCCACGCCGACCAGCGGGGCTTCAGCGACACGGTGCTCACGGAGGTCCGCAAGGCCATCGTGCTGGATCCCGACAACCAGATCGCCCAGGAATGGCTGATCCGGCTTGAACAGAAGGCCGCCCGGGAGAGGGCCGAGGCCGAGGCCGTGGATGACATCGAGGCCATGAAGGTCAAGGCCGACGCCGTGAACGCCGTCCAGCTGAACCCGCGGTCCATTGAGGGCATTGATCTGAACTTCAGCCGCAAGACCAGCCTGCGGGAGATCCTCGCGACCCTCAGCCGCGCCTCGGGGGTGAACATCATCCCCCACAGTTCCTTCCAGGATCAGAGCGTCTCCATTGACCTGCGCGGGCTGCCCTTCCAGCGGGTGCTGGACACGCTGATGCTCCAGAACGAGCTGTTCTACAAGGTGATTGACACGAACACCATCATGGTCTTCAAGGCCACGCCCCAGAACCGGGAACTGTACGAGAATCAGATCATCAAGACCTACTACCTGTCCTTCGCCGAGCCGGATCCGGTGCGTTCCATCCTCACCACCATCAACCCCCAGCTCCGCGTGTTCACCGACAAGCGCATCAACGCCATCATCGTGAAGGCCAAGCCGCTGGAACTCGCCATCGTGGACCAGGTGATCCGCAACCTGGACAAGGCCAAGGCCGAGGTCATGGTCTACCTCGAACTCATGGAGGTCACCGAGAACAGCCTGGAGCAGGTGGGGCTGCTGCCGGTCATCAATGCCTCCGATACCTCCGGCACCTTCCGCGTGGGGGCCACCACGGTGAACAACACGTCGGGCCTGAACACCAATTCCGGCTTCACCCGGATCACCACCGCCGATATCCGCGTGCTGTTCCCCAACCTGGCCCTGGATTTCCTGAAGAGCAACGGCGACGCCCGGCTGGTGGCCAGCCCCAATGTCCGCGTGGTCTCAGGGGAGACCGGCGAAGTGAACATCGGCGAAAAGATCTCCACCACCCAAAGCCAGCTTTCCCTGCCAACCAGCGGGACCACCGGCGCCGCCAGCACCTCCTCGCTGCTGGGCGGCGTCGGCCAGACCTCGTTCTCCTACGAGGACGTCGGCGTGAAGATCAAGGTGGAGCCACGCGTCCACCACAACGGGGAGATCACGCTCAAGATCAACAGCCTCGTCACCACCCTGAAGTCTGGCTCGACTCCGGGGCGCCCCGACCTCGGGAAGCGGGAGATCATCACCTCGGCCCGGCTGCATGATGGTGAAACGGCCATCTTCGGCGGCCTGCTGAAGGATGAGGAGCAGAGGAGCCTCCAGGGGATCTGGGGACTGGCTGATATCCCGTTCATCGGACGACTGCTTGGCAACACGCGCAACAGCAAGGCCAAGACGGATGTGATCCTCACCATCCGCGCGGTGCTGGTGCGCAAGCCCGTGCTTTCGGAGCAGGACCTGGCTCCCTTCAACCCGGACGATGCCACCGCCAGGTCCGGTCCCTTCACGCCCAAGGCCACGAAGAACGCCCAGCCGGCCCCCCCGGCTCCGGCCGTTCCCACCCCGCAACCCGCCGCGCCGGCCAAGCCCGGAACCGGCAACGGTCCCGCGGCGGCGGCCCCCGTTCCGCCCCCGGTTCCGCCCTCGGAAGCCATCCAGGAGAAAAAGCCCGGCGCGGCCCCGGAACCGCCCCCGGCCCCTTCGGATCTGGTGTTCTTCATGTCGCCCGTGGCGGCGGAGATCAAGGCCGGAGAACGCCTCCGCATCAACCTGAGCGTGAGCGGGGGCAAGGGCCTCAGTTCCGGAACGCTCGAACTGCGCCTGCCGCCGGGGCTCCGCCTCCAGTCCGTCACGCCGGGGGACTTCATCACGGGCGAGTCCGGCAGCCTGGAGCAGTTCCCGGGCAAGGACGGGCTGCTGAAGCTGGTCTTCAAGCGCAATCCCGCGGGCCTGGACAGTGGCCCCTTCGTCACCCTGGAGCTGGAAGGACTCACCCCCGGCAATGCCCCCGTGCTCATCCAGAGCGGGCAGTTCCTCGTGGGCACCGCCCCCATCTCCGGGCGGTGGTCCAACGCCCTCGTGACGGTGCAGTGAAGCGCCAGGGCGGTTTCACCCTGCTGGAGCTGGTGGTCACGGCCACGGTGCTGATGATCCTGGCCTCCGCGGTGATCCCCCTGGCCCGCAACGGACTCAAGCGGCAGCAGGAGCTGGAACTCCGGCGCTCCCTGCGCGAGATGCGGACCGCCATTGATGACTACAAGAAACAGGCCGAGCAGCAGAAGATCAAGGCCCCGCCCGCCGATGCGAACTTCTACCCGGAAAGCCTGGAGCTCCTCGTGGAGGGCGCGCCCGCGACGGGTTCCGCCAGCCGCAAGATCCGGTTCCTCCGCCGCATCCCGGTGGATCCCCTCACGGGCAAGGCCGAGTGGGGTTTGCGAAACACCAACGATGACGCCAACAGCACCAGTTGGGGCGGAACCCATGTCTACGATGTCTACAGCCTCTCCCAGGGCACGGGCATGAACGGCATCCCCTACCGCGAGTGGTGAGAATCGTCATTGCCTCAAGGCGCGGATCAAGCTAGGCTTTGGGTTCGGCACTTCCGGAACCCGCGGGCCCCGGAACGCTCTTTCAAGCGGATATGGCGGAATTGGTAGACGCGCTAGCTTCAGGTGCTAGTGTTCACAAGACGTGGGGGTTCGAGTCCCTCTATCCGCACCATTCGACATGCGCCCCGCGAGGGGCGCGTGGAGAATAGGGCCGAATGCGACCGAAGGGCGCATTGCGGTCCGCAGGCTGAGCGCCAGCGAAGCCAAGGATGACGGCCAGCGGCCGTCACCACGACGAATGAACCAGCGCGAAGCAACCTTGATAAAGGCACCTGGCCTTCACCAGGTTCGACCCATCCTCGGTACGGGACTGAGGATTTTCGCCGCAGGCGATCACGGCAACGCGCAGCGTTGGCGTCAGGGTGACGGGCGATCCCCCGAAAAGGAGCCACCATGGCCCTGGCCGTTGAACAGAAGAAGATCATCATTGACGACTACAAGCAGCACGAGTCGGACACGGGTTCGCCCGAGGTGCAGGTCGCGATCCTCACCAAGCGCATCAATGATCTCACCGAGCACTTCAAGATCCATTCCAAGGACTACCACAGCCGCCGCGGCCTCATGATCATGGTCGGCCAGCGCCGCCGCCTGCTCGACTACCTCAAGCGGAAGAGCAAGGAGCGCTACGCCACCCTGATCGAGCGCCTCGGTCTGCGCCGCTAATATTCTCCGGGGGTTCCGCGCTTCGCGCACACCCCCGGACCCCCACGCCCGCCTTCGGCGAAGCCGATGGCGGGCTTTTCTTTTGCCGGGTATTTCGCCTTTCCCAGACCCTTCAAACGCCCGCGCAAGCGGGCGTTTTGTTATGTTCAATGCATGGAACTGAAGTCCCTTCCCAGGCCTGAGCATCCGAATCCGTACACGGTCCTGGGCCGGCGGTTCGTGTACGACTCACCCTGGATCCGGGTCCGCGAGGAACGGTTCTTCCCGCGGCCCCAGGCGCATCCCCTCCGGGGGCGGGCCCGCTGGGAGGCGCTGGATACGCCATGATCCTCACCCTGCATCCCGAGACGCCCCAGATGCGCCACCTCGAACGCATCGCGGAGCTGCTTCAGCGCGACGGCACCATCGCCTATCCCACCGACACGCTCTTCGGCCTGGGCTGCCTGGCCTCGCGCAAGAAGGCCGTGGACCGGGTCCAGCAGATCAAGGGCCGCGATCCGAAGAAACCCATGTCCATCCTGTGCTCCGACATGGAGATGCTCTGCCGCTACACGCGCCACCTGGACACGCCCACCTTCCGCCTCCTGAAGCACCTGCTGCCCGGCCCCTACACGGTGCTCCTGCCCGCCAGCCGCGACGTGCCGCGCTACCTCCAGAACAAGCATGTGGTGGGCCTCCGCATCCCGGATCACCCCTTCTGCCAGGCACTGGTGTCCCTGCTCGGCGAACCCATCATCACCACCAGCGCCGCGCTGCCGGACCAGCCCGTGCTGAACACCGCCTGGGAGATCGAAGAGGAACAGGGCCATGCCCTGGATCTGGTGGTGGACTGCGGGCAGCCGCTGGGGGTGCCCAGCACCATCCTGGACCTCAGCGGCGAGGAGCCCCTTCTGGTGCGGGAAGGCGCGGGGCCCTGGCCCCTTTGATCACCTCGCCTTGTCAGCGGCCTTCTTCCTCAGCGCCTGGTAGTCCTCCTCGCCGAGGAGGCCGTCCCGCTTGAGCCCCTCGATGCGCCGCAGGGCGCCTTCGAGGTCGAAGACCGGTGGCAACGGGGCCGGAGCGGGCTTCGCCGCTGCCGGAGGTGCGGCCGCGGGCGCGAGGCTCCGTCCCAGGTGCTCACACCAGCGGGCGTACTGGCTGGAGAGAATGTCGGCATTCAGCCCCCTCAGCGTGTCGTGGAAGGCGCCAAGCAGCTCGCCCGTATCGCCGTCCACCAGCTTCAGATCGAAGGACAGGCTCGCCGCTCCGGAAAACAGGGCATCCTCGGCCTCACCCACCGCATCCACGATCCGGCCGGCCAGGATCACATCCCCCTCGGTGAGGGAAACCGGCACCGATCCCCTGAGCCCGCGCTTGAGGCCCTGGGCCAGTTCGGGGACCAGGGTCCGCTCCAGGCGCCCCAGGAGCAGCTGATCCTTCGTGGCCCGCCTGCCCAGCAGCCAGGCGGCGGGTTCCCAGGCCTTGAGCCGGAGGGTCCGGTGGCGAAGGTCGAGGCCGGGCTTCAGCCACTGGAAGCCGAGGGCCTTGGAAGCCTGGAAGACCGCGGATGGGCCGAACCAGGCGGGATCGAGCCGCCCCTCGTCCAGGGTGGCGGACTGCGCGGCGAGGATGGCGGGAACGGACAGGAGCAGGGCAGAAGAAGGTCGCATCGGCACTCCGGAAGTCGAAAGGGGCATCCTGGGGCGGCTCCGCCTCCAGGTCAATCCACGCGGTAATGGCAGCCCCGGCTTTCGGGATTCTGCAGGGCGGCGTTCAGGATGAGGCGGGCGCAGAGGATGCCGCTGCGCAGTTCCAGCAGTTCGCGGGTGAGGGAGGCCTCGTGGTAGAAGCGCTCGATGCGGTGGGCCAGGTAGTGCAGATCCGCCTTCGCCCGCTCCAGCCGCGCGCCGGTGCGCACGATGCCGGCGTAGTTCCAGAGGGTGCTGCGGATGAGCCCCCAGTCCTGATCTATGAGCAGGGGATCCGTGGCCTGGGGGACCTCCGGCATCCGCCACTGGGCCAGATCGCCCGGATCGGGAAGGTGAGCTTCGTCGAGTTCGCGCATGGCGGCTTCCGCGCCCCGGAAACCCCACAGCAGACCTTCGAGCAGACTGGTGGAAGCGAGCCGGTTCGCGCCGTGGAGGCCCGTGCAGGCCACCTCGCCCGCCGCGAAAAGCCCGGGAAGGCTGGTCCGGCCCTCCAGATCCACCAGCACGCCGCCACAGAAATAGTGGGCGGCAGGCACCACGGGAATGGGCTGGCGGTGCGGATCCATGCCCTCGGCGCGGCAGGCCGCCATCACTGTGGGGAAGTGCGAATCCAGGTCCAGCCTGGCCGCCAGGGGTGCCAGGTCCAGATAGACACAGGCCTCGCCGCTGGCCGCCATCTCCTGGAAGATGGCCCGGCTCACCACATCGCGGGGCGCCAGTTCCAGGTGTTCCGGCTCGAACCTCGCCATGAAGCGCTCGCCCTTCCGGTTGACCAGCCGGGCGCCTTCGCCCCGGAGGGCCTCCGTCAGCAGGGTCCGCGGTTTCCCGGGCACGTAGAGGGCCGTGGGATGGAACTGCACGTACTCGCAGTTCACGATGCGGGCACTGGCCCGGTAGGCCGCGGCCAGGCCATCGCCGGTGGCGCTGGGCGGATTGGTGGTGTGCAGATACAGGTACCCCAGGCCGCCCGTGGCCAGCAGGGTGCGCCGGGCCAGGGCCCCCTCCACCTCGCCGGTGGCGGAATCGAAAAGGTAGGCGCCGTGGACCCGGATGGCCTCGTAGACCCGCGCGGGGCTGAGGCAGTGGTGGGGACTGGTGATGAGATCCACCAGGCAGAGGCGTTCGCGCACGCGGATGTTCGGGTGCCTGCGCACGGCCTCGCTGAGCGCCGCCTGGATCGCCAGTCCGGTCGCGTCCTTGGCGTGGTAGATCCGCCGCGCGCTGTGGGCCGCCTCGGCCGTGGGATCCGGCGTCCCGTTCGCTCCCAGGTCGAAGGGCACGCCCAGGCGCTCCCATAGGAAGCTGCGGCAGAGCGCCGGCCCCTCCTCCGCCAGCAGCCGCACGGCTTCGGAACGGCAGAGGCCCGCCCCGGCCGCCTCGATGTCCGCCGCGAGCAGGTCCGGAGAATCCCCCGCTTCCGGCGGCGCCAGGCCGATGATCCCGCCCTGGGCCCAGGCCGTGTTGGTACCGCCCAGCTCATCCTTGGCCACCAGCACCACGGCGGCGCCCAGGTCCGCCGCGCGCAGAGCGGCCGAACATCCGGCGATCCCCGCGCCCAGCACCAGCAGATCGGCCACGTCGTTCATGCCAGCTCCCAGGTGGGGCGGTCCGGGGTCCAAAGGGGCCCGAAGACCGCATCATCGTCCGCGTCGTCGGTCATTCGCTTCCCATGCTCCAGCCGTTGGGCCGTCAGGTCCAGCGAGGCCTGAATCTTCACATCGCCCCAGGGCGTGGCGAAGGCCCCGCCGCAGGCTCCGAGCTTCGCCAGGGATTCCTCCCACACGGCCATCATGCCCGGAAGGTTGTGCATCTGCAGGTGATGGTAGCCCGCGGCCATGAGGATGAGCCCCTGGAGGCGCCCCTTGAGATCACCGGGCGCCTGGGCCCAGAGGGGTTCGAGCGCATCGTGGCACTCGTAGAAAAGGCCATGGTTGAACAGCGATACGCCCGAGGCCATGGGGTACCGCTCCCCCAGGGGCAGGGGCGTCAGGGCCGCCAGCTGCCAGCCGCAGCGCAGGCTCACCAGCGGCCCGAAGGCACCCCAGGACGGAGAGGGACGCCATCCACCAGGGCCCCCTTCGGCGGTATCGGGCCAGGCGGCGAGGTGGGCCTTCCAGGCGGCCGCGGGATCGTGGTGCCCCAGGGCCCCCAGCATCCGGGCCGCGTGGTCCAGCAGCAGCGGTTCCGGCACGCCATCCGGGTGGGCCTCGCGCAGCCTTGGCGCGCCCAGGATCGTGGGCCACACCAGGACCTGGCGGGCCCCGGGGTCGGCAAGGGCCGCCTCGATGCGGACCCGGAGGACATCCTGGATCCCGCGGGGAAGCAGCGGCTGGCGTTGCCAGAAGGGGGTGCGGTTGCAGTCGTCGCTCACGGTTCCACCACCAGCCGCAGGGCCAGGCCACCTCGATCGTTTTCGGAGACGCCCGCCCACTGGCAGCCGGGAATCCGCCCCTTCAGCACCTTCCGGGGATCGCCCTGCTGATGCACCAGGATCCAGCGGGCCACCAGGCCCCGGTACTTCTTCGAGAAGTGGCTGATGGCCTTCCCCCGGGCGTCGCAGATCTCCACCCCGTGCCGCGGACGCGTCCAGCCCTGGAGCAGATCGGCGGAATCCCCCGGCAGCAGCTCCCACAGGGGGCCCTCCGGCAGCGCTTCCAGCCGCCCCGGAAGCGCGTCCCGCCAGTGTGCCTTCAGGCCCGGGATGGCGCCGGGCTTGAGCTTGTACGGCGGCACGGGTTCGTCACCGCGCACCAGGCCCCGGAGGCTGGACAGGATGAACACCTGGGCCCAGGTTCCGGGTGGCAGGGTGGCCGCGTCCAGGGCCTGGAAGGCCACCCCCGTGTAGCGCGACAGCGCGGGCAGCAGGGGCACGGCCCCCGCCAGCGCCAGGGCTTCGCTCCGCGCCTTGTCCAGGGCCAGATCCTTCACGCCGAAGGCCTTCTTCAGCGCCTCGGGCGACCCGGTCTTTGCCAGGGCCACCAGCCGATCCCGCACCCAGCGCTGGGCGGGCGTCTCCGGCAGGCGGCCGCGGGCGCCCCCGGAAGCCTTGTCCTCGGAAGGCGCGAGAAGGATGATCGGGGCGCCCTTCATCGGGCCTCCACCCAGGCTTCGAGGCTCGTGAGGCGGATGCCCGCGAAGAGGTCCCGCAGGTGATCCCCGTACCCGCGCAAACCCGCGCCATGGGCGAAGCGGTGGCCGAAGGAGGCCCCGGGAAGATCCGGCTGGTCCTCGTCCAGCTCCCAGGGGTGCAGTACCAGCGGGGTTCCGGCGTCTTCCGAGGCCAGGGTTTCCAGGGCCGGGCGGACCAGGCCGAAGGGCAGCACCCGCAGCCCCCAGCCCCAGAGCGGCGACCGGGGCGGACCCGACCACAGCACCGGGGGCGGCAGCTCCCAGAGACCCTGGGTCAACTGGTGCGGACGCCTGGGCCAGGCGGGGTTCCCGATCACCGCGAGGGGCACGCGGCTGGAGTCGTACCGGAATCCCAGCTCCGGCAGGTCCCGCCACCAGTCCGCGGCGGGCCCGCGCAGGCTCCATTCCGGAGCGCGGTACCCCACGACGGAACGGCCCGTCAGGTCCTCCAGCAGGGCCTTGCCATCCCGCAGGCCGGCCCGCCAGGTGGCGCGGTCCATTTCGAAGGCCCGGCGATGGGTCAGCCCGTGCAGGCCGATGGCATGGCCTTCCGCGGCGATGCGCCGCAGCAGGCCCGGGTGGCGCCGGGCCTGATCGCCCAGGCAGAACCAGGTGGCCGTGGCGCCCAGTTCCGCGCAGAGGGCCAGGGCCCGCTCCGTGGCCAGGGGCAGCCGGCACTCGAAGCGATCCAGAGCCTCGGGCTGATCGTAGGGCGGGCAGCAAAGCTGGAACCAGTCCTCCCAGTCCAGGGAGAGGGGCAACCGGCGCTTGCTCAGGTGAAGTTCCGCTCGGAAAGGCTGATGAACTCCAGGGAGAAGTCATCCAGTTCCGTCTGGAACTGCTTCAACTGGCCCTGGAAGAAGTTGTAGGCCATGAGCGCGGGGATCGCCGCCACCAGCCCGATGGCCGTGGCCACCAGGGCCTCGGAGATCCCCGGCGCCACCGTGGCGAGGTTGGCGTTGCCCGTGGCGCCGATGCCCCGGAAGGCGTCAATGATGCCCCACACGGTGCCGAAGAGGCCGATGAAGGGGCTCACGGCCGCCACCGTGGCCAGGCCGCCCAGGGACCGTTCGAGGCGGCCCATCTCCACCACGCTGGCCCGCTGGAGGCTGCGCTCCACGGCCTCCATGCTCCGCAGCTGGGGGCGGCCGTCCTGGCCCACCTGGCGCAGCTGGTAGGTCACCTCGCCGTAGCCCGCCACGAACAGGCCCACGAGGGGGCTCAGGGCGAACTTCTCCACCTGCTGCTTGAATTCCCGCCAATCAGTGGCGCGCTTGAAGGCGCCGCGGAACTGCTCGGAGACACCTCGGCTGCGGCGGTAGAGCAGCGCCTTGCGGATGATCACCACCCAGCTCATGAGCGAGAAGGCCGCGAGGATCACCAGCACGGACTTGGAAACCGGCCCCGCGTGCAGCATGACCTCCAGCAGGTTGACCTCGTTGCCCGTGGGTACCGCCAGGATCGCCATGCCGCCTCCGTCCAGGGGAATGATAGCAAGCGCGGAAGGCGTTACACTCAGGGCTTTGCGCGAGGCGTTCATGCAGGTGCTGGTCATCGGTTCGGGGTACGTGGGGCTGGTCGCCGCCGCCTGTTTCGCGGAGGCGGGACACCGCGTCCTCGGCGTGGACGTGGACGCGGAGAAGGTGGCCACCCTTTCCCGCGGCGAATCGCCCATCTTCGAACCGGGCCTGGACGGCCTCCTCACGAAGCATCTGGCCTCGGGCGCCCTGCGGTTCACCACGGACCTCAAGGCCGGCATCGCGGAGGCGGATGCCGCCTTCATCTGCGTGGGCACGCCCCAGAGCGAGGACGGCAGCGCCGACATGAAATACGTGCTGGCCGTGGCGGGCCAGATCGGTGAATCCATGGCCCTGCGAGCCAGGGACGCCAAACCCCTCATCGTGGTGGACAAGAGCACGGTCCCCGTGGGCACGGCCGCGCGGGTCCACGCCGAGATCGCCGCAGCGCTCCAGAAGCACGGGGCGGATCGCGCCTTCGAGGTGGTGAGCAACCCCGAGTTCCTCCGCGAGGGTTCGGCCATCGGCGACTTCCTCGAACCCGATCGCGTGGTGGTGGGCTGCCGCACCGGCCACGCCGAAACCGTGATGAAGGCCCTCTACCAGCCCTTCCTGGACCGCAGCGGCGGCAAGTGGTTCCGCATGGATCCTCCCAGCGCCGAGCTCACCAAGTACGCGGCCAACGCCATGCTGGCCCTGCGCATCAGCTTCATCAACGAGATCGCCAACCTGGCCGAGTCCCTGGGCGCGGACGTGGACCACGTGAAGGCCGCCATCGGCGCCGACCACCGCATCGGCCCCGCCTTCCTCAATCCCGGCCCAGGCTTCGGCGGCTCCTGCTTCCCCAAGGATCTGCAGGCCCTGCTCAAGGTGGGTCGTGAATGCGGACATCCGATGATGACCCTGGCCGCCACCGTGGAGGCGAACCGCCACCAGAAACAGGTCATCCTGCGGAAGGTGAAGGCCCATTTCGGCGTGAAGGCCGGCGTGCCCGCGCCCTTGAAGGGCCGGCGCTTCGCCCTCTGGGGACTGGCCTTCAAGGCCGATACCGACGATATCCGGGAGAGCATGGCCCTCGAGCTCATCGAAGGCCTGGTGAACCTGGGCGCCGAGGTGGTGGTCCACGACTTCGCCGCCATGGAGGCCGTGAAGGCGAAGATCGGCGACCGGGTGCGCTACGCCGAGACGCCCCTGGCCGCCTGCGAAGGCGCCGATGCCCTGCTCATCGCCACGGAATGGCGCCAGTACCGCGAGACCGATCTGGAGGCGGTGGCCAAGGCCATGAAGGCCCGCCGGATCTTCGATGGCCGCAACCTCTTCCGCCCCGAGGACATGGAGGCCAGGGGCTGGACCTACCACTCCCTGGGCCGCCGCGCCGTGGAGGGGAAATGAGCATCCGCATCCGCCTGGAAGACATCGCCCACGCCCGCAGCGGCGACAAGGGGGATGGCTCGAACGTGGGCGTCATCGCCTACACCGAGGCGGGCTTCCGCCTGCTGCAGCGCGAACTCACGGCGGAGCGTGTCAAACATCACTTTTCAACCATATGCAAGGGCAGTGTTGAACGCTTCGAGGTCCCTAACCTCAAGGCCATCAATTTCATCCTGCACGACTCCCTCGGCGGTGGCGGCAGCGAAAGTGTGAAAACAGACGCCCAGGGCAAGACCCATGGGCAGGCCCTGCTTAGAATGGAACTGGACCTGCCCGGCGGCCTGCCGCTGGCGGATCTGAACCCCTGAACCCGCACCCCCCCGACACGGAGCACACCATGGGCAACCTGGGAATGATGGAAATCCTGCTGATCGGCGTCGCGCTGCTGATCTTCTTCGGCCCCTCGCGGCTGCCGGAGCTGGGCAAGAGCCTGGGCAAAGGCATCCAGGAATTCAAGAAGGCCAGCCGCGAGCTGACGGATTCCGTGAAGGAAGACGTGACCGTGGACAAGGACAAGAAGTAGCTCCTCGAATCCGTCACCGGCCGGCCTCCCTCGGGAGGCCGGTCCCTTTTCCCGCTTGAGGACCATGACGATTCCGGCCACGCCACCCGAGAAGATGAGCTTCTGGGAACACCTGCAGGAGCTGCGGGTGCGCATCGTGCGCTCGCTCCTCATCGTGGCGGTGGGTTTCGCCGTCACCTACGCCTTCCGCTTCAAGCTCTGGGTCTGGGCCCAGAAGCCCTTCCTGGATGCCATGGCGCGCCAGACGGGCAAGCCCGCGTCCAGCCTCGATCCCTTCGCCTTCACGGACCTCACCGAGCCCTTCTTCAGCATGATGCGCCTGTCGCTCTGGTCCGCGGCGGTGCTCTGCGCGCCCTTCCTCTTCTACCAGCTCTGGGCCTTCATCCGGCCCGGCCTGCTGCCCAAGGAACGCCGCCTGGTCATCCCCTTCGTGCTGGTGACCTCGGGCTGCTTCCTGGCGGGCGCGGCCTTCGCCTACACCCAGGCCTTCAAGTTCCTGGGCGACATCCTGTTCAAGGAAGCCGCCGCCGCGGGGCTGCGCGCCAACCTCCACGTATCCGACTACCTCGACCTCTTCATCTCCACCACCCTCATCACCGGGGTGATGTTCGAGCTGCCCGTCCTGTTCTTCTTCCTGGCGAAGTTCCGCATCGTGACCTCGCGGAAGATGCTGAAGTACTGGCGCCAGGCCACCATGGCCATCCTGATCTTCAGCGCCTTCTTCACGCCGGGCGACGTGGTGGTCACCACCATCTTCTTCAGCGTCGTGCTGCTGAGCCTCTACGCCGTCTCCGTAGCCGTGGCCTGGGTCGCCGAACCCCGTCAGCCGAGATAGGCCTCCAAGTCATCCAGGCAAAGCTCGACGGCACGATTGGGTTCTGGGGCCCTGGACAGGGCTTCGCGCGCCGCGGCTTCGTTCAACAAGGGCAGGATGGCCGCTTCCAACCGGGTGGGCAGGTCCGGGGCCTGCTCGATGACGAAGGCCCGTCCCTCCGCGGCCAGCGCCAGGGCATTCATCCGCTGATGATCGTTGGCGCTGGTGGGCAATGGCACCAGGACGCCGCCTCTCCCCGAAGCTTTCAGTTCGGCGCAGGTGCTCGCACCCGCCCGGCTCACCACCAGGCTCGCGGACTCCATGGCCTCATCCATCCGGGCGATGAAGGGGACCATCGCGTGGCGCGGATGGCGTGGCCGTTCCTTCAGCCGCTCCAGATCCGCAGGTCCCGCCTGATGCAGGATCTCCCACTCGGGCAGGCGATCCAGCAAGGATGGCGCGATCTCCAGCATCGCCTCGTTGATGGCCCGCGCTCCGCCACTGCCCCCAAGGACCAGCAGCTGGAAAGGAGGAATCATTTCCCCGGCGGGACGGAATTCCCGGAGGAAGGCTCCGCGCACCGGCGTCCCCACCACGCGGCAGCTGCCACGTGGAAGCAGGGGCACCACGGCCTCCATGCCGCACCACACCCGCCGCGCCTTCGGGGCCACCAGCTTCACCAGCGCTCCGGGCACCGCATTGCTTTCGTGAAGAAAGTAGGGGATGCCCAGCGCGCGCGCCGCCAGCAGGCCCGGGGCGGCTCCGTATCCGCCAGTGCCCACCACGGCCCGAGGCCGCTCTCTGCGCCAGAGGTCCTTGAGGTGGGCGAGGGCCCTCCAAAGCTTCCATGTGGACCGTGCCATGGGGAGCGCCGAGCGGCCCATCACGCCCTCCAGATCCAACAGGAGATGCGGCCAGGAACTTCCCGGAAGTTCCCGGCCTTCGAAGCCCCGGCGGGCGCCGACGAAGGTGATCGGACGGTCAGACCACCGGCCACGGGCGCCATCCGCCAGGGCGATGGCCGGGAAGAAGTGCCCCCCCGTCCCGCCCCCCGTGAGAACCAGCGCATCCAGGAATCTCGGTGTGGTTTCGCCCATGATCCGTTCACCATACCGGAAGTGCGGAAATCTACCCTGGGACAGGGCCTCATCTACCTGGAGGCAAGCGTGATCCTCGACACAAAACCCGTGAAACCGCGCTGGGGTGGAAGGTTTCATCACGCTAGACTCTTCTATCGCGTCGGCCATCCGCCGGCCTGTCCACGACGCATCAGGGAGCGCCCATGAAGATTCTCGTCGCCCTCAAGCAGGTCCCCGACACCGAGACCAAGATCAAGGTTGCCGCCGATGGGCGTTCTCTCGATCCCGCGGACGTGAAGTGGATCACCAGCCCGTACGACGAGTACGCGCTGGAAGAGGCCATCCGCATCAAGGAGGGCAAGGGCGCCGAGGTGGTGGCTCTCTCCGTCGGCGGCGACGCCGCCAAGGACGTGCTCAAGAACGCTCTGGCGCTCGGCGCGGATTCCGCCGTGCTGCTCAGGGGTGATGGCCAGGGCGACGCCTTCGCCGTGGCGCAGATGATCGCCGCCTACGCCAGGGACAAGGGCTACGACCTGATCCTCTGCGGCAACAAGGGCCTCGGTGGCGACAACGCCGCCATGGGGCCGATGCTCGCGGAACTGCTCGGCGTGGCCCAGGCCAACGTCATCGTGAAGCTCGAACTCGGCGATGGCACCTTCAAGGCCGAGCGCGAAATCGAAAGCGGTTCCGAGATCGTGGAAGGCGCCCTGCCCGCCGTGATTACCGCGCAGAAGGGCCTCAACGAGCCCCGCTACGCCAGCCTCAAGGGCATCATGGCCGCCAAGAAGAAGACCATCGAGGAACTGGATGCCGCACCCGCCACCGCCGGCGCGCTGATCAGCGCCCTGGCCCTGCCCCCCGAGCGTCCCGCGGGCCGCAAGCTGGAAGGGGATTCCGCCGCCCAGGCCCAGGCCCTGATCCAGGCCCTCAAGAACGAAGCCAAGGTCTTCTAGCCCATCCCGACGCAGACTTCCGATTCGAAAGGACGACTCCATGATTCTCGTGTTCTGTGAACTGAAGGATGGCCAGCTCCGCAAGCCCAGCGCCGAGGCCCTCAGCGAGGGCCGCCGCCTGGCGGACGCCGCCGGCAAGCCGCTCGGCGCCCTCTTCGCGGGCGCCTCCTGCGCAGGATCCGCCGAGGCCGCCAAGTACGGCGCCGACGTGATCCTCACCGCCGAGGCGCCCACCCTGGCCTCCTACTCCAGCGATGCCTACGCCACCGTCCTGGCCGATGCCGTCAAAGCCAAGGGCGCCACCGTGCTGCTCGCCGCCGCCACGGCCGTGGGCAAGGACGTGATCCCCCGCGCCGCCGCCCGTCTGGGCGCCGGCTATGCCTCCGATGTCACGGCCCTCTCCATGGTGGACGGCAAGCTCCAGGCCGTGCGCCCGGTCTACGCCGGCAAGGCCTTCGCCACCACCAGCTTCGCCAGCGCGGTCCAAGTGGCCACCACCCGCCCGAATGTGTTCCCCGCCGCCGAAAAGGCCGGCGCGGGCGCCACCGAGGCTCTGGCCGCCCCCGCCGGTGACTTCAAGTCCGTGGTGAAGGAGATCCTCGCCAAGGCCAGCGGCAAGGTGGATCTCAGTGAAGCCAACGTCATCGTGAGCGGCGGCCGAGGCATGAAGGACGGCGCCAACTTCAAGATCCTGGAGGACCTGGCGGACGCCATCGGCGGCGTGGTGGGCGCCTCCCGCGCCGCCGTGGACGCGGGCTGGGGCCTGCCCCACAGCATGCAGGTGGGCCAGACCGGCAAGGTCGTGAGCCCCACCCTCTACATCGCCTGCGGCATCAGCGGCGCCATCCAGCACATCGCCGGCATGAGCGGTTCGAAGTACATCGTCGCCATCAACAAGGATTCCGAGGCCCCCATCTTCAAGCTGGCGGACTACGGCATCGTCGGTGACCTGTTCGAGGTCGTCCCGGAACTCACCAAGGCGGCGAAGGCGTTGGGCATCGGTTCCAACTAGTCGCCGTTGCCTCTCTCCAAAACGAAGCCCGGCCGAGGCCGGGCTTCGTTTTGGAGCGAGGAAAAATATCACACTCCGAACTGCCTCAGATGATGGTCGAGGTGCTTGTAGACCAGCCTGCCCCATTCCTCGCCGCGGAGGCGGCCGAAGAAGGGGTGCATCATGCCCCCGGTCTTCGCCTCGCCACGCTGCACCACCCGATCGAGGAGGGTGGCCAGGCGGGACCGCTCGGCCTCGAAGTCCGGTGCGTCGGACACCACGTACATGGGATCGGTGGGAGCCCCCTGGCGGAACGGCTTGTCCCCGAAGATCTGCCGCCGGATGAAGGGCGTGATCAGCTTCCCGAGGAAGGCCTGCTTCACCAGGCGGTCGCCCAGCGCATCCCCCAGGGAGATGGCGCAGTGCCGCAGCATCTGGGCCGCATCCATCCTCCCCCACTGGCGCGGGGCACCCGGCTCCAGCTCCGAAAGCCGCCGGGCCAGGGCATCCCGGTCCCGGGGATTGAACAGCGACTTCATCGTCATTCTCCTTCACCAGAATGCCGCTCCTCGCTCCAGCCCCTCGCCCGGCCAGGGCCGGGCGAGGGGCTGGAGCTGGCAAAAACTATACGGGGTCAAATCCTTCATCCCGGAGGAAGTCCCGGGCATCCTCGGGGTCCCCGAAGCGGGCGATGACGGTGTCGCCTTCGTTGACATCGCCGTCCAGGGCATCGAGGCTGTCGCGCTCCCGGATGATGCAAGCGCCACCGACCTCATCCAACCCGAACTGCACCAGTTCCCGGATGATCCCATGCTCATCCCGCCACAATTCCACCAGCAGATCAGTACCCATCTCATTTCCCCCCTTGGCTTTTCCGCCACGCGGAAAAGCTAGGTCTTTTCGAAGAACAGCACCACCATGCCGAAGCCCACCCGGTCGCCCTGCTTGAGTTCCCGGGGTTCGCCGGGCAGGATGCGTTCGCCACGGACAAAGGTGCCGTTGGCCACGCCGGGCTCCTCCAGCAGGAAATACCGGCCGTGTTCGCAAAGGATCCGGGCATGGCGCCGCGAGACGCTCAGGTTGTGGTCCTCGTCCGTCAAGTCTATGTCGGGGTGCACGCCCGTCGTGGGATCGAATCGGCCGATGAGGGATCCATGGGACAGGATCGGGTGGGGCTTGCCACTGAGCACCGACACGAGGTTGGCCACCGGGCCACCGGCGGCCTTGGCGGGACGGTTGGCGTCCAGGGCCTCCACGCGGTCACCGAGTTCCCGGTGCCGCTGGGCCAGCCGCTGCATCATCTTCACGGATACTTCCGGGTTCTGCCGGATCATGCGCAGGAAGGTGCCCCGGTTGATGGCGATGAGATCCGAATCCTCCAGGGCCAGGGCCGTGTGCTGGCGCGGAAGGGCCTCCAGAAGGCTGCCCTCCCCGAAGAAATCGCCTTTGGCGAGCTCCTCGACCCAGTCGCCTTTGGCCTCCTCTGAGACGTAAAGCCTCACCCGGCCCGAAAGGATGATGTACATCTGCTGGGCCATCTCCCCTTTGCGGAAGACGACCTCTCCTTCGCGGAAGCGCAGCTTGCTTTGATCGATGAAGCTGGGTTCGGCCATGGGGGTCCCGGGGAGTCCCCTAGATTAACCCAGGGCCCGCTCCGGAAGGAACATCACCTATCCGGGACCGGGAAGAAGCCGCCTTCGCAGAACCCGCCCCTGGATCAATGGACGAGGGCGGCATAAGGGGCCCTAACAGAATGCTGGGAATACGCGGACTATTCCGTAAGGGCCCCTAAGCATCTAGCCAGCAGAGCTTCCAGGATCCGGGCCTCCGCCGCGGAGAAGCCGTCCCGGTGGGGGCAATCCAGATCCAGCACCGCCACCACCCGTCCTCCGGCCGCCACCGGGATCACCAGTTCGCTGCGGGTGGCCTCGTCGCAGGCGATGTGGCCCGGGAAGGCCTGGACATCCCGCACCAGTTGCGTGTGGCCCGTCCGTGCGCAGGCCCCGCATACCCCCTTCTCGAAGGGGATGCGGAGGCAGCCCATGGCGCCCTGGTACGGTCCGACCGCCAGCATCTGGTCCGCCACGCGGCGGTAGAACCCGCACCAGTTGGTCTGAGGAAGGGTTTCCCACAGCAGGCAGGCCAGGGTGGCCTGGATGGCCACCTCGTCCGTCTCGCCGGCAAGGGCGGCCTCGATCTGCGGCAGGGCCTCCTGAAGCCGCGCCACCCGATCGTCTTCCGGCAACAGGGTGCCCCGCGCCACCTTCGCCAGCAGGATGCCTTCGCTCATCATTCCTCCGCTACGCCGTTGTCACAAAATAACCCTTTGTCTCGATCGCAACGACGGCATAAGGATCCGTAACGAAACAACCAGAAAAGCGCTGGTTATTTCGAAACGGGTCCTAACCTGGATCCATGTCCATTCTGCGCTACCTGGCGGCTCCTCTCTCCCCCCTGTACGGGGCGGTGGTGCGCGCCCGCAACCGGAGCTTCGACGCCCATCCCGGACGGGCCGTCCGGATGGCGGTCCCGGTGGTGTCCATCGGCAACCTCAGCGCGGGCGGCACGGGGAAGACGCCCCTCACGCTGTTCCTGGCGGAGGGGCTGGCGTCCGCCGGATGGACGAACGCCGTGCTGTCACGGGGCTATGGCGGCCGCCGGGAGGTGGATCCCATGAGCGTGCTGGCGGATTCGGATCCCCGGAAGACCGGCGACGAACCCCTGCTCATGGCCCGGCGCCTGGGCCCGCACCGGGTGGTGGTGGGCCGGAAGCGCCATGCCGCCGCGCTGCGCGCCCTGGCTCAGCGCCCGGATCTCCGCTGCCTGCTGCTGGATGACGGCTTCCAGCACCGGGCCCTGCATCGCGATCTGGACCTGCTGGTGCTCGATGGCGTCCGCCGCTGGGGCGATGGGCGCATGTTGCCCCTGGGCGGCCTGCGCGAGCCCATGGACAGCGCGCGCCGCGCCCATGCCCTGGTGGTGACGCGGGCCGCGCGGGTGGCCAGCCGTTCGGAAGTCGAAACCTGGTGGGCCCGCCACGGCTCCGGTGGCCCCATCTTCTGGGTGGACTTCGTCCTGGGCGGCCTGCGCCACTGGGATTCGGGAGCGCCGGCCCCCCTGCCCCTTCCCGGAGAAGGCCCCGCCTTCGCCTGGTGCGGCCTCGGGCATCCCGAGGCCTTCTACGCCGACCTGCTGATCGCCGGACAGGCCTGGGCCGGGTCGCACAGCTTTCCCGACCATCACGGTCCCTCGCCCTCGGACCTCCGGCGGCTGCAGGCCCTGGCCCGGGCCGAGGGCGCGGGCTGGCTGGTCTGCACGGAAAAGGACGCCGTGAAGCTGGGCCCCGGACATGCCAGCGTCCTGGAGATGCCGCTCTACGTGGCGGAGCAGCGCGTCTCCGGCGGGGAAGCGCTCCTGGCCTGGGTGCTGGCACAACTGGGCTGAACATCTGCCTGGAAGGAACCGGCCCGCCTTCCCTGTAGCGGCCGGGACCGCTATGCTTGCGGCCATCAAGCCACTCCAACCGATCGGCGCCAAGGAGGACACGATGTTCAGGCAGACCGTCCATGGATTTCTCTTGCTCGCGGCCCTGGGCCTCCAGGCCGGGGATACCGTCAAGCTCGCCATCACGGGCCCCTTCACCGGAGGCTCCGCGCCCATGGGCGCCTCCACGCGGGACGGCGCCAAGCTGGCCATCGCCGAGATCAACGCGGCGGGCGGCATCCAGGTGGGCGCCAGGAAGATGAAGATCGAGATCATCGAGCGCGACGATGAGGCCAAGAACGAGCGGGGCGCCCTCATCGCCCAGGAACTGGCCTCCATGGGCGAACTCGCCGGGGTCATCGGCACCGTCAACACCGGCGTCTGCATGGCGGGCGACAAGCACTTGCAGGAGAAGGGCATCACCAAGATCATCTGCCCCGCCGCGGGATCCGCGTCCATGACGCAGTGGAGCAAGGCCGGTGTGAAGGATCTCTCCATCTTCCGGTTCGCCGCCCATGACGGCATCCAGGCGGCCATGGTGGTCGAGGAGGCCATCAACCGCGGGTTCACCAAGGTGGCCGTGGTCTTCGACTCCACCAACTACGGTGTCTCCGGCCGCGACGACATGCTGGACCAGATCAAGAAGCAGGGCAACAAGCTGACGGTGGTGGCCCAGGAAAAGTTCAACATCGGCGACAAGGACATGACCGCCCAGTTGCTGCGCGCCAAGTCCACGGGCGCCCAGGCCATCCTGATCTGGGGCATCGGCCCCGAGTTGGCCGCCGTGTCCAACGGCATGGCCAAGATCGGCATGAAGGTGCCCCTCATCGGCGGCTGGACGCTATCCATGTCCAACTTCATAGACAATGCCGGCAAGAACGGCAACGGCACGCTCATGCCCCAGACTTTCATCGAGGAACCGATCACGCCCAGGGCGAAAAGCTTCATCGAGGGCTACCACCAGGCGTTCAAGGTGGGCCGCATCCCCTCCCCGGTGGCCGCCGCCCAGGGCTATGACGCCGTCTACATCTTCGCCGCCGCCGTGAAACAGGCCGGCAGCACCGACACCCACAAGATCAAAGAAGCCCTGGAAGACCTGAAGGAGCCCGTGAAGGGCGTCATCGCCACCTGGAACCGCCCCTTCACCAAGTGGGATCCGGCCAATGTGGAGACCCATGAGGCCTTCCGCCGCGAACAGACCGTGATGGGCATGGTGCAGGATGGCCGGGTGGTCTTCGGCAACCCGGCCGACAAGGCCCGCCTCATCAAGGCCGCCGCCGGCACCGCGCCCGCCAAGCCCGCCGCCGCGAAGCCGGCCGCCAAGGCCAAGACCAAGTAGGCTCCGCACCCGCGATCCGGGGGGCTTCGGCCCCCCGGCCTTTTCCGCCCCTCATGGAGGGCCCCCGCATGGATCCTTCGATCATCGGACAGATGGCGGTCAGCGGCGCGTTGATGGGCCTGGTCTACGCCCTCATCGCCTACGGCTTCCAGCTCACCTACGCCACCAGCAAGAGCATCAACTTCGGCCAGGGCGAGCTGGTGATGGTCTCGGCCTTCTTCAGCCTCACCCTCACGAACCTGGGCCTGCCCTATTGGCTGATGGTGCCGGGCGGCCTGCTCTTCGGCGCCCTGATGGGCCTGGTGGTCGAGCGCGCGGGGGTGCGGCTCGCGCTGGAGCAGAAGGGCGAAGGCTGGATCCTGCTCACCATCATCATCGGCCTCTTTTTCTTCTCGGCCGCCGAGAACATCTGGGGGCGGGACGACCGGCCCTTTCCCACCCCCATCTCCGCCGATCCCATCCATGTGCTGGGCGTGGATGTGACCCGCCTTGAACTTTCAGTGGCCGTGGGCGTGTTCGCCATCATGGGCCTGGTCGAGCTGTTCAAGCGCCGCACCCTGCTGGGCAAGGCCTTCGAGGCGGTATCGGCGGACCGCGACGCGGCGGAGCTCATGGGCATCTCCGCCACCCGCACCGTCATGCTCTCCTACGGCCTCTCGGGTTCCGTGGCGGCCCTGGCGGGCATCCTGGTCTCGCCCATCACCACCGTGGGCCCCACCATGGCCTCGGCCCTCATCCTGAAGGCCTTTGCCGTGGCCGTCGTCGCGGGCCTGGATTCGGGTTTCGGCGTGGTGCTGATCGGCATGTTCCTGGGCGCCCTGGAAAGCCTGGCCAGCTTCTACCTGGGCAGCGGCTGGCGGGAGGCGCCCGGCCTCGTGCTGCTGATCCTCGCCCTCGCGCTGCGCCCCACCGGCGTGTTCGGCAAAGCCACGATCCGGAAGGTGTGACCCACCATGAAACAGACTTTCGCATGAAGAGAATCTTGCTCCTCCGCGGCGCCGAACTGATCGTCTTCGCCCTGCTCGCCACCATCCCCCTGCTGGTGGTGAGCCCCTACGCCCTGGGCCTGCTCACCCTGCTGGCCATCTACGGCATCCTCCTCATCGGCCTGGACGTCACCGTGGGCTACCTGGGCCAGGTCAATCTCGGCCACGTGGCCTTCCTGGGGCTGGGCGCGTACACCGCCGGGCTCGCCGTCACGAAACTGGGGCTCGGCATGGCGCCGGCGCTGCTGGCGGCCATGGCGGTCGGCCTGCTGCTGGGCGGCCTGCTGGCCCTGCCCGCCCTTCGCCTGGAAGGGCCCCAGTTCGCCCTGGCCACCCTCAGCTTCGCCGCCCTCAGCACCACGGCCCTCAACGAGCTGGAAGGCCTCACCGGCGGTGCCCAGGGCCTGAGCCTCGATCGGCCGCCGGTCTTCGGACACGCACTGACGCCCCCCCTTTTCTACTGGCTCTGCATGGCGCTGCTGGCCGTGGTCTGGATGCTCATGCGCAACCTCCTGGCCTCGCAATGGGGCCGCGCCTTCGAGGCCCTGCGGGACAGCCCCATCGCCACGGACGCCATGGGCGTGGGCACCTACCGCCACAAGGTCGCGGCCTTCGCGCTGGGCTCGGGCCTCGGCGGCCTGGCAGGCGGGCTCTACGCCTTCAACTTCGAGTACCTCCAGCCCCACAGCTTCACCTACGATCTGATGATCATCCTGCTGCTGGGGGTGGTGCTCGGGGGCCGCAAGAGCCTCTGGGGCGCCTTTGTCGGAGCCTCGGTCATCGTCCTGCTGCCCAACCTGCTGTCCAACCGCCTGCTCTTCCAGATCTTCTCGGGGCTGGGGTTCGCGATGGCCCTGGCTTCGGGGTTGCGCGGCCTCGTGAAGAAGACCACGCGTCCCTTCCAGGCCCTGGCACCCGTGGCCGCCATGGGCATGCTGGTGGTGGGCGGCCTGCTGGTGGAGAACACCGAGGATTGGCGCAAGGCCATCTTCGCCCTGATGCTCTTCTCCGTGGTGGTGGGCCTTCCCGAAGGCATCATGGGCTTCCTGGCCCTCTTCCTGGCGAAGCTCTTCCGCGTGCCCCATGCACCGCTGCCGGAGCCCGCCGATCTCGATGCGGTGCTGCCAGCCCGCGCCGCCGATGGTTCCCCCCTGCTCGTGCTGGATGACCTCAAGCGCCACTTCGGCGGTGTGAAAGCGGTGGATGGCCTGTCCATGACCGTCCGGTCCGGATCCATCCACGGGCTCATCGGGCCGAACGGCTCCGGAAAAAGCACCGTCGTGAATGTCATCTCCGGCCTCTACACACCCAGTGGAGGAACCATCCGGCTGCGGGGCGCCGGGCTGCCCTCGGGAAGCCTGCTCCGCGTGGCTCAGTCCGGCGTGGCCCGCACCTTCCAGAACCTCCAGCTCTTTGGTGAGCTCACGGCCCTTGAGAATGTCCTGGTGGCCCTGAAGGGGGTCTACCGGAGTTCGCTGCCCAGGGTGCTGTTCGGGCTGGCCCGCGCGGAGGAACGCCGGGCCCAGGCCGAAGCGCTGGCCCTGCTGGATCTCATCGGCCTGAAGGACCAGGCCCTCGCCCGGGCCAAGGACCTCACCTACGGCGCCCAGCGGTTCCTCGAAATCGCCCGGGCCCTCGCCCGCAAGCCCGACCTGCTCATCCTGGATGAGCCCGCCGCAGGTCTGGCCCACCCGGATGTGCTTCAGCAGATTGACATCATCAAGCGGGTCCACCAGCGCGGCATCACCATCATCCTCATCGAGCACCACATGGATGTCGTGAGCGAATTGTGCGACACGGTGACGGTGCTGGACGGCGGCAGGATCATCGCCGAAGGCACCCCCGAGGAGGTCAAGCGCCATCCCAAGGTGGTGGAGGCCTACCTGGGCCAGCCCCCCCAGACCGACATCTCCGGCGGCGCCGCGCCGCTGCCCGCTTAGGGCCTGAAATCAGAATGGGGCGCGGTCGCGCAAGGGGCGCCGCCCAAGTGAGACAAGGAGAACGACGATGACAATAGCGGCACTATTGGCAAGGAGTTCGACGCAGTATCGCGCCGGGCGCCGCCCCTTGCCCTCCGGGACGTGGCCAGCCGCACCCCTGGCTGCGTTGTCGGCCTTGCACGATGTCCCGCATCGCCCTTCGGCCGCCGCCTTGCCATGGGCACGGCTGGCCGGCGTCGCGACTCACTCCCACTCTGATTTCAGGCCCTAAAGGAGCGATCCATGCTGCAGGTCGAGGATCTCCACGCGGGCTACGGCACCAGCGAAGTGCTGACGGGCACCGCGCTCACGGTGAAGCAGGGCACCCTGGTGGCGCTCATCGGCGCCAACGGCGCGGGGAAGACGACGACCATGCGGGCCATCTCCGGCGGCCTCAAACCCAGCCGCGGCCGGGTGGTGCTCGATGGCCAGGAGGTGCAGGGCCTGGACGCCTCCCGCATCGCCCGGCTGGGCCTCGCCCACGCCCCCGAAGGGCGCAAGGTCTTCGGGCCGCTGTCCGTGGAGGACAACCTCCTGCTGGGCGCCTATGGACGGCTGCCCCGGTTCTTCGGATTCCGGGCGAAGGCCCAGGCCGATCTGGACCGCGTCTACGAGTTGTTCCCCCACCTGCGCGACCGCGCCCGGCAGGCCGCTGGCACCCTCTCCGGTGGCGAACAGCAGATGCTGGCCATCGGCCGCGCCCTCATGGCACGGCCCAAGGTGATGCTGCTGGACGAGCCCTCCATGGGCCTCGCCCCGGTCATCGTCCAGGAAGTCTTCCGGATCATCCGCCGCCTGAAGGAAGAGGGCATCACCCTCCTCCTCGTCGAGCAGTTCGCCAAGAGCGCCCTCGAAGTCGCCGACTACGCCTACGTCATGGAACGCGGCCGCATCGCCGTGGAAGGCACCCCCGCCGAACTGAGCCGCAACGAGCGCGTGATCGCGGCGTACCTGGGGTGAGGCGGCCATGGCCGGATGCACTCCAGCGCTTCTGGTGGGAAAGCTGGCAGCGCCTCAAGAAGTTCTACGGGCTAACACCAGAGCACCGTCATCTCCACCTGAAGGAGGTGCGTACCGCAGGAACCATGCGGACCCCAGGGCGCTTTACGCCGCGTTGTTGCGTCTTCTGGCGGCTCATCCCATGGTGCGACCTTCACGAAAATCCATCGCGGAGGATGGGGTTCAAGTGACCCAGTCATCTGAATTGGGATAATGTAGGCATATCCCAAGCTAGCTTTGCTGAAGCGAGCAAGAATGCCCACCGAAGCCGACACCTGTAGAAAGCACGTCGTGCCCCTCCTCCAGGCGGCGGGCTGGGACTCTGAGCCACACTCCCTCGCAGAACAGCGCTCCATCACGGATGGCCGAATTGTTCCGGTGGGGAAGGGTTTCATCCGCAGGCCACCGAAGCGAGTGGACTACCTGCTGCGCCTTCGTCGCGACTTCTCCATTGCAGTGGTGGAGGCGAAAGCTGAGTACAAGTCGGCTGCGGACGGTCTCCAGCAAGCGAAGGACTACGCGGAGATGTTGGGCCTGAAGTTCGCCTATGCGACCAATGGCCTGGACATCATCGAGTTCGATTACTTCACGGGTCTTGAGTGTCATCGCACCGATTACCCCACGCCGGATGAGCTCTGGCAGCGCTTTCAAAAGGGCAGCGGGTTTGTTGATGGCACCTCAGCACGCCTTCTCGAACCCTCCAACCACACCGTTGGCAAAGGCGAACGCTACTACCAGCAGATCGCCATCAACCGCACTGTGGAAGCGGTTCTCAAGGGCCAGAGCCGAATGCTCCTCACCATGGCCACGGGCACAGGCAAGACAGCCGTCGCCTTCCAAATCTGCTGGAAGCTCTGGAATGCCCGCTGGAACCGCACAGGCGAATACCGCCGCCCCAAGATCCTCTACCTCGCTGATCGGAACATTCTGGTAGATCAACCCAAGGATGGGATCTTCGCGGCCTTCGGGGATGCCCGCTGCAAGATCGAATCTGGCGAGGTCGTGAAGAGCCGTGAGATGTATTTCGCCATCTACCAGGCCTTGGCGGAGGACGAGCGTCGCGACGGTCTCTTTAGGCAGTTCCCACAGGATTTCTTCGACCTGGTGATCGTGGACGAATGCCACCGGGGCAGCGCGCGCGACGAACGTTCCTGGCGGGCGATCCTCGACTACTTCGAGCCCGCCTTCAAGCTCGGCATGACCGCAACTCCCCTTCGAGAAGATAATCGCGATACCTACACGTACTTCGGGGATCCCCTCTACACCTACAGCCTGCGACAGGGCATCGAGGATGGCTTCCTAGCCCCCTATCGCGTTCACCGTGTCATCACGGACTGGGATGCCGCGGGCTGGAGGCCTAGCCAAGGGGATCTTGACCGATACGGCCGCCCAATTCCCGACGACGAATACCAAACCCAGGACTTCGAGCATGTGGTCGCCCTTAGAGCCCGAACAGAGGCCATCGCCAGGCACCTCACCCAGTTTTTGAAGAACTCCGACCGTCATGCCAAGACGATCGTCTTCTGCGTGGACCAGGAGCACGCCAGCGAAATGAGGGCTGCCCTCAACAACCTGAATACGGACCTCACAGCCCAATACCCCGACTATGTCTGCCGTGTCACCTCGGATGAAGGCGACATCGGAAAGGGCCATCTAAGTCGCTTCCAGGATGTGGACACCATGACGCCCACCATCCTCACAACCTCCCAGCTCCTGACCACGGGGGTGGACGCACCCACCTGCAAAAACGTGGTGCTCGCCCGCATCGTGAACTCCATGAGTGAGTTCAAACAGATCATCGGCCGCGGAACCCGCGTCCGTGATGACTATGGCAAGCTCTGGTTCAACATCATCGACTACACCGGAAGCGCCACACGCCTCTTTGCGGATTCTGCCTTCGACGGCGATCCCGTCCGGGTGACAGAAGACGAGACGAACGCCACTGGCGAAGTGGTGGGAACGACCGTCATCACCGAAGCTTGTGATGAAGATGAGCCATTGCCCAATCAAGTAGGCGAGGTCATTGAACCGCCCTACACGGATCGCCGTAAGTTCTACTTCGACGGCGGTCAGGTAGAGATTGCGGCCCATCTCGTCTACGAGCTGGATCCAGATGGGAAACAGCTCCAGGTGGTTCGCTATACGGACTACGCAGCTGCCAAGGTGCGATCCCTCTGCCCGACAGCACCTGAACTGCGCGTCAAATGGGCCGATCCGGTGCAGCGGGCCGAGATTATCCAGAAGTTGGCCGAACGCGGGGTGGATTTCCATGCCCTGGCCGAGTCAGCCAACCAACCCGATGCAGATCCCTTCGATCTTCTCTGCCATCTGGCCTTCAACGCCCCCCTGAAGACCCGGCGCGAACGGGCCCAGGCCTTGAAGTCCGAACGCAAGGACTTCTTCGACCGTTATGCCCCTGAAGCCCGTGCGATTCTGGAAGAACTGCTGGAGAAGTATGCCGAGCATGGCGATGCCCAGTTCGTGCTTCCAGACGTGCTCCAGATCCCGCCTATCTCTTCCCATGGAACGCTAGGTGACATTCTCAACCTCTTCGGGGGCGCAGACCATCTTCGCGCCGCCGTGAATGATCTCCAGGCCGCCCTATATGCCGCGTAAAACCAAAGAAACGCCCAAGACGACATCCCAGGCCCTGGGCAGCGTGCTCAAGTCCGCTCGGGATCTCATGCGCAAGGACAAGGGCCTGAATGGTGATCTGGATCGCCTGCCACTCCTTACCTGGATCATGTTCCTGAAGTTCCTGGACGATTTGGAACGGCAGCGAGAGGACGAAGCAACCCTCGGCGAGAAGAAGTTCCGCCCGGCCATCGAATCGCCTTACCGCTGGCGGGACTGGGCTGCCAATCCCCAGGGCATCACCGGGGAGGAACTCCTAGCCTTCATCAACCAGGATGAACCCATTCGCCCTGATGGAACCAAGGGCCCCGGCCTCTTCGCCTACCTGCGCCAGCTCACCAACGCCAACGGGGACGACCGACGCGAAGTGATCGCCACTGTCTTCAAGGGCGTGGATAACCGCATGAAGAGTGGCTATCTGCTGCGGGATGTCATCAACAAGATTTCCGAGATCCACTTCACATCAAGCGATGATCTGCATACTCTGGGTGCCCTTTACGAATCCATGCTCCGCGAGATGCGGGACGCGGCCGGTGATTCTGGCGAGTTCTATACCCCTCGTGCTGTCGTGCGATTCATGGTGGCTGTCATTGATCCACGGTTGGGCGAAACAATCCTCGATCCGGCCTCGGGCACGGGCGGCTTTCTGGTGGAGGCTTACAACCACCTCGCGCCCCAGGTGAAGACCGTTCAGGATCGGAAGACCCTCCAGGAGCGCTCTCTTCTGGGCTGCGAACCGAAGTCACTGCCCTACCTGCTCTGCCAGATGAACCTGCTCCTGCACGGACTCAATGCGCCGCAGATCGACCCCCACAATGCCCTACGCTTCAAGCTCACGGAGATCGGTGAAAAGGACCGCGTCGATGTGATCCTCACCAATCCCCCCTTCGGTGGTGAGGAGGAGAAGGGAATCCAGGGCAACTTCCCCGAGGACCGCCAGACGGCAGAGACGGCGCTGCTCTTCCTCCAGCTCATCATGCGCAAACTGCACCGCCAGCCCACCAGCGCAGGGCGCCCTGCTCGAGCCGCCGTGATCGTTCCCAACGGCACCCTCTTTGGCGATGGCGTCTGCGGCCGTATCAAGGAGGAGTTACTCAAAACCTTCAACCTGCACACGATCATGCGGCTTCCCAATGGCGTCTTTGCGCCATACACGGGCATCCCCACGAACCTGCTCTTCTTCGACCGTTCAGGCCCGACAAAGGATGTTTGGTACTACGAGCAGCCGCTCCCGGATGGGCGGAAGAACTACACCAAGACCGCCCCAATGCAGTTCGAGGAGTTTGCGAATTGCCAGGCCTGGTGGAACAACCGGGAAGAGAACGAACGAGCCTGGAAGGTCAATGCGGCAGAGCTGCTGGCGAACAACTGCAATCTGGATCGCAAAAACCCCAAGGCCAAGGAAGATATCGCCCATCTTCCGCCAGAACAGCTCGCAGCCAGCATCCTGGAGAAGGAACAGCGCATCGCGAACATCATGAGGAATATCCAGGCCATCCTGACCACGGGAGGGAAGGCATGAATACGGATGCCTTCCTCAAGGAGCTTTTAGAGACGGGGACGGCTTCTCTGTTTGACCCGAATCCGATTCGCTTCACCCGTGACCACGAGCCAGGGATTCGGCCCATCAAGAAGATTGTGAAAGATGGCACCGCCCATCAAGAACTGAGGCGCGAGCTGACCAGAAATCAATTCCTCCGAGGCTGCCTGGCGGCCACGGAGAAGGAAAGCGTGGAACATCTCCTCGTTGGCTTGGGTGATCATGAAGGCTCCACCACCTACATCAGCTCCGTCCTCCATGCTGTAGGCGGACCCTCCAGTGTCTCGATCCCTGCAATCGTGAATACAGCCATCCAGGGATGGATGCTAGGTGAGCACTTCGCAGAAGTGATCGTGTTTCATAATCATCCATGGAACACACTGAATGTCTTGTTTGACAACACTCCGTTGGCCTCCACGACAGATCGCCAAACATTGCTCGCGAACCTTTTGAAACCTGAGTACGCTATCAAAGCCCTGATTGGGGGAGGAAGGGTCCGGTTCTTCCTTGGTGAGAATGGCCAGGTGCGTGAGTTCAAAACACCTAACTTGGTTGGTTTCTTAAAACAGCATTTGAGCACGGTGAAACCGTGAGCTGGCCGAAGGTTCGATTAGGCGAACTGCTGAAGCACCAGAAAGACTTCATCACTATCGACGATCTCAAAATCTATAAGCGTGCACGAGTCCAGCTTCACGTGCAGGGCATTGTAGTTCGTGACGAAGTTCCGGGCTCCTTGATCAAGACCAAACGCCAACAGGTATGCCGGGCTGGTGAATTCCTGGTGGCTGAAATTGACGCTAAGGTTGGCGGATTCGGGATCGTTCCAGAATCACTCGATGGCGGGATAGTTAGTAGCCATTACTTCCTCTATGAAATCAACGAATCCAAGTTGGACCGTCGGTTCTTGGATTTCTTTATCCGGACGCGCACCTTCCGGGATCAGGTCGAGGCTCAAGGGTCCACGAACTATGCCGCAATCCGACCGGCGGATGTACTTGGATATCAAATCCCTCTTCCAGCCTTGCCAGAGCAACGGCGGGTCGTGGCGCGGATCGAAGGATTGTCCGCAAAGGTCAAAGAGGCCTGCCACCTACGTCAACAGGCCATAGAAGAAGCTGAAGCCTTAGTGAAATCGGCACAAAATGGTTATCTACTGGCGGCCAAAAAAACCTATAAAGATGTCGAACTCGGGTCAATATGTAAAAAAATAACAGATGGCCCACATGTATCACCTAAGTATGTCGAAAAAGGGATTCCTTTTATCTCTGTTCGAAATATAAGTGAGACAGGTCTAGACTTCTCCACCGCAAAATACATTTCAGAAGCCGATCATAGCGATTACTCGAAAAAAGCAAACGTGGAGATGGGTGACGTCCTTTATACGAAAGGTGGAACCACTGGTGTTGCTAGGCGTGTCGATACTGAAAACACATTTAGCATTTGGGTACACGTTGCCCTATTAAAAATTGATAGGTCTATGGCTGATGCTGGCTTTGTCGAGCATATGTTGAATTCACCAAATTCGAAAGAACAGGCAGAGTTATTCACACGAGGTTCCTCCAATCGCGATCTTGGTTTGTCGCGAATGGCGCGAATAGCTTTTCCTCTTCCGCCAATCCAAGAACAGCGCAAAATTGCATCAGAACTAGACGGAATACGGACAAGGATAATTGCTCTAAAGACGACTCAGGAAGAGTCAAAAGTAGAACTTGATGCATTATTTCCTTCCATTCTTAATCGAGCCTTTGCTGGGCAACTCTGATGCCAGATCTAGACGCATTGAGATCACCTGACAACCTCCGTCGTGCATGGCGTTGGATTCGATCAAACCCAGACTTGGCCTTTAAGTCATACTTCCGAAGCCTCTATCAGAACTACGCCATTGCAGAAGATGCCTTGAATGAGTTTCTGGGTGTGGAATCAGTCCAGTGAACACTGAACAGTTGGCGGAGGCCTTCCGATCGTATCGCACGGCAATGGAGGCAAAGCCTCCATTCGATCCAGCTCCCTATCACTGGGAAAATGCGCCGGAGCGAATTGGCCTAGAAGGCATGGCCTACAACTGGGTCCTTGATACTCATACAACCCGTCTTGCGAATGAGATCAACCAGTTCGCCGCAGGCACTCGCAGAATGGAAACATGGGGTGAAGTGCTCCAAGGATATGAACTACAGGATCGAATGGCCTTGCTTGTCGAGTTCATCAATCCTTTGGCGATCATGGTGCTGAGCTTTCCAGCAGCGATCAAAGGACGATTCATCTTCTCCTCGACCCATTTGTGTCACCTAGCAAATCGAATCGAACTCGGCTGGAAGGATGATCTGGAACCAGATCACATGATCGGACTCCGTTCCTTGAAATGCAGGGCGAGGAAATGGAACGCCTCCAGTTCACTGATCGACCATCTCGCTGCCATCAACGATGACGGCTTTAGAAAGGACTCTCGGCAATTCCGCAACCGATTTCACCATCGCGATGCGCCTAGGCTTGAGGTAGGCGTCGAAGCCACGATGACCAGGATCGAATCCCGACCTGGACGAATGATGCATGCCTTTGGCATCGCTCAACCCATCCAAATCTCAGATGTAATCCCCTCTCTTCAGAGTCAGCACAAGGCCTGTCTCAATGCATTCAAAGCATTCCAGTGCCTTGTTTGGGAACAATTGGGAGTCATTTCTCAGACCGGCAAAATTGAAGATGACCGCACGGACGAACAGGAATAGTCCGGACCTCTCGACTTCTGTGTCAATGCAGAGCCGTCACCGGTCCCAGCCTTCGGCCGCACGGAAGCTATGCCAGCGGTCACCGCCCAGAACCATGTGGTCCGCCAGGGGCACCCCCAGGCTCTCGCCTGCCGCCCGCAGACGACCTGTGAGCGCGATGTCCTCGCGGGAGGGTGTGGGATCTCCAGAAGGATGGTTGTGCCAGGCCAGGGCTGAGGTGGCACCGTAGCGGAGTGCCTCCCGGAAGAACTCACGGGGGCTGATGAGAGTGGCTGTGGCCGTTCCCTGGCTCAAGGTGCGGTCGGCCATAAGGTCGCCCTTGGCGTTGAGGGCCAGCATTCCGAACCGCGCCTCGGTCCAGCCCTGGTTGAACTAGGACATGGTTGATGGGGCGGGTAGGTGCGGCGGTGACCACCGTCGAAATGTCCACTGGTTTCGCCTTTGGCGGACGCTCTCGGCCGCGCGAATCGCTGGCATGCAGCTGATCCAGGCCAACAGCCTACTGGGCTGTCGTCCTATGCGCCTACCTGCCAGCGATTCTGAGATTTCGATCCCCGTCTTTCCCTATCTCCAAAACAGAGGCCCCGACTGGGGGCCTCTGTTTTGGAGCGGGCGATCGGGATTGAACCGACGACATTCAGCTTGGGAAGCTGACGTTCTACCACTGAACTACGCCCGCGGGACCTCCAGTTTAGCGCAGTCCTGTGAATGGCGGCTACCCCTTCCCCTGCGCCTTCATCTCCACCATGCGCTTGGCCTCGCGGCGGATCAGTTCGGGCACGTTGCGGTCTTTCACGAGCAGCTTCATGTCGCTTTCGATGAGGCGCTTGAAGTGGGTCATGGCCACGGGCAACGGGGTGCGGGGGTTCATGACCAGGGCCTTGGTGATGGGGTACTTCTTCATCCATTCGCGGTTGGTGGAGATGATCCGGAGCACTTCCTCGTTCACGGTGCGCATCTGGGCGATGTAGGCCACCTCGCCTTCCGAGATGCGGCTGTTCCGGATGACGTTCACCTGGATGAGCCGGTTGGCCTCGCGGATGAGCAGGGCCCGCTCCTCCTTGCCCCCCTTGATGGCGAGCATGATCTTCTGATTGGTCCTGAGCCTCGCCACGCGCTGCGTGAGGGTGAGGTTGATCTCCTGGCCGTGTTCGTCCAGCAGGGGTTTCTGCGCCAGCAGGCGGCGTTCGGCGGCCATCTCCTCGGATTCGATCTCCGCGTCGGCTTCCTCCTTGGATTTCGCCTTGGGCAGCGGCAGTTCAGACCAGGCCCGGTCGAGGCGGCCCGCCTCCACTTCGTTGATGATCTCCAGCCGGTCCTTCTTCACTTCCTCGGGGATGAGGCGCAGCACCTCGAAGCGGTACTCGTTGATGCGCCGCTTGATGACGTACTCACCTTCGGGGTGCTCCTCCAGGAGGTCGAGGATCCGGGGACGCTGCAGCCAGAGCACCTGGTTGTTCAGGACGATCTCGAGGACCGCGCCGGGCAGGCTTGGTACGGAGGCCTCCGCGATCTCCGCGGTGAGGGATGGGTTCAGCAGGGCCCGTTCCAGCAGCAAGGGTTCCTTGCGGTGGCAGAGCACCAGTTGCAGGGGAGCGGGCGGTTCCATCGCTTCGATCAGCACGCCGGACAGCGCCGATTCCGGGATGGTCGCGAAGAAACCCAGCGCCCGCTGGGTATAGGGCGTCTCCCGGAGGGCCGCATGGGACAGGGCCTGCAGAAGATCCCTGGTCGGCACCGGGAGGCTGCCACCCACCAGGGCCATGGCCATGGGTTCAGGCAGTCCGCCCTGAAGGAACCGCTCGACGATCGGATGCAGGCTCATGGATGTCCATCCTCTTCGTCATCGGGCAGCGCGGGTTCCGCCGGGACAGCGGGGGGCGCCGGCTTCAACCAGCGCCCTTCCGCGTCGAACCGGCCCGTCCAGGTCTCGCCCACGCTCTGCCCGTGGGGGACACGCACGCCCGCCACCTCCACATTCACCACGCCGGCGTTTTCGAGAAAGAGGGTGAAGGGCCCCTTCACCCGCGGCCGCCAGGGTTCGGATACCCGCAGCGTCCGCGCCATGGGCTGGGCTCCCGATTCCGGCAGCGGCTCGATGCGCACCTCGCAGGCGTCCATGGCCCGGAGGCTCACCAGGATGCCCTGTTCGTTCAGGGGCGCCTCGGGCAGCAGCTCCCCCAGCACTGGATAGGCCGCAGTGGAAGGCGGCGGCGGGGGCGGCAGCGCGGCTTTGGGCAGGCTGGTCAGGTAGCTGGGCGGCGGTTTCCAGCCCAGGCTCGGCCCGGGGACCACCAGCCACAGCGCCACCAGGACCGAAGCCACGGACAGGAGACCCATGACGACGCGCTCCAGGCGCTCCTGTCTGGGGTCGGGGGGCGTCCATTCCCGCGTGCCGGGCAGGGTCTGGAAGGCCCCCGTGTGGAAGTCCAGGTCCACCCCGAGGCGCCGGGCCAGCTGCCGGGCCAGGGGCCGGGGGCGGCCCGGCGGCAGGACCGCCCAGTCATCGGCTTCGATGGCCTCGATGTGACGCAGGGGCAGCTTCAATTCCAGAGCCAGCACCTCGCGGGAGAGGCCCTTGGCCACCCGGGCCCGCTGCAGCAGCTGGCCGACGGTTTCGTCGGGTCTCATCCGGCCCATCCCACGGGGAGGTCCTTGAGCAGCTGGGCCAGATGCTCGCGGCGGTCACTGCGGCTGAGGCGGCGGTCATCCATGCTGCCGCGGTGGGCCATGGTATCGGCCAGGGTGCGCTGGAGATCATCCGGCGTGATGAAGTCCCGGCCTTCGAGCCAGGCCTCGGCCTGAGCCAATCCCAGCCAGTGCTTGGCGGCCCGGGTGGAGCAGAAGCCTCCCCCGGCGCGGATGCGGCCGACCATGCGTTCGGCGTAGTCCAGCACGGCCTCGGCCACGCGCACGCCGCGCACCGCGGCGCGGGCCTGCCGCCAGCCTTCCAGATCCAGGGCGGGGGTGAGGGTATCCAGCCGGTCCGATCCAGCCTGGCCCGTCAGGATGAGGCGCTCCGCCTCCCGGTCCGGGTAGCCCAGATGCAGGGAGCAGGAGAACCGGTCCAGTTGGCTTTCCGGCAGCGGAAAGGTGCCCGCGTGATCCAGCGGATTCTGGGTGGCGATGACGAAAAAGGGATCGGGGAGCGGGTGGGTGCTGCGGTCCAGGGTGACCTGCCCTTCCACCATCGCCTCCAGCATGGCGCTCTGGGTCTTGGGCCCGATGCGGTTCAGTTCGTCCAGCAGCAGCACATGGCAGAACACCGGGCCAGGCTGGAACCGGAAGCTCTGTTCCTTCGCGTCCCAGAGGTGGACGCCCAGCAGGTCCGAGGGCAGCAGATCGTTGGTGCCCTGCACCCGCTGGAAGCTGCCGCCGAGGATGCGGGAAAGCCCCTTGGCCAGCGTGGTCTTGCCCACCCCCGGCAGATCCTCCACCAGCACGTGGCCGCCCGACAGCATGGCCGCGAAGGCCCGCCGGACCTGGGCCTCCTTGCCCACCACCACGGATTGGAGCGCCGTCAGGCCGGCCCGCGCCGCCGGACGGATCCCTTCGGAGCCGCGGACCGGGGAAACGAGGATGGGTGGGACCTGGGTCATGGGGCCTTCCGCGGAAGCGTGCTTTCACCATCTTCCAGAAGGATGCCGTGGTCCCGCAAGCGAAGAGCCAGGGTGCGCACCGTGAGGCCCAGGATTTCCGCCGTCCGGGGAAGATCCCCGGTGGCCTCCGACAGGGCCCGCCGGAGCAGTTGGGCTTCGGCGCACCGGGCCACGGTTTTCAGCATGGCCTCCAGGCCGGCGGGTTCCGGCCAGGGCAGGCACAGCGGCACCGCCTCCCCCAGGCCCAGATCCAGAAAGGCACGGATGGCATGGCCCTCGGAGAAGAGCAGGGTCCGGCCCACCAGCACCTCCAGTTCCCGCACGTTGCCCGGCCAGGGATGATCCAGCAGCTGCCGCTCCGCGGACCGCTCCAGCCAGGGGGCCAGGCGGCCTTCGCGCCGCGCGGCCCGTTCCAGCAGCAGGCGGGCCAGGGCCAGCAGGTCCTCCCGGCGCTCCCGCAGGGGCGGTACGCGGAGTTCCAGCGAGCCCAGCCGCTGGGCCAGTTCCGGGGCGAGGACACCCGCGGGATCCACGCCCCCCATCCAGTCGAGTCCCTGCCCGGTCGCGCCATCCATCGCCCGGGCCAGGGGCGCCGCCGAGGCCGGGGCCAGGTGCTCGAGGCCCGCGAGGAAGAGGCTTCCCCCTTGCAGCAGCTGAAGCATGCGCGGATCGGGCCCTTCCGGCCCCAGGGTCGCGGCGGCCAGGCTCAGGTAGGGCGCCGCGGGGTGCCTCAGACCATGAAGACGGCGGGCGCAGCGTTCCTTCCCGGCTCCGCGTTCCCCGCGGAACAGCACGGGAAGCGCCGCGCCGGCGGCCTGGCGGAGGGCGGCGTCCAGCGCCTGCATGGCTGGGCTGTGGGCGATCCAGGGCTCCGAGGGATCCGGCGGCGGCGCCCCCACCAGGGCCCGGAGGCGGTCCAGCAGGGCCAGGAAGGCATCGAGATCGAAGGGTTTGGGCAGGAAGTCATCGGCGCCGAGCCGCATGGCCTCCACGATGTCCTTCGGTTCGCCGAAGGCCGACATGAGCACCACCCGCAGGCCCGGATGCAGGCGCCGGGCGCGGCGGATGAGCTCCAGGCCGCTCATGCCCGGCAGGCGCAGATCCGTGACCAGCACATGGAAGGACTGGGATTCCAGGGCCCGCAGGGCCTCCTGGGGATCCGCCACCGCCCGCACCGTCCAGACCGTCCCCTCCAGGGCCTGGATCAACAGGCGCCGGAAGCTGTCCTTGTCCTCGACCAGCAGGAGGTCCATGGGTAGAAGCTATCAGCTATCAGCTATCAGCTATCGGCTATCAGCTATCAGCTGCCTCCCCCGCACCCCTCGATGAACCGCCGGCTCTGCGCTTCGGCCTGGGCCTCGAAGAGGGTGCCTCCCTCCACCAGGGCGAGGCCCACTGCCCGGGCCCAGAGCGCGAAGGCGGTGTCCTCCTTGTAGATCCATTCCACGGCCCAGCGGGCGCTGGGCCGGGCCGCCTCCAGCAGTCCGGGGAAGGGCGCCGGATCGTCCGCCGCCATGCCCAGGCTGGTGGCCTGGACGAGGCCCACCGGCCCGAAGGCGGCCACGGACGCTGCGGTCACGGGGGACCGGCGGGAGGCCTGGAGCACCGTCCGCCCCGCGGCAGTCAGCACCGCATGGCTGGTCCGTGCCACCCCGCCCTCTCCCAGCAACAGCACGGGACCGGGCTCAAGATGCGACAATGATTGTCCAAGAGCCTCGGCATCCGTGTTCGCGCCCCGCCAGGGATCCGCCGGCGACCGCCGCCAGAGGGTATTCAAGGGGCCCTTCAATCCGAGCGCCTCTGGGAGCGAGAGCTTCAGCGGCGCCGTGAGGCTCAACCCGAGGATGCCAAGCGATTCCAGGGCTTCCGCGGCCTCGCTGGCCTCATCGCAGAGGAGGGGCAGGTAGATCAGGTCCTTGAAGGCCCGCTGGAAGCGGGGATTGTGGAAGGCCGGGCCCCGGGAATGCAGCACGGGATCCCCGATGACGCCGCACAGGCCGTAGCCCGGGTGGAGCTTCGCGCTCCGCCAGGCGCGCAGGGTCGAGAGCGGCAGCTGCCCCGGCGCGGCGGGCGGCCCATCGTCCGGCGCGGCGAAGGTGAAGCTCCCGCCCCAGGCCGCCTGGAGGGCCCGGCTGGGCAGCCCCTTGGACCCCATCAGGAAGGCCGACAGGGCGATGCCATGGTCCACGGCCCAGGCCAGCGGAGCGCGGAGGCGGCCGTTATCGCCCAGGCGTCCAGCCCACCCCACCCACTTGTAGGCATCGCCCTCAGGCAGGGTGCGCAGGCGCGCCTCCAGATCGAAGACCCCGGGCGCCACATGGACGGAGCGCAGCAGCCGCACATGGGTGCGGGCCGCCTGGATGGCCGGCGGAATGGACAATTCCCATTCCAGATCCATCCAGGCGGGCCGGCCCGGGATCGCACGGATGAGGTGGGCGATGCGCCCCGCCTCGTCCTCATCCGGCCAGCGTCCGCCCTCCGAGACCCGGCGGCAGGCCACCAGGCAGCGGCGCCTCAGGGCGTCCACCAGGGCCTCGGGATCCGCCTCGGGAAACAGGTCCAGGCGCAGCTCGGGCAGGGCGTCGTCTCCCAGGCGTTGGGCGCAGGCCAGGGCCTCCTCCCACTCGGAGTGGGTCAGGGTCACGAGATGGAAGGGAGGGCGGCTCATGGGATTGGTCCAGGTTCCGCCATCCTAACCCGTGCGGCCAAGGATCATCAGGAAACACATGGGATCATTCGCCTTCGCGGATTCAAGAGTTAACACCCTGTGATCAACCTCCCACCCAACTGGATGGCCCTTCTATTCACGAGCTATTCGTCTGCTACCACCTCTTCCATCATAGGGTCAGTGGTCAGACCGCGAGCCCCTGGGAACAGGAGAATCAATGATGTCCCCCGCCTAAATGTTCTGGATTCAATTCGTGCTCGTGCTGGGCGCCATCCTCCTGGGCATCCGGAAGGGTGGCGGGGGGGGCTCGACTACCTGGTGCAGCTGACGGAGCGCCTGCTCCGGGCCCACCCGAAATGCGTCACCATCCTGGCACCCCTCTCCATGTTCCTCCTCACGGTCTGCGTCGGTACGGGCCAGGCGGTCCATGCGCTGCTGCCCGTCATCGCCGACGCGGTGTAACCCCGGCGGGACGGAGATCTCCCAGCGCGTCCACGCCTGACCCATTCCGATTCCCGGTCGCATTTCCTTCGCGACAGGCTCAGTTGAGTATACTGTCCCCGCTAGTCCCATGACCCGGAGCCGCTATGTCCATGGTGACCGTCCCCCCATGCTGGGCCATCCAGGCTGAAAAGCCCCGCCATCGGCTGTTCCGGAAGCCCCTTGCCCTGATCGCGACAGGCCTTCTGCTGGCCGCGGGGCTGGCCTGCGGGGGCCGGAGCGGTGGAACCCAGGCCCCCGCTCCCACCCCAACTCCGGCCCCGACCATCCGCAGCTTCAGTGCGCCCGCCTACCTTCTCGGCAGCTCATCCTCCGCCCAACTGGTCTGGTACGTCACCGGGGCGACCAGCCTGACCCTCGACAATGGGATCGGAACCGTCACCGGTTCCACCTGCTGGGTTCATCCAAGCCGGACCACCACCTACACCCTGACGGCCAGCAATGCTGGAGGGAGCGTCAGCGCCACCTGCACACTGACGCTCTTCCCGGCGACCGCCGGTTCGACCAGCCTGCTGGCGAGTTTCCCCAACTCACCCGTCGTCGATGGGCCCGTGGCCTTCGCCAGGTTCAACTACACTTCGGCCGTAGTGTCAGACCCCTCCGGCAACCTGCTCATCGCAGACTACGGAAACCGGGCCATCCGCATGCTCTCGCCCCAGGGCCTGGTGTCAACGCCGCTCCCGTCCCTGCCCCAGGGAGGACCCTCGTACATGACCATGGGTCCCTCCGGGAATGTCTACTTCTTCGTCGGATCCTCGCTGTGCCGGTTCAAACCCGGGGGCACGCTGGCCACCCTCGCAGGTGTTCCCGACCAGGTGGGAAGCGCAGATGGCATGGGGACTTCAGCCCTGTTCAACTACCCCAAGGGCTTGGCTGTGGATGCCGCGGAGAATGTCTATGTGGCGGACACCGGGAACCACACCATCCGGCTGGTCACTCCCCAGGGGCAGGTGAGCACCCTCGCCGGATCTCCCGGGGTGACGGGACGCATCGATGGGACCGGGGGTTCAGCCCGGTTCCTCCGACCGAGCGGGCTCGTGGTCGATGCCTCCGGCACCCTCCTGGTGGTGGACAGCGGCAACTGGGCCATCCGGTCGATCACCCCTGGAGGGCTCGTCACCACCCGCGCACCATGGCCGACCACCCTGCCCCTCTGGAGGCCCAACGCCCTGGCGATCGGTCCCGACGGCAGCCTGTTCGTGGGCGGGGAGAATGCCATCGCCAGGATCACCCCGGCGGGCACGGTCTCGATCTTCGCCGGTGCGGAAGGGAAATTGGGCTGGATAGACGGTCCTGGGAGCACAGCCAGGTTCAGCACCATCTCCGGATTGACCGTGGATGCCGCTGGGCAAGTGCTGGTCGCCGACTACCAGAACAGCGCGATCCGTTCCATCAAGCCGGATGGTGAGGTGACCACCCTGGTCGGCCAGCGGAGGCCCGCCCTCTTCGGCCCCGTGAACTTCGGCATGGACGCCGCAGGCAATGCCTTTGTGCCCTCCAGCAACAACACGATCCTGAAAATCACCCCGGCGGGCACCGTCAGTACCTACGCCGGAGTCCCCAACCAAAGCGGAGCCCTCGACGGGCCGGCCTCCCAGGCCCTGTTCGGCGCAGTCGTGAGCACGGCTGTCGACGGGTCCGGCAATGTCTTCGTCACGGATGCCCTGAACGCGACCCTGCGGAAGATCACTCCCGCCGGGCAGGTCACGACGGTGGCCGGAACGGCCGGCCTGACGGGAACTCAGGACGGCCTGGGCTCCCAGGCCCGGTTCACCGCGCCCACGGGAATCACCGCCGATGCCCATGGCAACCTCTATGTGACCGATGGCAACGCCATTCGACGCATGGGTCCCGATGGCCTGGTCACCACCCTCGCCGGAACAGCCGGGCAGGCCGGGTTGACGGACGGCGCCGGCGCCTCGGCCAGATTCGACCGTCCCTACGGCATCGCCGTGGATCCTTCAGGCATCCTCTTCGTGGCGGATTGCAGCAATGCCGCCATTCGCCGAGTCACCCCCGAGGGGGTGGTGACCACCCTCCGTTTCACCCTGGGCAGCGCGGGCAGCGCCAGCGTGGCGGATGTGGGCAAGCTCCTCTACGCGCCGTCCGGCATCGCAGTGGACCGCAACGGCAGCATCCTCGTCCAGGACATCGGTGGGTGGGGCCCCTTGCAGATTTCATCCAGCGGCGTGGCCTGTCGGGTTCCGGTCTTCAATACACCCGACACCCTGAACTTCACCGGCTCGGGCATCGCCCTCCACGGTGGGGCCCTCTATACCGCCTCTGCCTGGGGTGTCCTTCGGCTGAACCTCGACTGATCAGTCCGGACGTTCGCAGCGCCATCGCCATCATGGCTTCGCCTTCCGCTTCGCTGCCTGCCACGCCGCTTCCATCTGATCGAGATCGCGATGCTCCCAGCCGCCGTGGGCGCGGGCATCGTCTTCCACCGCGGCAAACCGCGCCTTGAACCGGATCATCTGGCGCCGCAGCGCGGCGTCAGGGTCCACGCCCTTCTTGCGCGCCCACTGCATGAGGCTGAAGAGCACGTCACCGAACTCCTCCTCGACCCGCACGGGGTCGGATTCGGCCTGCAGCTCGGCCACTTCCTCCTTCACCTTGTCGAGGACGCCCTCCAGATCCGGCCACTCGAAGCCCACCTTGGCGCAGCGGCGGCCGATCTCCAGGGCCTCGTCCAGGGGCGACAGGGTGGCCGGGATGCCCTCCAGCAGCCGCGGCTCCGTCTCCGGCACCAGGCCCTTCTCCTCGCGCTTGATGGCGGCCCAGTTGGTGAGCACCTCGTCGGCACCCTCGACCTCCACGCTGGCGAACACGTGGGGATGCCGGCGCACCAGTTTCTCCACCACGGCCCGTTCCACATCGTGGAGATCCCAGGCCCCGCGATCGGCCGCCAGCTGGGCGTGGAAGGCGATCTGCAACCAGAGGTCGCCCAGTTCCTCGCAGAGGTGCGCCTCCGTGGCCGCGTCGCCGGGCCGGTGGTCGGCCAGCGCCTCCAGCACCTCCGCCGCCTCCTCCCGCAGGTACCGGGCCAGCGACTGGTGGTCCTGCTTCAGATCCCAGGGGCAGCCCGTCTCCGGCTGGCGGAGCGAGGCCATGACAGCGCGGAGGGTGGTGGGTTCCATGCCTTGAGGGTACCGCGAGACACAGGCCTACGAATGAAACCGCAAATTTCGACCTCCAACCGCGAAAGTGCCGCGGCCCCGCACCTGTTCTTCTTTGTGTCCTTTGTGTCCTTTGTGGCCAATTTGCAGTTGGCTTTCATGGCAGAGCAAAGTACTGGTCACGGAAGCCACGGAAGAATCAAGAACAAGAAACGCTACGTTCGCGAGCTTTCGCCCTTTTCGCGGTTCCATGTTTTTTCTGTTCAGGAGGCAAGCGCCGCTAGGATGCCCTTCGCCAGGTCTGTGAGCGAGGGATCCCGGGCTCCCATCACCAGAATCAGATCCCCGGCCTTGGCCTCGGCGATCAGCCTTTCCACGAGCCACTCGCGCGAGGGGGCGTGCGCCGCGGCCCTGCTTCGGGCGGCAATGTCCGCGACCACTTCGGCCGAGCTGATGTCCCTGGACGCTGTGCCTCCTGCGTAGAAGACATCGAGGAACCAGAGCCGGTCGCCGGGCGCCAGTTCCGTCACGAAGGCTTCCACGAAATCCTCCCGGAGGAACTTCAGGGGCCCGAACCCGTGGGGCTGGAAGACCGCCAGGACGCGTCCTCCGGTGGCCTCCACCCGCAGGTGGGCGGCCCGGATGGACGCCACCACCTTGGCCGGATTGTGGCCGAAGTCATCCACCACGGTGACGCCACCCCGGGTGCCCAGCACCTGGAAGCGCCGGGCCACGCCCTGGAAGGCGGCCAGCGGCGCAGCCATGGCCGCCAGGGACACCCCCAGGGCCTGGCAGGCCGCGATGGCCGCCAGGGCATTTTCCACATTGTGGCGTCCTGGCACCGGAAGCCTGAAGACCGTCTCCCTCACGCGGAAGGTGGAGCCTTCCGCGCCCAAGCAAAGTTCCTCGGCACGCAGATCCGCCCCTCTACCGAATCCGGAGACACTGGCCCCAACAGCGAATTCCCTCATATTTTCCGCCTCGCCCACCACGGTGGTTTCCCGCACCTGGGCCCGGAAGGCGCGGAACATCTCTGCCACGGCGTCCATCTCCTTGTGGTCGCGCTGCAGGTTCAGGATCACGCCCACGGCCGGATGGTAGCGCACCACGGAGCCATCGCTTTCGTCGGCCTCGATGACCAGCAGATCCGACGCGCCCGCCCAGGCGTTGCCCCAGCGGCCCTCTCTTTGCAGCGCCACCAGCTCGCCCCCGGTGATGACCGAAGGATCCCGTCCCGCACCCCGCAGGATCTCGAAGACCAGGGCCACCGTGGTGGATTTGCCGCTGGTGCCCGTCACCGCCACGGTGCGGTACCTCGCCACCAGGTGCGCCAGCAGCTCGGAGCGGTGCAGCACGGGCACGCCCAGGCGCCGCGCCGCCGCCACGTCCGGAACGTCTGCTTCCACCGCCGTGGAGACCACCAGGGCCGCGCAGTCGCCTTCGAGGCCGGAACCGTCCTGGGGATGGAGCGCCACGCCCAGATCCTGGAGGTGGCCCCGCGCCTCCGGCCGCTGCCCCCGGTCGAAGCTGCGGTCGCTGCCGCTGGCCCGGCCGCCCTTCATGGCCACGAACTGGGCCAGGGCGCTCATGCCGCTGCCCGCCACGCCGGCGAAGTGCAGGCGTCCCAGATCAGTCAGGGGGGACCGCCCGGCTGCCCCCGAGTCCATGAGCACAGGTTCAGCAGACTGAACGGGCAGCCTCTGCGTCCCCCCTGGCCCCCACGCGGAAGGCAGGCATAGCCCGCCTTCCGCGTCTCTATCCAATGCACATGCGATCCCACCGGCGATGAGCACGGGATCGCCCTCAGCCACGCGACCGAAGAGATCCACCACATCGGCATTCGCGCAGCGAACGCAGCCATGGGAGACCGGCGTCCCGAGCTGGTGTTCCTGGTTGGTGCCGTGCAGGTAGATGAACCGTTCCAGGGAATCATGGCCGGGGCCGCGGTTCCAGCCCTCCTCCAGGCCCTCCAGGGTGAGCACGCGGGTGAGGATCAGGTCCTCGTCCCGGGCCTCGCCTCGCCAGACATCGCCCGTGGCCACGCGGCTGCGGAAGACCGTGCCCGGCTCAGCCCCCGCGCCGATGCGGGCGTGGATGCGATGCCAGCCCGTGGGCGTGCGGTACGAGCCCTCCTCGCAGCCCAGGCCGTTCTTCGCCGTGGAGATGACCGCCTCGAAGGCCAGGCGTCCATCCTCCATTACGCCCAGGCGCTGCCGGGCGGGATCCACCACCAGGACTCTGGATCTGAGATCCAGAGATGGCGCGCCTTGGCGCGCTAGATTGGCCAGGATGAGGGCTCGGTAGCGGGCGGCGAGTACGGGATCAGGGGCAGCCACCTCAGGCCCCCACGATGCGGCCCGCCAAGGCGCTGGCTGCGACGGTGGCGGGGCTGGCGAGCCACACCTGGCCCGGGCCGCTGCGGCCGGGGAAGTTGCGGTTGATGGCGCTGATGGTCACCTGGTCCGGGCGCGTGGACACGCCGGGCCCCGCGTTGATGCAGGCGCCACAGGAACTGCCCAGGACCACCGCGCCCACCGCCTCGAAGGCCGCGATCCAGCCCTGCTCCGCCGCATGGCGCCGGACATCTTCGCTGCCGCACTGCACGAAGAACTGCACGCCATCGGGGATCCGGCGGCCCTCGTCCATCGCCGGCTGGACCACCTCGAAGGCCCGGCGCAGATCCTCGCGCTTGCCCCCGGTGCAGCTGCCCAGGTAGGCGATGTGGATGGGCACGGCCTCGCCCAGATCCGCCAGGGCCACGCCATTCCCGGGGTCGCCGGGACGGGCCAGCATGGGGCCGAGGGCCCCGCAGTCCACTTCCAGCGTGTGGGCGTACTCCGCGTCCACATCGCCCTGCATCCAGGGTTCGAGCAGGATCTCCACGCCGCGCCGCTCCTTCACGAACCGGACGGTCTCCCCGTCCGGCGCGATGAGCCCCGTGAAGCCGCCGATCTCCGCGGCCATGTTCGTGAGCGTGGCCCGCTCGTCGGTGTCCAGGTCCCGCAGGCCCTCGCCCTGGTACTCGATCACATGGCCGATGGCGCCGCCCTCGCGGATGAGGGGCTGGGCCAGCAGGTGCAGCACGAGATCCTTGGCGGAAACGCCGGCCCGCATCCGGCCCTCCAGCCGCACGCGCAGCGTCGGCGGCACGGTGACGCGCACATCCCCCGTCACCCAGGCGCAGGCGATATCCGTGGTGCCCACGCCGAAGGCCAGGCAGCCCAGGGCTCCGGCATGGGGCGTGTGCGAATCCGTGCCCACCACCACCTGACCTGGGCAGGCGTGGCGTTCGGCCATGATCGCGTGGCAGATGCCTTCGCTGCCGGAACCGTCCGGGAGTTCACCGTGAAGCCGGATGCCATGCTTCGCGCAGAAGGCCTCCTGGGCGGGTTTCAGGCGCTCGGCCACAGTCAGCAGGCCCAGGTTGCGGTGTTCGGCGTTCATGCTGCGGTGCAGGAAGGTGAGGTGATCCCGGAAGGCCAGAATGTGCTCGGGATCGCGCAGGACGGCCTCGGCGCCCAGGGCCTGCTCCAGGAAGCGCGCGGCCATGGGCGTCACGTACTCGTGGCTGAAGCGCCAATGGGCCTGCACGAAGAGCCCATCGCCGGGCTTCACCGCGGGAAGGCCCACCTGCCCCGCTGTCGCATCCACCACCGCGTGGCGGGCCAGCAGTTTCTCCGCATAGGTCATGGGTCGGGGCGCGTGGGCGGGCAGCGGCGGCACCACCTCGCCCTTGAGGCGCGCGGCGTTGTAGGGGAAGAGCCCTCCGCGCCGCACGATCTCGGCCGTCACGGAATCAAGGCCCGCCGTGAACTCGGCCAGGGGAATGGCCTCGCCCCGACGGATGCGCGGGATCAGACCGAAGTCCGTGCTGGTCAGCAAGCCGAGGTTCTGGGCGTTCTGGCGGTAGATGCGCTCGAAGCTGTCGGCGATCACCAGGCGGATGCCCGCGCAGATCTCCGCGTAGGGACTGGCCTCCCGGCTGCTGCCCTTGCCCCGGCGCTTTCCGGCCACGCTGATGACGAAGCCGCCGGCGCGGACGGAACCTTCCTTCACGGGGAAGGCTTCGCCACACTTCAGGCCCAGGTAGGGGAAGTCGCCCAGCTTTTCGTCGAAGTGGTAGCAGATGAAGGCCGGCGTGATCTCGTCCGTGCTGATCTGGTCCCGGAGGGGGCCAGTGTCCCCCGGCTCCAGATCCTCGCCCGCCAGCTGGCGGAGGATCTGTGCCGGATCCTCCGTGAGGAAAAGGATTCGGCCAGCGAAGCGGAGCAGGTCGGACAGCATCCTTCCAGGTTACGACAGGCGCAGGCGGGGACCGAAGCAACCAGAGGGGGCCTCTCGGTCTCCTTCAGGGTGAGCTTGCTTGCCACTTGCACCCACCGGCCCGATACTTCCTTGTAGACTCTGGGTCCACAGGAGTACCTCTTGACCATCAAGGCGATCATCCATCAGGCAGAGGAAGGCGGCTTTTGGGCCGAGATCCCAGGCCTGCCCGGCTGCATGACCGAAGGGGAAACGCTCGACCAGGTGAAGACGAACATCCTGGAAGCTGCGCATGGTTGGCTGGAGGCAGCAGAGGGCCTCGCGCTTGAACAAATCGAGGCCAGCCATGAGGGCGCCTTGGTCCAGGCCTTCGAACTCTCTCTGTGACGCCCCCGACCGGGAGGGAATTCTGCGCTTTCCTTGAGCGCAATGGTTGGATTCTGGCCCGGATCAAGGGCAGTCACCACATCTACAAAAAGCCAGGCGTCATGGCCCTTTTGACCATCCCTGTCCACAGCGGGATGCCGCTGAAGGCGGGCCTATTCCATGCGCTGCTGACCCAGACTGGACTGCGCTGGCCTTGACCCTCGGTGGGTTCTGCTACTCCGGCGTGCGCGGCCCACCGCACCAGCCCTCACGCAGAACGGCCCCCAGTCGGGGGCCGTTCTGCGCCACCCGGGCGGCTCAGTCCTTCTCTTCCTCGGCCTTGAGCTTGGCTTCCTGCTCATCGAGGTGCTTCATGAGGCGCTCGGACAGTTCCTCGTCTTCCAGGGGGGTGAACATCTCGTCCTTGACCTCGAAGATCTCCAGGCTCAGGCCCTCCTCGGGATCCGCGGTGCCTTCCTCCTGGGCCTGCAGCTCGGCCAGGGGCGCCAGGATGGCGAAGTTGCGGCCCTCGAACTCGAGCTCTTCCAGGATCGCGAACTCCTCCTTTTCGCCGTTCTCGTCTTCGAGTTCGACGACTTCGATTTCAAAGGAATCATCGTGTTCGTGGTTGCAGTCCGGTCCGTGTTCGTGACCCTCGTGAGCCATGGGCTCCTCCTTGCGCAAGGGACAAGAATAAGGTCGAACGCCTTTCCGGCCAAGGGAAGATCCTGTGACTCGCGTCTACTGGAGCCGGGCCGCGCCGGGGCCGGTGACGATGGCCGTGACCTGGCGGCGGGCGCCCGGGGCCTCCAGGCGCACGCGGTCCCCCAGCCCGGCCCGGCTGCGAGCCGTGGTATCCAGGCTGATGGTCAGGGTCTCGTGGCTGGCCGTCAGGCGCACCTTGTCGCCGGATTGCACCAGGGGGATGGCTTCCAGGTCGCCCCGGGTCAGGATCTTCCCCGCAACCACGGAACGCATGAGGCGCTGGCCCTCGGGGATCTCCGTCAGGGCGCCCTCCGGCGGCACGCCGTCAAAGGGGCTGGGCTCCACCTGGCTGGCGGATAGCTCCGTCTTGCGGACCAGGTCGCCCTTGGCGCGCAGCACCGTGCCCACCCAACTGCCTTCCAGATCCACCCGGGCCATGCCCACCTTTTCGCCGTCCACCTTGAGGGCCACCACCACGAAGAAGCGCCCCATGGGTTCGCGTTTGCTCAGATGGGAGGCCTCGAAACTGAGCTTGCCTGGCCGCGTCGCGGGCACCCGGGGGGGCTGGGCCACCTTGAAGCGGTGCTCGCCACCCAGCTTCGCCGCCTCGGACTGCGCGAAGGCCAGGGCCGCGTCGGCCAGGCGCTCGGCGGGGGATACCTGCGCCTGGGCCAGCAGCGCAGGCGGGATCAGGAGCAGAGCAGCGGGGCGCATGGAGCTAGCGCTTGAGGTTGTTGAGCAGGCTGAGCATATCGTCCACGGTCTTGATGGTCTTCGAGTTCGCCTCGTAGGCCCGCTGGCCGATGATCATGTTCACCATCTCCTCCGCCACATCCACATTGGAGACCTCCAGGAAGCCCTGGCTGATGGTGCCCAGTCCGTCCGCGCCCGGCGTGCCGTCAATGGCCTCGCCGCTGGCCAGGGTGGGCTGCACCAGGTTGCGGCCCAGCTGGTTCAGGCCCGTGGGGTTGATGAAATGGGACAGGCTGATCTGGCCGATCTGCTGGGGCTGGGTTTGGCCGGGCTGGGTGACGCTCACGGTGCCGTCCGGCGCGATGGTCACGCTCAGGGCGTCCTGGGGAATGGTGATCTGGGGATCCAGCGCGTAGCCCGCCGAGTTCACCAGGGCGCCGTTCTGATCCGTGGTGAAGCCGCCATCGCGGGTGTAGGCCAGGGTGCCGTCCGGCTGGGTGACGCGGAAGAAGCCGTCGCCCTCGATGGCCATGTCGAAGCGGTTCGCCGTCTGCCGCAGATTGCCCGTGGAGTACTGGCGCATGAGGCTCTGCAGCTTGGCGCCGTGGCCCAGCTGGATGCCCGCGGGAATCGAGGTGCTGGTGCTGGAATTCGTGCCCGCCAGGTTCACGGTCTGGTAGAGCAGATCCTGGAACTCCGCCCGGGCCTTCTTGTAACCGGTGGTGTTCACATTCGCCAGGTTATTGGAAATGGTGTCCATGTTGTACTGCTGGACATTCATGCCCGCCGCCGCCGACCACATCGCACGCATCATGAGAACCTCCCGATTCATCCACTGAAGACCGAAGACTGAAGACCGAAGACTGAAGACTGAAGACTGAAGACTGAAGACCGAGGACTAGCGGGTGATCGCCACATCGTTGATGGAGCGCGAATCCAGATCGTTCGAAAGGGTCGAGGCCACCTTCAGGCTCAGCTCGAAGAGCCGGTTCAGGCGGATCATCTCGACCATGGTGGAGGCCGTGTCCACGGCGCTCTGCTCCAGGTGGCCCTGGGTGACCGTGCCCTTCACCGGGGCCGCGGCCGCGCCGGTGGGATCGAAGCGGAGGGCGCCCATGCGCTTGAGGGCGCCGGGTTTTTCGAAGGCTTTCAGATCCAGCTGGCCCAGCACCTGATCCTTCTGCTGGACGGTGCCATCGGCCGTGATGGACACATTCCCCTTCTTGGGATCCACGGTGATGGGCTGGCCATTTTTGCCGAGCAGGGGACTGCCGTCCATGGCCTGGAGCTGTCCATCCTGGCCCATCTGGAGGCGCCCGTCCCGGGTCACGCGGTCCCCGGCGGGGGTGCGGACACTCAGGAAGGCGTTGCCCTCGATGGCCACATCCAGCGGCCGGCCCGTGGCCCGGAGGGCGCCCTGCCCGGTGATCACGCCGGTTTCGCCGAACACCACGCCATCGTTCAGATAGCCACTCAGTGGCAGCTTCCGCCCGCTGCCCGCGGCCTTGTTGAATACGGCAAAAAAGGGCTGGTCGGGCTTATAGCCCACCGTGGCCGCGTTCGCCAGGTTGTTCGCCACCACCTCCAGCTGAAAGGCCCGGGCCTTCAGGCTGCCGGCGGCGACATAGTATCCAGGATCCATTGGGCACCTCTCGCCCAGCCAGCGGCTGGGACAAGGGGGGTAGCGCCAAATGGGTGCCAGAACCTGGCGCCGATCCGGTTTCGCCGAATGGGCGCCAGACAACACGAAAAAGCGGCCTCCGCGAGGAGGCCGCCTTGGGGGTGGGACGTCAGAGACTAGATCTTCTGAACGTTGGTCGCCTGGGGGCCCTTCTGGCCCTGACCCACCTGGAAGCTGACCCGCTGATTCTCGTCCAGGGTGCGGAAACCCGTGGTTTCGATCGCGGAGTGGTGCACGAACAGGTCCGCACCTCCGTCATCGGGGGTGATGAATCCGAAACCCTTTTCGGCGTTGAACCACTTGACGGTGCCTTGAGCCATGATGTCTTCCTGCTTTTTTCGTCCTGGATACAGATGCATTGTCCCTTCCAGGCGAGGTGGCAATGCTTTTTTCTACCCGTACGATTGACGGGCAATTCATAGTCTAGGGCATTTCTGCATTCAATTTTCAACAAATATTGACAGTCCACTGCAAATGACCCCCCCGGACCCGGATTGCGGGGGTTCCCCGGACCCCCAAAGAACGGACGTGAGGCTACAGATAGGTCCGGGCCCCCACGAAGGCCTTCTGATAGTAGCGGTCGGAAATCTCGTCCTGGCGGATGCCCTGCCCCGGCCGGGGGGCGTGGATGAAGGCCCCCTGCCCCACATACACCCCCACATGGCTCACCCGGCCCCGGCCCCCGGTGGCGAAAAAGAGGAGGTCCCCGGCCCGGATCTCCTCCAGATCCACGGGTCCGCCCGCCTCGAACTGGGCCTGGGAGGAGCGCGGCAACCTCAGCCCGTTCAGCCGGTACACGGCCCCCGTGAGGCCGCTGCAGTCGAAGCCCCGCTCCGTGGTGCCGCCGAAGAGGTAGGGCACGCCCAGGTAGCCCCGGGCCGTATCCACCAGGCTGGCCCGCAGGCCGCCTTCGTCCGTGGGCCGCGGCCGGATCCGGCCGGAGGCCCCCGGGGCCGATCCGTCCGGCGCCACCACCCAGAAGGCCTCGATCACCCCACCAGACTTCAGGGTTTCCCCCTTGGCCCGGGCCGTCTCCTTCGTGGCGAAATCCCCGAAGCGCACCCGGTAGAGCCCATCTCCCGAGGCGTAGTAGGCCGCCTCCAGCCCCTGGGCCTGAAGCGATTCCGAAAACCGCGCCGCGTTCTCCACCTTCGCGAAGGCCCCGGCCTGGAGGGTGAAGCCCAACCGCGGAAGGGCTTTGGCTTGGGATGGCCTCGAGGCCCGCCGCTCCGGGATCGGTCGCGGCGCCCGGGAGCAGGCGGGGATCAGCAGAAGGGCCACCACCACTATGGGAGCCAGCCTCACACGCGGCATGACCTCGAAGAAGCACATGCGGAAATCCTATCAGCGGGGTCCGGTTCAGTCGGTCAACTCCCCGCCAGGCATTCGGGGATCACAGCATCATCCCGGAGTGCCCTGTCCCGACCCGCCCTCCTCCCGGCGGCCCATGAGAAGCTGTCTCCATGCTGCACCTCCGCCCCTCTGATTACCGCATCATGCCCTGGAAGGATGGGGGTGGCAGCACCACCGAGATCGCCATTGAGCCAGCGGGGGCGAGCCTTTCGGATCCGTTTCTGTGGCGGGTGAGCTCGGCGCAGGTGGAAGCCTCGGGGCCCTTCTCCCACTTTCCGGGCCGGGCGCGTCTGCTGACCCTGCTGGAAGGCTCGGGGCTCATCCTGGACATCGACGGTCAGGGGCGCCAGCGGCTGAAACACCCGGGGCAGGTGGTGGCCTTTTCCGGGGATGACACCGTGAACGCCGCCCTCATCCAGGGTCCCTGCGTGGATTTCGGAGTCATCAGCGACCCTGGCCGGGTGAAGGTCACGCTCGAATGGCTCAATCTGGGAACGGACGCCACCGCCTTCACTGTGGCCCCCACCACCCTGCTCTTCGCGCCCTGGGGGCCCGTCCGAGTGGATCCCCTTGGGGTGGAGCTCGAGCCCCGGGAATGCCTCCGGCTTGGGAATTCCCCAGCCGCGACCGAGGCCCCCGGTGCGAAACTGGGCGTTCGCGCATCCTTCGGCACCACCCCCCTGGTGCTCGTGTCCATCTGGCCCATCTAAACGTCGGCGCGGCCAGGGTCACCAGCAAACCGGTCCTTTCGGTGGCCGCGCTGAATCATGGGGAAAGCGCTCGATTCCTGGAGAATCCCGCCGCATGGCTATTCTCACTGTTCCTCTCCGTTCCTCACCGGTCCTTCTTTCTTTGATTTTTCTCGGTGTCTCTTCCGGAGAAAATGAAAGGTCGACCGGTGAGGAACAGTGAGAAACGGTGAGGAAGATAACAACTGCATGGTCCTGGGCCTGGAGCATTTTCTATGCAGGATGCGCTGAAGTTGCAGGTTAGTAGTACAGATGGGCCCCCGCTCGCCCATGCAAGGGTCCTCCAACGGCGGCTCTGCGCGGTCGCATCCCATGGAGGCCATACTGATGAACGGCCACCCCACACACATCGGTGCCTTGTCTCTACTCTGTGGAAATCGGTGGAATCTGTGGACCCAAAGCTTTTACCTGCGACATTTGCGGTTCCACTTCTTTTCGTAAATTTTCAGGAGACTTAGCTTGGCCACCCTCGGCACCCTGAACGATCTGAAGGTCCTGCGCCTGGGGCCGGAGGGCGCGTTTCTGGATGGCGGTCCCGAGGGGCCGATCCTGCTGCCCCTGGAGCAGGTGCCCCCGGGCCTGGAACTCGGCCAGGTGCTGCAGGTCTTCGCCTACCGGGAGGACGAAGGCCGCCTGGTGGCCAGCCTGCGCCCGCCCCTGGCCCTGGGGGGCGAGGTGGCCTTCCTGAAGGTGGTGTCCGTGAACCCCGCCGGGGCCTACCTGGACTGGGGCCTGCCCAAACCCCTGTTCATGCCCTGGAAGGAGGTGAAGCACGAGGCGCGGCGCCTGGTGAAGCCGGGGAACAAGGTGCTGGTGTTCCTCTTCTCGGATGAAGCGGGCCACCTGGCCGCCTCGACGCGCCTATCGGACTTCCTGGTGGACGAGGCCGAGGGTTTCCGGGAGGGGGACAAGGTCAGCCTGGTGATCGGGGACCGCACGGACCTGGGCCTGCGCGTCATCGTCAACCACCGCACCTGGGGCATGGTTCACGACAGCGACCTGTTCTGCAAGGTCAGCCGGGGCGAAACGAAAGAGGGCTGGGTGAAGGCGCCCCGCGCCGACCTCAAGCTGAGCCTCTCGTTGAGCGCGCCGGGCTACGCCAAGGTCGGCACCGTGGCCCAGGCCCTGCTCGACACCCTGAAGCGCCGCGGGGGCTTCCTGCCCGCGACGGACAAGAGCGCCCCGGAGCAGATCTACGCCCTGTTCGGCATCAGTAAGAAGGTCTTCAAGCAGACCCTCGGCGCCCTCTACAAGGCCCGGCGCATCACCATTGAGGCCGACGGCATCCGGCTGCTCAAGACGCCATGAACCCTTCGACCGCCACGCCCCTGCCCTACCTGGAGGGCTACAGCCCGGCCGTGCAGGCCCGGGTGCGCGAACTGCTGGCCCAGGATCAGCTGGGGTCCTACCTCGCCAGTCGCTACGGGGAGGCACACGAGGCGCGCAACGACAAGGCCCTGTTCCAGGCTGCCGTGGCGCTGAAGGACCGCTTCATGAGGAACACGGCGCCCCTGAACAAGGTGATGTACGACCCCAGGCTCCAGCTGCTTAGCCATGCCCTGGGCACGCTCACGTCGGTATCCAGGGTGCAGGGCAGCCGCCTCAAGGCCAGCCGGGAGATCCGCGTGGCCTCGATGTTCCGGGACGCCCCCGCCTCCTTCCTGAAGATGATCCTGGTGCATGAACTGGCCCACCTGAAGGAACGTGAACATAACAAAGCTTTCTACCAGCTCTGCACCCACATGGCGCCGGACTACTTCCAGCTGGAGTTCGACCTGCGGCTGTACCTCACCCACCGGGAAGCCAGCGCGGTCGAAGGGACTCTGAGGGAAAGGTAAACCCGAGTCGCTACCTACCCGGGCGTATGCTGGAACTGAGCCGTTTGCTGCGCTCAGAGGCGCCCATGAGCGATCCCATTCCGGCCCGATCCACACGGCGTCCCTTCCCGTTCCGGTTCTTCTTCTGGTCCACCCTGGTGGTGGGTGTAGGCGCAGGCAGCGTCTACCTGGCCGACCAGATGGTGCTGGCCCCCAAGCGGCGGCTGGAGGCCAAGGTGGCCAAGCTGGAGAGCGAATCCCTGCGGCTGAAAACCTACCTGAAGCTGCTGGAATACACCGAGCGCCGCGCGCAGCTGGAAGTGATCTCCCAAACCAAGGATGCCGCCGGGGATACCCTCAACCAGCTGCGGTTCACGGAGCTGGATCCCCAGGGCGGCGTGGTGGGCGCCCAGCGGGTGTTTGAGCTCAAGGGCGAGGAAGTCTACGTGGACACCCTGGTCATCAAGTTCGAGGACCACTTTGTGGAGGCGGGCGATCCCCTGAGGGGCAAGGCCCTCCTGCTGTTCCGCCGCGTCTTCACCAACCGCGTGAAGCCCGACGAAGGCTACTACCTGGACCGGAACGGCGCCCCGCCGGAACGCTACGCGAGCGGCGCCGTCCCCAATGCCTTTGAACAGGATCTCTGGGCGAAGTTCTGGGAAGTCGCCAACAGCGAGCCGCAAGCCAAGCAGACCGGCGTGAAGGCCATGCATGGCCAGGCCATCTACGGCCGGCTGATGCCCAACAAGGTGTACACGCTGCTGATGCGCTCCACCGGAGAGCTGATCCTGCCCGCACCCACGGAATCCGCCGGTCCTGCGGCAACCCCTTGATTTCTGCTCACTGAACCTCCAGCACGGCGAGCCCATCCTGTTCGGTGGATCGGCCGCTGACGCACACGATCTCGCCCACGCGGAAGGGGCGCTGCCTTTTGCGGATGGCGTCGGGGAAGGCGACGGCTTCGCAGAGGCCGGTCTCGTCCTCGAAGGTGATGAACTGCATGCGCTCGTTCGTCACGCGGCCCGTCCCTGCGCCGCGCCCTTCGGGCCTCGCCTCCGGCAAAGTGGCCCTCCGCTCCTGCTTCGGGCTGTCCGTGGCCACGTCCTTGTCGGCCACGACCAGGGCCCAGAAGCTCAGTCGCTGGTTCGGCCTCACCACCTCGGCGGCCCGGTTGGGCCCGCCGCCCTTCCGCACCCGGGCGAGGGCCGCCGGGTGCAGTTCCAGGGTGAGGGCCAGGGTCTCCATCTCCAGATCGGCCCGGTCGAAGAGGTCCGTGGGGCACGGGCGCACGCCCGGGGGCACGCCACCGAGCCGCGCCCACATGAGGCGCGTGCGGTCGCCGTCCGGGGCCCAGCGGTCGAAGGCCCCAGCGGCGCAGAGGGCTTCGGCGGTGGGCACGGAGAGCTTCACGCGGCCCAGCAGCTCGTCCAGGGTGTCGAAGGGGCCGTGGCGTTCGCGTTCCTCCAGCAGCTCGCGCACCTCCTTCTCCTGGGCGCCGCGCACCTGCATGAGGCCCACGCGCAGGGCCTGCTCGCCCTCGGCGGTGAAGGGCCAGGCAGACAGGTTCGCGTCGGGCCCGCGCACCACCAGACGGTGGCGGCGGGCGTCACCCAGGTAGGCGATGGCAGGGTAGTAGCCCCCCTGATTGGTGATCACCGACGCGAAGAACACGGCCGGGTGGTGGGTCTTGATCCAGGCGCTCTCGAAACTCACCTGGGCGTAGCTGGCGGAGTGCGGCTTGCAGAAGGAATAGCCCGTGAAGGTGCGGATCATGTCCCAGGCCTCGTCCACGGTGCCCGCCCGCACGCCTCGCTCGGCGCAGCCCCGCCGGAACCGGGCCTCGAAGAGGGGCAGCCTGGCCTCGCAGTCGGGCTTGCCCAGCAGCTTGCGGAGCTGATCGGCCTCGAAATGGCTCCAGCCCGCCAGCGCCACGCAGACCTTGATGACGTCCTCCTGGTAGACCAGTACGCCGAAGCTGTCGGACAGCAATTGTCCAAAGATGGGATCGCTGGGCTCCCAGGCCTCCTCGCCCCGGCTGCGCTTCACGTAGCGGTCCACCCAGCGGTAGGCGGCAGGGCGGATGAGGCTGCTGTGGATCACCAGGGTTTCGAAGTCGCCCTTCCGCACCCGCTGCTGGAGCTGGCGCGTGGCGGGGCTCTCCACATAGAAGACGCCGATGCTATCGCCCCGGGCCAACAGGGCCTGGGTATCGGCATCGTGGCGGGAATGGGTGCCGGGATCCTTGGGCACGCGGTCGCCCAGCGCCGCGTAGGCATCGCGGATGACGGCGAGGCTGCGGTTGCCGAGGAGATCAATCTTCACCAGGCCGTAGTTCTCCACGCCATCCTTGTCCCAGGTGGTGATGGAGACGCCCTCCTTCGCGGGCGCGGGCTGGAAGGCGGCGTGCTCCCACAGGGGGCCGGGCGTGACGATGGTGCCGCCGGGATGCACGGAGAACTGGTGGAAGTGGCCCCTGAGGGCCGCGGCCTGGCGCAGGATCGCGTCCCAGGCGGGATTCTCCGAGGCACGGTCCAGGCCCCCTTCCCAGCCGCGCACGAAGCGGGCCAGCTGCTTCAGCTCGCTGTCGGGCCGCCCGTGGGCCTGGGCCACGGCCCGCAACGCGCCCTTGGCCTTGAAGAAGGCGTGGTTGGACACCATGGCCACGCGGTGGCGGCCGTAGCGGTTGAAGACGGCCTGGATGACGCGATCCCGCTCGTCCCAGGCGAAATCAATGTCCATGTCCGGCGGATCCTTGCGCTCCTTCGTGAGGAAGCGCTCGAACATCAGGTTGGTATCCACGGGATCCACATTGCTGAGGTGGAGGGCGTAGCTCACCAGGGAGGCCGCGCCGCTGCCCCGCCCGCAGATGCGGCTGGGGAGGCCCTCGTGCTTCAGCGCCTGCACGATGTCCTGCACCAGCAGGAAGTAGCGGGCGAAACCCTTGTAGGCGATGAGGTCCAGCTCCTGCTCCATGCGGGCGAGGATGTCGCCACGGAGCACGGGGAAGCGTTCCTTGGCGCCAGCGCACACGCGCTGGCGTAGGAGAGCATTGAGGTCGGCGTCGTCCGGGCTTTCGCCATGTCCGAAGGGGCGCGCCACCTCCCACTCGCCCCAGTGGATGTTCCAGCCCGCGATGCGCTCCAGCACGGCGGCGGTGGCCCTTGCCACGGCGGGCTCGGCGAAGGGGAAGCGCGCTTCCCAATCATGGCGCGGCACGGCGGCTTCGGAGGGATCCCACAGGGCCTCGGTGCGGATCAAGGTCGCCTGCTGGGCGATGGCCCGCTTGAGCCGGTGCATCTCCAGGCCCTCGGCCGTGCGGAAGCGCAGCACCTGGGGCGCCACCACCGGGAGACCATCCGCCAGCGCGGCGCGGGCCTCCTGCACCCGGCGGGGATGACCCAGCAGCGCGGCCTCGAAGCCTTCCCGCAGCAGGGCGTCCAGGCCCGCGAGGTCGTCGGCCAGCAGCACGCAGTCGCGCGGCGGCTCGGGCGCGCCCAGGCCCGGGATGGGCGGCGTCATGCCTTCGTGGGCCTGGGCCGTGAGCAGCCGGTTCAGGGCCCCGTAGCCCGCGTCCGTGCAGGGCAGCGCGCCGCAGCCGTGGCCCCGCCAACTGAAGCGGCAGCCCAGGTGGAGGCGAAAGCCGGTCCATGCGGGATCCGGCGGCAGGCCTTCCAGCTCGCGGGACTTGTGGATCCACTCCAGCGTGTCGCGCAGCTTCGGATAGCCCGCCACGCCCCGGTCCCAGCAGACCAGATCGCGGTAGCCGAGACCCCGGGCCACCCGCAGCAGTTGCGCCGCCGGGTAGACGCCTTCACCCATGGAGAAATCGGAAATGCCGAGGGCGAACATGGGGGGCCGATCGATGGTTGCTCGCGATCGCCTGCGGCGATTGCGAGATGAAAAGAAATTTGGCGGTGATCTTAGGGCTGCCAGTCGCTGGGCAGGCCACAGGCTTCGAGGACGGCGCGGAGGTAGGGGGTTCCGATGCGCAGGGCGCCCCGCTCGGCAAGGCTCACCAGGGCCTGGGAGCGGCCCATCCGCTCGGCCAGTTGCGCCTGGGTGAGGCCGGCCTGGCGGCGGGCGGCGCGCAGGCGCGGTGCCAGGGCCTTCGCCCGGGCATCCGCCTCGGGGGCGCGGCGGCCCTCCAGCAGTCCCTGGATGGACAGATCCTCATCCAGGCGCGGCCAGTGGATGCCTGTGCCGCGGCCGGTGAAGCGCCAGTCTGCGAGATCCTTTGCGGGGGCCGCCGCCAGCCGGGGAAAGAAGGCCAGCGGGCAGGCCAGCTCCCGCCCGTCCTGGAGCTGAACGACCAGACGCCCCCGCTCGAACCAGAGGTGCGCAGCGCGGGGGAGGTCAGGGTTCGTCAAAGTGCTCATACCAGCTCTCCAGGAAACGATCCCGATGGGTCATCACGATGGCCACCACCCGCTGGAGATCCCGGGGTGGAAGGCCTCCCGAGTCCGCGATGGCGCCATCGTGCAGCCAGATCTTGGCGATGGCATCGTCACGTTCGATGTGGACATGGGGTGGATCACGGGGTTCATGGCTGTAGAAGAAGAACCGGAAGGGTCCTTCCCGGTGGAGGGTGGGAGTCACGGGGCCTCTATGAATATTAGGCTATTATTGGCTTGTTTCAAGGCCTGCCCCATCCATCCCGGCAGGACGGCCTTGTCCGGGAAGCGATGACGCAGGCGGGCGAGAGTGGGCTCCAGTCGGTCCAAGCGTTCATGAAGCGGATCCTGAAACAGGCCTCGCGCCCGCCCCAGACCCCAGGCCAGGCGCAGTTCCACCTCGCGCACGAGGAGGCGCCGGGTGGCCCCTTCGAGGAAAGCCTGCTGGAGGCGCCGGGCCAGAACCAGGGGCGGGGCCGTCAGATCCTCCGGCGCGGCGCGCCAGGCGTGGGGTTCGCCGTCCACGTCCCACCAGCGCAGGGTCAGGTGGCGCGGGTGGCGGGGATCGGACCAGAGCCAGTCCAGGCAGCGGGCGGCCAGGGCCACTTCCTCGGGCAGGCGGGGGGGCTGGAGCCGCCAGCCGTGGCGGGCGTGACCTGGGCGCTCCGTGAGCAGGGGCAGGCGGGGCCGGTCCTCGCCGCGGACCCGGGCCCGCAGGTCCGGGGCCAGCCTGGGGCTCATCAGCTCCGCCAGCACAGGCAGCGGCACGGGCTGGAGGTCGCCGAAGAAACGCATGCCCAGGCGGTGGAAGCGGTCCTGCAGGCGCGGGGCCAGGTCCGGCAGGCGGCGCAGGGGCTGGGGGGCGAGAAAGGCGGCCTCGGCTCCGTCCGCCACCAGTTCCAGGCGATGCTCGGCGTGGGCGGCGATCTGGGCGGCGGTGGCGCTGAGGGACAGGCCCCCATGGCTGGCCCAGCCGTGCCGGTCGGCCAGGTCGCGACCCATGCGCGCGGCGGTGTCGGCCAGGGGCCCGAAGATGCGCTGGGTGCCCTGGAGCTCCACCAGGGCCGCGCCCAGACGCCCCAGTTGGCCCTGGGGTGTCCAGTGCTGGAGGAAGTCGCCCAGGCTGCCCTGGGCCTCCCACCACACCTGGGGCGAGGGATCCAGCACCCGCAGGCCCGGCGAGGCCCGCAGGGCCCGATCCATGGGCATCCCCGCGGCCAGCCCCTCCGCACGACCCAGGCGGTTCACGAACCAGAGGCTGGGCGACCGGGGGTTTTCGGGATTCAGGAAGGCCAGGGGCCGGTCCCGCAGTCCCCCGTCCCGCCCGCAGGCCAGCTGGAACGGCAGCTCGGGAACCCACATCGCCAGCACCGGAACCTCCAGGGGGATTCAAGTGTAGCGTAAATTTAGCGAAAAACAACTGACCGGATTCTGCCTAGAGAACGCGTCGCGGCTCAGGTGGATGAAGCGTTCCTGGGCCGTTCGGTGGGGGGTATGGTCACCCGAACTGCACCTGGTATTTTCCGCCACGGTTGTCTATACCATCGCCGAAGCCGGAGGGGTTGATGCGTGGATTGTAGCTCGGCTTGATCTCCACCGAGATGGAGATGACCGTGCCCTTGTCGCCGCGCAGAACTCCGCGGCCGGCGGCCCGGGTCGCTGCCGTGTTCTTGGTGACGGTGGGACCGACCTGGCCCCAGAAGTTCGTGGCGACGCTCTGCTCCGTCCCCCCGCCCTCGGTGACGATGGCCGAGTAGGTGCCGGTGAAGCGCTCGCCCGTCACGGAATTGAAGGCGGTCATGATGCCCTGGCCACTGCTGCGCTCCACGGCGAACTCCAGCGCGGTGCCGTCCTGGAGTGAGTAGAGGCGGCCCGGAATCATGATCGGACCGGTGACGGTCGACCTTGGCGCCGCGCAGGCGCCCAGCAGAAGGACTAGCAGGAGGGAGACGAGGAAGCGTGCGTTCATGGCAACCTGCGTGGAAGTGGGTGGGTCAATCGAAAAATCCCCTTCGCCGGAGCGGCGGGACGAACCGAACTGCCCGTTGCGGGAAACGGGGCGGGCGAAAGGGCTTTGAGGAGCAGGCTATCGGCTTTTATTTAACTCGCCCGGTGGGCGGGAAGTCAAGACCGCAGGCCGTGCGCTCAGGGGGCGAATCTGGAAGGGAGCCAGCCCTACATCTGGAACCGGTGTGTACACTCCACCCAGCTCTCGGAGCCATCCCTGTAGCGTTCGCGTTTCCAGATGGGCACGCGCTGCTTGATCTCGTCCATGATCCAGGCGGCGGCCTGGAAGCTTTCGGCGCGGTGGGCGCTGCTGGCGGCGACGATGACGGCGGCTTCGGTGAGGGGCACCACGCCGATGCGGTGGTGGACGGCGCAGCGGGTGAGGCCGTAGCGCTCGATGGCCTTTTCGCGGAGCAGGCCCAGTTCCTTCTCGGCCATGGGCACATAGGCCTCGTAGGCCAGTTCCAGCACGGGGCGGCCTTCGTGATGATCCCGGGCCCGGCCTTCGAAGAGGACGAGGGCACCGGCATGGGGATCTTCCATGACACTTCGTAAAGCCATCGCGTCCAGAGGCGCTTCCTGAACCGCTATCCAGGGAATCATGCGTGTCTCCACTTCAGCCCAAACCATACACTGAATGGTATTCAGAGGTCCGCCATGTCCAGTCCGCACATCGCTCCCAACGCCGTCTTCGACACCCTGGGCCGCCACATGCTGGTGGATGGGTTCCACCTGGTCATGGACCTGGAGAAATCCCATGGGTCCTGGATCGTGGACGCCCGGGACGGCCGCAAGTACCTCGACTTCTACACCTTCTTCGCCACCACGCCCCTGGGCCACAACCACCCGCGCCTGCGGGAGGCGGCCTTCGTGCAGCGCCTGGGCGAGATCGCCGTCAACAAGCCGGCCAACTCGGATATCTACACCACGGCCTTCGCGGAGTGGGTGGAGGCCTTCGGCACCCACGCGGCGCCGGACTACCTGCCCCATCTGTTCTGGATTGACGGTGGCTCCCTGGCCGTGGAGAACGCCCTGAAGGCCGCCTTCGACTGGAAGGTGCGCAAGAACCTGGCGGCGGGCAAGGGCGAGAAGGGTTCGCAGGTGATCCACTTCCGCGAAGCCTTCCACGGCCGCAGCGGCTACACCATGAGCCTCACGAACACCGCCGATCCCCGCAAGCATCAGTACTTCCCCAAGTTCCCCTGGCCCCGGGTGCCGAACCCCAAGCTGGAATTTCCCGTGGACATCGCCAAGGCCGAAGCGGCGGAAGCCGAAGCCATCGCCGCCATCGAGGCCGCCGTGGCCGTGGATCCCGACGATATCGCCTGCCTCATCGTGGAACCCATCCAGGGCGAGGGCGGCGACAACCACTTCCGCGGCGAGTTCCTGCGCAAGCTGCGGGTGCTGGCGGATCGTCATGATTTCCTGCTGATCTTCGACGAAGTGCAAACGGGCTTCGGCGCCACGGGCAAGTGGTGGGCCCATCAGTGGTTCGACGTGCGGCCCGATATCCTCGCCTTCGGCAAGAAGACCCAGACCTGCGGCATCGCCGCCGGCCGGCGCCTGGACGAAGTCGAGGGCGTCTTCAAGGTGCCCAGCCGCATCAACAGCACCTGGGGCGGCAACCTGGTGGACATGGTGCGCGGCACCCGCATCATTGATGTCATCCGCGAGGAGCACCTGCTGGACCACGGCGTCAAGCAGGGCGAGCGCCTGCTCAAGGGCCTGCAGGAGATCCACCGCGACTTCCCGGAGTTCACGTCGAACCCCCGGGGCCTGGGCCTCTTCTGCGCCCTGGACATCGCCACGCCGGGACTGCGCGATGCCGTGGTGGCCAAGGGCCACGACCTGGGCATGATGATCCTTTCCACCGGCGTGAAGGGCCTGCGCTTCCGTCCCGCCATGAACCTCACCACGGAGGATCTGGATCTGGGCGTGGAGCTGCTCCGCAAGTCCGTGGCACAAGTCGCCGCCACCGCACCTAGTGGTGCCCGCTCGAAATAGCTGGATCATCCTGCCCACTCCCGGGCACCACGTGGCGGGGGTCTGGGGGCACGGCAGTGCCCCCAGCGGGGTGACAGCCCCAGCGCGCCTGCGCGATGGGGCGCCAGAGGGGCCATG
>JAUXSE010000022.1 GCA_030681515.1 Geothrix sp. | reverse complement strand
ACGTGGCGGGGGTCTGGGGAGAGGCTCCGGGTCCGCGAGCCCCAGCGAGCGGGAGCAAGCAACGCTTGCGATACCCGGAGGGCAGTGCCCCCAGCGGGGTGACAGCCCTGGCGCGCCTGCGCGCAAGGGCGCCAGAGGGGCCGTGCCCCGATGCCCATAGATCCTGGCCAACGCATGCGTTGGCCAGGGGAAGTGCACCTCGCCATCACCGCATTGATCCAGGTATTTCGGGCGAGGTGCACTAGATGGACATCGTCTTCCTTACGGACCACCTCGTGCGCGGCGGCGCTGAAACCCAGCTGACCCGCATCGCAGCCACCCTCCGGCGGCGGGGCTGGACGGTGGGGATCATCACCATGCTCCCGTCCACGGAGTTCCTCGGGGAGCTCAAGACCGCGGATATCCCCCTCTTCGAGTGTTCAAAGCGCATGCCGTGGTTGCCACGCCTGCCTTTTTTCATGGCCTTCCGGATGATCCTCCAACTGGCGCGCTGGCGCCCCACCGTGTTGATCACTTTCAATTTCCATGGCGACATCATGGGCCGCGTGTGTGGAAGGATCGCCGGAATCCCGGTCATCATCGCCTCCCTGCGCACCGCCTATGTGAAGACGCCGTTCCGGGAGATGGTCTACCGCGGGACCGAAGGGCTCATCCATCTCACCGCCTCGAATTCCCATGCCGCCATCAACTACATGTTGAAGCGGCGGATCCTCACGCCCACGAAGACAACGGTGATTCCCAACGGGATCATCGCTTCAGCTTTTCCGCATCCCATCCCGCGGGAAGAGGCGAGGGCGGAGTTCGCCTTCTCGCCCGGCGCGTTCGTCTGGCTCGCGGTGGGCAACCTGCGACCCGCGAAGGACTACCCGACGCTCCTGGATGCGGCGGAACGCTGCGCCGCTTCCTCCCCGGAATTCCATCTGCTCATCGCGGGCGCCGGCGAGTGTGAGGAGGCCCTCCTGGCCGAGGCGGAGCGGCGTGGATTGGCGGGCAAGGTCCATTTCCTTGGAGCCCGCGCCGATGTTCCCCGCCTGCTCCGGGCTTGCGATGCCTTCGTGCTTTCCTCCGCCTGGGAGGGCATGCCCAACACCGTCATGGAAGCCATGGCCTCGGAGGTGCCGGTGGTGAGCACCGATGCCGGCGGTGTCAGGGAACTTCTCCAACAGGGCGTCTGTGGGTACATCGTGCCCATCCGCGACGCGGAGGCCCTCTCCGGGCGCATGACCCACATGATGGGGCTGGGCAGGGAGGAACGCCTGAGGATGGGCGCTGCCGGGCGCGAACGCATTGCCCGGCACTTCGACAACGAACGGGTGGTGGACCGCTGGGACATGATGATCCGGCAGGCGATCAGGGTCGCAAGGCAATCGCAGCCCAGTCCAGGGAAGGTGAACACCCGGGAACCCGTCACCATGGCGGAGTCCCATCCCGGCGTGAAAGCCCCACCCCCCGGGTTCATCATCTCCATGGACTTCGAGCTCATGTGGGGCGTTCGCGACAAACGGACCATCCAGACCTACGGAGATCACATCCTGGGCGAGCGCGAGGCCATCCCAGCCGTCCTTGGCCTCTTCAAGCGCTATGAAGTCAAGGCCACCTGGGCGGCGGTCGGCATGACGCTGTTCGAGCGCCGGTCGGATCTCCTCGCCCACCTGCCGGACATGCGTCCAACCTATGAACAATCGAGGCTCGATCCCTATCTTTCCCTGGACGAGGTGGGGGAAGACGAGAAGCAGGATCCCTATCATTTCGGACTGGGCCTGGTGCGGCAGATCCTGGAGTGCGAGGGAATGGAACTGGGAAGCCACACGTTTTCCCACTACTACTGTCTTGAGACGGGCCAGAACTCCGCCCAGTTCAAGGCCGACCTGGAGGCCTGCGTCGAAGCCTCGAATCGGCTTTCGATCCGCCCCACCAGCTTTGTCTTTCCCCGGAATCAGACCAATTTCGAGTACCTCTCCGTCTGCTCGGACCTGGGATTCAACGTCTTTCGCGGGAACGAGTCCTCCTGGATGTACGCGGAGTCCACAGGAGAGAATCAGTCTTCATTCAGACGGGCGGCAAGACTGACTGACAGCTACATCAACGTCACCGGAGACCATGGGTTTGTTCCCAGGCGCTTCCTGGACAGCGGCCTGGTCAACTGCCCATCCAGCCGCTTCCTCAGACCCTATTCCCCCCGGCTGTCCAGGATGGAGGGAAGGCGGGTCCGGCGGATCCAGGGGGCCATGGAATCCGCCGCCCGCAAGGGCGAATGCTTCCACCTGTGGTGGCACCCGCACAACTTCGGAACCAACCTCAACGAGAACCTGGCGATCCTGGAGGAACTGCTCCGGTTCCACGCGGGCTTGCGGGACCGCCATGGCGTCGTGCCCATGACCATGGGTGAGGCTGGCCAGCTCGCTCTCGCGACCGAGGGTGCCCCTTGAGGCCCAGGATCGCGTGGTTTTTCCAGGTGAGATTCGATCTTGAACGGAAATAAAATCTAAATATTCACATCGTGGCCAAGGAATCAATAGGATGATCGTGATCAGACTCGAATACCTGGAAAACAGCGCGGTAGTTTTCGACTGAAGGAGCCATATGCGAATCGCGGTCGTGGGACTCGGATATGTGGGGCTGCCCTTGGCCCTGGAGCTGGCGAAAAAATTCCCAGGAACCTTGGGCTTCGATATTCACGAAACCAAGATCGCCGAACTCAGGAGGGGCACTGACCGGACCCGGGAAGTGGAATCCGGGGCCCTCGGAGCGACCACCCTCACCATGACGTGCGACCTTGAGGATCTTCGCGGGGCGGATTTCTTCATCGTCGCCGTGCCCACCCCCGTGGACAACTGGAACCGCCCGGATCTCACGCCCGTCATCAAGGCCTCCGAATCGGTCGGGAAGATTCTCGGCAAGGGCAGCATCGTCGTCTATGAATCCACCGTCTTCCCTGGGGTCACGGAGGAGATCTGCGGGCCCATCCTCGAAAAACAATCCGGGCTGAGGTGCGGGATTGATTTCAAGCTCGGCTATTCGCCCGAGCGCATCAATCCCGGCGACAAGGTCCACACCGTGGAGAACATCGTGAAGGTGGTCTCGGGCCAGGACGCCGAAAGCGCGGGCATCATCGGAGACGTGTACGCCTCCGTCATCAAGGCTGGCGTCCACAGGGCCCCCTCCATCAAGGTGGCCGAAACAGCCAAGGTCATCGAGAACACGCAGCGCGACATCAACATCGCGCTCATGAATGAGCTCGCCATCATCTGCGACAGAGTGGGAATCCGCACCAAGGATGTGCTGGAGGCCGCGCGCACCAAGTGGAATTTCCTGCCCTTCGCCCCGGGCCTGGTGGGCGGCCATTGCATCGGCGTGGACCCCTACTACCTCACCACCAAGGCCGAGGAGCTGGGTTACCACCCTGACGTGATCCTGGCTGGGCGCCGCGTCAACGACGGCATGGGCACCTTTGTCGCCCAGAAGCTGGTGAAACTCCTGATCCAGGAGCAGATCAAGGTGAAGACCGCCCGGGTCGGCATCCTGGGGCTGACCTTCAAGGAGAATGTGCATGACATCCGCAACAGCAAGGTGCCTGACATCATCGCCGAGCTGAAACAGTTCGGCGTCATGCCCATGGTCCACGATCCCATGGCCGACCCGGAGGAAACCCTGCATGAGTACGGGCTGCACCTGACCAGCCTGGAGGCCTTCCAGGAGCTGGATGCCCTCATCCTCGCGGTCAATCATTCCGCCTTCCTGGATGCCGGTGTGCAAAGCCTGTTCAAGCGCCTCAATCCCCACGCCGTGTTCATTGACGTGAAATCCTGCTTTGATCCGAAGGCCTTCCCGGATCAGGTGATCTACTGGAGCCTTTGATGAGCCGCTATCTGGACCTTTGCGAAGAGCTGAAAGCAAGTCCCAAATCCTGGCTCGTGACTGGCGTGGCTGGATTCATCGGGTCCAACCTCCTCCAGCGCCTCCTGGACCTGGACCAGGTCGTGGTGGGCATGGACAATTTCTCCACCGGGAACCCCCACAATCTGGAAAGCGTCCGCCTCAAGGTCACACCCGAAGCCTGGGATCGCTTCACGTTCCACCCGTGGGATATCCGGGATCTGGATCAGTGCCACAAGGCGTGCGCCGGGGTGGACATCGTGCTCCACCAGGCGGCCCTCGGCTCCGTGCCACGCTCGATAAAGGATCCCATCGCCACCCACCAGTCCAATGTGGATGGCTTTCTCAACATGCTGGTGGCCGCCCGGGACGCCAAGGTCCACAGGTTCGTCTTCGCCTCATCCAGTTCCGTCTATGGCGATGATCCGGGCCTTCCCAAGGTGGAATCCCGCACGGGCAATCCCCTTTCCCCCTATGCCTTGAGCAAGGTCATTGACGAAGGCTATGCTGCGGTTTTCGGGCGCACCTACGGCTTCAAGCCCATCGGCCTTCGCTATTTCAACGTGTTCGGGCCGCGTCAGAACCCCGAGGGTCCCTACGCCGCCGTCATGCCCAGGTGGATCGCCGCTCTCACCAGGGGAGAGACCTGCCTGATCCACGGGGACGGGGAGACCAGCCGGGATTTCTGTTTTGTGGCCAATGCAGTGCAAGCCAACCTCCTGGCCGGCACGGCCCCGGAAGGGCCCCTGGGGGAAGTGTTCAACGTCTCCTACGGCGGAACCACTTCCTTGACCAGGTTGTACTGGATGATCGCCGAACGGCTGGGAGCCATCCGAACGGACCTGTCGCCCCGGGACCCCGAGTACACGCCGCCCCGGGAAGGGGACATCCGGCACTCGCAGGCCGACCTCACGAAGATCAAGACCTTGCTGGGCTACGAACCGACCCACTCCGTGGCCGAGGGCCTGGACGAACTGGTGCCCTGGTTCGCGGCGCTCCCATCCCGGGTCTGATGCGGGTCGCGGTCATGGGAACCCAGGCCAAGGACCTGGTCAATTTCCGGGGGCATCTCCTTTCGGAAATGGCCAGGGCCGGCCATGTGGCCTACGGCATCGCGCCGGAGGGAACCCCGGAGATCAGCGCGGCTCTGGAGAGGCTGGGGGCGACCTTCGTCCCCATCGCCATGGACCGCACGGGCCTGAATCCGTTCGCGGAACTAGGGACCTTCTTCCGGCTCTGGAGGCTCTTCCGCAAGCTCCACCTCGATCTTCTGCTGACCTACGAACTGAAGTCCGTGGTGTTCGGGACGCTCGCGGCCCGATGCGCCTTCGTTCCCAGGCGCTTCGCCATGATCACGGGAAGGGGGACCACCCTTCAGGGGGAGGCCCGGGGATTCCGGGAGCGGATGGTCCGGGCCGTGGTCAAACGGCTTTACCGCTTGGCCCTGCCCAGGACTCACGGGGTCCTCTTCCAGAACCAGGACGACTGTTCCTTTTTCGTTCAGGAGGGGATGCTTCCCGGAACCGTGCCCCGGAAAATCATCCATGGCTCCGGCGTGGATCTGGACTACTTCGCCCGGGCCCCGTTGCCCGATGGGCCCGTGACCTTCCTCTTCCTGGGCCGGCTCCTTCGGAACAAGGGCCTTCATGAGTTCGTGGAGGCCAGCCGGATCCTCTCCATGCGGAATCTCGCCTTCCGCTGCCGGATCCTGGGGGCCCTGGATTCGAACCCCAATGGGATCACGGGCCGTCAGCTGGAGGCCTGGGTCAAGGAGGGTGCCGTGGAATACCTGGGCGAAGCCAGGGATGTGCGCCCCGTTCTTGCGGCGGCCCATGTCCTGGTCCTGCCCTCCTACGGCGAGGGGACGCCCCGTTCCGTGCTGGAGGCCATGTCCATGGGGCGGGCCGTGGTGACGACTGACGCCCCGGGCTGCCGGGAAACGGTTGTCGAGGATCGCAATGGGTTCCTCGTCCCCGTAGGCGATGTGAGTGCCCTGGCCAATGCCATGGAAAAGCTGGCCGTAGATCCTGCCTTGATCGCCCGTTTCGGAGGGGAAGGCCGGAAGATGGCCGAGCAGAAATACGACGTCCGTCTTGTTACGGCGGATATTCTCTCCTTCCTGGGGGTGTCACCTCACCCAATCACCCCTTGAAGTTGGGGGGCCGACAAGCGAGACGCTTGACCACCCTATCAATACAGGTAGAGAGTTGGGCTCCCATCCGGCTTCGCATGAATGGCATCTCCCTGCATGCGCTGCGTGTTCAGATCACAAAGAGGTTGGTTCGGAATTCGCTGATGGTGGGCGTTTGGCCCAAGGCTCGCCTTCATCCGAAAGCCTCGGGGCCTTTTCGCGCCGACGGCGGATCTCCTTCATCTTCTCCGGCTGGAAGAGCCTTTGCTTGAGCCCCCGGAGCCACAGGTAGACCCGACCCCGGGGGCTCAGGGCTTCCTCGCATTCAAAGCCGTAGAGAATCCTGCCCCCGAAGCCTTCCTTGAACTGATTGATCTGGAGGCGCTTTTCATCCTCGACGCCGGCGTACCACCCGTTCAAGTCGTAGGCTCGATACCCTTGTTCCTTGTAGAAAAGGAATTCCTGGAAAAACAGAAAGCGATTGGCCCGGCCAAGGGCTCTGGCTTCGGCCGGATCCTTGGCCGTCAGGTATTTGGACACATGGACGAACATCTGGATGATGCTCGAGTGCTCATGGTTGAGCAGGGCGTGCCGCACCAGGACCCCCCCATCCGCATCGGAAACGCTGGAGAGATGCAGGAGGCCAGCCTGATGCAGCGCCTGGATGCGGCCCCTATCCATGGGGTCCTGGCCGTGGGTGCGAGGGCTTGCATCATAGAGGGCCACGAACGCCGCGACCTCCGCTTCGGATGGAGCCGTGTTGAAGGCGCAGGACAAGGACTCCTGGTTTTCGGCCTGCCGGATCGCCTTGGCCGTGCTTTTATGCAGGTTCGCCAGCAGCGCTTCCCGGGTCTGGGTGAGATCCATGTGAATGGAATAGAAGTAGAGCCATCCCCGGGGAGAGACCGGTTGGGGCCGTTGATGGCAGACCCATAGATCGAAACCCTCAAAGGACGCCGGTTCGTCGTCGTACCAGGTTTCCACCACCCGGATCCTTCCACCCAATCGGATATCCTGAATCTGGCCTACTCTGGATAGGATCCCATTGGAAGTATTGGCGTGATTCAACATCCCGGCTCCTGAATGATGCATCGGTTCACTTGAGCATGGGCCGCAACAGGGTATTCAGCATTTCCACGATGGATTCGTTCTGGACGATGCTGAGCAGGTTCTTGGCGTAGGACCTCCCCCGCAGACGGAGGATGGCGCCATTGCGATTCAGCCGGCGGAGAATCCTGCCATGGTCCAGCACCTCGTTCAGCACGGCGAGTTTCCGGGTCTGGCAGTAGGCCTCCCAGGCTGCCTCCAGGGAGGCTTCCTGGGACAAAAGGGCGGAACGGGATTCCAGGGCCTCCCTGAAGGTGGATTCCTCGCCGGGGGCCATCTTCATCAACCCGGCACGGGCGGTTCCCTGGGTGAAGGGAAGCAGTTCGAAGGTTGCTTCCCCCTTCTCGTTGATCTCCAGCGAGATGAGGATTCCCTCCTTGCCCTTGTACCCGTGCGAATCGTAGTCGAAGATGAAATTGCCCTGCCCGTATACGATCAACTGGCCCTGGTAGGTCTCGTAGCACCCCACGCAATGGGAATGCTGAACCGCCACCACATTGGCCCCTTCCTCCACCAGGAATTGGCAGACCTTCCTGAGTCCGGGGCTGGGAACCTCACAGCCTTCACAACCGGCGTGGAGAAGGACCACCAGGTAGTCCATGCCCCCGCGAAGGTCCTTCATCTGGCGCACGAATCCGATGGGGTCCAAGGGGTTGGCCCCTGGCGTGGTCCGAGTGGCGATGGACCACTCCCGTTCCGCCATGGCCAGCAGCCCGATGCGGATTCCTTTCACTTCCAGGATGGGAATACCCCTGGCCTCCGTCAGCGTCGGGCCGGCCCCGAAGGTGGTGATTCCCATCGCCGAGCAGGCCTCCATGGTCGAGGCGAGGCCTGGGAAACCGTGATCCAGAATGTGGTTGTTGGCGATTCCCACGGCGTGGATCCCCATGGCCTGGAGGCCGCGGGCGCTGGAGACGGGAACGCCCAGCACGGGGCCGGTTTTCAGGATGGGAGAAGGCTTGTGGATCAGCGGGCATTCCAGATTGGCCACGAACAGATCCGCCTGCTGGGCGCGGGTGGCGAAGGGGCCCAGGATCGCATCCCGGTTTCCCGCGGTGAAAAGGGGCTGGTACCGATTCACGGGACAGAGGTCCCCGCCGATGAGAATATTCGCGCTAGACATGCTGGCCCCGAGTGGATTGGGAACTCATGATGCGGGCTCCTCCGCGGATCTCTTGTCCAATAGCCGGTACATCGCCACGCTCAGGGTGAGAAGGATGACCACGCTGCAGGCGGAAGTGGACAACGTGATGCCGGCGATCCCGAATTTCTGGATGAAGAGATAGTCCAGGACGGCATTGAGGGTGAAACTTCCGAAGGACATGTACAGCAGGATATGGTTCGCCCTGAGGGCGGTGAGGGTGCGCGTGACCAGGACCAGGCAGGTGGAGAAGGGGATCCGCAGAAGGTAGAAGATCTGGACCTTGACCACCAGGGACGTGTCCGCCTCGTTGAACGAGCCGTGCTGGTACATGATCCGGACAAGAAAACCGGATATCAGGATGAGGATCAGGCTCGCAGGAATGGTCACGGCCAGGATGACCCTGGAGTAGAAGCGGAGGAATCGCCGGATGCCCGTCCAGTTCTTCAGGGCCACCATCCGGGACAGCTGGGGCAGGATGGCGGTTCCCAGCGCCATCGCCCCCAGAGACAAGACCAGGGCCACCAGCTTGCTGCCGTAGTTCAAGGACGAATTGCTCCGGGGGCCGAGGGTGGACGCGAATGCCTGGTCCACCAGGCCCATGCCGCTCACCATGAAGGATCCCGCGATGCAGGCGCCGTACTGAGCCCGCACCTTGAGGAAGGCGGGCGTCATCCCGTACCAGCGTGGCATGAGAGAGTGGCCCCGCCGGGCGAGGGCCAGGCCCAGAAGCACCGTCTCGAGCAGTACACCGAGGATGGTGCTTCCCAACAGGGAGTAAATGCCCCAGGACCTGCCAAACAGGCCAAGGCCAAGGATGATGGCCAGGGGCTGGAGGACGGGGGCGATGGCCACCAGGGCGAACTTGTCGCCAGCGTTCAGCAGGGCGCCCCAGGTGGTGGAGAATCCCGTCAGGATGACGATGGGCAAGGACCAGAGCAGGAGGTTCCGGGCCAGGGCCAGTTTGGGGGGGTCGAACCCGGATGCGATGATGGGAAGCCAGTGACGGACCGTGGCGGCCATGATCAGGGTCAACGCCACCAGCAGGATGGTGTTCCACAGGAGGATGGTGGTGTAGAGCCGCTGGGCGGCCGCGCTGTTCTCCTGCTCCCGGATTTCGATGTACGTGGGGATCAGGGCGGCATTGAGGGAACCCGAAAGGATGCCCACGATCGTGGTTGGCACCAGCAGGGCGACAATGAACGCATCGTAGGCGTTCCCCGTGCCGAAAGCGGCCGCCACGAAGGATTCCTTGAGAAGGGAAACGAGCTTGATGCCCAGGGTCATGGTTCCCACGACCATGGCCGCGCCAAACACCTTCCGGTTCACCGAGCCGGTCGTGAATGTGACCCACTTTGCCCGGATCCTGTCCACCATCGAACGCAGAGACGGGGTGGAAGCCGTGCCGCCTGGCTCCGGTCTCTGTGGAGGTTCAGCGCTAACGGGCATCCACCACCCCGGCTGTCTGGTTCATGACCGCTTGGAGGTGCATTTCTCCGATGGGGATGGATCCCGCGCGCACAAAGCCCCCCGGCTCCCGTCTGAAGAGGGTGTCCGAGTACACCGCGTTGAGCAGGAAGGCGTAGGAGAGTTCTCCGATCACCCAACGGTCGCCGTTTCTCATGAAATCGTAGGTCATGCTCGTGAACCGGTGGCCGTTGCTGATGTTCAGGGCCAGATCGCAGGCTTCTGCCGGGAGATCCTGGGCGTCCACCTTTTCCCAGATGCCACTGCCGCTGGCGCGGAAGTCGTCTGGCCTGTTCTTGCGGGTGAAGACCGATACGAGATCCCTTCCCAGGGTCGTGATTCTCCAGTCCCGGTCAACGCGGAGGTATTCCTGGAAATAGGCGTAGCGCGGCCATGAGTTCCGGTACCTGGACTTCAGTTGCACGAGGATGTCCCCCTTGGCCAGACGGGGGATGTCGTAGTAGTTCTCCAGCAGCGTCGCCCAGAGGGACATTTTCCGGAACACCCGGTTCAGGAGGTGCTGCGCCTCCCGCGGGGAATTGAGGCATTCAACCCCACCGGAGGAGGCGCCGCAGTGGGATTTGGCCACGAGGGGATAGGAAGCCCCGGCGGCGAAGTCCATGGCGGATTTCCAGTCGAAGAAGATCCAGGTGCGGGGCATCGGATAGCCGTGTTGCCGAAGAAAAAAGGTCTCCCGGATCTTGTCGTCGTAAAGCCAGAGCATCTTCGCGTTGGGGAAGCAGCGTATGCCCATGGCCTCGAGGATCGGGATCTTGGCGCGGGCTTCGGCCATGCAACTGGGGTCGCTCATGATGAGACGCCAGACGAAGATATCCACTCCTTCCAACTGGTCCATCCAGTCATCGGCACCGATGGCGATGGGCCCATGATCCAGGCCCAGGGCATCACTGGAGCGTGCGAATTCCTTGAACCATTCTCCGGTCATCCTGTCGCACAGACCCACTCGCATGACGTCATCCTTTTACTGCTGGGGATTCAGGGGAAGGGGAGGGCTGGCGGCTCATGGGGATTCGGTCCGCCACCGCCCCATCTGCCGCAGCCCCGGGCTGGACGGCAGGAGGAAGAACAGGGTGAATGCGATTTTTCCTTCGAAACAGAAGAGGTGATCCTGACTGACGAACAGGATGATGCCATTGCAAAGCAGGAAGGACATGAGGACCCACCGGGCGATGGGATCCACAGGGGTGACCAGGCACAATCTGGCGTAATAGAGCATCACCAGGATGAATCCGATGAATCCCACGGGACCCACTTCGACCAGTAGGCCGAGGTAGGTGTTGTGGGTACCCAAGGGGAAGAGCCCTTTGCTCACCACCTTCTCGGGATTCTTTTCGTCGTGGATTGCCCCGGCCATCGCCTGCAGCCCATAGCCGTACCATGGGGCCGCGGACAGCACGGTCGTCCATTGCTGGAGCAGAGCGAGGCGCGTTTCACCGCCGCTCTGGGTGGTAGCCTCCTCGCTCAGATCCGTGAGGCGTGAAACCGCCGGATTTTTCGACACCGAATGGGCTTTGGCCCGGAGTCCATCATTCAGGACGAAGGCCATGGATAGAAAGAACACTGCGGAAAGCGCCACCAGCCAGAACTTGATATTCCGCCTTTGGACCACCACCAGGTACAGGAGAAGAATCAGAACATACAGGATCAATGACTTCCGGCTCTCGGCGAGGTAGAGGAGCGGGAGGCAGGACAACCGGCCCAACCATGCGATCCAGGGAATGGCCAGGACCGACAGGATGGTGGCGACCAGGCAAATGTATCCCGCCATGTTCGGATTGCCCCACAACCCCCCGAAACGGGTGATGCCAACCTGGAAGGTGTCGGCGCGCGGGGCCACGGTCTGTACGAGGGCCGCGAACTTCGCAGACCAAAGGATCAAGACGAGTGTGATTACGTTCCCGATCACGGCGAACTGGACGGCGCTGGCGAAGGTCCTCAGGTAAACAGGCTTGGCTGTGAGGATGGCCATGCATAGACCGAGGGTGGTGGTGGTCAAGGCGACCTTGAAGGCGTAGGCGAGATTCGTGTTGGGTGAAACGATGAGGGCCCAGATGAGATAGAAGAAGAGCCAGATCAGGTAGGGTCCGGCTGGGCTGATCAGGCGCAGCAGGGGGAGTTCCTTCGAGAACCGGTAGATGATCCCGAAGATGGCGATCCAGATGAGCCAGGTGAGGCTGCGGAAAAAGTAGGAGAAGATGGGCAGGGCCCCACTCAGGATGATCACCATCAATACCGCCAGGAGGATGCCCTTGATGGGCGTCCTGGCGACCTCGGATTGGTGCGGGGCCATGCTCCTGATTTCCCCCATCTCCCCTCCACTTTCTCGCATAACGGTTGGTATTCGTGGAGCCGTCCGGTCCTGCCTGGACCCTGACCCATCCTTCCCGGCCTCGGCCCCTGGAACGGGGTCTCACCGGAGCTTTTCGATGGTCTTGAACATCCTTTCCTCCAGGGGCCGGGAGAAGCGAAGGGCCGTGCCCTGCTGATCAGTCCGGATGACCACACCCTCCGTGGCGACCTGGTCCACGCCATGACTCCCGGGGGAGATGGCCAGCTCGCAGACGCTGCCCACGGGAAGGCTGGGTCCGGGTTTCAGGAGAATCCCTCCAAGGCTGATATTGGTGGGATGTACCTCCCACGAGGGAAGATCTCCGGTCACCAGGTGCGCAGGCGCCCCCAGAGGAACCCGGTCGAAGGCCCGGAGATCTCCAGCCTGCCTCACCCGCACGGGCGGCGGAAGGACGCCCAGGGTGGCAAGGATGACTTTGAAGTTGGTCCAGACAGTCGCCCTGGCCGCGTATTCGAGATTGATTCTGATCTTGTTCGGCATGATGTTCTGGATGTAAAAGGTTTCCGGGTCCTCGGTCCGGCGCAGGACATCATTTTCGCGACGGTAGGTGATGGAGGCGGCATCCGTGATGCCGGGACGGAGAAGCAGAACCCTGGCCTGCTCTTCGGTGTAGAGGGCCACGTAGCGGGGCACCTCGGGTCTCGGTCCCACCAGGCTCATCTCCCCCCGGAGCACGTTGACCAATTGGGGGAATTCATCCAGTTTCCATTTCCGGAGCCAGGTTCCGGCCCGGGTGATGCGCGAGTCATGGCCCACGGTGATGGGAAGCCCGGCCCGATCCGAGCCCACGACCATGGTCCGGAACTTCAGGATCCTGAAAGGCTGCCCGTTCCACCCTACCCGCGCCTGCCTGAAGAAGACGGGGCCGCCATCCCCCAGCTTGATGGCCGCCGCGACGAGGAGGAAGAGCGGGGACAGGAGCGCCAGGCCCAGGCCGGAGCAGAAGATGTCGAACAGGCGGATCATGCTTCAGGCCTGATGGAGGCGAACGATGTCTTCAACGGCCACGCAGACATCGTCCACGTCCTGGTCCGTCAGCCGGGGATGGAGGGGCAGGGAGAGCATCCTAGAGAACGCGTCGGCAGCCACGGGGCAGTCCTCGGGCCGGTAGCCGTACTTGTTCCGGTAGAAAGGCTGCATGTGGATGGGCAGGTAGTGGACGGAGGTTCCGATCTGACGATTCTTCAACTCGTCAATGAACCGGTTGCGGTCAATGCGCAGCTGCGCCGGTTTCAGGCGGAGCACATAGAGGTGCAGGCTCGATTCCACCTCCGGGGATTCCACGGGGATCTGGAGGGCACCCAGCTTGCCGAGCCTCGCATTGTAGGCATCGAACACCTGCCGCCGCCGTGCCTGGAAGGCATCAAGGCGATCCATCTGGCGAAGGCCGATGGAGGCCTGGATATCCGTCATGTTGTATTTGAAGCCCGGGAGGACGACTTCGTAGTACCAGGACCCGGAACGATCGAATCGTTTCCAGGCTTCCTTGTCCATGCCGTGGTGGCCGATGATGCGCGCCTTTTCCAGCAGTTCCTCGTCGCCAGTCAAGCAACCGCCCTCGGCCGTGGTGAGGTTCTTGGTGGCGTAGAAACTGAAGGCGGCGAGGTTTTTCCGGGATCCGACAAGCCGTCCCTTGTACCTGGCCGGGAGCGCGTGGGCTGCATCCTCCACCACATGGAGATGGTGCTGTTCCGCCAGATGGAACAATGGATCCAACTGAACGGGGTGCCCCGCGTAGTGAACCGGCATGATCGCCTTCGTGCGGGGGGTGATGGCCCGGGCCACCGCCTGTGGATCAAGGGTGAGGGTGTCGGGCAGCACGTCCACGAGCACCGGCCTGGCGCCCACATGCTCGACCACATTCGCCGTGGCACAGAAGGTCAGGCTGGGGACGATCACTTCATCCCCTGGCCCGATGCCCAGGACCACCAAGCCCACGTGGAGGCCGGCCGTGCAGGAATTGAATGCCACCAGGCCAGGAGCTTCGAGGCGCTCCTTGAGGCGGGCTTCGAACTGACGGGTTTTGGGACCCGTGGTGATCCAATCCGACATCAGGGTGTCCTCGACCTCAGCCCTTTCTCCTTCACCAATGGCGGGCGGGTTGAACTGCAGGAAATCAGCTCTCATCTCCATACCTTTCGAGCAATTTGCGCGGTGACTTCATGACCAAGTATACTCGTACTGGTTCCGCTAGACCTTGTAACTCCATGAGGCCATGAGAAAATATCGGTGAAAAAATCAACTTGACTTCTACACGGAACCGAATGGCACCAGGTACCGGACATGCGGGAGCACCTTTGGATTTCTGGGTTGGGGGCCACTCTGCTAGGGAGGCGATGGCGTGAAAGTTGCCTTTTTCATCTGGGCGCTCCGCGCTGCTGGTGCGGAGCGCGTGCTCTCGATCCTCGCCAATGAATGGGCCCAGAAGGGGTGGGAGGTGATTGTTCTAACCATGGAGGACCATCAGGTGGAACCCTTCTACCCACTGGCGCGCTCCATTGAGTTGCGGCCACTCCATTTATTGAAAGACAGCAGCTCCTTTCTGTCTGCCATCTGGAACAACATCAAACGAGTCTGGATCCTTCGCCAAGCGATCAAAGAGGTCCAGCCCGATGTCCTTATTTCCTTCATAGACAAGGCCAACGCCCTGGCGATCCTGGCGACGCGCGGGTTGGGAATCCCCGTCATCATCTCCGAACGCACCGATCCATCCCGAAGGTCCCTCGGCCGTCCATGGGGACGCATCCGGGACCTCGCCTATCCACGAGCCGACCTCATCGTCTTTCAGTCCCAGGGCGTGCTGGATTGGTTCCCCTCCCGGGTTCGCGCCCGGGGCGTCGTCATCCCCAACCCCGTCCCTCCGCCTCCCCCGCGTTCCCGGGAGACCCCACGGAAGGGATCCGGCCTGTGCATCGTTTCGCTGGGACGGCTATCCCCCGTCAAGGGATTCGATGTGCTTGTCACGGCCTTCGCCAAGGCCACAGCACGGGTGCCTCATTGGCGCCTGGATGTGTGGGGGGAGGGACCGGAGCGAAAACCGCTGGAACAGATGGTCAGCGCCCTGGGGATGGCTGGACAGATCCAGTTTCGTGGCATTACCGACCGTCCTTTCGACATCCTCCGGGGCGCGGATTTGTTTGTCCTGCCTTCCCGTGCCGAGGGCTTTCCGAATGCCCTGGTCGAGGCCATGGCCTGCGGCCTCCCCGTCATAAGCACCCGATTCGGAGGGGCGGCCATGGACATCATTGTGGATGGATCGAACGGGCTGCTGGTTCCTCCCGGAGAACCACAGGCCCTGGCAGATGCTCTGGTCCGTCTGATGGTGGATCCCCACGAACGCGCTCGCCTGGGTGAACGGGCCCCGGAGGTCGTGGAACGGTTTTCAACGAAGCGAGTGCTTGCCATGTGGGAACATGCGGTGGGCCAGGTCATCGCTTCGGGCCGCTGACCCATTCCTCCTGGAGGGAAAGCTTGTCCAACTTGATCTATGCCTGCTGGCGCGATCCAGAGGACGCCCTCGATGAAGCGAGTCTGAACCGGGTTGCCGACAGAATTTCACCGGTGGAAACCCGGAGGCACCCACACCACGTGGTGATGAACCGGAGCGACTGCCTCTGCCTGACGGGACCGGTCGGAGCGGCCATTTCGGAAGGCACCTCGGCGCACCTTGGCGCCTTTGAAGGCCGCTGGCCCGAGTGGCACGCACCCGGGGCCGAGCTGCCCGATGGGACCTTCGCCCTCGTCCGCTCGAACGGCGCCAGGACTGAGGTGTGTTCAGATTTCGCGGGTTCGCGGACCCTCTGGTACACACAGACCGGGAAGCATTTCTTCGCCTCCACCTCCCAGCGGGCGCTTGTCTGCCTGTTGGAAGGGCTCGACCTGGATAGATCCGCCGTCGCATGGTTCCTTTCCTCGGGCTCGCTGGGTCCCTCCGCTGCCTGGGACAAGCGTTTGTCCCGCCTGCCACGGGGCGCGCGACTGGAGCTGGACTGGATGCATTGGCGATTGGACCTTCACGCGCCCCCGGCTGATTTCCATCCACGAAGGATGCTGGCGTCGGATTGCCGGCACGAACTGATGGGGATTTTGAAGGAGGCGATCCAGCAGTTCGATTTTTCCTCCGGCACCTGGGCCTTCCCCTTGTCCGGGGGCTATGACTCCAGGTTCATCCTGTCCTTGCTGTACGAAGGCGGGCTGAGGCCCCAGACGATGACATGGGGGCTTGGCGCTTCCCTTTCCCAACCCGGCAATGACGCTTTCGTCGCAAAGCGGCTCGCCGGGCACTACGGGCTGCCGCACGACTACCTGCTGACCGAGGCTTCGGAAGACCCGCCAGAGCGGGTGGTGGATGCCTTCCTTTCTGCCAGTGGCGGCACGACGGACCAGCTGTACCCGTACCTGGATGGCCTCCGGTTATGGTCCGCTTTCCCTGAACGGGGCATTGATGGCGTGATCAGGGGGGATGAGGGATTCGGCTGGATCCCCGTCAACTCGGCGCAGCACGCGAGAACCTCCGTGGGGATGATGGTGCTGGCGGATTTCATGGACGAGGCCACCGCCGAACAGATCGCGGATGGGAAGCAGTGGATTCCCGAAAACCTTGAACGCCGAGAGGATGAAACGATCGCTGTCTACCGGGATCGCCTCTATCATTCCTTCCGCATTCCCATCGGTCTGGCGGCCTTGAACGATGTCAAGGCCCCCTTCGTCGAGATCGCGAGCCCCTTGCTCTCCCGCCGCGTGCTGGAATTCGTCCGGGAAATGCCGGATCAATTCCGAACCGATAAAGGGTTGTTCAAGGATCTCGCCAGGTCGGTGAGCCCACCTGTCCCCTATGCGACCATGGGGGCAGATGACGACAGGAACGGCTACCTTGGGTCACTGGCCTATTCCCGCTGGCTTGGGGACGAGCTGGGAACTGAAATCGCCCATAGTCTGTTCCCCACCCGCTTCCGGGAATCACTGCTCGCCGGGATCGGGCGGGCCCCCTCGCCCTGGGCGCCCACCCGATCCCTGCGGGCCGCCCTCAAGCGCATCATCCCGACTCCCTGGGTGCGGGCTGTTCGCGCGCAGATGGGCCCCATCCTCCCAGGGCAGCGCCTCCTGTCGCTCCGCTCATCCCTGATTTGCCGGATGGTCCGCCTGCTTGAGGAGGATTCAAGGCTGCTGGGGGCGCTCCGGGAGAACCCATCCCCTACTGAGATATCGTCCTGACGGCTCCAGACCGGCCCCATGGATGAAAAGCTCTTGTGAAAATTAGCAAAAAAAACTTGAAAATCGCGTAATCGGCTGATCCATACTACGCGTGGGAAAAGCACCGTGGACTGAGTTCCATCTGGAGAGCACAGTGTTCCGATCTTTCGCGTACGGCTTTCGTTCGTCCTTCCCGTTCTTCCCTGGCGGCTTCCGGGCCAAGGCCGGCGCCCGTCTTCTTTCGGGGAAGCTGGGCCCATCACTCGTGTCATTGGCGGTCCTTTGCGGCTGCCAGGCGCCTGGCATGAAGATGACCATGCGGCCCAACAAACGCGAGGCCCCGGTCGAGGTGGACGGGCTTTCACTCACGCTGCGTTCGGTCACGCCCCAGCTGCTGAATGCCCAGGTTGCCCGGGCACCCGAGGCCCTAGACCTGGGCGGGCTCGTCGCGGAGAAGCCTCAGCCCTACCGGATCGGTCCCCAGGATGTCCTGTTGGTCACCGTCTGGGATCATCCAGAGATCTCCCTGCCCATGGGGCCAAACCGTTCAGACTCGTCCTACGGGAACCTGGTGGATGAGGCTGGATTCATCTATTTCCCCTATGTGGGCAAGCTGAAGGTCAGTGGCTTGACCACGGGCGAGGCGCGGGAGGCTCTGACCGCCCAACTGGCCAAATCGCTCAGGAATCCCCAGGTGGACGTCAAAGTCCTCGTCTACCGCTCCCAGAAAGTCTACGTGGGAGGCGAGGTCCGCAATCCCGCCATATACCCGGTCACGGATGTCCCCTTCACCCTGGCCGAGGCTGTGAACCGGGCCGGTGGATTCCTGCCCACGGCCGACGACAGCCGCATGGTACTGACCCGGGGCACCCGGTCCTGGAAACTCAATTTCCACAAGGCCGTGGCCGCAGGCAGCCGCCTGGGGCCGATCCTGCTTCAGGATGGCGACACCCTGCAGGTTCCCAGCGCTTCCGAAACACCGGTATACATGATGGGTGAGCTGACCCGACCGGGGAACGTGCCCCTGGTCCATGGGAATCTCTCTCTCGCCAAGGCCATCTCCGAAGCTGGAGGCATCCAGGTCGCGAGTTCCGATGCCACGTCCATCTATGTCATCCGGGCAGGGGGCAGTGCCAATGCCGTGGATGTCTTCCATCTCGATGCCCGCAACCCGGCCTCCATGGTGCTGGCCGACCGGTTCGCCCTGAACCCCCGCGATATCGTCTATGTGGATGCCGGTACGCTGGTCCGCTTCAACCGCGTCATGAACCTCCTGCTTCCTACCATTTCCGCGGCAACCTCGGTGGGGCTCACGGCGGCGCAAATCGACTACTTCGCCAATCGCAGGTGATCGGGTGCGGGGCAATCCCTCTTGGCCGGCGCGTCCTCGGATGGAGATACTTGTTCCATCGCGGAGACAGCCCCCTGAAGCCCCTGCCCAATATTGCCTCGATCCTTGTGGTCTGCGATGGAAACCATTGCCGCAGCCCCATGGGGGAGGCTCTGCTCCGGGGGGTCCTGGGAGAGTGGATGAGCATCGGCTCCGCGGGGCTGACCGCCCTGGAGGGCTTCCCTGCGGATCCCGAGGCCCAGACCATCATGGCGGAATGCGGCCTGGACATCTCCAGGCACCGTGGCCGCCAACTCACTGCCGCCATGGCCCTCGCGGCGGATCTCATCCTGGTCATGGATGAGCGCCAGAAGGAGGACTGCCAGCGCGTGTTTCCCAGCGTCCGCGGTCGCGTCTATCTCCTGGGGCACTGGCGGCCGGGCTCCTCCCGGGAAATCCCCGACCCCTTCCGGAAGGGGCCTGAGGCCTTCCGGCAGGCCTTTGAACACATCAGCCGGTCTGTCGCGGATTGGCCACCCCATTTGGCTCACAAGCAAAGGCACGCATGAACCCCACTGCCCCCAACGATCCGAGATCGTCCCACCCCAGCCAGGATGAACCCTATTCGAGGCAAGCCTCCGGTTCTGATAAGGCCGACGAATTCAATCTCGGCGAGATCGTCGCGAATGTGTGGGAAGGCCGGTACCTGATCCTGGGCTCCGTTTTCTGCTTTCTCGTCGTGGGCGTCCTCTACGCGTTGACTGCCTCCCCGGTCTACCAGGTGGAGGCCCTGCTCCAGACGGAGACCCAGAAGACGTACGGTTCACAGGGTTCCGAATTCACCACGATCGAGGGCCCCTACACCCTTCCAACGGTGGCCCAGGGCGAAATAGAGATCCTGAAGAGCAACCTGATCCTGGCCCGGGTTGTCGAGAACCTGGGGCTCGATGTGATGTCCCGCCCCATCCTGACGCCCATCATCGGCAAATTGCAGGCGAGGGATCCGGCCAAACGGCCGAAAATCGACATCGAATCCTTTGTGGTGCCCGAGCGCATGCGGGGGACCATCTTCCGCCTGATCGCCCTTCCCGGGGGCGGCTACCAGTGGAACGCGCCGGATGATTCCCCCCTCGCCCAGGGCAGGCCCGGGGATCGAGTGGATGTGACCTACCAGGGGAGCCCCCTGAGCCTGAAGGTGCGCACCCTGCAAGGGAAACCCGGGCAGGTGTACTCCCTTGCATTGAACCCCAGGCTGGAGGCGATCAACGATCTCCGGTTGAACTTGCAGATTGAGGAGAGGGGCAAGAACGCCTATGTGTCTTCCAATATCCTGTGGCTGAGTCTTCAGGCCTCTGACCCCGAACGGGGGGCCGGAATCCTGAACGCGATTCTGAATCAGTACATCGCCCAGACGATCGAAAGGAAGGCCGGACAATCCTCGAAGGCACTTGCCCTGCTGCAGAACCAGCGGCCCGCGCTGCAGGCCCAACTGGCTGATGCCGAAAGCCGCCTCAATGATTTCCGCAGGCGGAGCGGAGCAGTGGATATGGTCCGGGAAGGTGAACTTTTCCTCCAACAGAACTCCAGTCTCGAGGCCCAGATTTCGGCCCTACGGCAGAAAAGGCAGGAACTGCTCCGAACCTACACGGAGCACTCCGATCTGGTGGTTACCACGGACCAGCAGATCTCCCATCTGCAGGCCGAGGCCAGGAAGGTGGATGAAAAAGTGACGGCCCTCCCCGGGACTCAGCAGGAAATCGTCCGGCTGACCCGGGACGCGCATATCAAATCGGAGATGTACACATCCCTGCTGAACAGCATCCAGCAGTTGCAGAACTCCCTCGCCGGCTCCATGGGAAACGCGAGGGTGGTTGATTTGGCCATTCCCGCTTTCGAGCCCATCGCTCCCAAGAAAAAAGTCCTGGTGATCCTGTTCCTGTTCATCGGCTTCGTTGTGGGTACGGGGTTGACCGTTCTGCGCCGGGTGTTCCGCCGTGGCATCGAGGACCACCGGATCATCGAAGCCAAACTGGGTTTGCCGATCCTGGTGACCATCCCCCACAGCGAGGCCCAGAGGACGCTGGACCGGGCCATCCTGAAAAACGCCCCCGGCCTCCACCTGCTGGCCGTTCGGGACTCGGAGGATCTGGCCACGGAGAGCCTCCGGAGCCTGCGCACCGTGCTCCACTTCACCATGGAGACGAGCACCAACCGGATCATCCTGATCACAGGCCCCTCTTCCGCCATCGGCAAATCATTTGTCAGTAATAATTTGAGTGTCGTACTCGCGCAAGCCGGTGGACGTGTTCTGCTGGTGGATGCCGACCTGAGAAAGGGGAACCTCCACCGATCCTTCGGCGCCAAGCGCCGGGCAGGGGGGCTGTCCGAGGTGCTCTCCGGGCAGGTGGATTGGAAGTCCGTGATCCGGAAGACGGATGTTCCTGGCCTCAGCCTGATCAGCACCGGGGTCATTCCCCCGGATCCACTGGTGCTGCTGATGTCCAATCGCTTCTCGGAGTTCACGTCCCAGGTTTCGCAAGCCTTCGATTTCGTCATTTTCGACGCGCCCCCGCTCCTTCCGGTCACGGATGCCATCGTCATCGGTTCCAAGGCGGAAGCGATCCTGCTGGTGGCCAGGTACGGCGCTCATTCCCTGGATGAATTCCGCACATGCCAGAACCGCCTGAAGAATTTGGGTGGACGGTTGAAAGGCTGTGTCTTCAATGACATCAAGCTGATCGGCGTGGGCGGGATCTACGGGTACTACAAGTACGACTACGACTACAAGTACAAGAAGACGGAGGCTTGAACCGGAACCCCGTCACCGCTTGAGTCGCCGCAGTCCAGACACGGCCTGGCGAAGCAGGCCCACCAACCTGTCGCCGGCAGATTGAGGCCTGTTTCCCATTCCCGCGACATCCTGAAGGGAGACCATCCGGGGGCCCAGTTGCTTCAGGCGCTTTCGGAAGGTGACCATGGCCTTCGGAGTGAAATCTTCCAGGTGGTAGCAGAAGGTCCAAACGCCAAAAGGCATGGGGCGCATGTTCGCGAACTGCTGGGGGATCCATAGGTTGCCCTGCCGGTCCTGGTAGGGGGACAGGGCCATCCCATCACTGATGGTCCGGATCCCCAGGGCGGAGAGGGCTGAAACGGTGACCCAGTCGAAGGAGTGGGCCGGGGCCACCCAGGCATCCGCATGGACGCCCTCCCGTTCAAACACCTCAAGCCCTTTTTGGAGTTTTTCCACCTGCTCTGAATAGCCCAGGCCGGCGAACTCGCTCTTCCGATTCAGCCGGAGGATGCCCGGATCCTTGTTCACATAGGTGTGCTGGTACCCATGGAGGCCGATGGACCAACCGCGAGCCTGCCAACTCCGCACCCGGTCCCAGAAGACAGGCGAGGGGGGGGCGACCAGGAGCCTGGGATCCTGGTTATCCGGGATCACGGCCAGGATGGGCTTCACCCCTGCTTCCACCAGAAGGCCCTCGACCTGATCCCATAAAGACCAATCCATGGTTGGGCACATGTCGTCGAAGCGGAGCAGGTAGCGGGCCCCCTGAATGAACTGGGTGTCCAAGGTTCACCCCCCGCACGGCAGGTGGGCGGCGGAGGCCTCCCGCAGAGGGAGCAGGTGGGCGTTCACGGCCATCAGGATGCGTGCCCGGCCTTGGACAGTTGCCGTCGCATCCGCCAAAGAACTGCCTTGATGCGGTGGTTCCACATCAAGTCGCAAAAGGCGGCCACCCGGTCCGCGATCGTCAATGGTCTTCCGGCAAAGGCCTGGATCACCCGGGCAAGGTCGGTCATCCGCCCAGCGTGGATGGCCAGGTTCTTCCCGAATGCCTCCACCTGTTGTTCCGTCCAGGCGTTGTGGTGGTTGCATACGGTCCAGATGCCCGAGGATCTGGGCCGGAAGTCCCAAAGCTGCTGGGGCACCCAGAACATCCCATCCTCCCCGGCATGAGGCCAGGGCCACAGACCATCACTGATCACTTTCACACCCAATTCGGTGAGCACCGTCAGGGTGGTGCGATCGAAGGAATGGGAGGGAGCCACGAAGGCATCAACCCGGATTCCCTGTTCCCCGAAGATGGCCAATGCTTTCTCAAGCTTGGCCTTTTGTTCCTCGTAGGGGAGGCCGGCGAACTCGCTGTTGGGTGTCAACCTCGTCATCCCCCGTTCCCGATTGACATAGACATGCTGGTAGCCATGCAAGGCGATGGTGTATCCCATGCCCTGCCAGCGCCGGACACGGTCCCAGAAGTCAGGAACGGGGGGGCCCCACATGAGTTTCGGATCGCGGTTGTCCGGAACGACCGCGAGGATGGGCCGCACCTGGTGCAGCACCAGATGGCGTTCAATCGCTTCCCACACCACCCAGTTCATGGTGGGACAGATATCGTCGAAGCGGAGAAGGTAGTGGGAATCGGTCAAGACTTGGGCTCCTTCACCAGGGGCGGGGAAACAATCGGGTCAACTCAGCGTTCTTGTCCCGATGGTAGGCCTCGCGGTCGTACTCGGGCGTGGCGGCCAGGCACGCCTCCGCATAGGCTTCCAGCGTTTTGATGACTCGGGCGGGATTGCCACAGGCCACCGAGTTGGGAGGGATGTCCTTGGTCACCACGGAACGAGCGCCCACCACCGAATTGGGGCCGATACTTATGCCGGGCAGGAGGGTGCAACCCTTTCCAATCCAGCAATTGTCGTGAATCGTAATCCTGCCGTACTTGATGACATCCCGGTATCTGGGTTGGTCACGGAAAACCCTGGTGCCCCCATCGTGGGTGATGAAGGTGACCTTGCTCGCGATGGTCACATGCTTGCCGATGCTGATGAGGCAACATTCAGAACCCAAATCGGGCATGCCAATCAGGCGGCAGTCATCGGCGATCTGAAGCCCCTGCCTGACCAACCTCTTCAGCCGATACCGCTTGATCCAATCACCGATCATGATGACGACCCTCCCTGGATGGCATGGATGGTTGAGTGCATCGCTGACTTCCTTCGATCAGTTCCGGATGGAGGGCATGGATCGGCTGGTACGCCGGAGGGTCCCAGCCTGGCGTTCCGGGACCCGCTCGATGAAAAAGGATATCGTGATCAAGCTTGGTCGAAAATATCATAATGGAACCCATGTTCAACCGCACGAAAGTCGTGATAGATCCAATACTCCCTTCGGGGGTAGATTCTAGTGTAGGCAGAATTCTGGGAGGTTGACTTTTCTCGGGACAGGGGTGACCGGTGGGAACCAGTCATGTCTGTTTCATTCTTTGGGAGCCGTGATGCTTGCAGGTCCAGGCGGCTCCAGACTGCTTCGAATTGCAATTCTGGCGTATGGAACCCTTTGCCAGGCTTCTGGGAATGGGGATGGCTATCCTGCCTCCACCGATGCAAGGCCTCCGGCCGTGACCCACTGCGCGCCTGCGCCATCGTCAGACTTCATGGTGAATGTGAAGGATGCCATGTTTGGAGCCAGGGGGGACGGCGTCACCGATGATACGTCCGCCATCCAGAAGGCCGTCAATGCTGTGGCCGGCACCGGCGGCTCGGTCGTCATCCCGGCTGGGATCTACCTGGTGGATCCAGTGGCCAGTACCCATGCCGGAATCCGCCTCAGGAGTGACATGACGCTGCGATTCGAACCCGGAGCGGTCCTTCAGGCCCTTCCCACATCCACATCCAACTATGTCGTACTGCTCGTTGGTGGCGTTCAAAACGTCCAAATTCTTGGCGGCACAATCATTGGCAACCGCCACAACAACAGCATTCTGGATACCCGGGAAGGGGGAATTGGCCTGAAGGTGGCGAGATCCCGGCACGTGGTCGTGCAAGGCCTGACCTCGAAGGATTGCTGGCTGGACGGGTTCTACATTGGCGAGGCGTCCTGGGATGTGACCCTGTGCAGGGTTGTGGCGGATGGGAATCGCCGTCAGGGAATGTCTGTGACCAGTGTTGATGGCCTGGTGGTGGAAAGCTGCACGTTCAAGAACACGACGGGTTTCATGGAGAACGGCGTTTTTGTCTGCGGGGCCGGAACCGCCATCGAGCCCAATATCGGGCAAACCGTGTGCAATGTCCGATTCACGGGATGCACATTCGCTTCAAACGCGACGGATGGTCTCGCGATCGGGCCCGCGATCGCGAACAGGGGGAGGGCCTTCGTGACCGATGTGGTGGTGGATGGCAACAAGGCCCTGGGCAATGGCCGGCATCACGGGGCCTCCGGGATCGGAGTCAGCAATTGCAGCGGCCTTCAGATCAGCAACAACACGGTCACAGACAACATCGGGAATGGAATCTACCTGAGGAACCAGGCCAACAGCATCTTACTCACGGGAAACACGGTGACAGGAACCAGGGCGGCCCCTCCCCCCGGAAGCATCGGGTACGGCATTCTCCTGTACGATACGGCCGGCAACATCCTCACTGGCAATACCGTACGGAATAGCGCGGCATGTGGCATACGGAATGCCTACCCGTCAGGTGCCAACACGATCGGTCCGAACAAACTGAGGAACAACCACCCCGACACCTGCCCGTAGTTTCCCGTTCCCGCCCGCCTGAACGGAGTTGCCATTCACGGCAAGGGAGTGCCGTTGGGAAACAGACCTGAGAGATACAGCTCAAGGTTCGTATACCCACGGGCGTTCGCCCTGGCGATGTTGCGATCCAATGGATCCGCCTTGTTGAGGCCGTGGGCATCCTCCCAGATGTCAGGCATGCCGTCCCCATCGGTGTCTACAGCAGCCGTGCCGGCGGACAGAACCGGATAAGGTCCGGCGGTGTACACATATCCTGTCGGGCTGGTGGCGGGATTCAGGATGTAGCCTATGACCCGGGCATCCACTGGATCCCGGTTCGCGACCCAGGAACCGTCCGGAGCGAGCCGGCGGTAGGCGCCAGCGGCCGGGGTCAGGATGGCCTTCAGGTCGTTCGCCGAAGTCAGGGTCGAGATGGTGATGGGCCATGCGTTGAGGGAAGCCGGTATGGTCGGTCCGAGGGCCTTGTACTTGAAATCCACAACATTGTCGTCGAGCTGGCTATTCTCGCTGGAGGCGATCCGGAGCATGGTGGTGAAGTCGTCGGATGTCCCCTGGGGGTTGCTGGGGCCGAAATTGTTGCTCATGAAAATCTGGGCGGTGCCACTCGGGAGAATGTTGTTTTCGTTGTGTTCGACGGTATCGGCCCAACGGACCTCGTTCTTCGTGTCGAGGGCCGGGAGTCTGGACGTCAGCCCATCGTAGACATTGCCGATGATGTCGAACTGTGTGCCACCGCGAACCAGCATGGCGTAGTTGTAGCCGAAGATGAAGTTGTTGATCCAGCGCCCGTATTTGAGGTTTGTATAGGGAAGACGGTGGTCAATGGTGGCGAGCACGTTGTGGTGCCCGTCCCAGCTGGATTGATCCATATTGGCCTGGCCCATGTTGTACCCGCCGATCAGCATCCCCGTGCTGTGCGGCGCGAGACATTCCGCCACGAGATTCCAGGAGAAGGTGCCGCGACGGACCCCATTTTCCGACCACCATGCCACGGCCTTGTTCCCATCCCATTCGAATGAGTTGTGATCGAGCACCACATCATCCGTGGTGTCCATGGACACCGCCAATCCGGTGAGGCCTTGATAGCTGGCGTTCACGGGAGCATTGCCGGGGCGGATCCTCAGGTATCGGACGATGCTGTTTCCGTTGATCCAGATCATGCTTCCACCGTTGCCGAAACTGCCATCCCCCTTGATCTGGATGCCTCCGCCTGGCGCGGTGTGCCCGGCGATGGTCAAACCGGGAGGCACTGGCCATAGGGTCGAGTGGAGCGTGATGGTCCCGCCGACCGAGAAAACGATGGTCCGTGGTCCACTCTTCAGCATGGCGTCGCGCAGCGAGCAGGTGGGCCCGTTCGGTCCATTCTGTGGCACGGCCCCAGGATTGGTGGTGTCTTCGAGGGTGTTCACGGTGTAGACGACCCCGCCGCGGCCTCCCGTGGCTCCACTTCCCATGCCTTCACATCCGGGGAAGGCTGCCAGTGGTCCGAGGGTGACCGTGGCAGTGCTGCTGACCACGATGCTGGCGGTGGCGGCCTTGCTGGCGTCCTGCTGGCTCGCGGCGGTCACCACGTCCGTGCCGCTCGTGGATGGAGCGGTGTAGAGGCCGGCACTGGTGATGCTGCCCCGCTGGGCGGACCAGCTGACCCCTGGGTTGTAGCTTCCCGTGCCCGTGACCGTCGCGGTGAACTGTTTCTGAGTGCCCACATTCTGGGTCGAGGATGTGGGACTCACGGCCACGGAGCTGATGGTGGAGGAAACGGCCGCGGAAACGGTGACGCTGGTGGCGGCGGCCTTGGTGGGGTCCTGCAGGCTCTTGGCGGTCACCACGTCACTGCCGCTGGTGGATGGAGCGGTGTAGAGGCCGGTGCTGGAGATGCTGCCCCGCAGAGCGGACCAGGTTGTCTCTGGGTTGTAGCTTCCCGTGCCCGTGACCGTCGCGGTGAACTGCCTCTGGGTGCCCACGACCTGGGTCAAGGATGTGGGGCTCACCGTCACCGATGAGATTGTGGAGGAAAGGCGGACGGACACATTCGCGCTGGCCGACTTGGTCAGATCCGAAACGCTGGTGGCAGCCACCACATGGCTACTTGCGCCCACGGGGGCCGTGTAAGTGACGGTGTTCCCGGTGCCGGAAATTGTGCCAACAGTGCCATTCCCGTTCTGGATGCTATCCACCGACCAGGTCACGGCTGTGTTTGTGGAACCCACGACCTGAACCGTGAAGGATAAGGTGCCACCGGAGGTGACTTCGGTGGGGGCGGTCGTGAGCGTTACGGTCAGTGGGCTCACCGGAGTCACACCCACCGTGCCTCCACCATTGGCACTGGCGCTTCCACCACACGCGAACTGGATCAGCACTCCAACAATGGCCATTCCCTGAAGTGTGGCAAGGCAACTTCCCGTTCGCATTGGAACCTCCGCAGGCCAGTAAAGGCAAGGGAGGTGCCATGAAAATTCAATGACGGGTTGCTATATAAGATCCTGTGTTTCAAGTGTTTATATGTCCATAGTGAAACACGGAAAATACTAGATTCTGGATTCTGGATCCGGATTCTAGGATCTGGACAATTCGGGACCAAAGGTTTTGAGCTTTTGATAGAGCGTACTGCGAGGGATATCGAGCCGTTTGGCGGCACGATCCACCTGGCCTCCCTCCTCATGAAGGATCTGGATAATATAGTGCCGCTCCAGTTCCTTTAACGTCATTTTAGGAAGCCCTTCCTGGATCCGGGCTTGGGGGCTGGACGCGAAATCCAGATCCAGCGCATGGATCTCGGAGGAGCTGGCTCCCATCAAGGCCCGTTCCAGGACATTCCGCAGCTCGCGGATGTTGCCGGGCCACAAATGCTTTTGCAGCTTCATCAGTCCACTCTGGGTGAGCTTCATTGGCTCCCGCCCACACTCGCTGGTAAGGCGGTCCAGGAGGCGCTGGGCGAAGTCGGGGATATCCTCTGCGCGCTCGCGCAGTGGGGGTACGGAGATCTGGATGACGCTTATGCGATAGAAAAGATCAGACCGGAAGAGCTGGTCCTGCACGAGCCGGTCCAGGTTCTGGTGGGTGGCGGCGATCAGACGGAAATCCACTTTCCGGTCCTGGACTCCGCCTAGGCGGCGGAACCGTTTTTCTTCCAAGGCCTTGAGGATTCTTGGCTGGATCTGCAGATCAATGTCACCGATTTCATCCAGAAAGACCGTACCGTGATGGGCTGCCTCCAGAAGGCCGACTTTGGTTGTGATCGCACCCGTGAAGGCGCCTTTTTCGTGTCCGAAAAGTTCGGTTTCCAGGAGATCCTTGGTGAATCCACCGCAATTGAGTTCCAGCATGGGCTCGGAAGCCCTCGAACTGAAGCGGTGAATCCATCGGGCCAATTCGCTTTTGCCCGTGCCGGTCTCGCCCTGGATGAGTACGGGGCTTTCGGTCGCAGCGGCCTGCCGCGACTGCTCCGCCAGCTTCTGGATGGCGGCGCTTTGTCCGATGAAGGGATTCACGGCTCGCTGGGGTTGTTCGATGGAATCGCGGGCCACCTGTTTTCGGCGGTTCCGCTGGTTTTCCAGTGCCCGCTCCAGCACCATCAGGAGGGCTGGAAGATCCAGGGGCTTCACCAGAAAATGTTCGGCTCCAAGTTGAATGGCCCGCACGGCGAGTTCGATGCTGGCATAGGCGGTGAGGAGAATGATCGGTACCCCGGCATCGAGGGCTTTCAGCCTTGGAAGCAGATCCATGGCGTTCCCATCCGGCAGGGAGTAGTCCAGGGTGACGGCATCGAACACATCCGCGCGAAATCTGATTTCCGCCTCGGCGCACGTCTCCGCTTCATCCACGAGGAAGCCGTGGAGTTCCAGGAAATCCCTTATCGCAAAGCGGATCGTCTCATCATCATCAACCACCAGGACCTTCGCTTTCGCCATGGAACCCTCAAGATTGGCTGGCTGATTGCAAAGGATAGGTCAGTACCACGGGCAACATGAAGCTGATCCTCATGCCTCCTTCGGGTCCGGGACCTGCCGTGAGGTTCCCTCCGTGGGATTCCAGGACTCGCCTGGCCCCAGGCAGGGCAAGGCGGCCAAATCCGGACGCCCGGAAGTAGAAGGGTTCGAATAGGCGGGCTGGATCCACATCCTTGAGTTTCAAGCTGGAACCATCCAGGTGTCCGCAGATCACGAGCCTCTCACCCAGGAGGCGCTTCTCGACATGGAGCACGACGCGACCGCCCGCTTCTTCCTGCCGCAAGACAAGATCAATCACGCGGATGAAGGCCGACCGGAGACTCAGTTCGTCCACATTGAGCGTAGGCAAGGGCCCCTCGACATGGAGGTGGAGATCTACGTGGTTCTTCGCGGCCATGGGATTGTGGTGTTCGATGGCCTCCCGCAGCAGGGGTTCCAATTCGCGCGCGGTCCATGAGTACCGCCGCGGATCCGCGTATTCTCTCAACTCCTGGATGAAGGCGCTCATTCGATCCAGGCTTCTCCGGATGCTGGCTCCGTATTTGCTGACATCATCCATCCCGGCGAACCTCGCCTCGAAGGCATCGAGGTTCGCCGAGATCCCAAAAATGAAACTTCCCAGCTCATGGACGAGGCCTGGCACAAAGGAGGCGGCGGACGGAGCACGAGGTGTGGCACGCAGCTCCATCTGTTGCCGATCCGCTGCCAGGAGTGTCTGGATATGGCCGGCCACCAGTTCGAGGCCATCCCGATGGCTCGCCGATAGCGTGAGCGGGGAAGGGGATAACACGCACAAGGTGCCGATGGTACGGTGGTAGAGATCCACCAGTGGCACGGCCTCGACGACCTGGATCCCATGCTCCTGCAGCAGGCGGCCGCTCGATTCAAGGGTCAAGCCTTGGGACATGGCTGCCTCAAGCGCCGCCTGTTGTTCAGCGTTGAGACCGCTGTCATCCCGGTACCAGATGCCCGTTTCGTCACGCAGCGCCAATGCCGTGATGGCGCCGGTAAAGGTCGCGGCAAGGAGAATCAAATCTCGCAACATGCTTTCGGATTCGGATTCAGTGAATCCATGCCGCTGTGAGATGCCGGGTTGGGACTGGATGGGGAATGAATCGCTCGGGTTCACAAAAGTACTCCCGGGAATCAGGTCGTGCGCAACGTTGTCACCTGGCATCGCTAGCGGTACCCCACATGGAGCCGATCAGCGGGCAGATCGTTCCAAGGGCCAGTACTTCGAGCAACCGGAACCGGACTCGCTCACCATGCATGGGACCCTCCCCCCATACGCTAATCTACCAAATTCCATCGGCAGGTGGCGGTTTTTTCATTCACTCGCTACTGCCTCGGCCCCGTGGCACGAGTTGGGTCCAGAACTAGGAGCGTGTCCAAGTAATCGACAGGGGCTGCATTGATGGCAAAGGGCTACCAGGCCAGGAAGCGGGCGCAGGGCGGTGCGGGTTCACCGTTCCAGCCCGGTGACGCCGCATGGGGGCCCTTTGCCATCAACCCTTCGGGCTGGGGCGGCAGCCGTCGGGATGCTGCGTCAGGCTCCTCGTCCTTGGAACCACCAGGGCCTTCGTCGCCTTCCTTGCCTCCCTCGGCTGGCGCCCCAGTGCAGCCCCCACCCATTACTTGGACACGCTCCTAGACCCAGGCCAGCCCATCACAATCCCAGCAACTCCTTGAGTCGGGGTGCGGCGGCCCGGCTGACACTGAGTTCCAGGTTTTCACCAACCCGCGCCTTCGCTCCTCCGCCAAAAGTGGGCTGAAAGTCGAGGGTGGCCTCGGGCCGCAGCAGGATGTGGCGCTGGATCAACAGGAACAGGATGTGCCTGAAGGCCAACTCCACTTCGCCCAGGTTGCCCCAGGGCGTTTTGTAGCGCTTTCCGTGGGACCAGGCCCAAACCTGGCCTTTGATCGCCTCGAAATGGCTGGTCTGGTCCAGATGCAGCGTCACCTGGGATCCGCCATCCGTGGCGGTGAAGGTGTGAAAAGGGTCCACCTGCGGGGGCCCGGCGATGCCGCCGGTGGGGGTGCCCGCCTTCTGATCGGGCGAGGCGTGTGCAGCCACCTCCGCGGGGGGAGGAACAGGCCGGGGCTTCACCATCCGTTTGAGCAGGGTGCCCTTCGGATCAGCGGCCCTTTCCGGGTCCGGCGTGTGGCGCCCGTCCAGGGGCGAAGGGGGTGGCGCGGGCGGAACCGGTTTCAGACCCAGGGCAGGGCTCCCTACCCATCCTGTCTCCATGCGGGAGGCCCGGGACAGGGCCGCCGGATCCTCTCCCCTCATGCCCCGGGTACCGGCGGCTTGGATCCGGGTCTTGGGCGGATCTGCCACCGGGTGGGTCGTGCCCAATCCATTCGAGGCCTCAAGGGCCATCAGCCATTCATTGGCCGCGAGATCCCGGGAGGGATCTGGCGGGTCGAGGGAGCCCGGGATCATGACGCCGCTGAAGGCATCCACCAGCGGGAACTTGAAGGTCTCCGTGTTCAGAAACCGGAGGTAGTCGGCAGGAGCCATTCCCGCCTTCTCGCAGGAAGCGACAATCTCTGAGAGGGCCTTCTCCATGGCCTCCGAGAGCGCGACGCCACTCAGCTTGAGGGCGTGGGCGAGTGCGGCCTTGGGACCCACGCGCGTAAGGCCCTTTCCCAGGGCGACGAAGATGGGGAGGCACCGGTTCACCAGGGGTTCAGGTCCTCCGGCCATGATCCAAATGCGGCGGGAGGCCGCAGCGCCGGCCCTCCCGAAGATGGGAGCCGCCACATAGCCCTGGTCAGCCTGGGCATGGGCCGAGGCCAGTTCGGCGGAGACCTGGACTTCGATGGTGCTCATGCAGAGGTGGATGCTTTTGGGAGGCAGGTGCTGGAGCAGCCCCGCGGGACCATAGACCACCGACGCCACGGCCACGCTATCCGCGAGCATGGTGATGGCCACCTCCGCGTCCATCACGGCTTCGGCCACGGTGGTGGATTCCCTCGCCCCATCAGCGATCAGAGCTTCGGCTTTCCCCGGAGTGCGGTTGTAGACGGTGACCGTGTGCCCCAGCCGCAGGAGATTCCGGGCCATGGGCGTGCCCATGTCTCCGAGTCCCAGGAAGCCGATGCGCATGAACACTCCAAACGGGAAATCAAATTTGACCGGATCATGAAGGGTCAAAAAAGCTTCTGAAATCCGCACCACTATTGGCACTTAGTGGTTCATGCTATCACTCGACATCCTGCATTCCCGCAATTCCCTCAAAGGCTTCGGACCACGGGCCCGACTTGCGTCGCGAAAGGTGATGACGGGTCCACCAGGGTCCCCCGTCAGGACTGCAGTTGCGCGATCGGAAGGGAGGGCCGCCGGACACGGATCGTGGGGGGTGGCACAGGTTTCGGTGGTCTGCTCCCGGGGCCGGGAAGCGATTCCGCGAGGTGTTTCCCCAATCCCGCGAGGGAAGGACGGTAGGTGGGCACCAGTTCCAGGAAGCCATGGAGGATGGCCTGCTGCCGGGATCCGTCGGGAAGGTTCAAGGCGTCCCTCAGGGATCGGAGCACCCGGTCCAGGACCGCCCGATCCCGCTGGTCCGGGATGGCTTCAAAGACCTTCGCGTGAACATCCGACCGGCTCTGCTCCTGGTCCGTGAAGAGCTCTTCATAAAGCTTCTCGCCTGGGCGGACACCCGTGAACTGGATATCAATGTCGTAGCCTGGCCTGAGCCCGGAAAGACGGGCCATGTCCATGGCAAGGTCCACGATCCGGACGGGTTCTCCCATGTCCAGCACGAAGACCTTGCCCGTCTGTCCCAACATGCCCGCCTGGAGCACCAGCTGGCTCGCTTCAGGAATGGTCATGAAATACCGGGTCATGTCGGGATGGGTCACCGTGATGGGGCCCCCGTGGCGGATCTGATCATGGAACAGGGGAATCACGCTTCCCCGGCTGCCCAGGACATTCCCGAACCGGACACTCACGTATCGGCATCCTGCCTTTGCGTCGGCGGCGGCCCTCAAGACGAGGAATTCCGCGATGCGCTTGGTGATCCCCAGCACGCTGGTGGGGTTCACCGCCTTGTCGGTGGACACATTGACGAATGTGGTGGTTCCGATGGCCAGGGCCGCCTGGAGGATGTTGAGTGTGCCGAAGATGTTGTTCTCAACGGCCTCCTCCGGGTGCCTTTCAAGGAAGGGGACGTGCTTGTGCGCGGCGGCATGGAACACGGTTTTGGGGTGCCAGGCCTCAAAGACCCGCTGAAGGCGGACGGGATTCCGGATATCGCAGAGCTCCACTTCGAGGCGCTGCCTGGGGAACAGCCGGCGGATCTCCCGTTCCACTTCCCAGAGGCTGTTCTCGCCGCGGCCAAGCAGGACCAGGTGGGATGGATGGAAAGTCGCCACCTGCCGCGCCAGCTCGCTGCCGATGGATCCCCCGGCACCCGTGATGAGCACCACCGAGTGCTCCAGTTCCTGGCGGATGGACCCCAGATCCAGGCTGACCGGCTCCCGCCGGAGAAGGTCCTCGATGGCGATGTCGCGGAGCTCCGGCTTCCAGTCCTTGCTCCCCAGAACGCTCAACATGCTGGGCAAGGTCTTCACCCGGACACCTTCGGCTTGAAGGATGGATGCCAATTCCCGGATCCGGGAACCGGGGGCGCTGGGCATGGCCAGGATCACCTGGGTCGCGGCGGTCTCCTGGATGAAGGTTGGAAGCAGCTTGGAATGCCCCAACACCGGCACACCCTGGATCCTCACCCCCTGTTTTTCAAGCGAGTCATCCACGAATCCGACCACATGGCAGTTCAGTTGCGGGTTCGCACGGAGCTCATGGCAAAGCATGGCCCCGGCCTGACCCGCGCCCACGATGAGGGTCCGGTGGACCGATTCAGAAGCCGAGGGATGCCCATCGCGGGGGTGCTGTGAGTATTCCTGGAAAACCCGGCGTTGGAAGTAGGCCACGGAAGCGGCGCGCACCATGAGCCAGGTCAGCGAGGTGAGCAGGCCTGCCGCCAGCGTGATCCTCGGATGTTCGACCACCAGGTTGAAGTAGCTGCCTATCTGGTAGGACCCCAGGACGACCGCGATCATCACCGCCATGCTCAACAGGAGGGATCTGACCTCCTCGATGCCCGTGAGCCGGTAGTGCTGGCGGGTGTGCTGGAATGCGAGATTCAGCGCCATTGCGAAGCAGACCCATGCCAGGACCGAGGTGGCGTGAGGAAGGTGCACCCGGACGAGGCTGAAAGCTACGGCCCAGGCAAGTGCGGCCAAGCCCGCATCAAGCACCAGTTTCACCGCTTGCCGGACACCTGGACGTGAGCAGGTCCGCGCCACCAGGGCCCTGGCTTGGAGAAGAAGCGAATCGAACCGGGGTCCAACGGCGGAACGGAGAGCCGAGTACACCCTGTTGCGGAGCGAAGGGACATGCATTCCCAAGGAAAACTCCATAGATTGTGGTGAGAATCAATGACTTAGAAAAAAAAGGCAGGAATAAGGCTCGGAATCTTTAAAGGACCAACAAACAGACGGAATTAAAGGGTGAGTCTGGCTGTTGAGATGTCAAGGTGTGTTATTGAAATTAGCCGGTTGGTATTGGCATCAATCTTTCTTGACGTATTGCGGGGCGATTCGGCCTGAACCCACGCCAGGGCTACGCTGTTCCCATGACCGCCTTCGATCCCTGGGACCCCTACCGAGACCTGCGCTTCGCCAGCACGCGGGAACACCCGGAGCATGGGACCTGCTTCATCGCGGAGGGACGGATCCTGGTGGAGGATCTGCTGGCGGCGGCTCGGGCGGGCCGCATGAGGGTGATCTCCGTGGCCGCCACGACCACCGCGGCGGCGGAGATCCGCGACCGGCTTCCCCCGGGGACCGATCTGCTGACGGCGGAGCCCGCGGCCCTATCGGAACTGGCGGGCTTCCCCTTCCACCGGGGCCTCATGGCCTGCGCCCAGGTGCCCTCGCCGCCACCCGCAGCGGCCCTGCTCGCGGTCCGGCGCCTGCTGGTGCTGCCGCGCCTGTACGACAGCGAGAACCTGGGCCTGCTGCTGCGCAGCGCCGCGGCCCTGGGGTTGGACGGCGTGCTGGCAGGCCCCGGGCCCGGGTTGTGGAGCCGACGCACCGTGCGGGTCTCCATGGGCGCCGTGTGGCGGATTCCCGTGTGGCGGGTGGAGGATCCCTGGGGACCCCTCGCCGACTGGAAGGCGTCGGATCCGGCGTCCGAGATCATCGCCGCGGCCCTGGCGCCGGGCGCGGAGGATGCCCGGAGCTGGCGGCCCGCACCCCGTTGTGCCCTGGTGATGGGGCCCGAGGATACGGGCCTGGACGAAGGCCAGCTGGCCCGCTGCGACCGCGCCGTGGCCATTCCCATGGCCTCCGGCATGGACAGCCTCAATGTGGCCGCCGCCGGGGCGATCCTGATGTTCCAGATGGGGGGCGGGTGCGACATCCCCTGACTTCCTTAAATTAACTTATTGCTGGGGATGTCGCACCCCATGGGGGCAAGCCCCCTTTGGCGCCCGAAAAGCCATGCTTTTCGGGCTGTCACCCCTCGGTGGCGCCATGCCGCGCCCCCGAACCCCCGGCAAGTGGCGCGTCTCGGAGTGCCGAAAACATTCAAGACACCTCGGGGACGCGCCACTGGATTCCCTGCTGAGTGAGATCGTGCCGTGCCGGGGCGGGGCAGGGGGTCTCTTGAGGTCTTCTGACCGGGCCCTGCCCGCCATCGTTTCGGGGCCTACCTTTGGGGTGGCGCGGATCTCATTCCGCAGGATGGGGGAGCCATGAAGCCGATCAGCAATACCACCGCATCGTCCCTCGAATGGAAGGATCCCGTGGCCGGCGGCCCCCGGTACGAGCTGTGGGCCGGGGAGGATCTCCTGGCGGCGCTGTCCTTCGGATCGCCGTGCCGGACCCTGGCCACCGTCGAGACCGTGGAAGGACACTGGACCCTCCAGCAGGCCGGGTTCCTCCGCCCCACCGTCCACCTGCGGGAGGAGGACTCCGATCTGGACCTCGCCGTGTTCCACCCGGGCCTGCTGGGCCATGGCCAGCTCCAGTTCACGAATGGCGTGACCTTCCACTGGCGCCATGAGGGCCTGGGCTCGGCGGTCTGGTCCTTCCGTGGCGACGGCGGCGAGGTGCTGATCACCCTCAAACTCGAACCCGATCTGGAGACCGGCCCCGGGCCCCACCGGATCCAGGCCGAGGTCGAGGTCACGCCCGCGGGCCACTTCAGCCCCCGGGTACCCCTGCTCGCGGCCCTGGGCTGGTATCTGATCCTGCTGCACCACCAGGACAAGACCGCCCCCGGGCCCATCGCGCAGGTGTTCTGATCCGCCACGCACCCCGAAGTGCCTTCTGTCCGGTCGCCGCCCTTGGTCTAGAGTGAAACTCCAGCTTCAAGGAGCCTCCATGTCCACCACCAAGGCCTACGCCGCCGCCTCACCCGCCGCCGCCCTCGCGCCCCTCCAGATCGAACGCCGCGCCGTGGGACCCCACGATGTCCAGATTGAGATCGCCTACTGCGGCATCTGCCATTCCGACATCCATCAGGTGCGCGATGAATGGGGCGGCTCGAAGTACCCCATGGTGCCCGGCCACGAGATCGTGGGCCGCGTCACCGCCGTGGGCGCCCACGTGAAGGGCTTCAAGGCGGGTGATCTGGCGGGCGTGGGCTGCATGGTGGACAGTTGCCGCGCCTGCCCCAGCTGCCAGCGGAACCTCGAACAGTTCTGCGAAAAAGGCGCCGCCTTCACCTACAACGGCACTGAGATGGACCGGACGACGCTCACCTACGGCGGCTACTCCGACCGCGTGGTGGTGGACGAGGCCTTCACCCTGAGGATCTCCCCCAAGCTCGATCTCGCGGCCACCGCGCCCCTGCTTTGTGCGGGCATCACCACCTACTCGCCCCTGCGCCACTGGAAGACGAAGAAGGGCGACAAGGTGGGCGTGGTGGGCCTGGGTGGCCTGGGCCACATGGCCGTCAAGCTCGCCGCCGCCATGGGCGCCGAGGTCACCATGCTCAGCACCTCGAAGTCGAAGGAAGCCGATGCCCGCCGCTTGGGCGCCCAGCACTTCGGCCTCACCTCCGATGAGGCCACCTTCAAGCAGCTGGCGGGCCGCTTCGACCTCCTCATTGACACCATCTCCGCGCCGCATGACTACAACAAGTATCTGGGCCTGCTCCGCGTCGAAGGCGTCATGGTGCTGCTGGGCGTGCCTCCCGAGCCCACGCCCGTGGCCGCCACCTCGCTGATCTTCGGCCGCCGCACCCTCACCGGCTCGCTCATCGGCGGCATCCAGGAGACCCAGGAGATGCTCGATTTCTGCGCCGAGCATGGCATCGTCTCCGACATCGAGATCATCCCCGTCCAGCAGGTGAACCAGGCCTACGAGCGCATGATGAAGAACGATGTCCGCTACCGCTTCGTACTGGACATGAAGACGCTGTAGCAAGGCCTCCGGGACTATTCTTGGATCACCACCCCAGGGGTGGTGCAGGAGGTTTCATGCTGCTTCCCCCCCGCCGATCCTTCATCCTCACCTGCCTCATCGCGGGGGCGGTCGTTCTGCCCATGGCCGCGGCCCAGGGCAGCGACATCTCGATCTTCCAGCGCTACATGGCCTTGAGCACCCGCATGGATCAGGCCGGCCGGGAGGTGGCGGCCCGGCGGTTCGAGGCGGCGAAGCGCCTGCTGGACCCATGCCTGGCCCTGGTTCCCGACCACTTCGAGGGCCACTTCCTGCTGGCGCGCATCGCCTACGAGGGGCGAGACTATGCCGGAGCCCTCGCCCACCTGGAAATTTCGGAGCGCAGCCTCGCGGAGCTGGATCGTCGGTACCGCGAGGAGATCGCCGACCTGAAGGCCCAGGGGGAGGCCGAGGAACAGGCCATGCGTTCGAGTCTGGACAACCTCTACGCGCGAGGCGTGGACCCCAACGGATGTTCCGCGGTCCTCTTCACGACCAAACAGAACGCCCTTGAATTCCTGGAATCGAAAAAAGGGAACCTCTACCAGCGGGAGAATCCCTTCGGCGTTCCCGCCGACTACCGGTTCCTGCGCGGCAACTGCCTCTACCGTCTGGGCCGCCGGGCCGAGGCCATGGCTCAGTACCGGCTGACCCTGCAGACCGACCCGACCCACCCGAACGCGTGGAACAACCTCATCAGCCTCCAGTGGGAGACCGGGGACCACGCTCAGGCCCGGGTGGATCTGGGCCGGGCCGAGGCCGCTCACATCGCCATCCGTCCCGAGCTCAAGCAGGCGGTCCTGGCAGCCGCCGCCCAGGCGCCGGCGACCCAGGTGCACAAAACGGAGTGAAGGCTAGCCCGTTCCGGACGCCCATCCACCCCGTGGGATGGGCAGGCCGTGCTGACGGAGGAAGGTGAGCTTGTCCCAGTAGCCCCGCTGGAAGACGATCTGCCCGTCCACCACGTGGAAGAAGCCACAGCCCCGCAGACCAAGCGGGTCGCGCCACTCCAGGATGGCCCACTCGCCCTCCTCGAAGAGGTTTTCCACGAGACACACCATCTCCGCCGCCGCGAAGCCCGCAAGGAACATGGCCCGGATCGCCTCCCGCCCCATCACCGGAGCCTCCGCCACCTGATGGTTCACCGCGTCCTCAGAGTACATCGCGGCCAGCGCCTCCCCATCCCGGCGATTGAACGCCGCGACCCAGGCGGTGATGAGGGATGCGGGGGTGGCATGGCTCATGGGCGCCTCGGGAATGGCGTCAGGAAACAGAATCCGGCTGGGCGGTGTCGCATTTCCAGCAGGCGGTGAACAGGGCTTCGCCGCGCACTTCCGCGGCGATCCCACGGGCATGTAGCAGGGCACTCACCAGATGGGCCTCGGCATGGTGCTGGGCGACGAAAACCTTCTGCATGGGTACCTCCGCATCTCGAGGGGAGCCCGGCGGGTCGCCAGGAAGATCAGCCCCAGACCCGCTTCCCCCCCACCCAGGTGCCGACAATCTTGCCCGGCAGGTTCCAGCCCTTGAAGGGGGTGTTGTAGGACTTGGACTGGATGAAGGCGCGGTCCACCTGGACTTTCTCGTTCGGATCGAAGATCACGAAGTCGGCAGGGGCGCCGGGCTGGAGGCTGCCGAGGCCCTGGCGGTCGAGGTGGAAGGCCTTGGCGGGCTCCCAGGCGAGGAGGCTGATGGCCTTGGCCAGGCTGATGACCTGGCGGTTCACCAGCAGCTCCAGGGTGAGGGGCAGGGCGGTTTCCAGGCCGATGACGCCGAAGGCGGCGATGGGCAGTTCCACCTCCTTGTCGTCCCAGCCATGGGGGGCGTGGTCCGTGGCGATGGCGTCCACGGTGCCATCGGCGATGGCCTCCAGCAGGGCCTGGATATCGGCCTCGGTGCGCAGGGGCGGGTTCATCTTGAAGTCGCTGTCGAACTTCATCAGCTCCTTGTCCGACAGCGCGAAGTGGTGGGGCGTCACCTCGCAGGTGACGCGGAGGCCCCGGGCCTTGGCTTCGCGCACCATGCGCAGGGAGCCCCTGGTGCTGAGGTGGGCCAGGTGCAGGTGGCCACCCGTGTGCTCCGCCAGCACGATGTCCCGGGCCACCATGGCTTCTTCCGCGGCCGCGGGGATGCCCAGGCAGCCCAGGGAGGCGCTCACGGCGCCTTCGTGCATGTAGCCCTTGCCCGCGAGGTCGCGGTCCTCCTCGTGGGCCACCACGGGCACGTCCAGCCAGCGCGTGTACTCGAGCGCCCGGCGCATGAGCGAGGCGTTGGAGATGGGCAGGCCGTCGTCAGAAAAGGCTACGCAGCCCGCGGCCTTCAGCGTGCCCATATCGGCCAGTTCCTCGCCCTGCATCTCGCGGCTCACGGTGCCGATGGGGAAGTAGCGGCAGAGGCCGGCCTGGGCGGCCCGGGAGAGCATCATCTCCGTGATGGCCACACTGTCGTTCACGGGCTTGGTGTTGGCCATGGCGCAGACGGAGGTGAACCCGCCGGCCACCGCGGCGCGGCTGCCCGACTCGATGCTCTCCTTGCGGGTCTGCCCCGGCTCACGGAAGTGCACGTGCAGATCCACGAAGCCCGGCGCCAGCACCGCGCCCCCGCCATCCACCACCTCCCCGCCCGCCGCTTGCGGGTGCGATGCCGCATCCGCCCCGATGGCGAGCACCTTGCCGTCCACCACCAGCAAGGAACCTGGCCCATCCAGGTTCTGCGCGGGATCCACAAGGCGGACGTTCTTCACGAGGAGGGACATGGGAGGCTCCGGGGATGGGGACAGTCTAGCGGGGGCTGTCAGCTATCAGCTGTCAGCTGTCAGCTATCAGTGACTGAGAGCTGACAGCCGAGAGCTGAGAGCCAAAGGCCCTACTCCATCCGGTAGTTCGGCGCTTCCTTGGTGATCATCACGTCGTGGGCGTGGCTTTCGCGGAGGCCGGCACCGCTGATCTCGACGAAGGTGGCCTTCGTCTGGAAGTCGGGGATGCTGGCGCCGCCGCTGAGGCCCATGCCAGCCCGCAGGCCGCCCATGAGCTGGGTGACCAGGTCGGCCATCCTGCCCTTGTAGGGCACCTGGCCTTCGATGCCTTCGGGCACGAGCTTGGTGTCGTCCTTGCCTTCCTGGAAGTAGCGGTCCTTGCTGCCCTGCTTCATGGCGCCCAGGCTGCCCATGCCGCGGTAGGCCTTGAAGGTGCGGCCGCCGTAGAAGATGGTTTCCCCCGGGGCCTCGTCCGTGCCCGCGAAGAGGCTGCCGATCATCACGCAGTCGGCGCCCGCGGCGATGGCCTTGGCCACGTCCCCACTGAACTTGATGCCGCCATCGGAGATGCAGGTGACGCGGGCCTCCCGGCAGGCGCGGCTGGCTTCGGCCACGGCGGTGATCTGCGGCATCCCGGCTCCGGTGACGATGCGGGTGGTACAGATGGAACCGGGACCGATGCCCACCTTCACTGCGTCGGCGCCCGCGGCGCAGAGATCCTTCGCGCCCTGGTAGGTGGCCACGTTGCCCGCGATGATGGGCACGCCCGGGTGGGCCTGCTTCAGGGCCTTCACGGCGTCCAGCACGCCCTGGCTGTGGCCGTGGGAGCTGTCCAGGCAAAGCACGTCCACCTGGGCCTCCACCAGGGCGGCGGCGCGGGCCAACAGGTCCTTGCCCACGCCCAGGGCGGCGCCCACCCGCAGGCGGCCGAAGGCATCCTTGCAGGCGTTGGGGTACTCGATGGATTTCTCGATGTCCTTGACGGTGATGAGGCCCTTCAGTTGGCCCTGGCCATCCACCACCAGCAGCTTCTCGATGCGGTGCCTTTGCAGGATGGCGCGGGCCTCCTGGAGCGTGGTGCCCACGGGCACCGTGATGAGGTTGTCCTTGGTCATGGCTTCGCGCACGGGGATGTCCCAGCGGGTCTCGAAGCGCAGGTCGCGGTTGGTGAGGATGCCCACCAGTCTATGGCCTTCCACCACGGGCACACCGCTGATGCGGAACTTGGCCATGAGGGCTTCGGCCTCGCAGATGGGCGCGTCGGGCCCGATGGTGATGGGGTCGGTGATCATGCCGGATTCACTGCGCTTCACCTTGTCCACCTCTTCGGCCTGGCGCTCGGGGCTGAGGTTCTTGTGGACGATGCCGATGCCGCCCTGCTGCGCCAGCGCGATGGCCATGCGGCTTTCCGTCACCGTATCCATGGCGGCGGACATCAGGGGGATGCGCAGGGTGATGTCCTTCGTGAGCCTGGTGCTGAGATCCACCTGGTTGGGATGGACCTCTGAAAAGCCCGGCACGAGCAGGACATCGTCGAAGGTGAGGGCGTGCAGCAGGGGCAAGGTCAGCATGGGGAGCCTTCGTTCGGGGCCCGCTGGCCTGCGGGACCTTGCAGGACAGGGTCTCACGGGCGGGGCGCGGGTTCCAGCGGCTGCTCGCAGCGCCAACCCTGGTCCGGTGTCCCTCTCCAGGGCCTCCAGGTCGCGCAGGTACCCTGGATGAAAGCGCATCGCGGATGGAAGGGGCAGCCCGCCGGGCGGTCCTGGGGCGCCGGGAGGAATCCGGATTCGGTGGAGGGCTGGCGCAGGGCGGCGGACCGCAGGCGGGCGGTGTAGGGGTGGCGGGGGGCGGCAAGGAGCCGGGCCACGGGACCGGCTTCCATGGGCTCGCCGCCGTAGAGCACCAGCAGGCGATCGCAGGCCGCCGAGGCCACCCCCAGGTCGTGGGTGATCCACAGGAAGCCCAGGCCGCGCTCCCGCTGGAGGCCGAGGGCCAGGTCCATGAAGGCCCGCTGGGCCACCGGGTCCAGGGCCGTGGTGGGCTCGTCCAGGATCAGCAGTTCCGGATCGCAGGACAGGGCCATGGCCAGGCAGATGCGCTGCCGCTGGCCACCGGAAACCTGGTGGGGGAAGCGGGCCAGGAAGGCGGCGCCGGCGGGCAGGTGGAGGCGCTCCAGCAGCGGGGCCAGCCGGGCCAGGGCCGCACCGGGAGACTCCTTCCGATGGATCCCCGGCAGCAGGGCCAGGTGCTCGCCCAGGGTCAGGAAGGGGTTCAGGGCCTGGAGCGGCTCCTGGGGCACCCAGGCCAGGCGGGCGCCACGGATGCGGTCGCGATCAGGGCCGGGCGGGTCCATGGGCGTCCCGAAGGCCGTGATGGATCCGCTGGCCAGGCGCACCCCGGGAGGCAGCACCCCGAACAGGGCCCGCACCAGCAGGCTCTTGCCCGAACCGCTCTCCCCCACCAGCCCGAGCCGGTCCCCGGGGGCCAGGGAAAGGCTCAGGGGCCCCAGCAGTCGGACCCCATCCGACCGTTGGAGGACCAGTGCGTCAATGGCCAGGGACATGCGCACAGGTTCGCACGGAAGTGAATGGCCTAGAAGGGGTTCCATCCTTCATCGGAATTGCCCTTGACGCCCTGCGGGGCGGTCCTACTCTTGGGCCACCCGATCACCCTGCGGAGCCCGATCCGGTTCCGCCACGGCATGGAGGAGTCATGGATTTCTTGCGCCCAGACCTTCAGGAGCGCCTGATGAAAGAACACTTCGAATTCCGGAAGCTCATGGAAGAACACAAGGCCGCCGACTCGCGCCTGGGTGATCTCCAGAAGAAGCCCGGCCTCTCCGCCAAGGAATCCCTGGAAGAGGTGGAGCTGAAGAAGACCAAGCTGCGCGCCAAGGAGCGCATCTATCACATCGTGCAGGAGGCCTCCAGGCACGCCGAACAGTAGGCCCCTCGCACTCGCGGGAGAAGCCCCGGGAATCGGCCCGGGGCTTCGGTTTGTACGGTTTCATTCTGCGAAAAGGATTTCCACGAAGGACACGAAGGCGCCCTTTGGGCGCACGAAGCTGCACCAAGGAAAAGAAAGGAACGGCGAAGCCACCGCCCGGATGTCTTCGTGTTCTTGTTTTCCCTTGGTGTTCTTCGTGGAGGTCTTTCTAGCTGGGAAGGAACCTAGGCCGGTAGGATTCGCCGACCCAGTACACCAGCTCCAGCAGCTCCTCCACATCCCACAAAAGCACTTCGGCCCTGGCCCCGGGATGCAGGTGGCCGAGGTCGCCATGGCGCAGGCTGCGGGCGGCGTGGAGGGTCATGGCCGTGAAGGCCTCCTCGAAGGTCATGCGCAGCTGGAGGCAGCCCAGGCGCAGGATGGTGAGGGGGTCCAGGCAGGGGCAGGAACCCGGGTTGAAGTCCGTGGCCAGGGCCACGCGGCAGCCGGCTTCGATCATCTTCCGGGCCGGCGCCCATTCGCGCATCCCGAGGAAGAGCGTGGTCCCCGGCAGCAGCACGGGCGTGACATCCGCCGCGGCCATGGCCTTCATGCCGGCCTCGCTGCAGAACATGAGGTGGTCCGCGCTGGCGGCGCCCAGTTCCGCCGCCAGTTCGGCGCCGCCGGTCCAGGTGAGCTCGTCGGCGTGGACCCGGGGCGTGAGCCCGAGGCCCTTGCCCGCCTCGAAGATGCGGCGCCCCTGGTCCGCGGTGAACACGCCGGTCTCTACGAACACATCGCAGAACCGGGCCACGCCGGGATGACGGCGCACCAGTTCCGGCAGCCAGTCCTCGGCCACGGCCCGGGCGTTGGCCTCGGCGTCGCCCCCGAACTCCGGCGCCAAGTCGTGGGCGGGCAGGAGAGTCACATCCAGGCTCCAGCCCCGTTTCTTCAGATCCGCGTAGGCCGCCGCCAGGCGGGATTCGGTCTCCAGCTCAAGGCCGTAGCCCGTTTTGCATTCGAGATGGACCACGCCCCGTTCCCGGAAGGCCCGCAGCCGCGTTTCGCCCGAAGCCACCAGCTCCTCCACCGTGGCGCCGCGGGTGGCCCGCACGGTTTCCCGGATGCCACCGCCCTCGGAGGCGATCTGCTGGTAGCTGACGCCCGCCAGGCGCCGGTTGAATTCCCCCGAGCGGTTGCCGCCGAAGAGCAGGTGCGTGTGGGGATCCACGAAGCCCGGCGTGGCCCAGGCGCCGCCGCCGTCCACCCTGGGCGCGTCAGCCCAGGCGGCGGGCAGGTCCACGGCGGGGCCCATCCAGGCCACGCGGCCGCCTGCCATGGCCAGAGCAGCCTCCGGGATGCGGTCCACCACCCAGGCCTTGGCGGGATCGGGGGTCAGCAGGCCCCGGAGGTTCACAAGCACACGACGGTCCGACATGGGATCAGTCTGCCAGGGAATTTCCACGCATGGATCCGTCGGGGGCCTCAATTCTTGGTAGCATCGCTCGACACCGGAGGTTCCAGTGCGGGGCAGGGGGATTTGGATGCGACACATCGCGCAGGGATCGTGTGTGCTTGCCCTGGGTTGTGCGGGGCTGCCGGCCCTGGCCCAAAGTGGCGGCCAGGTTCCGGCCTGGGCGCAGGAGCGGGCGGAGCGATGGTCCACCTATCGCAACGATGCTCGGGGGCAGCGCATCTGGCAGTCCGTGCCTTTTTCCAAGATGACGCCGGCCGAGCAGTGGGGCCAGATGATGGCGCATCTGAAGCAGGGCCGCGAATCCCGCAGGGTGGCTCTGGCGCTTCTCGGCCAGCACTCAGTGTCCGTCTGGGCTGAGGAGGCGCTGAAGTCCTGGGACCAGGACACGGCTCTCTTCCTTTACCAGCGGGGCTACAGGCGCGGGGGCGCGGACCCCTACACCTACCTCGGCTCTGCCGACCATCTGGATCGCCCCTGGACCCATGGCCTGGGCCTGCATCTGGACAAGGGCGGCTGGCGCTTCCAGTGGATTCCCAGTCCCGCGCTGTTCACGCAATCCGGCCACGCAACGCTTCCGAAGGGCATGGAACTGGCCGTCCAACCCGGTGTGCTCATCCATCTGAAGCAGTTGCGGCCCGGGCTCGAGAAGCTGGTGGCGCTGGCCGGTGGCGCGGGGGCGGCTTCCAATGGAAGTGCCAATGGCATCGTACCAGCCCTGGCCCAGGGCACCCGCGCCGGCTTCGCCGTGCGGCATCTGGATCCGTGGCTGAAGCAGGCCTCCCCGGCCCTGGAGCCCCTGGCGAACCGCGAAGCCTGGGTGCTGCACTACGGGACGGACCGCGAGGGCGGCCAGACGATCCAGGGCAACCTGGTGTTCATCCCTGGCGACCTGCCGACCCGCACCCAGCTGATGATGGCGCTGCTCAAGCTGAATCCCATGAGTGCGGGGGCGAGATCCCGGGTGGTGAAGTGGACCGGCCCTGGCACCTCCACGGAGGTTCAGCAGCTGCGCGGATCCGGCGGCGTCTTCCACCTGATCCAGAAGGCCGAGGGCACCTGGATCAGCGATCGGGAAGCACCCCTCCGGGCCCTGCTGTTCCCGGGCCCGGATCCCAGTCTGGGAGAGCGCCGCGAGTGGGCGCGGGTGGCGCTGTCCGCCATGACGCCGGATACGGAGCTGTCCTTCTGGGTGACGCCGCGCATCGGCGCGGACGCCGCCTTCGAGAACCAGGCCCTCCGTCGCCGTCTGTCGGGCGCCCAGCAGGGGACCTGGCTCAACCCGTCCGTGGCCAAGGCCGCGCCCCGGACCGGGGCTCTGGCCGTGGCGCTCGGCGCCGGTCCTACTGAGAAGATGGTCGAAGCCATCCTCCGCGTGGACGATGCCAGCGACTTCCAGCTGCCGGAGCTGCCCGAATTCGCCAACGGCGGCCAGTCGCTCAGTCCGACGCAGATGAAGGGCTATCGGGAGGCCCTCGCCAGGGCCCAGGAGCGCCAGCGCCAGCGGACGGCCATGCGCCAGGATGCCACGACCCTGCAAGCCTGCCTGGATCTGCGCGGCGCGGCGCTGTTTTGGAACGGATGGGTGAGCGCGCCGCCCCTGGATCCCGCCGAAAAGGCTTCGCTGGCGGAACTGGCCAAGCTGCGGCGCGAGGATCCCTGGCGTGCCGTGCAGGCCCAGCGCGATGGGAAGATCGCGGCCTTTGGCGGCTTCGGCGAGCCGGGCATGACCCCCAGCCTGGCCCTGGCCCTGCCGGTGCAGGGCGCCAAGCGGGTCCAGGTGGAGAACCTCCTGAAGAAGGTGCTGCCCCGGCTCTTCAAGGGGCAGAACCAGAAGCAGGCCGCCGGCGCATCGGAACTGCACCGCATCCAGACCGCCCAGGCCTTCCGTCCTGCCTGGACGCTGGTGGCCGACACCCTGGTGCTGGGCACGGACGAGGCCGCGGTGAAGGCGGTGTCCGCGGGTCTCCAGGGCCAGGCGCCGACCCTGGCCGACAGCGAATCCCGGGCTTGGGCCCGCATGGAGGTGGACGGCGCACGGGCCTCGAAGGAGCTGGAGAACCTGCTGCTGGCCTATCTTCGCAGCCGCTCGGGCAGCGGGTGGTGGATCGGCGAGACGACCAGCGCGGATGAGGCCGCCGCTGAGCTGGCCTTCAGCCTCGGTCCCTTCCTGGGTGCCGTGAAGGCCCTGGGCCCGGTGCGCCTGGAGTGGAACTGGACCCCCGGCGGACTGGAGGGACGGCCGCGATGAAAAGAATCCGCATCCTTGCCGCGACCATGGTCGTGGCCGCCGCCGCCTTTGCAATGCTGGCTCCAGTGCGCCACCGGGTGACGGTTGAATCCAATGCCACCAATCCGGTGAAGCATATCCGCGTGGAGAGCCGGAGCCTGCTTGGCCTGAAAAGGCCCGGGTGGAAGGTGGTTCTTTCGGGCGCCCCTGGCTGGCAGGACCAGGATGGAGGCTTTTTTCTCCTGGTGACGGACCACCCACAGGATCTGACCCTGACAGCCTGGCCGGGTTATAGACAATCGTTGATGCTGGCGCGGACGATGGGACTGTCCCCTGTCGCGCTGCGCGAGGAAGGCGATCGCGAGGCCTTCCGCACCTGGTTCGTGGCCATCCTGGAACAGCAATTGGAGGCGGCCAGCCCCGCCTGGGAGCCAGCCCAGCGTGATTGCGCGGGCCTGCTTCGCTTCGCCTTCCGCGAAGCCCTGGCCGGGCACACGACCGCCTGGCGGGAGCGCGTGGCCTTCACATCCGGGCCACCAGGGCAGGATCCATCGCCCGGTTTCGCGCGGCCCTGGCGCGCAGGATTTCCCACACCCGAAGGCCCCCAGCCCTTTGCGCGGAGCCTGTACCTTCGCCGCCTTTCCTGCGTTTCCATGGGCCGGGATCTCCAGTTGGCGCGGCCCGGTGATCTGATTTTCTTCGCCCGGGGCGGGGCGCGATCCCAGCCGGACCATGCCATGGCCTTCGTGCGGCCCGACGTGGACGGCGCATCCATGCTCATCTACCACACGGGCCCCGAGGGCAGCGGCGCCATCCGCCAGCCCGGCGAGATCCGCCGCGCCCGGCTCGATGACCTCTTGCACCACCCCGATCCTGATTTCCGCCCCCTGCCTGAGAACCCCGCCTTCCTGGGCCTCTACCGCTGGCGTCTGCTGGCGGGTGAGCCCTTTGAGCCTTCCCTTCCAAGGTCCTGACATGCGCTGGTTCCGACCGTTTATCTCCCTCCTGATTCCCGCGGTCCTGTTGCTGCCCACCATGGGGACGGCCCAGAAACGGGCCGCCGAGGCGCCCTGGCGCGAAGGCGGCTGGACCGGCGCCTTCGCCACCCTGCGGCCCACGTTGCCGGGGAAACCAGGGCAGTTGGAGGCCGCGGGCCCCATCCCCGCCGAGGCCCGCATCCGCATCTACCGCGTGGAGGACCCGGAGGCCTTCCTGAAGAAGGTGCTGCTGGACCGGGGCGCGGCGGTCGCCGAGGGCGGGCGAGGCGCGCAGGATCCCCTGGACGTGCTGCGGGAGGCGGTGCTCTGGGGCGGCCGGCGCGCCTTCGTCACCGTCCACCGCACGGCCACCCAGGGGCTGCGGGACGCTGCCAAGCAGACCGAGCGGCTGACCTCCGCGAAGACCTCTCCAGCGCCGGTTCGGGAAGGGTCCGCGCTACCGCTCGAAGGCCAGCCTGGCATCACTTTCGTTACTGAGATCGTGCCCAAGGTGAACGAGGACATCACTGGGAAGAAGGGCCATGAGGACGATGAATCCGGTGATGACGGCTTCCTCAGCCGCGTGGAACTGCCGGCGCAGGCGGCGGGCCTCTATCTGGTAGAGGTGCTGCGGGGTGGCGATGCGGCCTATGTGCCCTGGATGGTCACGGACTTGGCGCTGCTCTCGGAACAGGACGGTTCACGGATCCGCGTGCAGGCGGTGGATGGCCGGGATGGCGCGGTGAAGGCTGGTGCATCCGGTCAGATCATCGAGGGCGCGAAAGTCCAGCCGCTGGCCTTCGACGGCGCTGGCAAGGCCGAGGCCCTGGTCGCACCCGGCGTCCGCCGCGTCGTGATGGCGCGGAGCGGAGCCAGCTTCGCCATCCTCGCCAGCGAAGGGCAGAGTGCCGCCGGGGTGCGCCAGCGTCTCTACGCCTTCACCGAGCGGCCCCTGTACCGTCCTGGCCAGGAGGTCTTCGCCAAGGCCATCCTGCGGCGCGTGGAGGATGGGGAGAACCGCGTAGCCAATGGCTCCCAGACCCTCGCATTCACCGTGCTGGATCCCGAGGACACCAAGGTCACCGAGGGCCAGGCGACATTGCTGAACGCCGAAACCGGCACCTACGCCGCCCAGTTCAACCTGCCGGGGGCGGGGCGCCTGGGTCTCTACCGCATGGTGTTCCAGGGGCCGCAGGGGCCCGGCCAGGCCGAGTTCAAGGTCGAGCAGTTCGTGAAACCCGCCTTCGAGGTGAAGGTCACGACCGAAAAGACCAAGGTCGGGCTGGGTGACGCGTTGGACTTCCATGTGAACGCCCGCTACTTCTATGGCGCGGCGGTGCGCGGCGCCAAGGCCGACTGGTTCCTCTACAAGGTGGTTCCGCCCAAGAGCCGTTGGATCTGGGATGACGAGGATTCGGGTCCCGCGCCCGAACTGATGGAAAGCGGCCAGCTGGAACTGGATGACGAAGGCGAGGCCGACCTGCCCAGCTTCAAGGCGGAGAGCGACGGCCTCTGGCGCATGGTGGTGAAGGTGGCGGATGCCTCGGGTCAGCGCAACAGCGGCCAGGCCCAGGTGCGCGCCGCCGCGGGTGACCTGGTGCTGATGATCGCCGCGGACCGCCAGGTGGCGCTGCCCGGCAAGCCCTTCCAGGTGACGGCCCGGGCGCTGGATCTGGATGGCAAGGAGGTGCCGGGCGTGGCCATCGTCCTGCGCGCCGCCCGCATCGTGGCCCAGAAGGACAACGCCTACTGGTGGTCGAGGCCCAATGCCCTGAAGCCTGGCGAAACCGTGGCTTCGGCTCCGGGCCCCCAGGCCATGCTGACCATTCCCGAAGGCGGGGCCTTCCTGCTGGTGGCCGAGGCGAAGGATGCAAAGGGGCGCCCCGTGATGGCCCAGCGGCAGATCACCGTGGCCGCCGAAGGCACGCCGCTGCCCGCGGTGCCGGATCTCCGCGCCACCGCGGACAAGCCCGAATATCAGCCCGGCGACACAGCGCGCATCCTCGTACAGCTGCCCCGGCCGAAACTGACCCTGCACTGGGCCCTGGAACACGAAGGCCTCGGCCAGCGCCAGAGCCGCGTCGTGCAGGGCACCACCGCCATGGTGGAGCTGCCCGTCACCGCCGCCATGCAGCCCAATGTCTGGGCCGTGTTCGAGATCGTGGCCGAAGGCCGCCGACAGATGGTGGAGGTGCCCCTCCGCGTGCCCAAGCGGGACCGCCGCCTGCAGGTGGCCGTCACCACGGACAAGGAGCGCTACCAGCCCGGCCAGCCCATGAAGGTGTTCGTGGAAGTGACGGACACCGCCGGGCGGCCCTCCGCCGCGGATCTCAGCGTGGGCGTGGTGGACGAAGCCATCTATGCGTTGAGCCAGGAACTGCATCCGGATCCGGTACGCTTCTTCCACCCCACCCGCCGCCACGGCGTGCTGCGGTCGGGCTCCACGGACTGGAGTTTCCACGACCTGCTGCGCCGCCAGCGTCCCGTGTGGAGCCTCAAGCAGACGAAGCGCGGCGACTTCAAGGCCGACGACGATGACAAGGTGCGCCAGAACTTCAAGGACACGGCGCACTGGACGCCCTTCGTGGCCGCGGGCCGCGATGGGAAGGCCACCGTGGACCTGGTGCTGCCGGATAACCTCACGGCCTGGCGGGCCACGGCCACGGCCGTGACTGCCGATACGAAAGTCGGCGTGGGCCGCAGTTCCAGGCCCGCCTCGAAACCCCTCCAGGTGGCCCTCACCCTGCCGCGCACGTTGAGCGTGGGCGAGGAGGCCCGCGCCATCGCCCTGGTGCGCAATCTCTCCGGCCAGCCCATCAGCGGCAAGATCCGGATGGAAGTCCAGAACGGCCGGTTCACGGGCACGCCCGAGGCCGCCTTCGCCCTTCAGGATCAGGGCGAGTACCGCTTCGCCCTGCCGCTGTTCTCGGAGAAGACCGGCCCACTCACGGTCACCGCCCGGGTCGAAGGTGGCGGTTTGAAGGACGCCGAACGGCAGCGCGTCACCGTGCAAGATCAGCTGGTGCCCGCCACGATGTCGGGCTCCATGGTGCTCGACGGCGGATCGCAGACCCTCACCATCCCCCCGCCTCCGTCGGCGAAAGGGGATGCGGCCCTGGTCCTCACCCCCGTGGGCAATCTGGAGCACCTAGCCGCGCCTTCGCTGCCCTACCTCATCGGCTATCCCTACGGCTGCGTCGAGCAGACCCTGTCGAGCTTCGTGCCCAACCTGCTGGTGGCCGACCTCGTGAAGCAGGGTGCCATGCCCGATCTGGACTGGAAGAAGCTCACGGACTTGGATCGCAACATCCGCGACGGCGTGTTCAAGGTCTATGCCTACCAGCAGCCCAACGGCGGCTGGGGCTGGTACGCGCCCGGCGACTTTGGCCTGGATGCCAATCCCCACACGACCGGCTATGCCATCCAGAGCTTTGCCTCCATGAAGCGCCTGGGCTACACCGTGGACGAAGGGGTCTATCGCCGGGGCCGCATGGCCGCCATGAGCCTCTTCCAGCAGGTTGCGCGGCAGGCCGATCAGGCCGCCGGGAACCAGGCCAGGGGCCGCAGCGCCGACCCCCAGGCGGACGCCGCCTACCTGCTGCTTTCGCTGGCCCTGACCGGCGAACCCATCGCGGGCCTGGTGGACAGTTCCGCCGACAAGGTGCTGACGGCCACCTGGAGTGGCGCGCATGTCCATGCGATGACCGCCCTGGCCGCCGCCCTGACGAAACACCCCAAGGCCGCGGCCCTGGCCGAGCGGCTGGAACAGCGGGCTGTGGTGAAGGGCGGCCTGGCCCGATGGGAGGGCCGCCGGGAGGACTGGTGGAGCTTCGCCTCGGGCGATATCGTGCCCACGGTGATGGCGCTGAAGGCCCTCTGCCTGGCGCGTCCGCAGTCGCCGCTGATCCGCCAGGGGGAGACCTTCCTGGCCTCCGAATACCGCGGCTACGGATGGTATTCCACCTGGAGCACTTCGCAGATCGTGGACCTGCTCCCCTACCTCATGAAGACCCGCAAGCTGGACTGGAGCCCGCTGTCCATTCAGGCCGCGGTGCAGGGCGGTCCCTCCTGGGAATTCAAGGAGCGTCCCGAAATCCGCCGCTGGAATGCCCGCGAACCCCGGGCGGGCAGCTACGCCATGGCGGAGCCGAAGGCCGTGACCGTCACCGCCAGCGGCAGGGGCCTGCTGGCGTGGACCTATGCCTATCAGGTGCCCGGCAGTGCCGCCGGTGTTCCCAAGGGCGAATCCTCCTCGGCCCTGCGCATGACCGTGACCCGGAACCTCTGGCGCCTGAAGACGCCCCAGGAAACCGGGAATGCCAGCCAGGGCTGGATCCGTCAGCCATGGACCGGAACCCTGAAGGCCGGCGACGAGGCCTGGATGCAGGTATCCTTCCGCACGGACCGCGATGCCGACTACGTGATGCTCGAGGTGCCCATTCCGGGCGGCCTCAATCCCACGGTGAAGCTGGAGGGTTTCGTGCTTGAAGGCAAGGCCTTCACAGAGGAGGGATCCTCGGATGCCTGGACGAAGCCCCGCATCGAGGTCCACGCGGACAAGGTGACCTTCCTCTTCCACCGGACCTGGAGCTGGAACACGCATACCGTGAGGATCCTGCTGCGGGCAGGCATGGCAGGCAGCTACCGGCTCCGCCCCGCGAAGCTGAGCCTGATGTCGAACGAAGGGCAGTGGGTCACCAGCGATGGCGTGGATCTGAAGATTCAGGATGGAGGTGCGCGATGAGGCCACCTAAGATTCTGGCCCTCCTCCTCAGCACCGCCCTCCTGGGCGCGCAGCAGGCCCGGGCACCCAAGCCCCCGCCACCGGCAGCCTATGTGCCCGACCTCAAGCAGTGGCGCCTGGAACTGTCCCCGGCCCTGGGCGGCTGGTCCAGCGACCGCACGGTGAACCTGCGGATCAAGCTGGTGGATCCCAAGGACCCGAATCCACCGAAGGATGAACCAGGGCCGCAGTACGGCTACGACGAAGAGGATGAGGGCGGCACTGATCCCGGAGCCGAGGACACCCGCACGGCCGGGCAGCTCCGCCAGGAGCGTCTGCAGCGGGAGGCCGAGTCGGCCCGCCAGGCCTGGCGGCCACGCAGCCTGAAGGCGTGGTTCAACGGCTCGACCCTCACCTGGTCCACCCGGGTCGGCACCACGCTGAACATGGAGATCACGGCCCAGAACGGCGAGAACCGCCTGGAGATCCTCGAACCGGATTCGGGCCTGAGGGTGGTGCGCAGCTGGTGGGTGTCCACGGCCAGGACGCGCTTGCGGGTCGTATCCATCCAGGCCAACGACGAGTACACCGGCGGCAGCCTCCAGGTGCAGGAGCCCGATGGCGCACTGGCGGAAGGCGGGCGCCGCACGGCTTCCGGCGGCATGTTGCGCTGGTCCGGCGAGTACACCCACGACACGCCCCCGCCTGGCACCTACACCCTGAAGTGGACGGGCGGATATCGCGGCGGCAAGCCCGCGCGCATCAAGGTGGAGGCCGTGCTGGACGGCGGCACGGATCAGGAGCGCCGCTGGACCTGGGAGCGCCTCATCCTGCCGGGCACCGGACCCGTCACCTTCGGGACCTTTGATGTGGAACCCTAGGCTCCTGCTGGCCGCATCCATGGCCACGCTGCTGCTGGCGGCCCCATCCGCGCCCGCTACGATGCAGGCGCCGGCCCTGCGGCCGGGCGAGGGTTTCGCCATCACGCTGGGAGATGGCGAGGTGCGCGCCTACGGAGAAGCCCGGAAGGAGGCCCCCATGGGCAGCCTCGCCAAGCTGTTGTGGATGCGCCTGGAGGGTTCCGAATGGTCCAGCCGGGGGGTGCGGTACACCTGCAAGGGCACGGCGGGCTCCTTCACCTGTTGGAACCACGAGGGCCATGGCCGGGTGGATGTGGGCAAAGCGCTCCGGGAGAGCTGCAACCTCGCCTTCCTCGCCTGGATCCAGGACGCCCATGCCCGCTGGAAGACGGACTACGGGGAGGCCGCGGCCCGGGCGCGCATGGAAGAGGTCTTCGCGCCTTTCCTCGGGTCCCGCCTGCCGCCAGGGGAAGCCCTGCCACCCCTGACCCCCGCCTGGGTGGGGGATGGCGATCTGCTGCGGACGAGCCCCGAGGCCTTCCTGCGCTGGCTCATGGAACCGGACAAGGCCGAGGTGGTGACCTTCGGGAAGCGGTTCCTCGCCAGTTTCTGGGTCGAGGTGCAGGACCTCTTCGGCAAGGAGGGCTGGTGGTTCAAGACGGGCACCGCGCCCGTCCCCGGCGATCCTTCGGCCACCAGCGCCTGGGTGGCGGGCGGGCGCGGTTCGGCGCTCGTGGTGCTCCACCTTCCCCGGGGCCGGGGCAAGCAGGAAGGGATGACCCGCATCCGGGAGATCCTGGGACTGAAGGATTGATGCTCCTGGTCGTCGAGGCACCGGTACCACCCTTCACGCCACCGATCCTCGAAGGGGAAACCGAGGCCCGGGGCGCGGTGGAGGAGGCCCTCCGCGCGGCCTTCGCCGCGACGATGGCCCACGGAGCATGGCCGGCGGAACCCTGGCGGGTCCGGATCCATGCGGAGGCCGCCGCTTTCGAGCGGGCCACGGGCGCCCCTCCGGGAAGAAGTGGCCAGTGGATGGGCGATACACTCCACCTGCGACCCTGGGAGCAGCTGCGGCGCCGGAATCTGGGGGCCATCCTCCGGCATGAACTGACCCATCGGCGCCTGATTTTGAAAGACCTGCACCGCTGGGAGGAGGAGGCCCGCTGCCTCTGGGCGGAATCCCACCGCCGGCCGCTGGAGCCGTGGCCCGCAGTGCCTACGGGCCCGCTGCAGGACCGGCTCGACAGGGCCCTGGCGGGCGGCACCACCCGCGAGCAGGCCTGGGCCTACCGCTGCCTCCGGGCCTGGTTGCGGCGGGAACCGCTTCCAGGACCGCCCGGACGCCGGTCGCCGGGAACGGATGCCTGGATGAAGGAGGCCACCACTCTGGCCGGGACCATCACCGTGGTCTGGCCCGCGGAGCGCCTCCGGGGGCCCCTGACTGTGAATGGACAACAATTGTCGCATCGGGTCGGGCAGGCATGGCATTTCCGCGGGCAGGTTCGTTTCCCAGCTGGTTTTCCGGTGCGGGATCTTCAGGGTGCCGTGAAGGTCCAGGCCGAAACCCACGGCTGGAGCCTTTCCTGGACCGCATCCCGGGCCGCCTGGGTCGCCGCCGCCACGGAGGGCGAGCTGGGATCCGACGCACCCTTCGAGGCCCGCCGGGCCCTGGCGGCGGTCCTCGGGCGATGGATCGAGGGACATCCGCATCAGCATCCAGGCGGTGTCCTCTGTCCACTCACCCACTGCGCCGTGGTGCGGGGATCGGCCTCGGCGGACTCGGCACGGGCCGCGTCCACGACCCCCATCCTGGACCTGGATCCCCGCTGGGCCTTCTTCACCGGGTCGGCCGGGGGACGCGCACTCAGCCCGCGGCAGATCTGGGGGGATGGCCCCTCCGATCCCGGTGGTGCCGCCGAGGTTCCCGATGATCGCTGGGGGAGCTGGGAACGCACCCTCAGCGCCGCCCAGGCCGCCGCCCTGAAGCGGGATGTGAAGCCCGGTCTGAAGCCGGGGCAGCTCGGCCTGAGGCTGGGGGATTCCGGACCCTACGCGACGGAGGACTTGCGCCTGGCCGCGGGGCGCCGCTTCGGCTGGACGAGCTGGCCCAGCAATGCCTGTGAGGCGGAGATTCAGCCCGATGGATCCTTGCGCCTGCAGGGCCGGGGATGGGGCCACAACGTGGGCCTCTGCCTCGCCACCGCCCGCTTCCGCGCCGCGAACGGCGCCACCGCGGAACAGATCCTGGCCGAGGCCTTTCCGCTTTCGTGGCGGACACCATGACCTGGTGGGTCTACCTCCTGCACTGCGGTGACGGAACCCTGTACTGCGGCATCGCCCTCGATGTGGAGGCCCGCCTGGAGCAGCACCAGGAGGGGAAGGGCGCCAAGTACACCCGGGGGCGGGGGCCGCTGAGGCTGGTCTACCGAGAGGCCTGCGGCACCAGGGCCGAGGCGCTGCGGCGGGAGCGGGAGATCAAGCGGATGCGGCGGGCGGCGAAGGCCCGTCTATTGGGCCGGGCCTGACTCATTGCTGAAGGACGGAGCGGAGCTCATCCATGCGGGCCTTTGAAAGCAGAGGCTGCAGGGGCTGGTTGCCGTCCAGGGAGGTGAAGAGGAGATCCCGCGGCCCGCTGCCATCGGATGGACCCTTGGGGCGGGTGAGGACATACAGGATCCTCCGGCCCGCGTCGAACTCCCACCGCTCGCAAAGCGAGTCCGGGGGCCCGATCTCCCGCAGCCCTTTTCCGGCCGGGTCGCACAGGTAGACCTTGTCTTCATCCTCCTGGTCCAGGCGCCCGTTCCCGTTCGTGTCGGCTTCGACCATGCGGAACACCAGTCCGGCGGCCTTCACCGCCTCCCCACGCCGATCTTCAAGCATCTCGTACCTGGTGATGAGGGCCTTTTTCGCCAGCAGGGCGTGGGAGGCGCCAGTCGTGGAATTCAGAAAGACCATGTTGAAGAGAGGGCCCCCCGCATCGCCCTTCGAGTAGCTACCGAAACCACCACCTCCTGCTCCGTTCCTGCCCTCCACCATGGCTTCCACGGGGATCAGGACGAACTCGGTGCCCTGGATCTTTTCCGGGATGCCAAGCCGGAGGGAGGGTGGGGCCGCGGTGGTGTCCTGGGTGTGGGGAGTGCCCGGCGTCGGGATCGTCCCGGCATGGCGGGAGGAGGGCCAGAGCGCGGCCAGTCCCGCGACGAGGGAGGCCCCGAGCCCCAGCAGGGCCAGGGTGCCGAGGAGGGCCCAGACCACGCGGTTGTACCGGTCCAGATCGAGTTTCATGCGCGTCCCTTCTGCATCTCGCCGAGTAATCCGGCCACCGCGGCCTTCGGATCCTCGGCCTTGAACACGGCGTTGCCGGCCACCAGGCAGTCGGCACCGGCGCGGATGAGGCCGGCGGCGTTCTTCAGGCTCACGCCACCATCCACCTGGATGAAGAAGGGCACGCCCCGCTCGGTGCGGAGGGCGTCCAGGCGCTTGATCTTGTCGAGGACCCGGGGAATGAAACTCTGCCCGCCGAAGCCGGGGTTCACGCTCATGAGCAGCACGAAGTCGAAATCGCCCACCAGGTCCACCAGAGTCTCGATAGGTGTACCCGGGTTCAGCACCACGCCGGCCTTGCCGCCCGCCTGCCGGATGGCGGCCAGGGTGCGGTGCAGATGGGGATCGGCCTCCTGGTGGATGCTCACCCAGTCGGCACCCGCCTTCACGAAGTCGGCGGCGTAGCGCAGGGGTTCCACGATCATCAGGTGGCAATCCAAGGGCAGCATGGTGGCCTTGCGCAGACTCTCCACCACCGGCAGGCCGATGGTGATGTTGGGCACGAAGCGGCCATCCATGACGTCCACGTGCACCACCTGGGCACCGGAGGCTTCGATCATCCACAGCTCCTCCCCCAGCCGCGTGAAGTCCGCGGAGAGCAGCGACGGGGCCAGGAGGGGAGAGGGGGGACGGAGGGTCATGGGATCAGTATCCCAGAGGCGGGTGATCCTGGACGGTAAAGACCTCCACGAAGGACACGAAGGGAAGGCAAGGGCACGAAGGGAAACCAGCCCAGCGGAAGATCGTTCCTTGGTGTGTCTTCGTGCGCCGGAAGGGCGACTTCGTGTCCTTCGTGGTGTGCCTTTTTCAGTGAGGGAGCGGAACTTCCACCCCGTTCACCCACAGCCGCCCCGGCTTCACGTTCCTCAGGGCCTCGGGCGTGATCTCGCCGAGGGGCGCCTGCACCCACAGCAGATCGGCCACGGCGCCCTTCTGCAGGGTGCCCATATCCTTGGCGCGGCCCAGGGCGGCGGCGTTGCCGGCGGTATAGGCGCGGATCGCCTCGACGCGGGTGAGACGCTGGGCGGGCAGGAAGCCGCCGGGCGGGTTTCCTTCGGGATCCTGCCGTGTTTCAGCGGCGGCGAGGGCGACGAAGGGATTGGCGTCCTCCACGGGCGCGTCGCTGCCGAAGGCCAGGAGGGCGCCGCCGTTCGCGAAGCTGCGCCAGGGGAAGGCTTCGTTCAGGCGCGCGGGGCCCAGCCGCGCGGGGGTCCATCTGTGATCGGAGGTGCAATGCACGGGCTGGATGCTGGCCACCACGCCCAGCTGGCCGAAGCGGGCGGCGTCCTCGGCGGTGACGATCTGGGCATGCTCGATGCGCGGGGGCAGGGCGCCCTTGCCCTTCTTCAGGGCCGCGGCCAGCAGGTCGAGGGCGGTGCGGTTGGCGGCGTCCCCGATGGCGTGGATGGCGGGCTGGTAGCCGGCCCGCAGGGTGATGGCAGCGTCGAGGGCGACTTTGGCGGGGTCCGTGACCCACAGGCCCTTCGTGCCGGGCTCATCCGAGTAGGGGGCCAGCAGGCGGGCGCCACGGCTTCCGAGGGCGCCGTCCAGGTAGAACTTCACGCCCTGCACCTGGAAGAAGGACAGCTGCTTCGGACGGCTTTGCTTCAATTCCCGGAGCATGAGCTGATGGTCGTGGTTCATGTAGGCGAAGACGCGGATGGGCAGGGCGTTGGCGGCGGCCAGACGGCGGTAGGCGGCGAGTTCCCGGCCGTCCACACCCATGTCCGCGACGGCGGTGAACCCCTCGGCCCGCAGCGAGGCCAGACCGGCCTTGATCTGGGATTCCAGCTCCCGGTCGGTGAGTCGCGGGATGTGTTTCTGCACCAGGTCCATGGCGGCGTCGAGGAGGATGCCGTTGGGCCTGCCGTAGGCGTCCTTGAGGATGCGTCCACCCTCGGGATCCGGCGTTCCGGGGCCGATGCCGGCCACGGCCAGGGCGGCGGTATTCACCCAGGCGGCGTGGCCATCCACCCGCTGGAGGAAGACTGGGCGTGATCCGGTGAGGGCATCCAGATCCAGGGCGCGGGGGAAGGCTTGGGCGGGCCAGCGGTTCTGATCCCAGCCTCGGCCCAGCAGCCAGCCCCGGGGATGGGCCGCGGACCATTCGCGGATGCGTCCCAGGGTCACCGGCAGGCTTTCCAGGCCCGTCAAATCCACCTTGCGTCTGAGTGCCCCGAGGCCGCCCACATGGGCGTGGCCTTCGATCAGGCCCGGCAGCAGGGTGCCCCCCGGCAGATCCACGCGCTGGGCCTTGGGATGGGCCTTGGCCAGGGATTCGATCGGACCCACGGCCAGGATTCTCCCCCGGTGGAGCGCGATGCCTTCGCCCTGTCGAGGGCCATGGTCCGTCCACAGGGTGGCTCCCTGGAGGATCTGGTACTCGGCGGGGGGCGGGGGCGCGGGAAGGGGCATGGGCATCTCACGGAAGCAGAGGGCCAGTGTAGCGTCCCCCCTTGGGTGGGCGATAAGGTGGATAAATCGGAGGCCCCATGTACCAGAAGGATTTCCTCGACCAGGTGCGCTCGCAGCTCACGGTGGCGGAAGATCCCGCCAGGCTGCGCGAGCGGACCTTCGAGACCAGTTCGGGGATTCCGCTGAAGAACAGCTACACGCCGGCGGACCTGGCGGACCACGATCCCCTGCGGGATCTCGGCGCGCCCGGGAAGTTCCCCTTCACGCGCCACGTGCAGCCCACGGGTTACCGGGGACGGCTGTGGACCATGCGCCAGTACGCGGGCTTTGGCACGGCCGAAGAGAGCAACGCGCGGTACCGCTTCCTGCTGGAGCAGGGCACCACGGGGCTTTCCGTGGCCTTCGACCTGCCCACGCAGATCGGCATGGATCCGGACCATTCCATGGCCCTGGGCGAAGTGGGCAAGGTGGGCGTGAGCATCAGCTCCATCCACGACGTGCGCACCCTGTTCCGGGGCATCCCCCTGGACAAGGTCAGCACCAGCATGACGATCAATGCGCCCGCCGCGGTGCTGCTGGCGATGTACCTCGCCGTGGCCGAAGAGCAGGGCGTCCGCTGGGATCAGGTGAGCGGCACCATCCAGAACGATATCCTCAAGGAATACATGGCCCGCGGCACCTACATCTTCCCGCCGCGCCAGAGCCTGCGCCTCATCACGGACATCTTCGCCTTCTGCGCGGACCAGGTGCCGAACTGGAACACCATCTCCATCTCGGGATATCACATCCGGGAGGCGGGCTGCACCGCGGCCCAGGAGATCGCCTTCACCCTGGGCGATGGCATCGCCTACGTGGAAGCGGCCCTGGGCGCCGGCCTGAATCTCGAATCCTTCGCGCCCCGGCTGAGTTTCTTTTTCAATGCCCACAACCAGTTCTTCGAGGAGGTGGCCAAGTTCCGCGCCGCCCGGCGTCTCTGGGCCCGGATCATGAAGGAACGTTTCAAGACGACCGATGCAAAAAGCCAGATGTTGCGTTTCCACACGCAGACCGCGGGTAGCACCCTCACCGCCCAGCAGCCGGACAACAACATCGTGCGCACCACGGTGCAGGCCATGGCCGCCGTCTGCGGCGGCACCCAGAGCCTGCACACCAACAGCCGGGACGAGGCCCTGGCCCTGCCCACGGAGCAGAGCGCCCGCATCGCCCTGCGGACCCAGCAGATACTCGCCTACGAATCCCGCGTGGCGGACGTGGTGGATCCCTTCGCGGGAAGCTATTTCGTGGAATCCCTCACCGACGAATTGGAGGCCCGCGCCGCCGCGCTGCTGGCCAGGGTGGATGACCTGGGCGGCATGGTCAGCGCCATCGAGAAGGGCTTCCCCCAGCGGGAGATCCAGAACGCGGCCTACGGGCATCAGAAAGCGGTGGAGAAGGGCGGGCAGGTCGTCGTCGGCGTGAACCGCTTCACCGTCACCGGCGAGCCTAAGCCGGACCTGCTGCGGGTGGACGAGGCCCTGGGCGTGGCGCGCCGGAGACAGATCGCCGCCGTGAGGGCTGGCCGGGACCAGTCCGCCGTGGAGGGCCGTCTGGCCTCGCTCCGCGCCGCGGCGGCCGGCACGGAAAACCTGATGCCGCGCATCCTCGAGGCCGTCAAGGCCGAGGCCACGGTGGGAGAAATCTGCGACGCCCTGCGCACCGTTTTCGGGGAGTACCAGGAGCATTTGGTGTTTTAATCACTTAAATGCCTTGAGCGTCTTGTAAGAGATCTGATCCCGGGTACTCTTGTTGCAATGCAGTGACTCACCCCCGTCCCGTTCCGCGGGACCCCACACCAGGAGGCACCATGCGCATCACCACCCTCATCGCCGCCGCGGCGCTGATCATCGCCGTTCCCGCCCAGGCCAAGATGCCCTGGGTCAAGAAGTCCCAGGAGCTCGGCTTCGCCGAAGTGAAGGATTGCAAGGCCTGCCACGTGGGCGCGGCCAAGAAGGGCGGAGAGCTGTCCGAGCGCGGCAAGTTCCTTGAGGACATGAAGACCAAGAAGAAGGCCGCGGAAGTGGACCTCAACTGGCAGAAGGACTACAAGGGCAAGTGAGCCGCTGATCCGGCTTGAGATCGGGCGCCGGGCGGGTCCACCCCCCGGCGCCTTTCTGTACGCTCCGGCAGGGATGGTGATCCCGCCGTGGCCGTGCCATGCTGGGCGCCCCTTCCCGTCCTCGTCCCGCTCCGGAGGTTCCGTGATCCGCATGCTGTCCGCCCTTCTGATCCTGGCCCTGGCAGGCCTTCCGGCCCAGGCCAAGCTCCCCTTCCTCAAGAAGGCCCAGGGCATGGGCTTCTCCGAAATCAAGACCTGCCAGTCCTGCCATGCCGGGGAAAAACCCGCCAAGGATGGGCCCATGACCGAGCGCGGACAGTACCTGAAGGCGCAGAAGGCGGCCCGGAAGGCGGACCAGGTGGATCTGGCCTGGCTGAAGGACTACAAGGGGAAGTAACCGCCCTATCCTTCCTTCCGAGTGATCTAGATCACCAGCACCTCACACCTTCCTGGAGTCTCAGGCTAGGGTATTGAGGACTGGTGAGGTAGCTATGCGTCTTCTCTTGGCTGGATTGCTTTCCTTCGTACTCGCCGCGGCACCGCCGGCCGCGAAGGATTGCACCTCTTGCCATGAAGTGGACCTTGTGAAGTTCGAGGCTTCCAAGCATGGAAGCATGGGCTGCGTGGGGTGCCACAGCAGCATCACGAAGCTGCCTCACGCGGAGAAGCCCGCGCCCGTCAAGTGCGCGGCCTGCCACGAGGATCAGGTCAAGGCCTACAAGAAGAGCGTCCACGGCACGGCCAAGCAGCACGGCATGGCCGACGCCGCCACCTGCGACTCCTGCCACGGATCGCCCCACGCGATCCTGGGGGGCAGCGACCCGGCCTCCAAGGTGGCCAAGAAGAACCTGGCGGACACCTGCGGGGCCTGTCACTCCAATCCCGACTTCCTCGCCAAGCACAAGATCCCCTTCGCGAAACCCGTGGAGGCCTACCGCCTGAGTGTGCATGGCCGCGAGGTGGCCAAGGATAACCCCGCCGCGCCCTCCTGCTCCCAGTGCCACGGAAGCCATGACATCCTGCCCTCCTCGGATCCCATGGCCAAGGTGAATCGCGCGAACGTGGCCGAGACCTGCGGCGTCTGCCACCACGAGGTCCAGACGATCTACGCCGACAGCGTCCACGGATTGGCGGTCAAGCGTGGGTCCAAAGACTCACCCACCTGCACGGATTGCCATGGCGAGCACGACATCCTGGCACCCAAAGAATCCGGCTCCCTGGTGAACTCAGCTCGGGTGTCCACGGTCACCTGCGGACGATGCCACGGCGATGAGCGGCTCAATTCGCGCTACAGCTTCGGCGACAAGGTGCCGGCCTTCCAGGACAGTTTCCACGGCCTTGCCATTCGGGGTGGCCAGCAGACCGCCGCCAATTGCGCCTCCTGCCACGGCGTGCACAACATCCTGCGTTCGGAGGACATCCGCTCCACGGTCAATCCAGCCAACCTCCAGAAGACCTGTGGGCAGTGCCACCCCGGACTGGGCGCGATGATCACCCGCGGCAAGGTGCACGTGCGCACCGCCGGAGGCGCCGAGCACATCTCCGTGAAGTGGATCCGCTGGACCTACTACGCCCTCATCCCGATGACCATCGGCTTCATGCTCTTCCACAACGGTCTGGACTACCTGGCGAAGCTCCGCCGCCACAAGCCCCACCATGGCACGGGCGAGCAGGTTCCGCGAATGAACAAGCTGTTCCGCATCACCCACGCCATGGTGTTGATCAGCTTCGTTGCCCTCGTCATCACCGGCTTCGCCTTGAAATTCCCCGAAGCGGGATGGGTGAAGGCCATGGGGATGAGCGGAGAGGGACTGGTCCGCGGGTGGGTCCACCGGATCGCGGCCCTGGTGATGATGGCCGCCACCCTGTTCCACCTGATCCACCTGGTCCTGGTCAAGCGGGATCGTGTGGTCCTGAAGGGGCTGCTGCCGGGCTGGCAGGACGCCAGGGACATCGTCAACACCCTCCGCTACAACCTGGGCTTGACCACCATTCGCCCCACCTTCGGGATGTTCAGCTATGCGGAAAAGATGGAGTACTGGGCCTTCATGTGGGGCACGGTGGTGATGGCCTTGACCGGCCTTCTGCTCTGGGCCCAGAACTGGAGCCTGCGCCACTTCCCCACCTGGGTGCTCGATGCGGCCACGGCGGCCCACTGGTACGAGGCCATCCTCGCCACGCTCTCGATCCTCGTCTGGCACTGGTATCTGGTGATCTTCGACCCCGATGTCTACCCCATGGACCTGGCCTGGCTGACCGGCAAGGCCTCCGCCGACCATATGCGCGAGACCCGGCCAGATCACTACCGGAAGACCTACGAAAACAAGGAGAATGATCCTGACATCCACTGATCTTCCATGCGGTCCACCGCCTTCTTGATTCATCCTCATCCCCGGAAACGCCCCATGACTCGAACCTATTCCGTCCTCCTGGGCCGTACCGGCGCGATCCGCCACGGCAGACGCCTCCTGCTCGCCCTGTCCGCATGTCTCCTCGTATGGACGGCGCCGCTGGACGCGGCGCCCCCCAAGAAGGAGGTGAAGGAGACCTGCCTGGACTGCCATGGCGACAAGGACGCCACCAAGGAAGGTCCCAGCGGCACGGCCATTTCTCTCTTTGTGGACGCGGCCCGCTACGGGAAGGCCGTCCATGGCTCGCTCACCTGCAAAAGCTGCCATGCGGCCATCCACAAGGATCATCCGGGCGACGGCAACCCACCGCCGAAGGTGGATTGTGGGAGCTGCCACGCAGAGGAAGACAAGGCCTACCAGGGCAGCATCCACGGCATGAGCAAGGCCATGGGTGCCTCGGCCTCGGCCAACTGCGCGGACTGCCACGGGAACCACTACATCGTCCCCTCGAAGCAGACGGATTCGCCGGTCTACAAGATGAACCTGCCCAAGACCTGTGCGAAATGCCACGCCAACAAGAACATCACGGACGAATACAAAATGAAGTTCCCCAGCGTGGGCTCCCAGTACCAGGAGAGCATCCATGGGGTGGCGCTGCTCCAGAAGGGGCTCATCGTGGCGCCCAGCTGCAACGACTGCCACGGCGTGCACGACATCAAGCGCAGCGTGGATCGGAGTTCTCCGATCAACCACGCCAACGTGGCCAAGACCTGTGGCAAGTGCCACGTCACGGTCGAGGAGATCTACAACAAGAGCGTTCACGGCCAGTTGCTCGCCAAGGGGGACCCCCGGGGCCCCGTGTGCATCCAGTGCCACACGGCCCACCAGATCGAGCCGCCCGTCAACGGCCACTTCAAGGCCAACAGCGACATGGTGTGCGGCAAGTGCCACGCCGATCGCCTCGAGCACTACCGCGATACCTATCACGGCAAGGCCATGGCCCTCGGCAAGGCGAACAACGCGAGTTCCGTGGCCGCCTGCTACGACTGCCATGGGCATCATGACGTGCTGAGGACCGCAGACCCGGATTCCAGGCTTTCCCCCGGCAACATCGTCAACACCTGCAAGCAGTGCCACCCCAAGGCCAACACCAGCTTCACCAAGTACGCGCCCCATGCGAACCCCATGGACCGCAAGAACTACCCGGTGCTGTACTACGTCTTCATCATCATGACGAGCCTGCTGGTCTTCACCTTCGCGCTGTTCGGCGGGCACACCATCCTGTGGCTGTTCCGCTCCGTCTGGCTCTACCGTCACGATTCGAAGCAGTTCCGCGAGGCCAAGGCGAAGATCGAGAAGGACGAGGAGCAGTACACCCGCTTCAAGCCCTTCGAACGCTTCCTCCACGTGCTGGTAGTCACCAGCTTCCTGCTACTGGTGCTCACGGGCATGCCCCTGAAGTTCTACTACTCCGATTGGGCCAAGGCGCTCTTCGGTTTCATGGGCGGCCCGGAAGTGGCGAGAACCCTGCACCATTTCGGCGCGGTGATCACCTTCGTCTACTTCACGCTGCACATCGTGGACACGGCGGGCAACCTCTGGAAGCGCCGCGGGTTCCTGCGCGATCCCGAGACCGGGAAAGTCCGCCTGGCGCGGCTATGGAAGGCCATGAGCCATCCCGATTCCATGATCCCCACCCGGCAGGACCTGCAGGACCTCAAGGACCACAACAAGTGGTTCTTCGGCAAGGGCGCGCGACCGCAATTCGACCGCTGGACCTATTGGGAGAAGTTCGATTATCTGGCCGTGTTCTGGGGCATCTTCGCCATCGGCCTTTCGGGTCTGATCATGTGGTTCCCCGTCTTCTTCAGCCATTTCATGCCGGGCTGCATGATCAACGTCGCGCTCATCGTCCACTCGGATGAGGCCCTGCTGGCCGCGGGGTTCATCTTCACCGTCCACTTCTTCAACACGCATTTCCGGTTGGAGAAATTCCCCATGGACACGGTGATCTTCTCTGGCCGCATCGCCAAGTCCGAGATGATCCACGAGCGCAAGCGCTGGTATGACCGGTTGCTGGCCGAAGGCCGTCTGGAGGATTTCCGCGTCAAGGATGAATGGGATGCCTGGAAGGGCATCGCCAAAACCTTCGGCTACATGTTCTTCGGCCTTGGCATCCTGCTGCTCTTCCTCATGATCTATGCCATGGTGTCGCGCCTCACCCATTGATGGGAGCCGCTCGTCTCCGGAAACCGGTCCGGCCGCGGGATGAATCGAAGCTGGAGGGCCACATGTCCAGTGAAAACGGAAGTTGATGATGTATAAGAATTGATAATCAAAGAGTTGTAATGATTCATCTGTGACTGTAGTCACTGATCCTCGTTCGGCCATCCTTCACACTGCAAAAGGAAATCCCGCTTGCGAACCACCCCTGACTCGATCTGATCTCGAGTCCCACCCCAAGAGGAGCCACCATGCGTCGCACCACCCTGTTCACCGCCCTTCTCGCCCTGGCCGTGGCGCCCGCCGCCCAGGCCACGATGCCCATGGTCAAGAAGGCCAAGGATCTCGGCATCACGCAGATCGAGAACTGCAAGTCCTGCCACGCCGAAAAGAACACCAAGGACAGCCTGAACGAGGCCGGCAAGTGGATGATCGAGCAGAAGGCCGCCAGGAAGGCCGCCGAGTGCGATGTCGCGTGGATGAAGGAGTACTACGCGAAGAAGAAGTAGGTCTCTGCTCCACGGAAAAGCGGCGCCGGGAACGGCGCCGCTTTTTTTAAAGGCCGAGAAGGGAACGGGCTTCGGACTCCAGGCGGTCCAGCAGGGCGGCATCGGTCCGGCTCTGGAGGTAGACCTTCAACTTGGGTTCGGTGCCGCTGGGGCGGAAGGCGGCGAAGGCGCCGCTTTCCAGGCGGAACTTCAGCGCATTGCTGCGGGGCATGGGCAGGGCCTTCGCGCGAGCATCGGGCCGGTCGAGGATGGGTTCGGCGCGGCCCTCGCCATGCCAGAGGCCGGTCTGGAAATCCTCCCAGCTGACGACCTTTTCCCCGCCGAGGGTGGCGAGGCCCGCGGCGCGGATGCGGCCCATGGCCTCGGCGAAGCGCATGGAGCCACCGGGACGGGGGTCCTCGAGGTTCACCAGGCGGTTGTGGAAGGTGCCGACCCGGGCCATCAGGGCGTCCACGGCCTCAAAGAGGGTCAGGCCCATCGCCTTGTGGTGCCCGGCCAGCTCTGCGACCACCAGGGCCGCGGTGACGCCGTCCTTGTCCCGCAGGCTGGGGGGAATCAGCATGCCGTAGCTCTCTTCGGCACCGAAGGCGTAGGCTTCCCCCAGGGCGTCGAGGCGGTCCATGCACACCGCGATGTTCTTGAAGCCGGTGAGGGTCCAGACCACGGGCAGCCCATGGTGGCGGGCCACCTCGGCCATGAAGTCGGAAGTGACCACCGTGCTCACCACGGCGCCCTTCCGGCCCTTCTGGGTGCAGAGGTAGTCGAGGGTGAGGGCGGCGAGATCGTTTCCGGACATGAGCTCCCAGGCGCCGTTCCGCTTGGCCACCACGCCGATGCGGTCCGCATCGGGATCGTTGGCGAGGATGACCTCCGCGTCCATGGCCTCGGCCTCCTTCAGGGGCGCCGCGTAGGCCGCCAACTCCTCGGGGTTGGGCCGGGGGGCCGTGGGGAAGGTGCCGTCCTGGATGCCCTGGCTGGCGCTGATGGTGAGGGGGATCCCGGCGAGTTCGAACAGGGCCGGCACGAAGGCGATGCCCGTGCCGTGGAAGGGGGTGTAGAGGATCCGGGCGGGCGTGAACGGCTTGGGATCCTGAAGCAGGTTCTGGCCGAGGGCGAGGTAGGCGTTCTCGACTTCGACGGGAATCGGGCTGATGCGGCCTCGCGGCGCGACGGGCGGCTCAGGCACCATGGGAAGGGAGGCCATGTGGGCTTCGATCTCAGCGTCCCAGGGATCCACCACCTGACCCCCGAGATCGTTGTAGGCCTTGTAGCCGTTGTATTCCTTCGGATTGTGGCTGGCGGTGATGATCACCCCGCAGGCCGATCCCAGGGCCTTCATGGCGAAGCAGAGGAACGGCGTGGGCAGGGGGCGCGTGCCGATGAACACCTGGTAGCCCGCGGCGGCGAGGACGGCAGCGCTTTCCGCGGCGAACACATCGGATTTGATGCGCGTATCGTAGCCCACCACGGCGATCTTCTTCTCCGGCGCGTGGCGATGGGCGATGGCCGCCAGGGCCATGGTCGTCCGGCGCACATTGGGCTGGTTCATGCGCCGCAGACCGGCGGCCATGAAGCCGCGCAGGCCGCCAGTGCCGAAGGCGAGGGGTTCGAAGAACCGGTCCTCCACCTCCGCCCCGGCCCCGGCGTCACCACCCTCGGCGGCCTTCACCAGGGGTTCCAGTTCCGCGCGGAGGCCGGGCTCGAGATGGGGGAAGGAGAGGTACTGCCTCGCGGCGCTCAGGGACATGGGGACCTCGCAGGAATGATGCAATTGGTGGAGGGGGAATGCCGGTCACGCGCCGCCCAGGGCGATGTCCTCCAGGAGGATGCTCAGACCGGCGCTGCTGCCGTACCAGCGGAGATCGCTGCCCAGGGCCACGATGCGGATGAGAAAGTCCTGCAGGTTGCCGGCGAAGGTGATCTGGTCCACGGGTTCGGCCAGCACGCCATCGCGGATGCGGAGGCCGCTGGCACCCACGCTGAGGTCGCCGCTGACGGGATCCACCGTGTGCAGGCCCATGATCTCCGTGATGAGCACGCCGTCGCCGGCCATGCGATAGAGATCCGCCGGGGCTGTATCTCCGGCCAGCGGGAACAGGTTGAAGGTGGTGGCCCCGGGCTGGCTGCCGAAGCCCCGTCCGGCGGTGGCGGTGGGGGCCATGCCCATCTCGGCGGCGGTCTTGAGGGTGTGCAGATAGGTCCTCAGCACGCCGCCTTCGAGCAGCACATTGCGTCGCGTAGGCAGGCCCTCCGCGTCCCAGGGCTCGGTTCCGAGGGCCGGGCGGCCCGGGGCCTCGGCAAGGCGCCCATCGTCCACCAGCGTGAGCAGGGGTGAGGCGATGCGTTCTCCCAGCTTCCCCGCGAAGAGGCTGCGCCGCTTGAGCACGGATTCCGCGTCCAGCATGCCGGCCACGATGCCCAGCAGATCCACCGCCACCTCCGGGTGGAACACCACCGGGTACCTCCCGGCCGGAAGCCGCCGGGGATTCAGCTTCCGCTCACCCTTGAGGGCGGCCTCGGCGCCGATGGCGGCGAGGTCGAGCCCGGGCCGGCGGGATGCATCCCAGTGCTGCGCCGCCTGGCGCTCCCCCCCGACGGCGACCGCCAGCTCGATGGAAGCGGAGCAGCTCGACCAGAGGTCCGCGGCCCGCACGCCCTTCTGGGTGAGCAGCAGGCTGGCGCCGGAACCATCGCTGGAAGAAGACTCGCGGACGGCGGCGACCCTCGACGAGGCCTTCCGGGCCTCGGCTTCCAGCTCCATGGCCCAGGCGATGCGCTGCTCGGGTGAAATGGCTTCCACAGCCCCGTCGAAGCGGCTGGGAAGATCGTCGGTGCCGGAGGGATCGGCCTGGCGGAGCCAGGGATCCTCGTCGCCCAGGGCGCTGAGTTCCCAGGCCTGGGCGAAGAGGTCGCGGAAATCCACGGCGGCGAGGTCCGTGGTGGTGGCCAGGCCTGTGCGGAAGCCCTTCGAGCCGGCGCGGATGACGCGTACGCCGAGCCCGCCCCGTTTGCTGGCGGTGAGGTCCTCCAGGGCACCGTTCTGCACCTTGGCCCTGCGGCTGCGGGATACGGAAATGAAGGCCTCCGCCCCGTCCGCGCCCAGCTTCAGCGCATGCTGGATGCCGTCCTGCAGGCGGGCCTCAAGGGATTCGGGGATGAAGGTGGTGAAATCGCTCATGCTCAGATCACGCTCGGCAAAGGTTCTGCCGTGCCGCCGACCACGAGGGCGGGGCAGAGGATGGTGGGGAGGGCGTCGCTGACGGGCACACCCTGGCCATCCTTGCCGCAGGTGCCGATGTCGAAGTGGTGCAGGTCGCTGCCGATGCGGGTGAGGTTCCTCAGCACCTCGGGGCCGCAGCCGCTGAGGGTGGCGTTCTTGATGGGGTACCTTGGTTCCCCCTTCTCCACCCAGTAGCCCTCGGTCACCTGGAACACGAAATTGCCCGTGACCGTGTCCACCTGTCCGCCGCCCATGCGCTTCACGAGCAGTCCGCGGTCGAGGTCGCGGAGGATGGCCTCGGGGGCCTCGCCGCCGGCGGCCAGGAAGGTGTTGCGCATCCGCGGGATGGGGAGGTGGCGGTAGCTTTCCCTGCGGCCGTTCCCGGTGGGTTCCGTGCCCATCTTCCGCGAGGTTTTTCGCGATTGCAGGTAGGCCTTGAGCACGCCGTTCTCGATGAGCACGACCCGGCTCACGGGGTTGCCTTCGTCATCAATGGCCTGGCTGCCGCGCTTGTGGGGCAGGGTGCCGTCATCAATGATCGTCACGCCCTCGGCGGCGACTTTCTCTCCCAGCTTGCCGGCGAAGGCGCTCATGCCAGCCAGGGCGAGGTCGGCTTCGAGGCCGTGGCCGCAGGCCTCGTGGATCATGGTGCCGCCGGCGCTGCTGCTCAGCACCACCGGAAAGGTCCCCGCGGGCGCGGGCTGGGCGTCCAGGGCCTGCATGGCCAGGCGGACGGCCTCATGCGCCGTTTCTCTCACCGCATCCCCGGTGAACAGCTCGAAACCGCGGGTCTCTCCCAGGGCCTGATAGCCGGTCTGCAACTGCGTGCCATCGCCCGCGGTGACATTCACGCGCAGCACCACCTGGGTGCGGTGGTCCTCTGTGAGACGGCCGGACCACACCCCCTCCCCCTGCTCCACGGCGGCGATCCATACGCGCTGGGTGCTATCGCCATAGCCCACGGAAACCTGCTTCAGGGCCCCGGGGCGGACGGATTCGGCGTGCTCCCGGGCGAGGCTTTCGGCGCGGCGCACCAGGGACACCTTTTCCGTGAGGGGCACCTGGCCCGGATCGCGCTCCACGGGACTCGGCGTGGGATGGATTTTCGCCGCCAAGGCGGGGATGGTGGCTGCCAGGCCAAGCCCGGGCGCGGCCAGAGTGCGGGCCGCCTCCATCAATTCATGGAACGCCGGGGCGATGAGATCGGCGAAGCGGGTCGTTTCCCCGTCCATCAGGCGCAGGCTGGCACCGTAGGTTTCCGAGGCCAGCACATCCTCCATGCGGCCATCGTCCATGCCCAGGGCATGGGCCCGGCGCCGTTCCACGAACACTTCGCCAAAATCGCCGCCGCGGCTGAGCAGCCCGGATAGGATCTCGCGCAACTGATCTGCGCTGAAGGGTGCGGGCATGGGAAGTCTCCAGATCCGCGCGCGGCGGACCTTCCAGTCTGCCAGAAGGGCCGCCTCGGATCCCGCGAGGATTCCCGACAGTTCCCTCCCGTCGCTGGGGATCACCAGGTCCGCGTGAAGGGCCCGCTCTGGGGCCTGGGCCTGGGCCCGCAGGCGCGCCAGGGCCGCGTCCCGGGTCATGCGATCCCGCGCCATCAGGCGCTCCACGCGCAGCTCCTCCGGTGCGTCCACGGTCCAGAAGGCGTCGAAGTGATGGGCCGTTCCCCGTTCGACCCAGAGCGCCGCATCCAGCACCGCGCCACGGGTGGCCGCGGGAAGTTCCCGCAGGCGCATCTCCAGCAGCGCCTCGATGCGTGGGTGGAGGATCGCGTTGAGCCGGGCCCGGGCGGTCCCGTCCGAGAACACATGGGCGGCCACCCATGCGCGGTCGAGGGATCCATCGGGATGGAGGCAGGCCGGGCCGAAGGCCGCGGCCAGCTCGCGCAGTCCCTCGCTCCCCGGCGCCACGGCCTCGCGGGCCAGGGCGTCCGCGTCAATCAGGGTCCAGCCCCGGGCCACCAGGAGGGACGCCACGAAACTCTTCCCCGCCGCGATGCCGCCGCTGAGACCGAGGATGGGGAAGGGAAGGGAAGCTTGTAACGAAATAGAGGTTGTCAAGGTGGACCACTCCTGGGAAAGATTCTGGATTCCCTCGCCATCCGATGCCAGGAGCATTTCGTGCGAATCCGACTCGTCCTTTCCTTTTGCTGCCTTGCGATCGCACCCGTCTGCGCCGGTTCCTGGGCCCCCATCCCCCCCGAGGTATGGGCGATGAAGGAGGATCCGGCGAAGGGCATCAAGGGCGCGGTGATTCTCGAACGAAAAATGAGTTTCCGTAACACACAGGTTGAATACCTGGTCCGGATCAGGATCCTGAGCGAATCAGGACGGAGGGCTGCCGATCTGGCGGAGTTCGGTGAGGAGGCCCACAGCTTCGAGGGGCGCACGATCTATCCGGATGGGCGGGTGATCCCCTTCAACAACCGGAAAGATTTCACCAAAGGCACAGCCGTTTCCGTTGGGAATTCGGATATCAAACGCACGATCATGATCCCGCCCGGGGTCACGTCCAACTGTCTGGTGGAAGTGCGTTGGAAGGAATCCGCGGATGTGCAGCATAACAGCCCGTTACCTAGCCGATTGGGCTATGACGGCGAATGGGCCTTGGGCGACGCCTATCCCACGGAATTATCCGTGGTGGAAATCCCCACCCGTTTTCCCTACGGTTTCACCCTCTTCCCCGGCCCCCTCCACACTCCGGAGGCGAGGGAGCAGTGGGGATACCGGATCTTCGCCTTCAGGAACCTGCCTGCCTTTGAGGAAGCTCCGTACTCCTTTCAGGTGACGCGACCCATCCCCCGCCTGTCGATCTATTTTCAGCCTCCGAGGCTGGGAGGTTACACGCATGGGACGCCCCAGATCTATTGGGATGCCGCCGCCAGGATCTTTCTTCAGAGCTGGTTCGAAGATGAGGTGCAGAAGGGGAGGACGTTCATGGGCTTTGCCAAGGAACTGACTACCGGGCTGGTTGGATCGCCCCACTCCCAGGCCCAGGGAATTCTGCGGAGCCTTGAGGCCCGGATCAAAAACCGGAGGCACCTCACCTTCGAGGAGGCCAAGCAGACGGCCAAGGTCAAGAAGCACCCGGGCGATGAGGACTTGGATGCAGTCATCGAAGCTGGATCAGCCAGTTCTTACGGGATGCGGATCCTGTTCTATCAGTTGCTCAAGGCCGCGGGCTTGCGACCCAAAATTGCCATGGTGGCCGACCGGGATATCCGGCTGGTGAATCCGAATGCCCGCAATTTCTTCCAGTTCACGCACTACCTCATCGGTGTGGACGAACCTGGACGGCCTACCCTGTGGTTGGATCCCACCAAACGGTTTGCTCCGCCGGGAATGGTCCACCCGGATTTCCAGGGGACGCAGGCTGCCATCGTGGATCCGGCCAAGTGGACTGTCACCTGGGAGAGCATCCCTCCCCAGCCTTCCGGGATGAATGTGCGCGAGTACCGGTACCAGATGGACATGGATGAAAGCGAAGACCGCTTCACCTTCGACACCAGATTCGACGGCTTCCCCGAGTATGCGGAGCGATACCGCTTCCTCTCACTGGAAGGAAAGGAGCAGGAACGCCTGTTGAGGGAGGAACTGGAGGGCTACATGAAACAGACGACCTTCACCAAGACCCAGGTGCTCAATGCCCAGGATTCCCTCCATCCCTTCGGCTGGCACGTCGAAGGGAAAATCGAGCGAGAGGAGGGACGGCGGCGCGAGGTCTATCCCTTCCCGGGCATGCAGGTTCCGCTTTACCAGCCCGATGCCTGGCCCGATCAGCGCACGGACACCATCGTCATTCCTTATCTCCGCACCCACCGGGCCGTTTCGAGAATCCGGGTACTCAAGGGTTTTCTGATCCCCCAGATTGAACCCATTCAGGAGCAGAACGAATTTGGTTCCGTTTCCTGGACATTGACGCCCCTTGAGCAACCAGGTGAATTGGAAATCAACTTGGTCGTCGTGGCATCGGGATTCGCCGCCAAGGCGGAGGGATATCAGGCCTTCCGAACCTTCATGGGGTGGGTTTCAACCGCTACCAATCGCACCCTGATTCTGGGGCGCGAGCGATGAACTGCCCCCGAAGATTCTTCACATTTGTCTTGGCTCTTCTGGTGGGTCCGGGAGCGGTTGCCCAGGATTTCAACCTCCTTCCTGAATGGGCCAGGCCCCACGCCCGGGCGGCCGCCCTGGAAACGCCCCCTTCCGAGGCCGATGCCTGGGTCCTCCTCGACCGCACCGAGATCGCCTATTCCGGTGATGGGGAGGTGAAGACCCGCAGGCTGAAGGTGATTCAAATCCTCACGGAACGAGGGCTGGGCTATGGGACCTTCTTCCTTGGTGGGCTCGGCGGCGGCGCCAGCAAAGTGAAACGCCTGAAGGGCTGGAATCTCCGGGCCGATGGTGCCCTGGAGAAGCTGGATCAAGATACGGTCATCACCCTGAATGCTTCCGACGATGGCTCTGTATCAACCCGAATGGTCACCGCCGCCGCGCTTCCCAGGGTGGCCAAGGGCAGCCTGGTGGCCTTTGAATCGCTTGAGGTCTTCCATCACCCGATGGGACCCGTGGCTTCCACCGGCCTCCTCGAGGATGTGCCCATCCGCCGCTGGGAGATGGAGCTCGTCCTCAAGGCCGGCTGGTTCAGCAGCGTGCAGGGCGTGGAGATGAAGCTGGAGACCCGTCACTTCCCCCCCTGGATCCCCAAGGCTGACGTGGTTCCCGGCCAGCGCGTCATGGTGTCGAACCTGCCGGCCCTGCCCAAGGGGGAGGAAGCCCGGCCCCATGCCTTCAACAACCTGCCGGCGGTGTACGTGCGGTTCCTTGACCCGGCCTTGAAGAAGAGCCCCTCCTTCCAGAGCTGGGATGCCCAGGCCACCTGGATCCATGCCCAGTACACGGCCCGGGCCCAGGTGACCGGGGGCGTGGACCTCGCCGGGAAGAACCCCCTCGATGGATTGAAGGCCATCCATGCCTGGATGGGCCGGGACTTCACCTACAAGCAGGTCTACCTGACTCCCGATCGGGGTTGGGTTCCCGAGTCCGCCGCCGAGATCGGGCGCAAGAAATACGGCGACTGCAAGGATCTCACCGTCTGCCTGCTCGCTGAGGCGGGTTCCCTTGGGCTCGGAATCCATCCAGTGCTGGCCCGGATCAACGAGGGGGAGATGGAGGCAGACATGCCACCCTCCCTCAGCTTCAACCACGTCATCGCGGGGCTCCGGCTCAGCAGAACCCTGGGCCTGTCCGCGGAAGTCGAGACCCCCGGGGGCCGGTTCCTGCTGGTGGACCCGACCGATCCCGCCACCCCCATCGGGAAACTTTCGTCGGCGCACCGGGGACGCCGGGTCATGATCTGCACTGAGCAGGGCGCGATCTGGGCGATGGTACCGGATGCCGCCATCCTCCAGCCGCACATCCGGGTGGAACTGAAGGGCGCGGCGGAACCGTCCGGGTTGCTGACGGCCACGCTCCGGTTCGTGGAGACCAGTGACAAACTGGGGCTTCGAAGCGCGGCGATGGGATCGGGCAAGCTTCAGGAATTCATCGCGCGGACCCTCGTGGACCTTCCTGCCACGGGGTCCGTACAGCTGGTGAGCCAGTCGGACCCGCGGGACTTCAGCCGTCCCTTCGAAGTGGTGGTAAAAGCGGTGCATCCGGACGGGTTCCATCGCATCGGCCAGGAAGGCGTGCTGGTGGCCTGGGGCCTTCCAGGGATGCCGCCCCTGATCCAGAGGGCGGGTAAGCCGAGGATCCACCCTGTGGTCAGCCGGAGCGCCGATGGCTGGGACTATCAGGGGGAGGTCACCTTCCCCTTGCGCGTCCAGCCTGTCCTTGCGGAGAAGGCGGGGGAGACTCCCTTCCGGTCCTATGCATGGACCGCATCCGTCGAGAACCTCCAGCAGGGGGGCCTGCTCCGGTTGGTGTATCACCAGGCCCGCAAGGATGCCGTCTGGAACCCGCCCGAGCAGGAGAAAGGCGTCTCGGAATGGAAGAAGGATCGGGCCATCATGCGCCAGATCCTGGAGGACGGCCTCAGCGTCAGGGTGCTTCCTTGATGTGACCCCCTTCACCTCCGTGCGCGGCGGAAAGGGAGTCTAAACGGCGGCAGGGGCGAGGAAGACCTATCGGCTACACTGGGCTTCCCTCTTTTTGACCCGAGGTCACATGAAAGATGCCGCCCCCGAACAGGCCATGGATCTGTCCCAGCTGGAAAAGCCGGTGCTCGAGCTGGAGGCCCAGATCCGGGCCATGGAGATGGATCCGGCTCAGTCCCGGGAACGGGAGAAGCTGGTCAAGAAGCTCGACAAGCTGAAGGCCGACCTGTTCACGAACCTGACGGACTGGCAGCGAGTCCTCTTGGCCCGCCACCCCAAACGGCCCTACACGCTGGATTACCTCGAACGCATCTGCGAGCGCTTCGAGGAACTGCACGGCGACCGGCGCTTCGGCGATGACGCGGCCATCGTGGGCGGCATGGGCTGGATCGAGGGCAATCCCGTCATGATCATCGGCCAGCAGAAGGGCCGGGACACCAAGCAGAAGATCCTGCGCAACTTCGGCATGGCCAAGCCCGAGGGGTACCGGAAGGCCCTCCGGCTCATGAAGCTGGCCGAGAAGTTTCAGCGGCCCATCCTCTGCCTCATTGACACGCCGGGCGCCTATCCGGGCGTGGATGCCGAGGAGCGGGGCCAGGCCGAGGCCATCGCCCGGAACCTGCTGGAGATGGCCAAGCTCGAAGTCCCCGTGGTGGCTGTGGTCATCGGCGAGGGCGGCAGCGGCGGGGCCCTGGCCCTGGGCGTGGCCGACCGGGTGCTCATGATGGAGAATGCCACCTACTCCGTGATCACCCCCGAGGGCTGCGCCTCCATCCTGTGGAAGGATGCCGCCCAGGCTCCCAAGGCGGCCGAGGCGCTGAAGCTCACGGCTCCCCACCTGCTGGAGCTGGGCATCATTGACGGCATCGTGAAGGAGCCCCTGGGCGGTGCCCATTCGGACCTCGACGCTGCCGCCGCCACGCTGAAGGAGGCCATCATGGAGGCCTTCTCTGAGATCTCCGGACTCTCCGCCGGGCAACTCGTCGAGGAGCGGTACCAGAAGTTCGCCCGCATGGGCAGTGTGGGCTGAAATGACTTCCGTGCATTGGCGCCTCCGCCGGGAAATCCCGGCGGGACCGGCGCCCTGGAAGACCATGGCCGGGGACTGGGATCTGGATCCCCGCCTGGCGCGGCTGGCCTGGTTGCGGGGCACGGACCGGCCCGAGGCGCTGGCCTGGCGCTTGGATCCGGCCTGGACGCGCAGCACGGATCCCCACCTGCTGCCGGGGGTGGATGGGGCCGTGGCCCGCATCCGGAAAGCCATCGAGACCCGCGAGCGCATCGTGGTCTACGGCGACTATGACGTGGACGGCGTCACCGCCACGGCCCTGCTGGTGCGCGCGTTGGAGAAGCTCGGCGCCGATGTGTCCTTCTTCATCCCCAACCGGTTTTCGGACGGCTATGGCCTGCACCTGGACTGCATCCAGGAGTTGAAGGCCACCCGCGATCCGGGCCTGATCATCTCCGTGGACTGTGGCGTTCGCAGCATGGACGAAGTGAAGGCCAGCGCCGAGCTGGGCATCGATTGGGTGATCACGGATCACCACGCCCTGGGTCAGGAACTGCCAGGCGCCTGCGCCGTGGTCCATCCCCACCTGGAGGACTACCCCAACCGCTTCCTGGCGGGCGTGGGCGTGGCCTTCAAGCTGGCCCAGGCCCTGCTCGGAGCGGTGCCGCATCCCGCGGGCGCCGATGCGGCTTTCCTGGATGGCCTGCTCAAGCTGGTGGCCATCGGCACCGTGGCGGACATGATGCCGCTGGTGGACGAGAACGCGCTCCTGGTGCGCCGGGGACTGGATTCCCTCGCCGGGAAGAACGGCCCAGGGCTGGCCGCTCTGCTGCGGGCTGCGAAGAAGGCAGGCGCCCTGGGGGCCCAGGACATCGCCTTCGGCCTGGCCCCGAGGCTCAACGCCGTGGGCCGCATGGGCGGCGCGGAGGATGCCGTGCGCCTGTTGCTCACGCGGGATGGGACCGAAGCCGAGTCTCTGATGGCGCGGGTGGAGGCCCTCAACCAGGAGCGCCGCGCCATCCAACAGAAGCTGGCCGCCCGCCTGCCCGGACCGGATGGCGGGGCCTTCGACCTGGTGCTGGACCCCACGGCCCACAAGGGCGTCATCGGCATCGTGGCGGGCCACCGCATGCGTGCCAGTGGCCGTCCCTCGGGTGTCTGCACCGTGATTGACGGCGTGGCCCACTGCAGCCTGCGGGCGCCGGAGGGCTACGATCTGGGCGAGCTGCTGGTCCTGGCCCAACCCTTCATCCTGGGGGGCGGCGGCCACCGGGCCGCAGCGGGGCTCAGCTTCGAGGCTCCGCGCCTCGCCTTCGTCCGCCAGGCCCTCCAGCGGGGCGCGGAGGCCCAGGCCCTGGCCCTGGGCCGCGGGATCCCGTCCCGGCTGCTGGATGGCGGCCCCGAGGATCTGCCGGATGATCTGGATCTGGCCCGGCTGGAGCCCTTCGGTCAGGGTTTCGCGCCGCCGCTGGCGCGGCTGGAGGGGGTGCTCGCCTCCTCCGCCGTCTTCGGAGCGGACCACTGGAAGCTGCGGCTGACGGGCCTTTCCGATCCCCTCACCTGGTTCGCCAACCAGGATCGTCCCGCGCAGCCTCGCGCGGGTGACCGCCTCTGCGTGGCCGCCGCGCCCCAGGGCAGCGCGCGCTGGGGCCGGTCCTGGCTGGTGGACGCGGTCATCGGGGAGGCGGTCCCGTGAAGGTGTCCTCCCTGCTCCAGGATCTCCCCCCCGCGCGGGATCCCCTCTGGCGGAGGCTGGGCTGGGTTCTGGCCGCGGGCACCCTGGGGTTCACCCTGCGCTTCATGATGAATGGAAGCGAAGGCATGCCGAGCCGGACAGTGGGAGGAGATCCGCTCTTTGGCGAGGGCACCCGCGGCAGCGTGGGCACCCTCACCGAGCAGCTGGGGCCCAATCTCATGGTGCTCTCCTACAAGACCATCGAAGGCTCCGAGGAGGATCTGCGCCTGGAGAAGGTGACGGGCCGCCTGGACGAGGCGGCCGGGCAGTGGCGCATGCTCTCCCCCAAGGCCCGGCGCCAGGCCGGAGTCTGGACCCTGCACGGGCCCATGGATCTGGGTGTGGCCCGGCCCGGCACCACCCTGCTGCTGGGCAAGGGCCGCATCGAGAGCGAAGGGCCGGCCATCCGCTGGACCGGCGGCGAGTGGGAAGGCCTGGCGCCCCTGCGCTGGGAATCCATGGAGGGCTCTTCCCGGGGGGTGTGGAACCTGCCCGCGGGCTGGCGGCGCGAATTGGACGGCCGCCTGCGCGTGGATCGCGGCCCCGTGCACTGGCAGGCCCCGGCGGACGGCCCTGCCGCCACCCTCCAGTCCATGGACGCGGAGCGGCTCTGGACCACGCCCGGCTTCCTGACGGGCCACATGGAGGGCGTGAAGGCCCGCCTGAGCGAGGGATCCCTCCAGGCTTCGGTGGCCGATCTATCGCCGGACACCATCACGTGGCCCGGCCCCCTGACCTTCGAGCGGGCCGACGGATGGCGCGGCGAGGCCCAGGGCGGGGTGGCGCCTCGACCCGCGCCCGGCGCGAGTTTCCAGCAGGTGGAGCTCCGGAGGTTCCGGGCCCGCCGGACCTTGGCCGGGGGAGAGGAACAGCTCTCCACCGATGGGGCCCGGTGGACGCCGGCCGGCCTGCGCCTCGAAGGCAGCGTGGTGTGGGATCAGCCCGTGGAGGGCCAGCGGCTCACTCTGAAGGCGCCGCGGGTCCTCATGCGCGAGGCCCCGGGGCGGGATCTGCCCGAATCCCTGCCCGTGGGCCAGGCGGTGGCGGAGGGTCAGGCCCTGCTCACCTGGGGCCGGCGCACCCTGTCATCGCCGCGCATCCAGGTGGAGCGGGCCACCCGGCGCTGGAAGCTCCAGGGCCCCGTCCTGGGCCGGGGAGAGGACGGCACCTTCACGGGAAGTGCGGGCCAGGGCGATCCGCGCTCCTGGACCATCGAGGGCCCCGTGCAGGTGAACCTGTTCTCCGGCGGCAGTCTCCGGGGGGCGAGGCTGGTCTGGGAGGACGCCCTGTGGACGCTCACCGGCCGCCCGGCGGCCTGGAGCCGCCTGCGGGAACGGCTCTCCGGTCCCCGCATCCTGCGGAGGGGCGAGGTGGTGAGTTTTCCCGAGGGACTGAACGGCACCCTGGCCGCCGCCGATGGGGATCTGTTCCTGCGGGCCGAGCGGGGCCAGAGCGAGGCCCAGAGGATCACCCTCAGCGGGGGCGTGGAGTGCCAGGGCCAGGGCTGGCGGCTCGCGGCGGATACCGTGACCGTCACGGTGGGCGCGGACCGCTCGGTGAAGCTCGTGCAGGCCCAGGGCGCCGTGACCCTGCGGGGCCGCCTGGGCGAGGGGCAGGGCGAGGCGCTGGAACTGGAGCCCGGGCCCCAGACGGTCCGCTGGCAGGGCCGCGTGCGCGGCAAGGGCGCTGGTCCCGGCTGGTGAGGCCGCGCCCGTTCGGGCATGATGAACCATCCATCGTATTAGGAGGCAATGTGTCCCGGTTCCGATTCCTGCCCTCCCTCGCCGTGCTCTTGATCGCCGCGCCCCTGGTCGCCGCGGCTCCCAAGGCCAAGGAGGAGGCCGCGGTCTCCAAGGATTCCCCCCTGGCGGCGCTGCCCTTCCGGAACCTGGGCCCGGCGGTCACCTCGGGCCGGGTGGGGGATATCGCCGTGGATCCGCGCAAGCCCGATACCTGGTTCGTGGCGGCGTCCTCGGGCGGCGTGTGGAAGACCGTGAACGGCGGCACCACCTGGACGCCCCTCTTCGACAAGGAGGCCTCCTTTTCCATCGGCTGCGTCGCCCTGGATCCCCGCGATTCCAACACGGTCTGGGTGGGCACGGGCGAGAACAACTCCCAGCGCTCCGTGGCCTATGGCGATGGCGTCTACCGCAGCCTGGATGGCGGGAAGCACTGGGAGAACATGGGCCTGAAGGCCAGCCAGCACATCGCGAAGATCCTGGTGGATCCCCGGAACAGCCAGGTGGTGTTCGTGGCCTCGCAGGGCCCCCTCTGGAAGGAGGGCGGCGACCGGGGCCTGTACAAGTCCCTGGACGGCGGAAAGACCTGGAAGGCCGTGCTCACCGTGGATGCCCACACCGGCGTCACCGACATCGTCATGGACCCGCGCAACCCCGATCTGCTGTACGCGGCCACCTACCAGCGCCGCCGCCATGTCTGGGGCATGGTGAACGGCGGTCCGGGGAGCGGCATCCACAAGAGCGCGGACGGTGGCCAGACCTGGACCCGCGTGAAGGAGGGCCTGCCCAAGGAGGACATGGGCCGCATCGGCCTGGCCATCCCCGAGGGCGAGCCGGATACGGTCTACGCCACCATCGAGGCCGCGAACAAGGCCGGCGGCTTCTTCCGCAGCACGGACGGAGGCCAGACCTGGGAGCGACGCAACGAGCGGGTCTCCGTGAGTGCCCAGTACTACCAGGAGATCTTCTGCGATCCGAAGGACCCCAGGCGGGTCTATGCCATGGATACCTGGATGCAGGTGACCGAGGATGGCGGCAAGACCTGGCGCCGCGTGGGCGAAACCTCCAAGCATGTGGACAACCATGCGCTGTGGATTGATCCGGCGAATACCGATCATCTGGTCTCGGGCTGCGATGGCGGGGTCTACGAAAGCCGCGACAAGGGCGCCACCTGGGAGTTCAAGGCCAATCTGCCGATCATCCAGTACTACCGGGTGGCCGTGGATGACGCGCGCCCCTTCTACACGGTGTACGGCGGCACCCAGGACAACTTCACCCTGGGCGGACCGAGCCGCACGCGGAACCTGCACGGGGCCACGGGCTTCGACTGGTTCGTGACCCAGGGCGGGGATGGTTTCTACACCCAGGTGGATCCCGGCGATCCGGACACGGTCTATTCGGAAAGCCAGTACGGCGGCCTCGTGCGCTTCGACCGCCGCACGGGGGAACGGGTGGCGATCCAGCCCCAGCCGGCCCCGGGCGAGGAACCCTACCGCTGGAACTGGGACGCGCCGCTGCTGCTCAGCCCCCACTCCGGCAAGCGGCTCTATTTCGCCGCGCAGAAGCTCTTCCGCAGTGATGACCGGGGGAACAGCTGGACCGCCGTGAGCCCTGATCTGACCCGGAAGATAGACCGCAGCCGCCTGAAGATCATGGACAAGGTCCAGAGCGTGGACGCCGTGGCGCGCAACACCTCCACCAGCTTCTTCGGCAACATCGTGGCCTTCACCGAAAGCCCCAGGGCCGAAGGCCTGCTCTATGCCGGCACGGACGATGGCCTCCTCCAGGTCAGCGAGGATGGCGGCAAGGCGTGGCGCAAGCTGGATCGCTTCCCGGGCGTGCCGGAGCTGACCTATGTCTCCTGCCTTGCCGCCAGCCCCCATCAGGAGGGCACGGTGTACGCCGCCTTCGACAACCACAAGACCGGCGACTTCCGGCCCTACCTGTCGCGCTCCCGGGACCGCGGGCGCACCTGGGAATCCATCGCCACCGGCCTGCCGGAGCGGGGCAGCGTCTACACCGTGCGGGAGGATCCGGCGCGGGAGGGCCTGCTCTACTGCGGCACGGAGTTCGGCCTCTTCTTCAGCCTGGATGCAGGGAAATCCTGGTCGCGGTTCACTGAGCTGCCCACCATCGCCGTGAAGGACATGGCCATCCAGGCCCGCGAAGGCGATCTGGTGATCGCGACTTTCGGGCGCGGCTTTTACATTCTCGACGACCTCACGCCTCTGCGCGAGGCCCGCGCCGAGTTTCTGGACCGCGAGGCCCACCTCTTCGGCCTGCGCCCCGCGCTGGCCTATGTGCCAGCCGTGCCCTTCGGCGGACCCGGGAAGTCCTTCCAGGGCGATTCGCTCTACCTGTCTCCCAACCCCGACTTTGGCGCGGTGTTCACCTACCACGTGAAGATGGAGCCGCAGACCCTGAAAAAGCAGCGCCAGGAGAAGGAGAAGGAGGCGATCAAGGCCGGGCAGGATCCCGCCACCCCGTCCTGGGAAGCCCTGCGCGCGGAGGACCGCGAGCTGCCGCCGCTAGCGGTGCTGACCATCAGCGCCGTGAACGGGCAGGTGGTCCGGCGCATCACGGGCAAGGCGGAAAAGGGCCTCCATCGCATGGCCTGGGATCTGCGCCTCCAGGATCCCGCGCCGATCCGCCTGAAGGTGCCTTCCGAGCGCGATCCCTGGGATCACGGCGCCCATGGAGCCCTGGCCGTGCCCGGCCGCTACCAGGCCAGCCTGGCCTTCCAGGTGGATGGGGTCATGAAGCCCGTGTCGGGCCCCGTCGCCTTCGACGTGAAGCCCTTGGATGCCGATCGCCTCACACCGGCCCAGTGGGCTGAGTTCAGCGCCTTCTGTGCCCGCATGGGCGAGGCCCAGCGCTCGGCCCTGGGGGCCTCTGAGATCCTGACGGAGGCCCAGAACCGGCTGGATCACGTGCGAAAGGCCCTTCTCGATACCCCGGCCGCCGATGCGGCGATGCTGGCGCGGGCCCGGGCGCTCCATGGCGGCCTCAAGGATCTCCGGGATCTTCTCAGCGGCGATACCACCGTGGCCAACCGCCAGGAACCCACGGCCCCGGGCATCCTGGGCCGCATTGAAGATGTCACGGGCAGCGTCTGGGGCACCACCCAACTGCCCACGGCCTCCCAAGCCCAGAATCTGGCCTGGGCGGAGGAGGGATTGAAGGCGGTGAACGGGAAGCTGGAAGCCGCCCTGGCTGGGCTCAAGGCCCTGGAGGACGCCCTCGAAGCCGCCAAGGCTCCCCACACCCCTGGACGCGTCCCGCGGTAGAAGCTGTTTTTCCGCGCGCCGGCGTTCGGCGCGCGGCCCTTCGGCGCGATCCGGCGGGCAGTATGTTCTGATGGAACCATGACCGAGCCCACCCACTGCCTTGAGGCCGTGAACCTCCAGAAGCGATATGGCGACCGCACCGTGGTGCGGGATGTGAGCCTCTGCGTGGGCACGGGCGAGGTGGTGGGTCTTCTTGGACCCAATGGCGCCGGCAAGACCACGACCTTCTACATGGTGGTGGGCGTGGAGGCCCCGGACCGGGGGCTCATCCGCTGGCTGGGCCAGGATGTGACCGCCCTGCCCATGCACCGCCGGGCGCGGCTGGGCATCGGCTACCTGGCCCAGGAGTCCAGTGTGTTCCGGGGGCTCACGGTGTGGGAGAACCTCATGGCCCTGGGAGAGTTGCAGCCCATCCCCAAGGCGGAGCAGAAGGCACGCTGCGAGCGCCTGCTGGGGGATTTCCACCTGGAGCAGGTGCGCGACACCCTGGGCATGAGCCTGTCCGGCGGGGAGCGGCGGCGCTGCGAACTGGCCCGGGCGCTGGTCACGGAACCTCGCATCATGCTGCTGGACGAGCCCTTCGCGGGGGTGGATCCCAAGTCCGTGCTGGAGATCCAGGGCCTCATAGCCAACCTCAAGGCGCGAGGCATCGGCGTGCTTATCACCGACCACAATGTCCGCGAGACCTTGCAGATCGCCGACCGCGCCTATATCTTGGCGGACGGGATGATCATGAAGCACGGCCTGCCCAGCGAAATCGCAGAGGATCCGGATATCCGCCGGGTCTACCTGGGCGATCGTTTCAGGCTCGATTGATGGCCGCCGGTCCGTTCCTCTCCCAGCGCCTGGCCCAGAGCCAGACCCTCGCGCTCACGCCTGCCATGCAGCTCAAGCTCAAGCTGTGGCAGATGAACCTGCAGGAACTGTCGCAGACCATCGAGCGCGAGCTCGAGGACAATCCGCTCCTGGAGCTGGCCGATGACAGCGACGAGGTGCCGACCCTTGAGGCCATCGAGGAAGGGCGCGATTCCGACGTGACCGAGGGCTCCGCCGACCAGATGGCAGATGGTCCGGATCTTTCCGAAGGGGTGGATACCGTTGACCTGGGCCCCCTGCTGGACGGGGCGGGCGAGATGAATCCCGAAGGCGATCTGGAGAAGTTCACGGAAGAGGGCGTGGCCCAGGTGCAGGAGACCGAACTGGGCGCCGAGAACAGCTGGGATCAGGATCTGCCTCGGACCAGCAACCTGCCGGAGGAGGACCGGCTCTCCTGGGAGGATCGGCTCAGCGCCTTCGAATCACTCCAGGACCACCTGGTGGGGCAGCTCTACGAAACCCTGGAGAACGATGATCCCCGGGCCGCCCTGGTGGAACGCCTCATTGACCGGATGGATCCCAAGGGCTTCCTGCGCATGGATCCCGATCAGCCTTCACTGGAAGTCACGCCCGCGGCGCTGGCGGCGGATCTTGGGGTGTCCGAGGAAGCACTGTGCGCGGCCCTGGATGTGCTCCAGGAGTTCGATCCCTCGGGCGTGGGCTGCTTCACGGTGCAGGAGAGCCTGCTGCTGCAGCTCCGCCACGCGGGGGCTGAGCCCGACGACCTGGCCGTGCGCATCATCCAGGATCATTCGGTGCTCCTGTCCCAGCGCGACAGCGCCAGGCTGCGCAAGGCCATCGGCTGCTCGGACGAGGAGCTCACTCTGGCCATGGAGCAGCTCAAGCACCTCAACCCCTCGCCGGGCCGCGCCTTCGATCCCGAGGGCGAGCGGGTGGTGAAGCCCGATGTGGTGGTGCTCAAGGGCGAGGATGGCAACTGGAAGGTCTACCTCAACGACGAGGGTCTTCCGCGGCTGCGCGTGAACGGCGACTACCAGCGGTTCATGGCCTCCAGCGAGGCCAAGTCCGACAAGGACTTCATCCGCGAGCGGTTCCGCAGCGCCCGGGATTTCATCCGGGGCGTGGAGGATCGCAACCGCACCGTGCTTCGCGTGTCGGCGCAGATCGTGGATCTGCAGAAGGAATTCATCGAGCACGGGATCGAGCGCCTGCGGCCGATGGTGCTGCGCGACGTGGCCGAGGCGACGGGGTTCCACGAGAGCACCATCAGCCGGGTGGTGAAGGCGAAGACCATCCACACACCCCAGGGCCTCTACGACCTGAACTACTTCTTCTCCGCCCGTCCCAAGGATTCCGACGTGTCCGCCACCGTGGTGAAGCACCGGATCAAGGCCTTCGTGCAGGCCGAGGATCCCGCCAAGCCCCTGTCCGACGAGGCCATCGCGGGCCTGCTGGAACGGGATGGCATCAAGGTGGCCCGCCGCACGGTGAACAAGTACCGGGAGGAGCTGAAGATTCCTCCCGCCTCCCAGCGCCGGCGCCGATAGCAGGGCCGGACCACGATCCCCGGGCCGCCCGGCCCCATTCAGGAGTGTCCCATGAAGGTCCACTACACCGGCCGTCACATGGAGCTCACCGAGCCCCTGAAACAGTTCACGAAGGAACGGCTGGACAAGATGGCCACCTATCTCGACGACATCATTGACGTCCACGTGATCCTGGGGGTGGAAAAGCACCGCCACGAGGCGGAGATCACCCTGAAGACCCGCGCCAGCGCCTTCGTGGCGTCGGCCACCACGGACGATATGTACGCGAGCATCACCCAGGCGGTCGAAAAGCTGGACGTGCAGGCCCACAAGCACCAGGGCAAGCGGAACACCCGCCCCCACGAGAGCGCCAAGGCGGGGGCGGTGGAGGAGTAGCCTGGAAACCTGCGGTTTTCAGGTAAGCCATTGTCACGAAATAACCTTTTCGCCTCGATGGCCAGAACGGCATAAGGATCCGTAACGAAACAACCAGAAAAGCACTGGTTATTTCGAAACGGGTTCTAA
>JAUXSE010000020.1 GCA_030681515.1 Geothrix sp. | reverse complement strand
ACGTGGCGGGGGTCTGGGGAGAGGCTCCGGGTCCGCGAGCCCCAGCGAGCGGGAGCAAGCAACGCTTGCGATACCCGGAGGGCAGTGCCCCCAGCGGGGTGACAGCCCTGGCGCGCCTGCGCGCAAGGGCGCCAGAGGGGCTATGCCCCGATGCCCATAGATCCTGGCCAACGCATGCGTTGGCCAGGGGAAGTGCACCTCGCCATCACCGCATTGATCCAGGTATTTCGGGCGAGGTGCACTAGGCTGGAGGGCCGGAGCCTCCATGACCCGCCTTTGGATCGTGCGCATTCCGGGGAAGGGTGAGGCCACCCTGGAAGAGCGGAGGCAGTCAGCGCCAGCTGTCCTCGCGACGGCCATGGGCCGCTAGCACTTCCTCCGCCGCCCGGATCCCATGATCCTGGGCCTCCTCGAAGAGGGCGAGGCCGCTGAGCTCGGTGTGGGCGAAATGGATGCCGCCGAAGGGTTTCGACAGGGCGAGGAATCCCGGATCCCACATCAGGCCCGGTTCCGGGCGCACCATGGCGTGGCCCCAGCGCATGACATCCAGGCGCGCCACCAGGCCTTCGAGATCGGGATGGACCAGGCGCAGATCGTCCATCACCATGCGCGCGCAGGCGGGCCAGTCCATGGCGCGCAGCCGCGCCCGCTCGGCCTCGCAGTCGGGCCCGGCGAAGGGCCGGTACCAGGTCCAGATGGTGGGTCCGTGGTCCCGCAGGCTCTGGTGGGTGGCCACCACGTAGCCCAGGGCCTCGCTGTCGCGCAGCACGTTATCCCAGGCCAGGGGGAAGGTGGATTCCTTCGGCCGGGCGCGGAGCGTGAGGTTGGCCACCATCCAGGGCGCGTTGCGGATGCGGGCCATGGCGGGACGCGCGGCGCCCAGCCCCTCGATCACATGCCGGGCCACGTGCTGGGGGCCGGCGAAGATCACCCGCTGGGCCCGCCAACCGAGGCGCCGCTGGTGGGTGGCGTCCCAGGCCGTGACGAGGAGGGCATCCCTGTCCGGGCGGATGGAGGTGGCCATCACGCCGCAGCGCAGGCGGCCGCCGCAGATCCGGCGCAGATGGTCAACGAGGAAGCCATTGCCCTGGGGCCAGGTGAGCAGGGGCCGCGAATCCTCGCCGGGGCCCTGCTTGCGGGCGGCGAAGTAGAAGAGGCCGGCCCAGGCGCTGGTGGTTTCCAGGCGGGAGCCGTAGTCGTCCCGGCAGGCGTAGTCCAGCAGCCAGCGCAGGCGCGGGGAAGCGAGGCCGCGTTCATCCAGCCAGGCGGCGAAGGAAAGGCCATCCAGGGCCCGGGCTTCGGGCGCGTCGGAGCAGCGGGATCGCGGAATGCTGAAGGCGGGGCGGCCCTTCTGGTCCTTGAACGCGGCCCAGTGGTCCACTTCGCGGAAGAAGGCGTGGTACTGGATCTCGTCCTCGCTGCTGGCGCCGGCCCGCAGGTAGAGGCCCTCCCACCACTGGCCATAGGCGAAGATGCGCTCCTCGGGCGCGCGCACCGTGGCTTCTTCGGCGAAGAGGGGATCGCCCTTCGCGTCGAAGCCCTCCAGCACCCCGCAGTCCTTCAGCAGGCGGAGCACCCCGTGGTTGCCGCGATCGGGCACGGGCAGGTAGTGCGCGGCCCAGGGGAAGGCGCCCACGTGGTTGCGGCCGGACCTTGAGGTTCCGCCGGGTTCCGGTTCCATCTCCAGCACGCGGAAGTCATCCGCGCCGGCCCCCGCCAGGCGCCAGGCGGCGCTGAGCCCCGCCACGCCGCCGCCCACGACGAGCACGGAGACGGGCTCGAAGATCTCCGGATCGGGAAAGGCGCCGCCGCGCAGCCAATGGCCCAGGGCGAGGTCGGGCCCTACCAGTTCGCCTTGAAAGGGGAACTCGGGTTTGCGGCGGCAAGCCAAGGGGAGTGCCGAGGCGGCCGCAGTCGCGAGGAAATCGCGGCGCTTCATGGCTGCCTCACGACCACCGCCGCCACTCCCGGGTGTAGAGGTGGACGAGCACCTGATTGTCCAGGCGGTTCACCTCGACGGGCACGCGGTCCATGTCCCTGGGGAAGGCGAACATGGCGGCGGTGGCCTCATCCGAGAGGTGGCGCAGACCGGGCAGCACGCGGGTGGGCACGGCAAAGTCCTGCTTCGAGGCCAGCGCGAAACCCCACACCCCGAAGGAGGGCACGGCCAGGTGGTAGGGGCGCACCTTCAGGCCCGAGGCCTCCATGGTGGTGGCGATGCACCAGAAGGACTGCCGGGCCATGAGCGGCGAGGTGCTCTGCACGGCGATCAGGGCGTCCTCCGCGAGGCGGCGCTGAAGCAGGCGGTAGAAGCGCGACGTGTAGAGCTTCCCCAGGGCATAGGTGTTGGGATCCGGGAAGTCCACGAAGGCCAGGTCGAAGGGTGGCCCCGAGGTTTCCTGCAGCCACACCATGGCATCGGCGTTGACGACCTTGACGCGGGGATCGTCCAGGGCCGCGCCGTTGAGCTGGCGCACCATGGGCTGGTTCCGCGCCATGTCGGTCATGCCCGGATCCAGATCCACCAGCACCACCTCCCGCACGGAGGGATGCTTCAGCACCTCGCGCACGGCCAGCCCGTCCCCGCCGCCGCAGACCAGCACGCGCCTGGCATCGGGCCGCACGGCGAAGGCCGGATGCACCAGGGCCTCGTGGTAGCGGTACTCGTCGGCGCTGGAAAACTGCAGATTGCCGTTGAGGAAGAGCTGGAAGCTGCCCCGGCCGCGGGTGAGCACGATGCGCTGGTAGGCGCTGTCCTTGGCGTAGACGATCTCGTCCGCGAAGATCTCCTCTTCGATGGCCAGGGTGAACTTCCCGGCGAACACGAGCCCCACGGCCAGCAGGGCCATGACGGCCGCGCAACGCAGACGGATCATCCGTGTGGGACCGAGCTGGGATCGCAACAGGTGCGTGGACCAGAGGCCCACGGCGGCGTTGATCAGGCCGAACAGCAGGCTGGTGCGCACCAGGCCCAGCCTGGGCATGAGCAGGAGCGGGAAGAGCAGGGATGCGAAGAGGGCGCCGATGTAGTCCAGGGTGAGCACGCCCGCCACCAGGTCCTTGAAGCGAACCTGGTCCTTGAGGATCCGCATGAGGATGGGGATCTCCAGCCCCACCAGCGTGCCCACGGCCATCACCAGGCTGTAGAGCACGACGCGGAAGGAATGGGTATGCGCGAAGGCCATGAAGAGGATGGGCGCCGAGAATCCGCCCACCAGCGCCACCGCCAGCTCCAGATCCACGAAGCGCCGCGCCAGGCCCCGTTGCAGGAACTTCGACAGGTACGAGCCCAGCCCCATGGCGCTGAGATACACGCCGATCACCGTGGAGAACTGCGTGACGGAATCCCCCAGCAGGTAGCTGGACAGCGTCCCCGCCACCAGCTCGTAGATCAGCCCGCAACTGGCGATGAGCAGCACGCTGATGAAGAGCAGTGGGGCCCTCAGCGTGGGCTGGGCCTGTTCTGAGGGTTCAGACATGTTGGGGCTCAAAGAGAAAAGGATTCACCCATGAATCGCGGCGGCGATGATGAGGCTGATGCCCAGGATGAGGCAGCCGAGGACGATGCCGAGGGCGATGTTCTGATCATCCTCCATCTCCTTCCGGAGGGAGAAGGGGAGCACCTTCACGAGCACGAGCCAGACCAGGCCGAGGATGGCGAGGCCCAGGACGGAAAAGACGGCGGCGACGAGAAGCTGGTGCAGCAGTTGGTTGGTGATCATCACTTGCCCCCATGAAAGCCGTTGTTGTGAAGGAAGGTGCGGTAGGCCCCCGGCGTCTGGCGCACGCTGGGCGGCAGGTTGGCGCGGCGGCGCTGGCCGAAGAATTCGCGGCCGAAGAAGCCGTTGGCGATCAGGAGACTGAAGCCGCCGCCGAGAAAGAGCATGTAGAGGATTCGCATCAGTCATCACCTCCGCTGGAAGACGCCTTGGGGGAATACATGCTTTCCTGCCAGCGGCGGCTTTCGAAGGCCACCATGCGGAAGACCATGAGCAGGGGCACCAGGAGGATGGCCAGCAGGGCGAGGCCGGGGTAGAGCCAGCGCATGACGCCCTGGCGCAGGTGCACCTCCACGGTCCGGACGGGCGGCACCTTGCCCTCCCACTGGGGTGCCAGGCGCAGCACATAGGTGCCCGCCGGCACGGCGCTGAGGAAGACGGTCTGGGCCTGGGCGCCCTCGGACCAGGATTCGCCGCCGTCCACGCCGTGGTACCAGCTTGATTCGATCAGGAAGATCTCCGCCACGCCGGTGGTTTCGCTCACCAGGGCCCCCTCCACACCGACCCAGGCGTTGTTGACCGGGGCGCCCAGGGTCACGGCCAGGTTCCGGTGGCCGTCCTTGATCTCGATGGGGCCGGAGAAGAAGACGGGCTCCTGGGCTTCGGCCGCCGCCTGGCCCTGGGGCGGCGCGGCGGGCGCCGTGGGTGACGCCGATGCCGGTCTCCGCGCGGGAACGCCCCTGCGGATGGCCCCGGCGGCCTCGGGCTGAAGCCGCGCCATCTCGTAGAGATCCAGCCGCTGCTGGAACAGCACGGTGTTCCGGTGGGTCACGGATTCCCACATCACCACCACCAGCAGCAGGCCCAGGGCGCCCACGAGCCAGAGGGCGGACTTCGCCAGGGACACTTTGTGGGGATTGGGCTGGAAGGAGGCGGTGCCGATGGGCGACGGGGGGGCGCCTTCGAGCTTGAAGGCGGTCCAGACTTCCTCGGGCTCCAGGTAGCTTGAGAGGCTCCAGTTCACTTCCTCGCCGCCACCCTTGTGCTTCTGGATCTCCCGGGTGAGGCTGCGCGGCGGGGCCACGAATTCAGTCACCTGCACCCGCTCGCCCTGCTCGACCTGCCAGTAGAACTCGCCCCACACGCCCTCGACCACGGCCGCCACATCCTGGAATCGCCGCCAGGAGGTGCCCAGGGCCGCCAGGTTCTTCTGTTCGCCATGCACCGATGGAATCTCGCCGGGGGCCACCGCCACGGCCAGGCTCCAATGGCCCTCGCTCTGCACCAGCCACTGGAAGCCGTGCTGACTGTCCAGCAGCAGGTATTCGGTCCAGGGATAGGCCTCGCCCTCGATGGTGCAGCTGCGGCGCAGCTGGCCGATGCAGATGACCTTCGCGCCGTTCAGCAGGCCTTCGGCGCCGAGGGGGATCGCGATCTCCTGGTGGGGCTGCTTCAGGCTTTTGAGAAAGGCGAGCTTGCCGTTTTCCGCCGAGAGCAGGCTGCCGCAGCTCGGGCAGCCCACGCGCTGGGTCTGGTCCGGCGCCCGCAGGGCCAGGGCGCCGCCGCAGTGGGGGCAGTTGAGATTCTGGGCGCCCACCTTGGATGGCTTCCGGGTGCCGCCCTGGAGGCCCAGGTCCGCCAGGGCGATCTCCCGGCCCAGGAAGAACAGGGGTGGTTCCTCGCTGAAGTCCAGGGTGGCGAAGGCGCCGTTGCGGCCGGAGAGGTCCGCGAAGCGGTAGGTGGCGCCGGGTTCCACGGCCCAGGGGATCTCGCCCTCGGCGCTGTGGAAGGTGGCCTCGCTGATCTCGCCCACGGTCCAGAGGCCGTCCGGGCCCAGGTCCGCGCGACCACCGGCCTGGAGGCCGTCGGCTGCCGGCAGCGGGCCGTGGGGCGCCTGCGTGAAGGTCAGGTAGAAGCGCCCCTGGGCCTCCGCCAGCCAGCCCCAGCGGCCATCGTCGAGGGCCAGGTACCACTCGTCCCACACGCCGCCGAGGGGATGCTTCAGCTGGACCCGGCCCGCCAGCGTGAACGCCCGGCCCGTGTAGGTTCCCGAGGCGCCCAGCCCCAGGGGTGAGCCCGTATCCACCAGATCGGCCACCTTGCCAAGCAGCTCGGGATCCCGGTCCTTCCGGGCCGCCAGGGCCTTGCAGTACCCGCAGACGGCCACCATCGTCCCGGGCCGGAAGCTCAGGGCGGCACCACAGCTGGGGCAGGAGGCGAGGGGGCTCATGGGATCCGGTGAGTATGCGTCAGATCAAGGGGAAGATGCGGCCCATCCCATGGCGGAATGGCGTTTCCGGGACCAGCAGACTGAGGACCAGATGGCCGTCCCCCTGGAGATCGAAAAAGGAACCGGGGTGGACGAGGGTCGCGGTGGACTCCAGCAAGCGCAGGGCGCAGGCGTCGTCGGCATCCACGGCCGGGCGGCGCAGCAGGACCGACCAGCCGCCTTCCACGGACAACCGGGTGAGGTGGGGATGGGCCGCCACCGCCGCATCCAGGGCCGCGAGGTTGGCCCGGAGGCGTTTCCGCACCTGGTTCCGGATGCCGGGTGCCAGCGCCAGCAGGGTGGATGCCGCGGCCTGCACGGGCGAGGAGACGGACAGGTACTGATCCGCCAGGAAGGCCAGGGCCGACCGGTGGTTCCCCGCGCCGGGGCCGCGCACCGCGATCCAGCCCAGCTTGAGTTGCGGCAGGGCCGCCACCTTGCTGAGGCCCGACAGGAGGAAGACGGGGCAGGGCGGATCAGGATCGGCCAGGGCCGTCTCCAGGCGGTCGGAAGGGGGCTCCAGGGCGTAGTCCGCGAAGACCTCATCCACCAGAAGGGCAAGGTCATGCCGGGCGCAGAGGGCGGTGAGCCCATGCCACTCGGTTTTCGACAGGAAATGTCCGGTCGGGTTGTTCGGGTTCACGACGACGATGGCCCGGGTCCGGGGCGAGACCGCCGCTTCGAGGGCGCCGAGGTCCAGGTGCCAGCGCTCGTGGAAGTAGGAGGGGACGGCGCGGGCGTGCAGGCCTTCGAGCCGTGCCAGCCAATCGAACAGCGGGTAGCCCGGGCTCGGCACCAGCACTTCGTCCCCGGGGTCGCCCAGCAGCTTGAACAGCAGGCCGTAGCCCTCGCTGGTGGACGCCGTGAGCAGCAGATCCTCCGCCCGGAGGCCATGGCCATGGTGGGTGGCGATGGCTTCGCGGGCGGTCCGGGACCCCAGCGGGTCGGGGTCGTAGTCCAGCACCGCCGGCACGGACAGCGCCGCGCGGATATCCGCCTCCGGGTAGTCGAATCCGCACCGGGTGGGGTTCGACACCGTGAGATCCAGGATCTCCCGCCCTTCCGCCCGCAGCCGCGCCAGCGCCGCCGACAGTGCGTTGGGCTCGAAGCTGTGCGGCAGGCGGGCGGAGAGGCGCATAGGACCAGGGTAGACGAATGCCGGGCCTTCCCATTCGGTGGATAATCGAGCCGTTCCTCAGGAGGCTCCCATGGCGAAGACGCCCAAGGTCGCGGTGCTGCTGGCGGGTTGCGGCCATCTGGATGGCGCGGAGGTACGGGAGGCGGTGCTCGCGCTGCTGGCCCTGGACCAGCACGGCGCGGCCTTCCAGTGCATCGCACCCAACGCCGATCAGTATCACGTCATCAACCACGCCACGGGCCAGCCCGTGCCTGGCGCCGTCCGCAACATCCTGGAGGAATCCAGCCGCATCGCCCGCGTGGGCCAGTGCCTGGACCTGGCGCAGGCCCGCGTGGAGGACTACGACGCCCTGGTCATGCCCGGCGGCTACGGCGTGGCCAAGAACCACTGTTCCTTCGCCTTCAAGGGCGCCGACGCCGAGGTGCGGCCCGATGTGGCCGCCTTCGTGCGCGGCTTCTTCGACGCGAAGAAACCCGTGGGCGCCATCTGCATCGCGCCGGCCCTGGTGGCCCTGACGCTGGCGGGCAAGGAATCCGCTACGCTGACCCTGGGCAACGACCCCGGGGTCGCCGCCGCCGTGACCCAACTGGGCCAGCATCACAAGGACACTCCCAGCGCCCGCGAGATCGTCGTGGATGAGGCCCACCAACTCATCACCACCCCCGCCTACATGTTCGACGATGCGCGGCTGAGCGATGTGTTCGTGGGCATCGAGCGCTGCGTGGCAGAGGTGCTGAAGCGGGCCTAGAAACCTATGAAGGCAGACCCCTGGCGAGATTGCCGCCTAGTCGTCAAGCCCTTCAAACAGGGGTGTCCCTCTTGTGCTTTTGATCGTTCTGAGCACCTCGCCGGTCCATATTTTTGATGCGACATCATTCGGACAATGCGAGGCGGAAATAAGGTGGTATCGGTTCGGGATCCAGATGTAGTGGCTTTCTGGAAGCGGGCTTGTGCTTACTCCATGCACCCAGGTGTAGATCTTCCGCAATTTCTCCTCGTATTGACCCAGCACCTCTGAAAGGTCATCAGACACTGGGGTATCACCGAGCCAGTTGCCGACATAGTTCTGGGCGCCCGGATTCTTGATGTTCCTGGCGAGGTCGATGTTGGTCGGGACCATTTCCAGCAGATCGAGCCGTTTCTTGGCCAGGATTTCGGTGGATTCCCACGAGAACCGGAGATCCTCTGGGTCGACTATCGCGGTACCCAAGAACGGAAACGCTTTTCCAGTTCGTCGAGGCAGGAACGACTCAATGTTCTGGACGATCCGATTTGCGTCTTGAACCGTCAGGAGAACTTGCACGTCAGGATTGCCTTCGAGCCCGAGGTCTATGAGTTCGCTATACAGGCAATCCATGATGCTTTGGTCGTAGTCGTTGAATATGAAAGTATCGTAGTGTTTCAGTTCCTGCACGGCCCTGAGCGGCGTGCCCGGGAAACGGCTGGCACCATCTTTGGTCTGGTTCCAGCCAGGGCCACAGAAGGGCTCGAAATGCACGATGTGCTGGATCTTTCCAATCGTCTTTTGTCCCTTGAAGACCTTTTCAGCAGCCTTGCAATACCGAAGGAAGGCCTCGATCTTCGTTTTGGCATAAAGGCCATTTTCGCGTGGCACCCGCTCGGACTTTGCGATATAGGTCGGTTTGTATCCACCTCTCCCTTCGATGGTCACAGCGCGACCTCCAATCGGCCCGCCGGAAACTCATCGAAGGTCCGGCCCTGAAGCAGTCGGCCGGCGGACTTCTTTTGAACGCCGCCCCATTGCTTGAAGAAGAACGGAACCCCATTGGCCTGGCATTGATCCTTGATCGACATAACCCACGCGGGTTCCATCACCCTGGCGCCTGGCCCGCTTTCCCCTCCGACGATGACCCAGTCGATGCCAGAAAGGTCGATACTCCCAAGATCCTCCAGCAATGGTTCAATGGATAGGAAGCGGAGACTCGCCTTGGTGTCCCTCAGGGAATTGATGCGCGGAAGGCCGTGCTTTCGATCCTCCACACTGACCCCCAGCCAGATGTGTTCATGGCTCTCGGCCCAAGAAAGATGCGTGTTGACGACGATCTTCATGCGCTCGTGGCGTTTTGTAAGAATCTGGTAGGTGTGCCAGTCGGCCTCTCGCATGGTCTTGAAGACGGTCTTGATGAAGTCGACGGGAACTCCGTCCTGGAAGAGGTCGCTCATGGAATTCACGAACACGCGGCGGGGCCTCTTCCAGCCAAGCGGCTCCTTGAGTTTTCCGGGGACAAGGCGGAGGTCGAACCCTTGCTCGTAGGGATGCCCGGGAATCCCCCGCCACCGCTCGGCAAACAGTTCGGCATAGCAATGGGCACAGCCTGGGCTGATTTTCGAGCACCCGCGCACGGGATTCCAGGTGGCGTCTGTCCACTCGATGGCGCTGTGGTCGCTCATTTTTTTCTCCCGGACTTGGTTTTGAACCCTGCAATCGAGCTATGGGGAAGTATAAGTTTTTAATTCGTTTTCGCCAAATTTTCGCAATATTTGACCCAGGTTTGGGCCACTTTGCGACAAAGCGAAGTTTGGGGGTTATGGATTTCAGCGTAGCCGAGGCGGGCCGTCAGTCCGTGTCCAACCGCCGCGGATGCACCATCCGCCGCAGTGTGGGTGTGACGATGCGGCTGGCGGCGAGGAGGCGGGTGTCTTCGTCCAGAGCCTTGATCCAGGGCGCGGCGTGGCCCAGGGCGAGGCCGGAATCGGGCAGGGCAAGGCTGCGGTCGAGGGCCTGGAGCACCTGCTCCGCCACGGGCCCGCATTCGCGCCAGCGCGAGGCCGCCAGGGCCTCGGCCTGCGGGGGGCGGAGCGGCGGCTGGATGAGGGCAGTCAAGGCTTCCAGCCCGAGCTTCGGATGCTGGAGAAAGGCCGCCAGCACGCTGATCGCGGGGGTGCGCCAGACCAGCGCCCAGAGCGGACGCGGCGCATGGAGGGCCAGGCTGCGCCGTTCGCCAGTGGTCAGGATCGGCCAGAGCTGCTGCAGTTTTTCCGTGGCCTGTTGCCGGGCCTGGGGATGGGCCGCCGGGTCCGCCGCCACCGCCGCCAGGCCCCGCCAGGGCAGGCGGGCCATGAGGCGGGACCGGAGATGGGCCGAGGCCTTGGGGTGCTGGGCGATCCAGCGCAGCAGCAGGGGCCGCTTCTTCAGCTCCGGCAGTTCCGCGGCGGATTCGAGCCATCCCCGCGGCGGATCCGGATGCCGCAGCAGCCGCAGGAACCGCGGCCACGGCACGTCGGGCGGAAGCGCCCAGGAGGTGGGGGAAGGGCGGGGCATGGGGAGAGTGTAGAGCCTGGAGCCTGGAGCCTGGAGCCTGAAGCCTGAAGCCTGGAGCCAGGAGCCAGGAGCCTGAAGCCTGGAGCCTGAAGCCTGAAGCATGGAGCCTGAAGACCGTTTTCCGCCACACTATCCCCATGCCGATCGAATTCACCATCCTGGGCCGGGGCCGCGCGGGGCGCGCGCTGGCGGAGGCCTGGGGCCCGCGGGCGATGCTACTGGATCACGGGGCCCAGCCGGAGGGGCTGGTGCTGCTGGCGGTGCCGGACCGGGCGGTATCCGGACTCGCGGCGCGCTTCCCCGGCCGCTGCGTGCATCTGGCGGGCAGCCTGCATCTGGAGGGCGTGCCCTGCGCCCATCCGCTGACCAGTTTCGACGGCCGGGCCCGGGACTGGACCGGCACGCCCATCGCCATCACCGGCGCCGTGCCGGACGGCCTGCGCCGGGCCTTCGGCGACCTGGGTTTCGCGGCCTTTGATCTGCCCGGGGAACTGAAGCCCCTCTACCACGCGGCGGCGGTGCTGGCGTCGGGCCACGCGGCCACCCTGTGGCTGGGGGCTGAGGCCCTGCTGCGCGCCCAGGGCGTGGCCCTGCCCGGCCGGGGCCTGCTGCCGCTGGCGGAAGCCACCCTGCGCAATGTGGCGGATCGCGGCGCCGCGGGACGCACGGGGCCCTTCGCCCGGGGCGACGAGGCCACCATCGCCCGGGACGCGGCAGCGCTTCCGGAGGCCTGGCGCGAGATCTTCCTGAAGCTGGGGCGAAGCCTCGACTGAGCCTCGACGAAGCCGTTTTCCCCTTCCAGGAGTGCCATGTACCTGCTGCTCGCCGTCTCGATCATCTGGGCCCTGTCCTTCGGCCTCACGGCCCAGGTAGCCGGCCTGGGGGCGCCTTTCGTGACCGCGGCCCGGACCGTCCTGGCGGCCCTGGTGTTCCTCCCCTTCCTGGACGTGAAGGGCCTGTCGCCAAGGCGGGTGCTGGCTTTCGCCGGCATCGGGGCCCTGCAGTTCGGATTCATGTACCTGCTCTACATCGAGTCCTTCCGCTGGCTGCGGCCCTCCGAGGTGGCGCTGTTCACCATCTTTACCCCCCTGTTCGTGACGCTGGTGAGCGACCTTTTCGCGGGGCGCGTCGCCTGGAAGACCCTGCTCGTCGCGGCGCTCGCCGTGGCCGGCACGGGCATCTGTGTCTGGTCCGGCCTGGGGCGCGCTGGGATGCTCCGGGGATTCCTGCTGATGCAGGGAGCGAACCTGTGCTTCGCCCTGGGCCAGGTGCTCTACCGCCGCGCGGCCCCGGCCTCGGGCAAGCGGGACCGGGATCTCATGGGCGTGCTCTACCTGGGGGCTGCCGCCGTGGCCGTGGCCATGGCCGCGCCGGCGATCCAGTGGGACAGAGTGCTCGGCATGGACCTGCGCCAGGGGGTGGTGCTGCTCTACCTGGGCCTGATGGCCTCGGGGCTGGGGTTCTTCCTCTTCAATGCCGGCGCCCGCCGGACGGACATCGGCACCCTGGCCATCTTCAACAACATGAAGATCCCCCTGGCCATCCTGGCCTCGGGCCTCATCTTCCGCGAGCCCGTGGACTGGCCCAGGCTGGCCGCTGGCGGGGCCGTCATCGCCTGCGCCCTCGGACTGAATGGCGCGGCGGTGGCACGGCGGGGTTCGGGGCCGGAGGGGCCCTGATCCTGTGGCGGCCCCAGTCCCCGGGGCGCTCTTTACCCCCAGTAAGGCCGTTCGTGGCATCCTGGACTTTCTTCCGAGGCGGCCCATGTCCACCGTTCCCGACCATGGTCTCAAAGAGATGGTACCGGTCTTCGGGCCGGCTGCCCTGGGCGTGGGGGCCCACGGCAGCTTCCACGCGGCCCTCGAACGCCTCAGCGGGGAGGGCGATCTCAAGGCCCGCCTGCTGCTCTCGGCCCTTTCGCATTTCGCCGCCAAGGGCTACGACGGCGTGCAGGTGAAGGAGGTGGCCGAGGAGGCCGGGGTGTCCAAGCCCACGCTCTACTACCACTTCGGCAGCAAGGAAGGCCTCTTCCGCCAGCTTTGCCTCGTATCGCTGGCCAGCACGACCGTGCGCATCCAGGCCATGGTGGAACCCTTCCTGGCCGCGCCCATCAAGGGCACCCCGGCCGTGGAAGCGGCCTGCCTGAAGCTCACCCGGGCCTACCTGGACCTGCTGCTCGAAAGCCAGGAATTCACCGGGTTCATCCTCCGCTCCATCGCGGTGCCCTCGCCGGATTCCGGATTCCGGGACCTGATGCCCCTGGTGGAGCGGGGCCTGAGCCCCCTGGGCCTCTTCATGCACCACGTGTTCGGCATCAGTCTGGAGCAGGCCCGCAGGGAGGTGCTGTTCTTCACCTCGCTGACGGGATCGCTCATCGAGGAGAAGCTGCGCGATCCCCACTACCAGATCACCGAGGACGAGATCCAGTGGGCCACGCGCCGCTGGCTGCGCGGCGTCGTGGGGTGAAGGAGTCCCTGGTGGAGCTTGCCCCGATTCAGGCCATCCTGCGTCCCCTGGACCTGGCCCAGCACCTGTTCGAGGTGGAGCTGGCGATTCCGGCCGAGGCCGTGGTCCAGGGCGCGGTCGCGGCGATGCCGGCCTGGACGCCGGGATCGTACCTGGTGCGCGACTACGCGCGATTCGTGGATCGCGTGCGGATCCAGGCGGGCCGGGAGGAACGGCCCCTGGAGAAGCTCGACAAGCAGCGCTGGCGGCTGCCCGCCTCGAAGCGGGATCTCACGGTCCGCTACCGCGTCTATGGCAACGATCTCACCGTGCGCACCAACCATGTGGACCCCACTCACGCCCAGATCATCCCCGCGGCGACCTTCCTCTACCTGGAAGGGCAGCTGGACCGCCCCGTGCAGGTCCGCTTCCAGGGCTTCCCGGCGGCGTGGAAGGTGGCCTCGTCCCTGCCCATGAAGCAGAGTGTCTACCTCGCCCCGGACTTCGACACGCTGGTGGATTCACCGTTCGAGCTGGGCGCCTTCCGGACGCGTGGATTCAAGACCGGCGGCACGGCCTTCGAGCTGATCTTCACGGGCAGCCACAACGGGGACGAAGCCCTCATCACGGAGGCCACGCGGAAGATCGTGGAGGCCGCCGGCGCGATCTTCGACGGGTTTCCCTTCAAGCGCTACGTGTTCCTGTTCACCTTCGCCCCCAAGCTGCGCGGCGGCCTGGAACACCGGGATTGCACCAGCCTCATCTCCGATTGCCATGCCTTCGACAAGCCCGAGGGCTACCACGCCCTCTACCAGCTGGTGGCCCACGAGTTCTTCCATGCGTGGAACGTGAAGCGCCTCCACGACCCGGCGCTGGGCCCCTTCGACTACAGCCGCGAGAACCCCACGAAGGCCCTGTGGTTCCATGAAGGCCTCACGTCCTACATGGAGCACGTGATCGTCCTGCGGGCCGGCGTCGTGCCCTGGAGCCACGCGGCCAGGGAACTGGCCCGCTGCTGGAGTGAGCAGGTGCAGCGTCCGGGGCGCCTCGAACAGAGCCTGGAGGAATCCAGCTGGGACGCATGGATCCGCCTGTACAAGCCGCACGAGTTCAGCCCCAACAGCTCCGTCAGCTACTACGAGAAGGGCGGGATGGTGGCCTGGCTCATGGACGCGGCGATCCGCGGGGGCAGCCATGGCAAGGCGGGAATGGCGGACCTCTTCGCGATGCTCTGGACACGGCATGGCGAACAGGGCGTGACCGATGCCGATATCCGCGAAGCCTTCCGGGATCTCTCCGGGAAGGATCCCGCGCCCTTCTGGGACGCCTACATCTCCGGCCGCGCCGAGCTGGATCCCGCGCCACTGCGGCGGGCCTTCGGCCTGGCGATGGAGGCCCGCGCCCCCTGGGAAGGGTTGTCCCCGGAGGAGCAGAAGGATCCCGCCGCCCTCCGCCGCGCCCGGTCCTGGACGGGGCTCGTGCTGGCGGCCAACGGGCCCACCGTGCAGAACGTGATCCCCGGCAGCCCGGCAGCGGTCGCTGGCCTCAGCTTCGGCATGGAGATCCTGGCGGTGGACGGCTGGCGCACCACGGCCACGGCCGAGGCGCAGCGATGCCTCGCCCAGCCGGGCCCTGGCGGAACGGCCCTCGTGCTGGCCGCGGACCGCGGGCGGATCCTTGAAGCCACGGTGCCGGTGGCCGAGAACCCGGAGCGCATCCATCGGCTGGTTCCCGATCCCAGGGCCACCGCCGCCCAGCGGGCCTCCTTCCAGGCCGCCTACGGGCAGGCCTTCCCCGCGGCCCCGAAGAAGCGCGGGACGCGCAAGTGAAACTCGCCGCGATCCTCGCCGCCCATGACGAGGCAGACCGCATCGCGGCGGTGCTGGAGGGCCTCAAGCCCTTCGGACTCTACCGCGTGCTGGTGGTGGACGACGGATCCACCGACGGCACCGGCGCCGTGGCCGCCGCCGCGGGCGCGGAGGTGCTGAGGATCGAGCCGGGCCGAGGTGGGGGAAAGGGCCATGCCCTGCGCGCGGGCATCGCGCATCTCCGGCGGGACGCCTTCGATTTCTACCTCTTCCTGGATGCGGATGGCCAGCACGATCCCGCGGATCTCCGGCGGTTCCTCGACCATCTCGCGGTGCATCCGGAGGCGGATTTCCTCATCGGATCGCGTCTCCTGGACCGGGCGAAGATCCCGGCCAAGCGGTGGCGGACCAACGCGCTGGGAACCTGGACCCTGGGCCGCATCGCGGGCGTGACCTGGGAGGACAGCCAGAGCGGCTTCCGCATGATCCGCAAGAAGGTGCTGGATCGCCTCGAACTGCGCGCCACCGGCTTCGCCATCGAGATGGAGATCGCCATGAAGGCCGCCGACTGGAAGCTGCGGTGGGCCCACATCCCCATCCAGGCCATCTACCAGCCGGGGCCGCCGAGGAGCCATTTTAGAGGGGTGATGGACACCTGGCTCATCGCCTGGGAGTCGCTCAAATGTTGAGCTGGCTTCAACCCGGTCTGGCCTTGTCACTTGACGCTGCCCCGCAGCGCCAAGTTCGGTCCAGATCCGGGTTGACCTGGCTCATCGCCTGGGAGTCGTGGAGTGCTAGTGCACCTCGCCTGAAATACCTGGATCAACGGTGTGATGGCGAGGTGCACTTCCATCGGGGCATGGCCCCTCTGGCGCCCCATCGCGCAGGCGCGCTGGGGCTGTCACCCCGCTGGGGGCACCGCCGTGCCCCCAGACCCCCGCCACGTGGTGCCCGGGAGTGGGCAGGATGATCCAGCTATTTCGAGCGGGCACCACTAGCTGGCTTCAGTGCGGGCCAGCCGTGGCCCCCGGGACGTGGGCCTGTACCAGCCGGATGGCAGATCCCTGGGGGGCGGGCGCGATGGCGCGGAGAAGGGCCTGGAGGCGCTTCTGCATGTCGCCGTCACGCTCCTTCCCCACGCGGGCCATGTAGAGGGTGACGAGTTCGGCACCCTCGGCCGGGGGTGTCCCCGCATGAAGGAACCCGGCATGGACCGTCGCGATCCGGCTGGCGCCGTCCTCCTCGTAGGTCCGCATGGTGTACGGGTGTTTCTGCCTGGCGATCTCCTTCCACCGCTTCTGATTCGCCTCAGGCATGGCTGGCGTGGGATGGAGGTGCTTGAGCAGGACGAAATAGTTGTCCTCCTCGTCCTCCGAGATGCTCACGCGGCGCAGATCCCAGACCACCTCCTGGCCCTTCCGGGAAAAGCCCATGTTCAGGATGAGGAAGGCCTTGGGCGACAGGTCCACGTGGGAGGAATCCAGGTCCAGCTTCGCCCAGAGGGCCTGGAGGCGCAGAGATTTGCCCTCCTTGAACTCAAAGGCCATGGCCCGCAGTGCGTCGGGGAGCCGGTCGCGGTGCTTGAGAAACGCCACCCACTCCGTGAGCTTGCCGCCGTAGGGGACATAGGTGTAGTCCAGGAACTTCGGCAGGTCGTAGAGCCAGGGTATGAGGGAGGAAGAATTCACGAACTTGACCGCCATCACCAGGCCCGAGGGGACGAGGGTGGCATAGGTCAGGACCGCGCCATCATCATAGGGGGTGAACCAGATGGCCTGCTGCCAGGGCCGGCCGAAGCGGTCCGTGTGGGGCTTGATCTGGTAGGGGTCGCCAAAGGAGGTCACGCGGATATCCTGCCCGCCAACGGTGCGGGTGACGCTGGCGCCCTTCAGCAGGAGGTCCATGGAGAGCCTGGGGTTCGCCAGGAGGTTGCCGATGGCGACGCCATCGGGGCAGCGGATCTTGAAGAGGTATACCCCGTTCGCCTGGGCGTAATGGATCCGGCCATTCTTCGGCAGGTCGTTGCTCTTGTACTCCAGGCCGGAGATGCTCCAGATCTTGGTGGTCTTGTCGCGGAAGATGACTTCAGGGTTGGCGCTGGTGGGGATCTCCCCGATGGCCTCTTCGCTGGCTTCGCCGGCCGGGAACAGCTCGGTGCCCAGGCTGCTGAAGAGGCTGTCCATGGACTGGGTGTAGAACACCGCATCCCGGGCCGCCAGTTCCTTGCGAAGCTCGGTGTAGGGGCGCGGCAGGGGGAGGTCGAAAACCCGGTCCAGGGCCTTCGACTTCTCCGGGAACAGCGCGAAGGAGAAGCCCATCTTGCTGAAGAAGGCCGCCGTGCCCGCCTTCACGGCCTTCAACTCCTCGGTGGGCAGGGAGTAGCAGATGTTGTCCTTCTTCCCCAGGACCACACCCACCACGCGGCCCTGCGGATCCACCAGGGGGCCACCCGAGTTCCCGGGATTCACGCCAGTGCTGCTCTTGAGGAGGTTCCACGCCCCGCGCAGGGGCTCCGGCAGCGTGCCGATCACCTCACCGGGGCGGATCACCAGTCCTTCACCGTAGGCGTTTCCCACGGTGAACACGGTCTCGTTGACCTTGAATCCTGGGCGAAGCTCCAGCCACTGATCGAAAGTCCGGCCCTTGACCGTGAACCGGATCACGTCCCGCTGCTCGTCCAGCGCGAGGATCTGGTCCACCTCCCAGACATTCTGGTTGGCGTCCCGAATGAAGCAGGTCTGGAAGCCCATGGAGGCGTGGACTGGCTGGAAGACGTGGTGCGCGGTCACCAGTTCCGTCTTCGAGATGGCGAAGGCCGTGCCGATGGAGTTGTAGCGGTCATTGCGGACGTTGAAGGGGACCAGGTCCCAGGGCAGTTCCTTATCGTAGGAGACGGGATCCTTGGCCGGATCCGGCCGCAGGACCACCACCTCGAAGCTGGCGTCCGTGACCCGGGCCTTGATGCCCGGGGCGAGGGAGGTCTCCTGGGCGCGAAGGACCGGGCCGAGGAGCAGCGCCGGGAGGAGGAGGGCGACGGGGAATCTCATGGGGCATCCCTGGAAGAGAGTGAGGTCGTGCCTTCGTCCGGCCTTTGCGCGAGACGCCAAAACCATCGGTTCGTGAAAGCCCGCAGTGTAACCCGAACGGGACCTGCGGGCCGGGTTTGGGCCTCGCGGGATTCACGGTACCTTAGGCGCATGGATAGCTTCAGTCCCAGATCCCGCCAGCTTCCCCACACCCCGGTGGCAGCTCTGTCTGCCCGGCTGGTGCTCCGGTGAATCCCCTCGACTGGGATCTCGGCAATGTGCCACCGGGTGTGGCCTGGGGCGGCGTGGACGAGGCGGGGCGGGGCGCCTGGGCGGGGCCGGTGGTGGCGGCCTGCGCGGTGCTGGATGCGGAGACGGCGCACAAGTGGGGCCACGTGCTGCGGGGCGTGCGGGATAGCAAGAAGCTGGCCCCCGAGCGGCGCGAGGTGCTGGCGGCGGAGTTGAAGGCGATCCTTCCGGCCTACGGCATCGCGGAGATGGATCCCATGGCCATTGACCGGGAGAACATCCTCGAAGCCACCATGATGGCCATGCGACAGTGCGTGGCGGATCTGATCCTGCGGCCGCGGATCCTGTTCGTGGATGGCGATCGCGGGCCGCGGACGGGCCTGCCCGAGCGGCTGGTGGTGGACGGCGACGCCCTCAGCTGCGCCATCGGCGCCGCCAGCATCCTGGCCAAGGCCCATCGGGACGCCCTGATGATCGCGATGGAGGATCTCCATCCGGGCTACGGATTCGGCCAGCACAAGGGCTACGGCACGGCCCTGCACCGGGCGCGGCTGCGGGAGCTGGGCGCGAGTCCGGTCCACCGCGTCAGCTATGCGCCGGTGGCGGCACTGCAGCGGGTGGACGAGGAACTGCGCGACGGGCTGCACCTCAGCCTGGACCGCTGCGCCTCGGCGGCCGCGCTCCGGGCCTGGGTGGACTCGGATCTCCGGCCCGCCTATGGCCGCCTGAAACGGGCGTGGGTGGAGACGCTCCGGCGGCGCTACGCGGATCGCCTGGCCCAGCTGGCAGCCGCCGAGGGCCTGCCCGGAGAAGGTGGATGATGGATATCGTCCTGGCATTGATCCGGCGGGATGGACGCTGGTTTCTTCAGCGCCGCGCCCCAGCCAATCCCGTGCTGCCGGGGCTATGGGAATTCCCTGGTGGAAAGGTTGAACCCGGTGAGACCCATGAGGCGGCCCTCCGCCGGGAACTGTGGGAGGAAGTGGGCCTGGTGGCCGTCGAGGCGCGGCGGATGCCGGACCTTGGGGGAGGGGTGCGCCTATGCCCTTTCCTGGTGGATGCGGAAGGGGATCCCCGGACGGATCTGGCCTGGGGCTGGTTCACGGCGGAGGAGATGCTCCGGCTCCCCTTCCCGCCGCGGAATGCCGCATTGATAGGCCTGATGGCCCAGGGTGAAGGTGCACGGCCCGGATCCATTCCTCCGATCTGATAGGCTGGGGAATGCCCAGGCCCGGAGATTCCATGTCGCGATTCCTCATTCGGACCTTCCTCTGCGCCCTCGCCGTCCCGGGCCTCTTCGCCCAGCAGACAGAGGTGGTGCTGAGCGCCACCAGCAGCGCGAAGCTGGTGCTGGCCATGACCTCGCCCAAGGTCACGGGCCTGGACGAGGCCAAAGTGGGCACGGAGTTCACGGCGGTCCTCAAGCGGGATCTGGATGAGACCGGCGTCATCGCCATGCTGCAGGAAGGGCTTCCCGCGGATGCGGCGCCCGTGAAGGCATGGAAGGAGGCCGGGGCCCAGTGGCTGCTGAGCACGCGCTTTTCGCGGGCCGCCAACGGCGATCTCCAGCTGGAGGCCTCGGCCCTGGACACGGCCGCGGAGAAGGGCGTCTTCACGCGCACCTACAACGCCAACCGGATCGTGCCCCTGCGCCACCTCGCCCACTACCTGGCGGATGACCTCGTGGGGCGCTTGACGGGCGAGAAGGGCGTGGCCTCCAGCCGCATCGTCTTCGTCCGCCAGCTGTCGCCGGGCGTGAAGGAGATTTTCCAGGTGGACCGGGATGGCGCGGGCCTGGTGCAGCTCACCCGGCACGGCAGCCTCACCCTCTCGCCCACGGTGGCCCCGGACGGCCGCCTGGCCTACGTCACCTACAAGGGTGGCGCGCCGGAGATCTGGGGCCAGCGCCGCAAGGACGGCCCCCATGAAAAGTTCTACCCGCTCACCGGCGCCGGGGGCATGGTATCCACGCCGGTGTGGTCCCCGGACGGCAAGCGCCTGGCCTTCGTGCAGGGCGACCGCCGGGGCAACAGCGACATCATGGTTCTGGACCTCCTGACGGGCCGGGCCCGGCGGCTGACCGATGGCAACGGCATCAGCACCGAGCCCAGCTGGAACCCGCAGGGAACCCAGATCGCCTTCACCTCGGACCGCGAAGGCGGGCCGCAGGTCTTCCTCATGCAGGACGACGGCTCGAATCTCCGCCGCCTCACCGGCGAAGGGCTCTACAACGCCAGCCCCGCCTGGAGTCCAAACGGCGCCATGGTGGCCTATGTCTCCCGGTTCGAAGGCAAGTTCGATCTTTTTGTCTATAAGCTGGGCGAAGGAAAGGCCTACCAGATCACCACGGGAGTGAGCACGTCGGAGTCGCCCGCCTGGTCCCCGGACGAGCGCCGGCTTGTGTTCACCAGCAACCGGTTCGGCTCGTCCCAGTTGTTCACCACGGACCTTTCGGGCCGCCAGATCGTGCGTTTGACCGAGCTTTCGGCCTGCCAAAGCCCCCGCTGGCTCCGCGGCAGGTGAAAAATAATGACGATTTCCTGAGTACCCTCCATCTATACTCAGGCTCATCCAGGAGGAACAACCCTATGCGATACGGAATCTACCTCGTCCCCGCGGCCATCGTACTCACCCTTGGCAGCCTGGCCTGCAAGCCCCCCAAGACCGCCGAGGAAATCAAGGCGGAGACCCAGGCCGCGTTCAACGAGGGCCTCCAGGCCTTCAAGGACGGGAAGGCCCGCGAGACCAATCCCTACGCCACCGCCAAGGACGCCAAGGCGATCCCCCACAAGATCCAGGGCTGGAACGATGGTTGGGACAAGGGCGCCGCCGACAAGGCTGCCGCCGATAAGGCTGCCGCCGATCAGGCCGCCGCCGACAGGGCCGCCGCCGAGGCCAAGGCCGCCGCCGACGCCAAGGCCGCCGCCGAGGAAGCCGCCCGCAAGGCCGCCGAGGCCGAGAAGGCCGCCGCCTTCAGGAAGGCCGCCGATGCAGCCCTCGTGTCCATCCACTTCGACTACGACAAGTCCGAGATCAAGGAGAAGGACCGCGCCATCCTTCAGGGCATCAGCGATTTCATGAAGGCCTTCCCCGCGGCCAAGCTCGAGATCGAAGGCCACTGTGACGAGCGCGGCACCAACGAGTACAACCTCGCCCTAGGCAACAAGCGCGCCGCCGCCGCCCTGGCCTACCTCAAGACCCTGGGCGTGGATGAGGCCCGCTTCACCACCATCAGCTATGGCAAGGAGAAGCCCCTCTGCACCGAGGCGAAGGAAGCCTGCTGGAGCCAGAACCGCCGCGGCGAGTTCAAGCTGAAGTAGACATTTCCAGCGCGAAAAAAGCGGGGGCGATCGCCCCCGCTTTTTTCGTCTAGGATTGAAAGCGATTCTGGAGATCCCATGACCCTCCGCACGATGATGCTTCCCGCCCTGGCCGCGCTGCTTGCCATCGGGTGCGGTTCCGAGGACCAGCTCCGCCGCGTGGAGCAGGAGGTGGGGGATCTCAAGCTGGAGGTCTTCAAGCTCCGCCAGACGGTGGAGGAGGGCAACAAGCGGGCCCAGGCGGACCAGCAGGCCTCGACCGAGGCCCGCGGCCAGGACCGCCGCTTCCAGGCGGATCTCCAGGAGAGCCTGCGCCAGGTGCAGGACACCACCCGGGTGCTGAACAACCGCCTCAACAGCCAGGCCAGGGGCGGCAGCCGGCCCGCCGGCGATGCCCACCAGCCCGTCGCCGCGACCGCCGCCGAGGATGAGCGCGCCTTCAACGCCGCCGTGCTGGACTACAACCGGGGCAACTATCCCCTGGCGGCCGAGGGGCTGGATCTCTTCCTGAAAACCTATCCCCAGAGCTCCAAGCGGCCCGAAGCCCTCTTCTTCCTGGGCCTCTGCCACTACAACCAGCGCGTCTACGACAGGGCCCAGATGGCCTTCGACCGCATCATCAAGGATCACGCCGCCTCCCCCCAGTTCCTGCCCGCGAAGCTCAAGCGCGCCCAGTCTCTGCTCAAGCAGGGGCTGAAGCCCGCGGCCGTGAAGGCCTTCCGGGATCTGGTGGACGGATTCTCCGGCAGCCCCGAGGCCCGCACCGCGCAGCAGGAACTGAGCGACCTCGGTCTCTGAGCCGGTGGCCATGGATCCCGAGATCTGGCGCGTTCCCGTCCGGGTGGATTTCGCGGGAGGGACGCTGGACCTGTGGCCCATCTACGCCATGATGGGCGGCTGCCTCACCGTGAACGCCGCCGTGGATCTGTGGATCGAGCTGGAGGTGTCGCGGGGCGGCCCCGGCCACCGGATCACCAGCCGGGACCTGGGGATGGACCTTTCGTTCGGGACCTGGCCCACGGAACCGCCCCGGGAGCTCTCCTGGGTATGGCGGGCCCTCGATGCCTCGGGAGCACCTCCGGCAGCGGTGTCCATCCACAGCCCCGTACCCCAGGGCTCGGGCCTGGGGGTGTCCTCCTGTCTGGGCGTGGGACTGCTGGGCGCGGCCCTGGGCGAAGAAGCCGGTGCAGGTCTTGCGTCCAAGATCGGGGTTCTGCGTGACTTGGAAAGTCGGGAACTTCAGACCCCCACGGGCTGGCAGGACTACTTTCCGGCGGCGCTGGGCGGGGCGTTGGCCCTCCATTGGGACCAGGCCACGCCGCGCTGGGAACGGCTCGATCCCCACCCGGGCCTGCTGGCGGATCTGGTGGTGTTCTACACCGGCAAGCCCCATCACTCCGGCCTGACGAACTGGGAGGCCTACAAGCGGTTCATTGAAGGCGACGCCCAGACGCGACAATCCCTGTCGGATATCCGGGAGATCGCCCACGACATGGCCCTGGCGCTGCCCTCCGACCCGTCCGCGGTGGCGGATCTCCTGGAACGGGAAGGCCGGGCCCGGGTGCGGCTATCCCCCGCCGTGGAGACCGACGCCATGCGCGCGGTGCGGGATCGGGGCCGTCGCGATGGCTGGTACGCCGGCATGAAGCCCTGCGGCGCGGGCGGTGGCGGCTGCTGCCTGCTGGTGGTGAAGGATGGCCGGCGCGAGGCCGCCGAGGCCGCGTTGCGGGACATGGGCCTGCCCCCCCTGGACCTGCGGATCACTCCGAAGGGGCTGCACAGGCTTTGACGAGTGCCCGCGGATCCGGCGCCGATAGGGGGGTCTGTCCCGGGGTGGGCAGCAGGTCCCGAAGGCGCTGATCCCGCCTTCCCAGGGGCAGATCCGCGAGGCCCTCGCGGAGCACCCAGCGCAGGCCCCCGGCGGGCTTGAACCGCGCATCCAGGCGGATGTGGAGGGGGCTCACGGCCTCGCGACGGTGGGTATACACCTGGGTCCAGCCTGGCCAGGCGATGATGGGCCGTGGGCTTTGGGCCGTGAGCTGTGGGGTCAGGGCCGTGGCGTCCAGGGCCGGCCAGCGCCAGAGGCCGGCAAGCAGGCCCTTGGCGGAGGGTGGGTGCAGCAAGACCTGGCCCTCCGCTTCGAGGGCCACGAGCCAGAGGGCGGATTCCTTCGCCTTCGCCCGCTTCGCGATGGGCGGGATGTCTCCGGTGCGCCCCGCGCGATGCGCTCCGCAGCGATCAGCCAGGGGACAGGTCCCGCAGGCGGGGGCCGGTGTGCAGGCCGTGGCACCCAGTTCCATGATCGCCTGGGTCATGCGGGAGGGGCCGTGGGCCTCCAGCGCGGGGGCAAGCCAGGTCCGCAGCTCCGCGGCCCGGACCTTGGGATCACCCGCGATCAGCAGCAGCCGGGCCAGCACGCGGAAGGCGTTGCCATCCAGGGCGGGGGTGGCCCACTGGAAGGCGATGGCGCCCATGGCCGCCGCGCTGTAGGGCCCGAGGCCGGGCAGTTCCGCCAGGCCATCCAGATCGCCGGGCCAGCCCTCGGCGGCGATGGAACCCGCGGCGGCCTTCAGGAACCGCGCGCGGCGGTAATAGCCCAGGCCCTCCCAGGCCTTGTGGACCGTGTCCTCATCGGTCTCCGCGAGGGCCCGCGGCGTGGGGAAGCGGTCCATCCAGCGGGTGAAGTACGGCACCACGGTCGCCACCTGGGTCTGCTGAAGCATCAGCTCCGAGACCAGCACCGCATAGGGATCCGGGTGCGGCGCATCCAGATTCGTGGCTCGCCAGGGCAGGGCGCGCCGCATCTGGTCGAACCAGGGCGCCAGGGGCGCGAGGAGGTCGGGAGACGGAGGCCAGGACATGGTCTGAACCTATCAGCTCTTGTTGCCATGGCGCAGAAACCCGGCTGGGCCGGATTTCTGCGCGAAGTGAATGGCCTACGGTAAATGAAGAAGAGCGCCGCAAGCGGCGCTCTCTACTTGGTGCCCGCGAGCAGACTCGAACTGCTACGGCTTGTGGCCACCACCCCCTCAAGATGGCGTGTCTACCAATTTCACCACGCGGGCAACGCGGAAGATCAAGTGTCTCTCAAAGCGCGGATGCGGTCAATGAGCCGTTTCGCGGCCAGCCAGAGGCTATTTCTTCGCGGGGATGGGAGCGGGGGCCGGGGCCGGAACGGGAACCACGGGGGCGGGTGCCGCGGCCGTGGGCTTGTCGGCGGTCTTGTCCAGCACCGAGCGGTTCTCCCGGATGATCAGGACTTCGATGAACAGGGTGGTGGCCAGGAAGCCCGCCGCCAGCCAGTAGGTGGCCTTGGAGAGGAAGGGCGTGGCGCCCTGGGCGCCGAAGGCGGAGTTGGCGCCGCCGCCGCCGAAGGAGGCCCCAAGGCCGCCCTTGGTGCCGGGCTGCAGCAGGATCGTCCCGATGAGGAGGACGCCGAATAGGATGAGAAGCGCGAGGGCGAGGCCGTTCATGGAAACTCCAACCACCTAGTGTGTCATGGTCGGTCGCCTACATCCAGAGCCCAGTGAGGCTGGGGGCCTGGAGCACCCGGTGGATGGCCTGGGCCTGCTCCACCAGCCGGATGAAATCCGAAGGCAGGAGGGCCTGCGGGCCATCGCTGAGGGCCTTTTCTGGATGGCAATGGGTCTCCACCAGCAGGCCATCGGCCCCCGCGGCGACGCCCGCCAGCCCGCAGGGGATCACCAGATCGCGGCGGCCCGTGGCGTGGCTGGGATCCACCATGACCGGCAGGTGGGTGAGGGCCTTGGCCGCCGGCACCACGCTCACGTCCAGTGTGTTGCGGGCGTGATCGGACCAGGTGCGGATGCCGCGTTCGCACAGCACCACATCGCGGTTGCCCTCGCCCAGCACGTATTCGGCGGCGTAGAGCCATTCTTCCAGTGTCGCGGACGGCCCGCGCTTGAGCAGCACGGGTTTGCCGCAGCGGCCCGCGCGCCGGAGCAGGGCGAAATTCTGCATGTTGCGGGCGCCGATCTGCACCATGTCGGCGCTGCGCTCCACGGCATCGAAGGTCTCCACTTCGGTGGCCTCGGTGACGATGCCCAGGTCGAACTCGGCGCGGGCCTCCTCCAGCATCCGCAGGCCTTCGAGCCCCAGCCCCTGGAAGGCGTAGGGGCTCGTGCGGGGCTTGAAGGCGCCCGCCCGCAGCAGCTTCACCCCGGCCTCGGCCACATAGCGCGCCACCGTGAACAGCTGCTCGCGGCTTTCCACGCCGCAGGGGCCGCCCACCAGGGCCAGCTCCGGGCCGCCGATCCTCACGCCGCGCACGTCCACCACCGTGCGCCCCGCCACGGCATCGGCGCTGGCCAGCTTGTAGGGGCTGGTGATGGGCACCACCCGGCGCACGCCGGCCATGGGCTCGATGCGGTCGGGCTTCAGGGCCCTGGAGGCATTCGGCGCCACGATGCTCAGCGATTCCGGCGTCTCGTTCACCTGGCAGCGGATGCCCGAGGCTTCCAGCAGCGACAGCACCTCCTTTACCTGGTCAGGCGTGGCGCTGGGTTCCATAAGAATGAGCATTCGTGGCGCCTCTCGATGAAGGCCCATTCTACCGGGCTCCTGGACACCTCCGCACCCCGGCCGCACACTGGGGGCGGAGGTCTCCCATGCGGCGCGCTCCCTGGCTGTTCATCCCCATCCTGTTCGCGTTCGGCTGCACCCGGCCCGAGGTCGAGGCCTTCCGGCAGCGGCCCACGCCGGTCCGCGTCACCGTGAGCCTGCCGTCCAGCCTTGCGGACAGGGACGGCTTCCAGCAGGAGTACGCCTCCGCCCTGCGGGCCCGGCTCGCCACCCGCGTGGTGGTGGTGCCCGAGGGCGTGCCGCCGCCCGTGGGGGCCGTGGAACTCCAGGTGGACATCCGGGACATTTCCCCGGCTCCTGGCCAGGCCAGCCCCGCGGCCATCGGCGTCGCCACCGGCGTCACCGTGGGCGTACTCAGCGCCGCCTCGGGCAACCGGGGGTGGGGCGTATTCGATGGCCTGTTCTGGGGCCTGTGGGCCGGCAGCCACGCGGCGATGCATCGGGAGCGCGTCCAGGATCGCCTGGGCTACCGGCCCCAGGTGGTGAGGGCCCAGGTGCGCCTCATGCAGCCGGGGAATCCCGAGCCCCTGTGGGTCGAATCCATCGAGCCGGTCGAGGTGGTGGAGGCCATGGATCCCCTTCCTCGGGGCTCCAGAGATGACGATGGCCGGATCCGCGAGGAGGAGGCCAAGGGCTTCGCCCGGGTGGTGGTACAGAAACTGTCCGCCACCTTCCAGTGGACGCGCTTCACGGAGCAGCGCTTCTATGAGGATCCCGCGACCCGGAATGACCCGCCCCCCGTTCCGAAGCCAGCGGATCTGACGCCTGTGCCGAAGCCGGAACCCCCCGCCGAACCAAAGAAAGACTGATGGAGGCCCGCGTCCTCCGCTGTTCCGGCTGCGGCGCCTCGGTGCCGCCGGACGCTCCGCAGTGCCCCTATTGCCAGGCCCAGCTCGCCACCGTGGCCTGCTCCGCCTGCTTCGCCCTGGTGCCGCTGTCCGCCGGGCACTGCCCGGGCTGCGGTGCGGCGATGGCCCCGCGCGAAGTCGCGGCGCAGGATGGCGCCCCCTGTCCCGCCTGCGCGAAGCCCCTGGCCAGTTCCAGGATCGGGGAACTCGAGGTCCAGGCCTGCCGGGCCTGCGGCGGTCTCTGGCTGGATCGCGCCGTATTCGAGCAGCTGGGTACCAGCCGTGAGCGCCAGGGGGCCGTGCTCGGCGCGCTGCCTTCCCCCGCCGAGCCGCCCGTGGCCCTGCTGGAACCGGTGCGGTACCGCCCCTGTCCCGCCTGCGCCCAGCGCATGAACCGCGTGAACTACGCCAGGCGCTCCGGCGTGGTGCTGGATGTCTGCAAGGCCCACGGCCTCTGGTTCGACCCGGACGAGCTGCGCCGCGTGCTGGCCTTCGTCGCCGGCGGCGGCCTGGACCGCGCCCGGGAGCGGGAGATCGAGGAACTGAAAGACGCCAAGCGGGCCGCCGTCCAGATCCCCCAGCATCCGGCATCGTCCTTCGAGTTCAATCAGCAGATGAACGCCTCGGGGCACTGGCTCACCTCCGTGGGGCTGGTGGCGCTGGCCGTGGAGACAGCCCATTTCCTTCTAGACGGGGAATGAGGGGCAGGCTTCATTCGATTGGAATCGATGAATGCTATTGAACGTCATTTTTGGGAAATCGCTGTCTTGACAAAAAAAGGGGGGGGGTAGCCTCGACCTACCATTTCCAAGGAGAGTTCGATGTCTAAAAAGCACGAGTTGAGCCTTCGCCGAATCTGCGGCATCGCCCTACTATTAGCAGTTAGCGCATTTGGGGCTCAGGCCCTTCAGGCCTACACTTGCGCGGATTGCACCTCTGACGCGTGGGGATGTATCGCAACTGCCGATACCCTTACCTGCTACTACGATTACGGCACGGTGAAGGTGATCCGACAGAAACTTCCTTGAGGAGATGCGAGTGAATGTTCTTGTTCAATCCCTGTGTATGGCGCTGGGTGTCATTCCTCTAGTGGCTCAATCACAGCCGCTGCCGGTGGGTGCGCTCTCCCCGTTCTGTGGAGATGTGAAATCCTTCCAGGAGGCTCGTGAATCGCCGCTGAGTTTCGATGCTTCCAAAGCCTCTGGTGGCAAGGTGTTTCTCTTGAAAAACCAGGAGGTATTTTCCTGGATCCAGACAGACCGGGGACACCATTTTGTTCGAGCGAAGGGAGTTCCAGGCGTTTCCGATCCCGATGGGCCGCTGGATATCATCAAGTACCGCGACCGGCAATTCTGGCGGCGGAGGGGTAATCTCGTCCTCCGTTACGATGAATCGTTGAAGAAATGGTGGACAGCTCTTCAGGCAGGCGTGGATTTCTCCACTTTCGACCTGGGGTTCGATGGCCGGGTGGTTCTGGTCGGCACCGAGAAGAACCTGATTGAAGTCTATGAACCGGGAGCCAAGGAGCCCCTGGCTACCGAGCCCTATCCAAAGGTTGCAACCGATCCTGCGACCAGGGAACTCCTAGGGTTCTACTGGGACGAATTCGTGACCTCCGCACAGGATGAATACTTGATCATCTATGCCCCGGGCTGTGGCCGGTTGTTCCAGTACAACACTCACAGCCGTTCCCTCAGGGAGGCCAGTACCCCGTGGAAGCCCTTCGATCCAGCTACGGCCAAGGCCATGGCTAGGGAGAAGGGCATCATCGTGCTCAATGGATTCCCAGGGAAGCAATGCGTTCAGATTCTGCCCGCCGAGGGTCCGAATGCCGTTGTCGCCTTCCAAATTGTCACCATGGATGCCAGCCAGGCACGGGGCGCGGATGGAAGGCCGAAGATCACCCAGACGCGCCACACCGAGAAGAACTATGTCCACCAGTTCCGATGGAACCTGGTCGAGAACAGCATCGAACCTGTGGAAGAAAGTCCAACTCTGAAACTGCCTGTCTGGCTGAACAGCCAGAGTCAACCTGTCCCTCTTCGACCGCTTCTCGAGCAGAACGGGCCAAAGGAAAAGACGGCAAAGAAATAGCCTGAACGGCAGGCCTCAGATTGAGGTCTGCCGCACCAGCTCCGCGAACTTTGCCGGATCCAGGCTGGCACCGCCGACCAGGCCGCCGGCCACTTCGGGGATGTTGAGCAGTTCGGGGAAGCTCTCGGGGGTGACGCTGCCGCCGTAGAGGATGGGCACTTGGGCCTCGGCGCCGGGCAGATGTCGCTTCAATTCGGCGCGGATGAAGGCGTGGGCTTCGCGCACCTGGGCGGCCTCGGCGCGACGGCCGGTGCCGATGGCCCAGACGGGCTCGTAGGCCACCCAGAGGGGGCCGGGGCCGGTCTCGGAGAGAATAGACAACTGCTGTCCAAGCACTGCCAGGGTCTGGCCCGCATCGCGCTGGGCCAGGGTTTCCCCGATGCAGAGCAGGGGCAGCAGATCCCACTGCCAAGCGGCCCTGATCTTCTTCGCCAGGGCCGCGTCGGTCTCGCCGAAGAACTGCCGGCGCTCGCTGTGGCCCAGGATGACGCCGGAGCAGCCGGCATCCCGCAGCTGGGGCATGGAGACCTCGCCCGTGAAGGCGCCCTTGGCCTCGGCGTGGCCATTCTGGCCGAAGACCTGGAGGCCCCTGGGCCGCACCAGGTCACTCACCAGGTGCAGCAAGGTGAATGGGGGAGCAATCCCGACTTCAGTTCCTCTCTCGGGCGCAACGCGCCCGAGCAAGTCCTCGCAGAAGGCCCGGGCCTCATCTGACACAAGGTTCATCTTCCAGTTGGCGACGACGCAGCGCATGGGTGGCCTCATTTCGCAAGGGCGGCGACGCCCGGGAGTTCGAGTCCGCTGAGGAATTCGAGGCTGGCGCCGCCCCCGGTGGAGACATGGGACATGCGGGAGGCCACACCGGCCTGGTTCACGGCGGCCACGCTGTCGCCGCCGCCCACCAGCACGAAGGCGCCGCGGTCCGCGGCTTCGGCCAGCTCCTCGGCCACCGTCAAGGTTCCACTGGCGTAGGGGGCCATTTCGAAGACGCCCATGGGGCCGTTCCAGAGCAGGGTCTTCGCGGCGCGGATCTCGGCGGCGTAGGCGGCGATGGTCTCGGGGCCGATGTCCAGGGCCATGCGGTCGGCGGGGATGTTCTGGTCCACGGTGATGGCGCAGTCAGCGTCCTCCCTGAACTCCGTGGCGGCCACATGGTCCAGGGGCAGCAGCAGGCGGGTGCCCTTGGCTTCGGCCCGCTTGAGGAGGTCCAGGGCCAGCTCCCGCTTGTCGTCTTCGCAAAGGCTCTTGCCGATCTCGAAGCCCTGGGCCTTGAGGAAGGTGTAGCTCATGGCGCCGCCGATGAGGATGGCGTCGGCCCGGCCGAGGAAGTTCTGGATGAGCTCGATCTTGTCGCTCACCTTGGCGCCGCCGAAGATCACCACCAGCGGCTTGTCGGGGTTATCGGTGACCTTCCCCAGGGCCTTCAATTCCTTCTCCATGAGGAAGCCCGCGGCCACGCGATCGCTGGGGAAGTGGGCGACCATGCCGCTGACGGAGGCGTGGGCCCGGTGGGCGGAGCCGAAGGCATCGTTCACGTAGGTGTCGGCCAACTTGGCCAGGCTGGCGGCGAAGTCTTCCGTGTTCCTGGTCTCACCCTTTTCGAAGCGCAGGTTCTCCAGCAGGAGCACCTGGCCCGGCTTTAGCGCCGCGGCCTCGGCCTCCACGGCTTCGCCATTCACATAGGTGGCCAGCTTGCAGTCGAAACCCTGCGACCTCAGCCAGGCGGCCACGGGCGCGGCGCTGTAGGCGGCCTCGAAGCCCTTGCCCTCGGGCCGTCCCAGGTGCGAGGCCAGCACCACGGAGGCGCCGCCCTCCAGCAGACGCTTCAGCGTGGGCAGGGTCTCCTGGATGCGGGTGGCGTCGCTGATCCGGCCCTCCTTCAGCGGCACATTCAGATCCGCCCGCAGGAAGACCCGGTGGCCCTTCACATCGAGATCCCGCACCGACTGGAAGCCCATGGCTGCTCCTTGCAATATGGAAAAGTCCATTCTGACGGAAGTGGGCGTAGTCGGCTATCTGCGGTCCCCTGGAGCCTGAAGCCTGGAGCCTGAAGCCTGAAGCCTTCCCTACCACGCCTTCTCGAAGATGCCGATCCACCGGGGGCTGTCCTCGGTGAAGGCTTCGCCGGAATAGGTGCCCATGACGCGGCGGAGACGGAGACCGGCGCGGACAGCCATCTCCTGGAGGCCGGTGGGGTGGTAGAGGCGCACGCTTTCCATGACATCGCGCACCTCGCCCGTATCCAGGCGCGTGAGCACCATGCGCTTCACCAGGCGCTCGCCTTCGAGCGAACGGCGGCTCTTGGCACGCACGCCACCGCGCTCCACGGTGTCTTCGGGAACCAGCGTCCGGGCCACCAGGTCGGCATTGAGGTAATCCATCACCAACACGCCCTTGGGCTCGAGCAGGGCGCCGAGACGCAGCATCAGGGCGCGGTTCTCGGCATCCGAAAAATAGCCAAAGGGCGTGAACCAGAGGCAGATGCCGCGGAGGACGCCCTCTTTCACCGGCAGCTGCCGCATGTCGGCGCGGACGAGCCAGGGCCGCAAACCACCCGGAGCCATGCCGAGCAGGAACCGGGAGAGGTCCATGCCGAAGGCCAGGGGGTTCGCGCGTCGCAGGATCTCCAGGTGCCGTCCGGTACCGCAGGCGAGATCGAGCACGGGGCCTTCGGCCAGTTCCGGCGCCACGCGCAGGGCCCTGCCCACGGCCACGCGGGCCTCCTCCGCGTCCCGGTGGGCGTAGAGAAGGGCGTAATCCTCGTCAAACCACTCTTCGAACCACTCGGCCAAGGCAGCGCCCTTTGAAAAGCCCAGAGTATCCGGGGCCCGGGTGGCAGGCTCCATGGAGAAGGAGAAAAAGCGGGGTCGGATACAATGGGGATCGCAAAGGAAAACCATGCAACGCCCCGAACGCCTTGAAGACCAGGTCCACTTCCTCCTCTCCACCCTCGTGCAGCGTGAACTCCGGGATCCGGAGCTGGGCTTCGTGACGCTCACGGCGGTCCGTCTCTCGCCGGACCGCAGCGTGGCCAAGGTGTATTTCACCGTGCTGCCCGCCAACGGCGGCGATCAGGAGGCCCAGGATGGGTTCACCCGCAAGGCCCTGGGCCGGGCGGCGGGCTTCCTGCGCAGCCAGCTGGCCACGCGCCTCAAGATGAAGCGGGTGCCCGAACTGCGCTTCTTCCCGGACGGCAAACTGGAAGAAGGCAATCACCTGGAGACACTCCTGTCGGAGATCGAGAAGGAGCGGGCGGCCAGGCCTCCAGATTCCTTGGCGGAATCTGGAGATGGGAACTGAAACGGGTTCATATCGGGTTGCTTCGGGTGGCCGGGAGGGCTAGTGAATTTCGACCACCAAAGGGCGCAAGGACTGCTTCGGGCCGGTGCAGGATGGGACGGAGCCACCTTCCGTGATGGACAAGAGGAAGCGATCCGCCACATCGTCGAAGGCAGAGGCCGCCTGCTGGTCGTACAGAAGACCGGCTGGGGAAAGAGCTTCGTCTACTTCATCGCCACCAAATTGCTTCGTGAAGGAGGTAATGGCCCGACTCTGCTGATCTCTCCGCTTCTAGCCCTGATGCGGAATCAGATTTCGGCGGCGGAACGCATGGGGGCGCGGGCCGCCACGATCAACTCCGACAACCAGGACGAATGGAGTGAAGTCGAGGCCAAGCTCAGCCGTGATGAGATCGACATCCTGTTGATCTCACCTGAGCGGCTTGCGAACGAACGATTCCGCACACATGTTCTTGCTGGCATCGCCGCGCGGATTTCATTGCTGGTGGTCGATGAAGCACACTGCATTTCAGACTGGGGCCACGACTTCCGTCCCCACTATCGGTTGCTGGAGCGGATTGTCCGGACCTTGCCGCCCAATCTTCGGCTTCTGGCTACCACGGCCACCGCGAACAACCGCGTGATGGAGGATCTGGCGGTGGTGCTGGGTCCTGACCTGGAGGTATCGCGTGGCGGCCTGGACCGTCCTTCGCTGTCGCTACAAACCCTGCGTTTGCCCAGCCAATCCGAACGCCTGGCTTGGTTGGCAGAACGGCTTGCCGAGCTTCAAGGCCACGGCATCATCTACACACTGACCGTGCGTGACGCATACCAGGTTGCCGACTGGCTGAAGTCCAGGGGCTTCAATGTCGAAGCCTACACGGGCGAAACAGGTGACCGGCGGGAAGAATTGGAGCAGGCACTGCTCCAAAACCGGGTCAAGGCACTCATCGCCACCACGGCCCTGGGCATGGGCTATGACAAGCCGGATCTGGCCTTTGTGATTCATTACCAGATGCCAGGTTCGGTCGTCGCCTACTACCAGCAGGTGGGCCGGGCAGGACGGGCTTTGGACCACGCCTACGGCGTCCTTCTGAGTGGGGAAGAAGATGCGGACATCGCGGACTGGTTCATCAGAAGCGCCTTCCCCACACGGCAGGAGGTTGCTCACGTTCTGGATGAGCTTGAAAAGGCGCCAAGTGGGCTTTCGGTTCCCGAACTTCTCGGTCGGGTGAATCTGAGCAAAGGGCGCATCGAAAAGACAATCGCGCTTCTCTCTCTCGAATCGCCCGCGCCCATCGCCAAGCAAGGAAGCAAGTGGCAGCTCACGGCCGCAACCCTGAGTGAGAGGTTCTGGGAGCGTGCCGAGCGCCTCACCACCTTGCGGCGAGCCGAGCATCAGCAAATGCAGGCGTACGCCAGCCTGCCCTTTGGCGAACATATGGGGTTTCTCATCAGGGCGCTTGATGGCGGTCCAAGTGCCGTCAGCCCGCCTGTGCTTTCCCCCTTGCCGACCCAGGTTGACGCGGGGATTGTCCGGGAAGCGGTCGCTTTCCTGCGCCGCATGAGCCTTCCGATCGAGCCCCGGCTTCAATGGCCCGCTGGCGGCATGCCGGAGTACGGCCTGACCGGAAGGATTCCGGAAAATATGCAAGCGGAACCCGGGAAAGCCCTTTGCATCTGGGGTGATTCCGGATGGGGTGGTCTCGTCCGGCAAGGCAAGTACCAGGACGGCCACTTTGCCGACGACCTGGTCGCGGCTTGCGTGAAGATGATTCACGAGTGGGACCCAAAACCCGCACCTACCTGGGTGACCTGCGTTCCTTCGCTTCGTCACCCCAGCCTTGTGCCGGATTTCGCGTGGCGCCTGGCAGCCGCGTTGGGACTACCGTTCCATCCAGTCATCGAAAAGACAGACAACAGGCCCGAGCAGAAGACGATGGCGAACAGCGCGCAACAGGCGCGGAACATCGATGGTTCGCTTGCTCTTAGCGGGAAGCCCATCTCTCATGATCCAGTGTTGCTGGTCGACGACATGGTGGATTCACGGTGGACACTGACCATGTCCGCGTGGCTCTTGCGCAAGAATGGCAGCGGCGAGGTTTGGCCAATGGCGCTCTCCCAAACGGGGCACGACCGATGACACCAGTCCTATCTCTCAACACTCGAGCGATCCTGCTACTCACGGCGCCGTTGATCACCGGACGGGATGACCAGTCCGCAGAGTTGCTGTCCCCCGGGGAGTACAAGCGCCTTGCCCGCCACCTGCGAGATATGCAGAACCAGCCGGCGGATTTGCTGTCTCCAGGGACCTCAGATTTGCTGTCTGCCTGCCGCCCGGTCGTTGATGAAAGCCGTCTGCAGCGTCTCCTGGGACGCGGCTTCCTGTTGAGCCAGGTCATCGAGCATTGGCAAGCCCGCGCCATCTGGGTGGTCAGTCGCGCCGATTCGGAGTACCCGCGGCGCATGAAGGCGCGATTGCGGGAAGACGCGCCTGCGGTCCTGTATGGCTGCGGGGATATCCGTCTGCTGGAGACCGGCGGACTCGCTGTGGTTGGATCGCGTCAAGTGGATCAGGGGCTGATCGACTACGCGATGGCCCTTGGCCGACTCGCAGCCAATGCAGGCAAAACCATCGTTTCAGGCGGGGCGAAGGGCATTGACCAGGCGGCCATGCGAGGTGCGCTGGAAACAGGCGGCAAGGCCATCGGCGTTCTCTCGGACAGCCTGGAGAGGACAGCCATGGATCGCGAGCATAGGAATCTGCTGATGGACGGCACGCTCGTACTGGTCTCGCCCTATGACCCCAAAGCGGGATTCAGCGTTGGCAATGCCATGCAGCGAAATAAATACATCTACGCCCTGGCCGATGCCTCTATGGTGGTCAACTCTGATTTCAACAAAGGCGGAACCTGGGCGGGCGCGGCTGAGCAATTGGACAAACTCCATTTCGTGCCTGTGTATGTCCGGTCCACGGGCGAAACAAGCAAAGGTGTGAAGGCTCTGCGCGGCAAGGGTGCCCTGCCGTGGCCCGATCCGCAGGATGCGGCGGCATTCATGTCGGTGTTCGAGTCCAAGCTGCCGGGAGCGACCGGAGATGATCCTCGGCTGGATATGCCACTGTTTGCTCAAGAAAAAGAGGAGGCCAAGGGAGATCGAGCCTCAGAAAGCCTCTTTTTAGATCCGCCGGATGGCATGGCAAGTCTCGATGATAGGCACGAATCGGGGCATCCATGTGTTCTTGGTCCTGGGGAGGAACTTTTTGCCACAGCAAGAATCATCCTCCTCCGGATCCTGGAAACCCCTATGAAGGACGCCGAGTTATCTGCCGAGCTCGGCGTTTCCACTCAGCAAATCAGGATGTGGTTGCAGCGATTGGTTGAGGAAGGCGTGGTGGAAAAACAGAATCGTCCAGCTGGCTGGGTAGTCAAGCAGCATGGTTTTTTTCAGTGATGAACGGCTTCTGGGCAGGATCCTGATGGCACCACATGAAGCACCCACCCCCGGCATCCACCTCGTCCACAAGACCGTGGGGCAGAGCAGCTTTGATGTGATCCGGGGGTTCAAGCGCCGGGCCTTCGAGGCGGGGCAGAAGACGCTGGCCCTGGGGCATGGGGGCACGCTGGATCCCTTCGCGGACGGCCTGCTGCTGGTGCTGGCGGGCCAGGCCACGCGGCTGATGGAACTGATGCATCCGCTGCCGAAGACCTACGTGGCGGAGGTGGCCTGGGGCGTGGAGACGGATACCTGCGATCTCCAGGGAACGCCCGTGTCGGAGGCTGGGGCAGCCCATCTCGCGCCGGGGGCATTGGACGCGGCCCTGGCGCCCTTCCTGGGCTGGACGGAGCAGATCCCCCCCGCCACCAGCGCCAAGAAGATTGACGGCGAGGCGGCCTACAAGAAGGCCCATCGGGGCGAGGCAGTGATCATGAAGCCCTGCCGCGTGTTCCTGCTGTCGGCCCGGTGGCTCGCCCACGATCTGCCCCGGCGCAGCACCCTCGAACTCACCTGCCGGGGCGGCTACTACGTGCGGAGCCTGGCCCGGGAGCTGGGCCGCGCCCTGGGCTGCGGCGCCCATCTGACGGCGCTGCGCCGTACGGCCATAGGCCCCTGGACGGATCCCGGCGAAGGCCTGGAACGGCTGCTCACCGGAATGGATCTGCTGCCCTGGTGCCCGTCGCGCCTGCTGTCAGATGAAGAGGCCGATCACCTGAGCCACGGCCGCGCCATCCCCGTGGGCGAGGCTCTTCCCGCGACCTGGGCCATGCCCGCAGGCTTTCCCGACCCCGGCGCCCCCCTGCGGGCGATGCATGGGGGCCGGCTGGTGGCCCTGCTCAAACCTGCCGAGGAAGGCCTACGCACCTTCGCCAATCTGCGGGGCGGGCTCTAGTGGCGCGTCCCCGAAGTGTCTTGAATAGTTTCGGCACTCCGAGACGCGCCACTTGCCGGGGGTTCGGGGGCGCGGCATGGCGCCCCCGAGGGGTGACAGCCCGAAAAGCATGGCTTTTCGGGCACCAAAGGGGGCTTGCCCCCATGTCCATAGATCCTGGCCAACGCACGCGTTGGTCAGGGGAAGTGCGACATCCCCAGCAAAAAGTTAATTCAAGGAACTTAGGGGATGTCGCTCTAGGGCCTGCTTTCAGAGGGGGGCGTGGTCTTGCCGGGCGCTTCGATCCACTCGGAGTGCAGGTGGACCGGTTTCGTCTCGGCCCTCAGCCGCAGGTTCAGCATCTCGACCAGCAGGGAGAAGGCCATCGCGAAGTAGACATAGCCCTTGGGGATGTGCATTCCGGTCCCCTCACCCACGAGCGTGGTGCCGATGAGGAGCAGGAAGCTGAGGGCGAGGATCTTCAGCGTCGGGTGGGTCTCGACGAAATCGCCGATGGGCTTGGCGGCCAGCATCATCACACCGACGGAGATGATGACCGCGGTGACCATGACTCCCAGGTCCCGGGCCATGCCGACGGCGGTGATCACTGAATCCAGGGAGAAGACGATGTCGAGCAGCATGATCTGGATCAACACTCCGGAGAACGACGGGGCGATCTTCTTCACGGATTCGCCTTCGATGCCCTCGAGTTTGTGGTGGATCTCATGCGTCGCCTTGGCGATCAGGAAGAGTCCGCCGCCGAGCAGGATGAGATCCCGCCCCGAGAAGCCGTGCCCCAGGATCTGGAACAGGGGATTCGTGAGCCTCACGATCCATGCGATGGATATGAGCAGCAGGATGCGCATGCCCATCGCGAGCAGCAGGCCAGTCTGCCGGGCCTTCGCCTGCTTCTCTGCGGGGAGCCTCCCGGCCAGGATCGAGATGAAGATGATGTTGTCGATGCCCAGGACGATCTCGAGGACCGTCAGCGTCAAAAGGGCAATCCAGGCCTCGGGACTGGTCATCCAGCTCATGGGGCGGCCTCTCTGGGAGTCGGTGAACCGAAAAACCCCATCCTAGCCTGGCTGGCTTCCGGAGGCCTAGTCCTGAACTGGCACTCTCGCCGCGAGATCATCGAGCACTTTCAGCATGTGCTGGCATTCTTCGCAGCTGGTGTGGGGGGTGCCGCAGGGGAAGCCATCGCTCTGCATCCCCAGGCAGCGGGGCTGCTGGATGAAGCGCACCAGCTCGGCCAGGAGGCCGGAGACTTTCGTGCGGAGGGGGCTGTCCGGAATCTCCCGGAGGGCCATGACGATCTTCCATTCCTCGTGGTTGAGGGTGGTCTGGATGGCGGTATCCGTCATGGTTACTCCGTGGTGAATCAGTTTGAGAGGGCTTCCACGGACTTGATGCCCCAGGCGAAGGCTTCTTCGTTGAGGGGGATCAGGGCGCACTTGTCCTTCAGGGCCACGCGGATGGCCGTGAGAAAGGTGTCCTTGGGGAAGATGTTCGTGGCGGCCTGGAGGGCCCCCAGGGCCACGATGTTCTTCACCACGGCCTTGCCCAGGTCGGTGGCGATGCCCGTGAAGGGCACGGGGAAGACCTGGATGCTGGGATCCAGCACGGGGGGGTCGGTCACCACGGAGCTGTCGTAGATCACGTAGCCGCCCTTGCGGACCGTGGGACCGAACTTGGCGAGGCTGGGGGCATTGAAGGCGATGAGCACCTGCGGATCGGGGGATCCGGGATTGAGCACCTCGTCCTCGGCCACATGCACGTCGGCGTAGGAGGTGCCGCCGCGGCTTTCGGGGCCGTAGCTGGGGATGTGGGTGGCGTCGAAGCCCTCGTTGATGGCCGCGCGGGCGATGAGCATGGCCGCGGTCTGGGCGCCATCGCCGCCGGAGCCCGCGAGCTTCAGCGAGATGTCATGGGGCGCGAGGTGCGTGGGGAAGCCTTCGCAGGCGCGCACGGGGTGTTCATAGGTCGCGCCAGCCAGGCTGAGCAGCTTTTCGCCCTGGAAGGAGGGAGGGTTCAGCTTGAACCAGGGATCCACGGTGAGGTCCTTCTTCACGCCGAGGGGGTAGACCGGCTCCATGCTCTCCTTGACCCACTTCTCGGTCTCTTCAGGGCTCATCTTCAGGTGGGTGGGGCATTCGGCCAGCACCTCGATGAAGGAGTAGCCACGCCCTTCCATCTGGAGCTTGAGGCCCTTCTGGATGGCCTTCTTGGCCTTGATGCGCTGTTTGGCGTCGTAGAGGGCCACCCGCTCCACATAGACGGGGCCATCGAGGCCGGCGATGATCTCGGCCATCTTCATGGGCTGGCCGTTGTACTGATTCCGGCCCGCGGGGCTGGTGGAACTGGTCTGGCCCATCAGCGTGGTGGGGGCCATCTGGCCGCCGGTCATGCCGTAGATGGCGTTGTTGATGAAGATGACGGTGATGGGAGCGCCGAGCTGGGCCGTGGCGATGGTTTCGGCGAGACCGATGGAGGCCAGGTCGCCGTCGCCCTGGTAGCTGATGACGACGCTTTCGGGGTTGGCGAACTTGTGGCCGAGAGCGACCACGGAGGCACGGCCGTGGGCGGCCTGGCTGTTGCCCACATCAAAGTAGTAGTAGAGGAATACGGAGCAGCCCACGGGGCTGATGGCCACGGTGCGGTCCTGGATGCCCAGCTCGTCAATGGCATCGGCCAGGTACTTGTGGGCGAGGCCGTGGCCGCAGCCGGGGCAGTAGTGGGTGGCGTGGCCCTTGAGGCCCTCTCCGTGGGAGTGGCGCTCGAACTTGTCGTAGAAGACGCTGGCCTTGCTCATGCGCGGACCTCCTTCTTTCCCAGCACCTGGGCCATGATTTCGCTCTGCTGGGGCAGGATGCCGCCCATGCGGCGGACGGATTCGAATTCGGGGAACACACGGACCCCCGCCTTGCTGAGGGCGAGGCGGACCTCGTCCTCCAGCTGGCCGGCACTGGCCTCGACCACCACCATGCGCTCGGCGCCGCGGATGGCCTCCTTCAGATCCTCCACCGGGAAGGGCCAAAGGGTGATGGGCCGGAAGAGGCCGGCCTTGATGCCCTGCTGCCGAAGCTCCTGCACGGCGCCCTTGGCCGTGCGGGCCGGGGTATTGCAGGCGATGAGCACCACCTCGGCATCGTCGCAGAGGTAGGACTCGGACCGGGCCTCCACCTGCATGGCGGCGTACTTGGCGTTGAGGTGGACATTGTGGGCCTCGAGATCCGCCTCCGTGAGGAAGATCGAGGTGATGAGGTTCCTGCGGTGCATGGCATCACCGTAGACCGCCCACTTGGGGATGCCGGGCTTGATCATGGAATCCGGCAGCTGGACCTTGCCGGTCATCTGGCCCAGGTAGCCGTCCCCGAGGATGACCACCGGGTTGCGGTATTTGAAGCTCAGCTCGAAGGCCAGGATGGTGAGGTCCAGCATTTCCTGCGGGGTGGAAGGCGCCAGCACCAGGGCCTGCGTGTTTCCATGGCCCAGTCCGTGGCAGGCCAGCTTGATATCGGACTGCTCGGGGGCGATGTTGCCGAGGCCCGGTCCGCCGCGCATGATGTCCACGAAGACGCCCGGCAGCTCGGCGCCGATCATGTAGGAGACGCCCTCCAGCATCAGGCTGAAGCCCGGGGACGAGGTGAAGGTCATGGTGGGCAGGCCCGCGCCCGCGGTGCCGTACATCATGTTCACCGTGGCCACTTCGCTCACGGCCTGGATGAAGGTGCCATCCAGCTTGGGCAGGAACTTCGCCATCAGCTCGGCGCCTTCGGTGGAGGGCGTGATGGGGTAGCCATAGACATGGCGGCAGCCCGCCAGCAGGGCGCCCAGGGCCGAGGCGTAGGTGCCCTTGATGACCAGAGGCTCCGTGCGGGGCAGGGGCAGGATTTCGTTGGGGATGTCCACGGGCACGGGGGCGTCGCTGGGCTTCACGCCGAAGAGCTTGGCGGGATCCTCCAGCTCGAAGTCCTGGATCTCGCCCTCGTGGGCCGGGCGCAGGCCGTAGGGCTCGGGGCAGGCATCCATGCACAGGCCGCAGGCATTGCAGTTGGTCAGGTCCAGTTCCACGGGCACCAGACCCGTCAGCGGATTGATCTGATCACTGAGCGTGATGCAATCCTTGGCGCAGGCGTCGAGACACCGGCCGCAGCCCTTGCAGTACTCGGGAAGAAGGAAGGGTTTCGGTCGTTCTTTGAGGGCCATGGGGCCTCCATGCAGGGACGCAGGTCCTACCTGGGGTGAAGTGTCCCCCTGGCCCCGTGTGCCTGGGGTCACATGCGGAGACTGGTGCAGACCACCGCCGACCAGATGGCCCGGAACGACACACAGGCCCGGCGGTCTATGGTCAGACTACCGATCCCCCCAGTGCAGCTTCTGCTGCAGCAGGGCGAAGAAATCCATTCCGGGCCGCTGGAGCAGGGTGATCCGGGCCTCGGCCTGGCTGAGCCGCACCTGGTCGCCGGGCAGCACCCGGTGGCCCACCTGGCCGTCCAGCGTGAGATAGGCGTCCTCGGCGTCCACCAGGGTGATGGTGATGGGGCGCGAAGAGGGCACCACCGAGGGGCGCAGGGTGAGGGTGTGGGGGCAGATGGGGGCGATGACGAAGGCTTCGAGGCTGGGGTGCACGATGGGCCCCCCCGCGGACAGGGCGTAGGCCGTGGACCCGGTGGGGGTGGCCACGATGAGCCCGTCCGCCTTCATGGGCCCGGCATCCTGGTCCCCCACCCTCAGGCGCATGTCCATGATGCGGGCCATGGCGCCCTTGGCGAGGACGGCGTCGTTCAGCACGGTGTGACGGGCCAGGAGAAAACCCTGGCGCCAGAGCTCGGCCTCCAGCATGGGGCGCACATCCGGGACCAGGGTTCCGGTGAGGAAGGCCTCCACGGCTGCGTGGGCCCCGGAGACGGGGTGGGCCGTGAGGAAGCCCAGGGAGCCCAGGTTGATGCCCAGGATGGGCGTGCCACGCAGGCCCACCCGGCGGGCCGCGTAGAGCAGGGTGCCGTCCCCTCCGAGCACCAGGCAGAGGTCGGCCGGCGCCTCGCTGGTGCCCAGGTTCAGATCAATGTCCAGCCGCCCTGGATCGAGCCCCGCCTGATCCCAGGCCTCTTCGAGGCCGGGTTCCGCCGTGACGGTCCAGCCGCGGTCCAGGAACACCGGCAATGCTTCGCGCAGGGTGGAACCCAGGTGCGGGGACTTGACCTTGGCCACGAGGATCAGGCGCTGAGACATGGGATAACTCTAACGCTATCCTTGGCCGATGGCTTCCATGCTGAGTTCCCCTTCTTCGCGCACCCGATATTGGATCCGGCGCGCCCTCCTGGCCTTCGCGGCGCTCGCCACCGCGGGGGCCATCACCCTCGCCGTGTCCTGGTCCATCATGTCCCGCGATGCCGACGGCTTCCTCACGCTGTTCGCCCTCCGCGTGCCCAAGACCATCACCAAGGTGCTGGATCAGAGTGGCAACGTCATCGGCATCTTCGCCGAGGAACACCGCGTCGTGATTCCCTACGGCGATATCCCCAGGGCCTTCGTCAATGCCCTGGTGGCCACGGAGGATACGGATTTCTGGAACCACAGCGGCATCTCGGCCCGCGGCGTCGCCCGCTCGGGCTGGAATTTCGTCACCAGTCTCGGCCGCCGCCGCGAAGGCGCGTCCACGCTCACCATGCAGCTCATCCGGACGGTGACGGCCAAGCGGCAGATACGCCTCGACCGGAAGCTGAAGGAGATCATCCTCGCCCGCAAGCTGGAGAAGGCCTACTCCAAGAAGCAGATCATGGAGATGTACGCGAACGAGGTGTACTTCGGCGGTGGACGCTACGGCATCGAGGCCGCGGCGGAGTTCTACTTCGGGAAGAGCGCGCCCCAACTGCTGCCCGAGGAGTGCGCCCTGCTGGCGGGCCTGGTCCAGAGCCCGAACTGGTACAACCCCTACAATCCTGATCCCAAGTCCCGCGCCGCGGCGAAGTCGCGGCGGAACCATGTCCTGATCCGGATGGTCAAGGAGGACTACCTGAAGCCCCAGGAGGCCAGCCTCCTGATCGAAAAGCCCATCCGTCTGGCCCGCGAGAATGCCCGCGAAGAGGCCGTGGCGCCCTATGTGGTGGAGGAGGTGCGGAAGTACCTCTATGAAAAGTACGGCCGCGAACAGGTGCTGAACGGGGGGCTGGTGGTCACCACCACCGTGGACAGCTTCTGGCAGGAGGCCGCCAACGACGCGGTCCGCGCCGGCCTCAAGACCGTGGACCGCCGGCGGGGCTTCCGCAAGGAGGCGGTGCAGTTCGTGACGGATCCCGAAACGACCCAGCTGAACGGGTGGAAGCGCTACTTCGAAATCGGCGACAGCGTGCGCGGCGTGATCCTCGGATGGAAGGGCGGCAAGGCTCTGGTGCGCATCGGCAAGGTGCAGCTGGAGGTGCCCGAAATCGCCTTCGCCTGGGCGGGAAGAGGCATCCAGAAGCTGCTTCCGCGCGGCGCGGCGCCCCTGTTCACCGTGAAGACCGCGGAGGACGGCACGCCGAAGACCCTGGAGCTGGATCAGGATCCCCAGGTGGAGGGGGCCCTGATGGCCGTGGATCCGAAGTCCGGCGAGATCCGCGCCATGGTGGGCGGCTACGACTTCAACCGGTCCAAGTTCAACCGCGCCACCCAGGCCCTGCGCCAGGTGGGATCCACCATGAAGGCCTATGTCTACGGCGCCGCCTTCACCGCCGGGAAGACGCCCGCCACCCTGGTCGAGGACGTGCCGACGCGGTTCCTGGACACCGTGGACTTCCTCACGGTCACGTACCCGGACGGCACCTCCGACTTCAAGCCGCTCAGGTCCGGAGTGAAGCCCTACGAGCCCAAGAACTACGAGCGCGATTTCTGGGGCCCCATCCCCATCTGGGAGGCCCTGCGGGATTCGCGCAATGTCCCGGCCGTGCGCACCCTCGAAGAGACGGGCGTCATGAACGTCATTGATTTCGCCCGGAAGTGCGGCATCACCGGGAGCATCCCGCCGTACCCCAGCATGGCCCTGGGCTCCGCCGATCTGACGCTGAAGGAGATGGTGCGGGGCTACGCCACCCTCGCCAACGGCGGGCTCCAGTCGCCCCCGCCCTTCTTCATCAAGAAGGTGGCGGACCGCAACGGCCGCGTGCTGGAAAGCCACGGGGGCGCCGCCACCGAGCAGGTGCTGGATCCCCAGAGCACCTTCCAGCTCATCCAGTGCCTGCAGGGTGTCGCCTACGCGGGCACCGGCGCCCGGGCGGGCGCGGAGCTGCAGTGGCCCATCGCGGGCAAGACCGGCACCACGGACGATCACACCGACGCCTGGTTCATCGGCTTCTCCACGCGCATCGTCTGCGGCGTGTGGGTGGGTCTTGACGAAAAGAAGACCATCTTCAAGGGCGCGGATGGCGCCAAGGTGGCCCTGCCCATCTGGATTGATTTCATGAAGGCCGCCCTGCCCACGACCCCGCGGGAGGAGTTCCAGCCTCCCGAGGGCATGGAGTGGGCGGACATTGACCGCTACACAGGCCTGCTGGCCACCTCCGCCACCACGGACCGGGTGCTGCACCTCGCCTTCAAGCCCGGCACCGTGCCCAAATCCGGCAGCGATGCCGAAGCCATCCAGAAGGTGAAAGAAGCCCGGGACAAGGCCAACACCCAGCCCGTGGAGAACCGCGTGTGGGGGAGGCCCCCGGTGGTGGAGGAAGCCAAGCCGGTGGATTTGAATGCTACGGATCCGAACGGGTAAGGGGGCTTACGCTTGCTCCAAAACGAAGGGCGCCAAGCGGCGCCCTTCGTTTTGGAGATAGAAAGAGAAGAACCCTATTTCTTCTTCCAGGGCTTCGCGGGGCGATCATCCGCGAACTTCGCCGCGGGCTTCTTGGTGGTGCTGGGCTTCCAGGGGCGCGGGGTATCGGCGGTGGCGGCCTTGGAGCCGGGGCGGTCCTCCCAGACCTTCTTGGGTGGGGCCGGGGTATCGGTCCTGGGCTTGTAGGGCCGGGGCTTGTCGTCGGACTCGCTCCGGGGCTTGAAGCTGCCGTCGGGGCGGGTCTTGGAGAAGGCAGAATCGGGGCGGGGCGAATCACCACGGGCGGCGGTGCGTTCGGCGTAGGTCCGCTGGGGGCGGGGGCCGCCGTCCTTGCGTTCGCGGGCGGCCTCGAAGCGGGACTTGGTCTTGCGTTCGGGTTCGTTGGGCAGGTCGAAACCGGCGGCCTGATCGGCCTGGACGAGGCCCAGGAGGCCCGCCACGAGGCGCACGGGATCGGCGTCCTTCAGCATCTGGGTGGCCTGATTGAGCAGGGCGGCGCTGGCGGCGCCCTTGACGCCGTCCAGGAGCTTGGCGGCCTGGGCTTCGCGGATCTCCGCCGGCGTGGGTACGGCGCGCCAGTCGAGGGTGAGGCCGCCTCGGCGGCTCCAGGCCAGCAGGATGCGGCTCTCCTTGAAGCCCACCAGGGCCATGCTGGTGCCCTTGGCGCCGGCGCGGCCCGTGCGCCCGCTGCGGTGGATGTAGTTTTCGAGCTGGGTGGGGATGCCCATGTGCACGACGAGGGGGAGACCCTCGATGTCCAGGCCGCGGGCCGCCACGTCCGTGGCCACCAGGTAGCGCAGCTTGCCGTCCTTGAACTGGCCGAGGATGCGGGTGCGGGTGGCCTGGGCCAGATCGCCGTGCAGGAAGGCCGCGGGCAGGCCTGAGACCGTCAGTTCCTCCGCGACTTCCTCGGTCTGGGCCTTGGTCTTGGTGAAGATCAGCGCGGCGCTGGGCTGATCCTTGAGCAGCAGGTTCACGAGGGCGCGCACATGCTGATGATCGGGCGCCAGTACCGGCGTGTGGGCGATGTCGGCGTGCACGGCGTGCTCACCGGCCTCGGCCAACTGGATCTGGACGGGGTCCTTGAGGAACCGCTTGGCGAGCTTCGCGATGGGGGCGGGCAGGGTGGCCGAGAACAGGAAGGTCTGTGGGCCTGCGGGCACCTTGGCGAGGATGGTTTCCACATCTTCGAGGAAGCCCATGTTGAGCATCTCGTCGCACTCGTCGAGGACGATCATGGTCACGCGGCTCAGGTCCAGGGTGCCGCGATTCAGGTGGTCCATCACGCGGCCCGGCGTGCCCACGACCACGGGCGCGCCCATCTGCAGGGACCGGAGCTGGGGCTGGTAGGCCACGCCGCCAACCAGGTTGGCGATGGGCAGCTTGGGCACGAGGGTGTGCAGCTCGGCACCCACCTGCTGGGCCAGTTCCCGCGTGGGCAGGAGAACCAGAGCCTGGGTATGGCGGTCTTCCGACAGGCGCTGCAACAGGGGCAGGCCGTAGGCCAGGGTCTTGCCTGAACCGGTGCGGCTCTGCACCAGCAGGTCGCGGCCTTCGAGGCCCGGCTGGATGGTCTGCGCCTGCACGGGCATGGGGGTCACGAAGCCGCGCTTGGCCAGGGCGGCCAGCAGGGCTTCGCTGCAGCCGAGGGCTGCAAAGGTCGTATCACTCACTGGTATCTCCCGGGGCTATCCCTGCGCGAGTGTGCCGACTGGCAATCTCTAGTGGCGGACAGCGCCAGCCGGGAGGGGCCCAAACGCTTAGTATCTCACGGAAGTTCCATGAAAAACATGAGGAATACGCCACACTCAGCCATGGCCCTCCCCGATGATCGCGTCCTCACGCTCCCCCTTGCTTCCGATCCCTCCCTCCGGCGGCGCTACATGCTGCTCGACGAGGATCTTCCGGCCAATGTCCGCTTCGGACTGATCCTGGAAGTCCTCGACAAGCTGGCGGAGGAGTGCGCCCTCGACTACGTCTGCAGCGCCCATCCCCAGGCCCGCGTGGTGACGGCGGCCATTGACAATATCTACGTCCGCAGCGCCGCGGATGTGAACCGCGACCTGGTGTTCAGGGCCCGGGTCAATTTCGTGGGGCGCACGAGCCTCGAAGTGGGGATCCGCGTCGAGCACCCGGCCGGCCCCGGCGACCGTCCACCGGCCCACATCGCATCCTGCTACTTCACGATGGTGGCTCGAAGCACCGCGGGAGGGGGCGCGGAGAGCCTCAGGCTCCCGGCCTTTGAACCCGCTGACGCCCTGGCGGTGCGGCGCTGGGAGCGCGCCATCGCGCGCCGGGAGGGCTACCGCCAGCAGATGGACCTGGCCCTGGAACCACCGAGCCGGGAGGAATACGCCCTCCTGGCCGCTCTGCATACGGCCCAGGACGGGCCGGGATTCCGGGATCTGCTGGTGGCGGACTGCGTTACCAGCGGATGGGAACGCACCTATCCTGAGCATGAGAACGTGCCCAGCAAAATTTTCGGCGGGCACCTGATCCGGCGGGCCTACGAACAGTCGGCCATCTGCGCGGAGCAGGTGGCTCCGAACCGTCCGGTGATCGTGGCCGTGAACCGCATCAATTTCGTCCAGCCCGTTCGCATGGGCGACAAGCTGCAGTTCCTGAGCCGGGCCGTCTATTCAGGTCGCACCAGCGTCTGCGTGGAGACCGATATCATCCGGGTGAGCCGGGACCGGACCCAGACGAACCTCTCCAACAGCTGCATCTTCACCTTCGCGAACGTGGACGAGGAACTGAAGCCCCAGCCCGTGCCGGCCATCTATCCCACCACGTACGCCGAGGATGCGCGGTACCTGGCGGCCCACCGCCGGCACGCTGCACAGCTGGCCTGGAAAGCCACGCGAAAGCGGTAGGATGGTGGCATGAGCACGCAGCAGGAGCAGAGGCTCCATCACCGCGAGCCCCGGCGAGCGGGAGGGCGCACGGCGCCCGATCGATGGAGGGCCACTTTGGCGAAGCCGAAGCCCGGAGGGCGCGGCACAGGAAGTGCCGCGTGACGACCCTCCTGCTCATCCGCCACGGCATCGCCGAGGACCCCCACACCGGTCAGAGGGACGCGGATCGCGCCTTGACCGGGGAGGGCTGGATCAAGACCCGTGCGGCCATGCGGGGCCTGGTCTCACTGGGCTACGCCCCCACCCGGGGCTACAACAGCCCCTACCGGCGAGCGGCGGAAACCATGACCTGCCTCCAGGAGGCGGCGGGCGCCTTCCCGATGGAACCCTGTGCCGATCTCAGGCCGGATGGACACCCGCCCCAGGTGGATCTCTGGTTGCGGGGTCTCATGGCCGAGGCGGGGACCGGCGAGGTGCTGGCCCTCATCAGCCACCAGCCCTTCCTCAGCGATCTGCTCTTCCATCTCACGGGCCAGGTCCTGGACATGAAGAAGGCCAGCTGCACAGTCATCAGGTGGAAGAACGGCACCTGGCGCTTCGAGCGGCATTTCCAGCCCGCGGAACTCAGGGACTGATGTGAGGCTCCAGCCGACCTTCGCCACGCTCCCGTCGGGCCTGAAGCTCCACTACCGAGTCCAGGGCAACCCGGCCGGCCCCTGGCTGGTGCTGCTGAACGGCCTGCTGTCGGACACCACCATGTGGGCCGGCGTGCTGCCGGGACTGGCGGATCGCCACCGCATCCTCACCTTCGACAGCCGGGGGCAGGGGAAGTCCGACGCGCCCCTGGAAGGCCCCTATCCCACGGCCCTGCTGGCTTCCGAGGCCTGGGAATTGTTCCAGGCCCTGGGCGTCCTGCGGCCCTGGCTGATCGGGCTGTCCAACGGCAGCGCCATGAGTCTCGAACTGCTCACCACCCATCCCTGGGCCTTCGCCGGAGGGGTACTCACCAGCGCCATGCCCCGTTCCGACTTCGCCATGAGCCTCAAGACTGAGCACTGGGCCCGCTGCCTGGAGGTGGGCGGGCCGCTCATGCAGTTCGACGCCGTGGCGCCCTTCCTGTGGGGCGACGCCTTCCTGGAGGCCCGGCATGGCGTCCTTCGCGCCTACCATCAAGTGGTGACCGGCGGCGCCGGTCGGCCCCAGCACGGGAATCTGCACCAGATTCGCGGCACCCTGGGCTGGGACATCCGGGACCGGCTGGACCGCATCCAGGCCCCCGTGCTGCTGCTCAGCGGCGCCGAGGATCTGCTGACCCCGCCCTGGAAGTGCCAGGAGACAGCCCACCGGATTCCGCATAGCCGCTTCGAGGTGGTGCCCGGCATCGGCCATGCCTATCCCGTGGAGGATCCCAAGGGCTTCGTGGCCCGGGTGCGGGATTTCATGCTTGAAGTGGGACCGGGTTTGGCCGATACGCAAAACTGACCTATCCTGTCAGCATTCCCGAGCCACTCCTGACTCACTCTACCGCCGAGGTGACCTATGGCCACCCCTTCTCAGCCCCCGACCGTCCTGAGCCTGCAAGCGCTCAAGGAACTCTCCATCGGCAAGCTCGCCGAACTGTCGAAGGATCTGGAGATCGAGAATCCGCTGGCCATGCGCAAGCAGGAGCTGGTGTTCCGGGTGCTCCAGGCCCAGGCCGAGGCCGAAGGGCAGTTCTTCTCCGAGGGCGTGCTGGAGGTGCTGCCGGAGGGTTTCGGCTTCCTGCGCAGCCCCGATCAGAACTACCTCGCCGGGCCCGAGGACATCTACATCTCGCCCAGCCAGATCCGCAAGTTCAACCTGCGCACCGGCGATACGCTGTCCGGCATGATCCGCGCACCCAAGGAGGGCGAAAAGTTCTTCGCCATGCTGCGGGTGGATGCCGTGAACTTCGACCCACCGGAAAACGCGAAGGAACGGGTGCATTTCGACGACCTGGTGCCCCTCTACCCCAAGCATCACCTGCGCATGGAACGGGATCCCCAGGAGCTGAGCACCCGCGTCATGGACCTGATGACGCCGCTGGGCAAGGGCCAGCGGGCGCTCATCGTGGCCCCGCCGCGCACCGGCAAGACCGTGCTGCTGCAGAACATCGCCAATTCCATCACCGCCAACCACCCGGAGGTCTTCCTCATCGTGCTGCTCATCGACGAGCGGCCCGAGGAAGTCACCGACATGGAGCGCAGCGTGAAGGGCGAGGTGGTGTCCAGCACCTTCGACGAGCCCGCCACCCGCCACGTCCAGGTGGCCGAGATGGTCATAGAGAAGGCCAAGCGTCTCGTGGAGCACAAGAAGGACGTGGTGATCCTGCTGGATTCCATCACCCGCCTGGGCCGGGCCTACAACACCGTGGTACCCCCCAGCGGCAAGGTGCTCAGCGGCGGCGTGGACTCCAATGCGCTGCAAAGGCCGAAGCGCTTCTTCGGCGCGGCCCGCAACATCGAAGCCGGTGGCAGCCTCACCATCATCGCCACGGCCCTCATCGAGACCGGCAGCCGCATGGACGACGTGATCTTCGAGGAATTCAAGGGCACCGGCAACAGCGAGATCGTGCTCGATCGCAAGCTCAGCGACAAGCGCATCTTCCCGTCCATGGACATCCAGAAATCCGGCACCCGCAAGGAAGACCTGCTCATCGATGCCGCCAAGCTCGCCAAGATCTGGGTGCTCCGCAAGATCCTCAGCGCCAGCGGCCCCAGCGAAAGCATGGAGCTGCTCCTGGACCGGCTGGGGAAATCGAAGACGAACGATGAGTTTTTGGCGAACCTGCAGGAGCCGCCGGCTCGTAGGTAGTGGCTTCGCTCGGAATTTGGCTGCGCCAAATTCCGAGTTAAACGAAATGAGGTTCACCCCGTGTTTACGTTGACAGGTGTTGAACTCGACAATGCATTCGCTGCCATAGCTCATCATGGCTATAGCACGATGCTTCCAGATCCACCTGAGTGGGATGTCGTAGCCAACAATTGGCCAGCTGTCAGAAATGTCCTAGAAAAGATCGACTTGGACACCTATGAACCATTCAAAGTGATGAAGGTGTTTGCACCGAAGAGCCGCGCAAATATTCGGGTGGTGCACCTGCTTCACCCACAGGACTTGTTGCTCTATACGGCCTTGGTGCTGATCACAAAGAACGATATCGAAGCGAATCGCGTAGGGATAAAGGCGAAGCGCGTATTTTCTTACAGAGCTGACATTACTAAGCCACAAGTAATTTACGGATCAAAAGGATCATACGAAGCTTACCGACAACAGTTAGACGCTAAGGCCGAAACGGCACAAGTAAAATTCGTGGCGATGGCTGATATCGCAGATTTCTATCCACGCATATACCAGCATCGATTAGAGAATGTCATCGAGACTGTGGCGACAAGTCAGCGAGTCCGGGACGTTGCACGTGTGCTGGTACGAAAGCTCATTGGCAATCTAATGGAACGAAACAGTTATGGCATTCCTGTTGGGCCGTATGCATCTCGTTTGCTCGGCGAAGCCATTCTGATCGATGTCGATGCCACCTTGCAGAGCAAAGGCATCAACTTTGTCCGATGGGTCGATGACTACAACATCTTTTGCAAATCCGAGTACGAAGCGCAGTCCGTACTTTTTGGTCTTGGCGAATGGCTCTATTCCAATCACGGATTGACTCTTCAGTCAGCGAAGACAAAGATACTTCCGATCGATGTGTACAAGATTGAGGTCTTGTCTCGACATGAAGAGCAACTCACCGACCGTGACACTGTTGTAAACATGTTCCGTGATTTTAGTATCGGGTACGAAAATGGAGAAGAAGGCGAACCCAACGAATCGGAGGTCCAGGAAGCTCTGGCGGTGCTCCAAGGTACTGACCTCAAGGGCATGCTCGAAGCATCTCTTGCTGACACTTCGCTTGTCGACTACGAAGCCGTTGTATACGCCCTCACGAAGCTTCCACGTATCCCTGGGGCACCACCTACACTCAAGCGCGAGGTCCTTGATCTTGTTATTGAAAATGCAGAACTCCTCTATCCTTTAGCCGAACAAATGGCTAAGTATGTCTTGTCGTTTGAAGACCTGACACGCGCCGAACAGAGAAGGGTTTCGACAAAACTCCTTAGTCCACTTAAGAGCAAGAGAAATCCACCGCCCCCGTACTACGCCATGTGGATCCTCCATATTTTTGCGTCAGGGTCTGTATGGAATCACGCGGGAGATATTGTCTCGCTTTATTCCGAGTCCACATCTGAGGTAGTCAAGCGCCACGCTGCACTTGCATTACATTCATCTGGCAATCGTTCTGAGGCTGTTGCCATAAAGGATGACTATGTGGGAGCTTCACCATTGTTGCGGCTTGCAATCCTCTTTGCGAGTCGAAAGCTTGGCGTCGACGAACGCAAGCATTGGAAGCTTGCCAACGGTATTAGTGGCGCTATTGAAAAGCTCATCTAACATTTTCGGAAATTGGCCTGGGTACTAACGCGTGGTGAGATGGCCTTCTCCGAAGGGAAAACACCTAGGTAACATCCTCTCCTCATATTAGGAGGCGCCAGCCTCCCCACCTCTGAATTTGGCCGCAGGCCAAATTCAGAGCACACGCTAGACTGAAAGGTCGCAAGCGAGAGCAACAGTGACCTTCCCGCATTCCCCATTCCACATCGGTCCCGTTGAGGTGTCCAATCGCCTCGTGATGGCGCCATTGCACGAGATCACCGATCAGCCCTTCCGCAAGTTCATCCGGGAGATCGGCGGGGTGGGGCTCACGGTGTCGGAGATGATCAGCAGCGAGGCGCTGATCCGGCATGCGGTGAAGGCGGAGCGGATGATGGCGGCCACGGGGGAGCGGCCGCTGTCCATGCAGATATCGGGCGGGCGGCCCGAGGCCCTGGCGGAGGGCGCGGTGCTGTGCGAGGCCGCGGGCGCGGATCTGGTGGACCTGAACATGGGCTGCCCGGCCAGCAACGTGACCAAGGGTGGCGCGGGGTCGGCGCTGCTGCGGGACATCCGTCTGGCGGAGCGCTGCGTCACGGCCATGGTGAAGGCCGTGAAGGTGCCGGTGACGGTGAAGATGCGCGCGGGCTGGGATGCAACGCAGAAGGATCGTGGCGAGTTCCTGGACTTCCTCCATATGTTCGAAGCGGCGGGCGTGCAGGCCCTGGCCATCCACCCCCGCACCCGCGCCCAGCAGTACGAGGGCCACGCGGACTGGAGCATCATCGCCCGGGCCGTGGACGCGGGCACCTCGTACCCGATCATCGGCAACGGCGATGTGAACGCGGCCGCCGACGCCTTCCGCATGGTCGAGGAAACCGGCTGCGCGGCGGTGATGATCGGCCGGGGCGCCCTCTACAACCCCTTCCTCTTCCGGCAGATCCTGGATCCCGGATTCGGGGTGACCACGGAGATGCGCATAGACGCCACGCTGCGGCTCTTCCAGATCCTGCTGGACCTGCTGGAGCCCCGCGAGGCGCTGCACAAGATCAAGAAGATCGGCGCCTGGTTCACCAAGGGCGTGCCCGGCGGCCACGGCTTCCGCCAGAACCTGCACGCCGCCAGCGATGCCCAGTCCCTCATGGCCGCCATTGACGCATTGAGGCACCAGGGCGCCGCCTGATCTGCGCCTGCCATTGATCAACTAAAAAAATCACCACGAAGACAAGACGACGACGACGACGAAGAAGAACAAGCTTCCCTTCGTGGTCTTCCCGTCTTCGTGGTAGTAGCTCTTGGTTTTCTTATACCAATAAGCATTCAAGGCAACAGAAAATGACTTCTCACCACCAAGGCACCAAGGGCACCAAGAAAGCCGTGGGTGCTGGCTTTTGCTGTTCTTGGTGTCTTGGTGTCTCTCCTGAAAATCCGTCCCTCCATCCTGGGCAACAAAGCAAAAGAATGAAGCCGGTGATCTACGGTGGTGACGGTGATAAAGAAGCGATGTATCCCGCATGGGCCCGCCCCTGGGTGGAGCCCGTGCTGCGTGGCAAACGGCCCCATCACCGTGAATCGCCGTCTATCACCGGCTAAATGCATTTCTTCTTTTTCATCCCAACCCAGGCGCCGAGTCACCCGGCATGGGATCTTGGTGGTGTTCCTTATTCTTTGAATGCAAATCAGTATTAGACGTCAGTTCGGCCCCGCCGAGGTGGCCTCTTCCAGGGTGAAGGCGGCGTCGGCGGTCTTGGGGGCCTCCCGGATGGTGCAGCCTTCCGCGGGGCAGCGGTCGCAGTACAGCCGGCCACAGGGATCCACGTGCGTGTGCATCTCCCCCTCGATGTTCCCCTCCTTGAGGGCCCTCATTCCAAAGTGCTCGCAGAGATCATGGGCCTGGCGCACGGGGTAGTACTCGGGCACCACCATGTGGACATCCACATGGGTGTAGCGGCCGGAGCGGAAGGTGCGCATCTCGTGGACGGCGAGGATGTCCCAGGTCCGGGTCCGGTTCATGGCTGCCAGCACCTTGCCGAGGACCTCGGGATCCTCCATGTCCAGCAGGGCCTGGGAGGATTCCTTCACCAGCCGGAAGCCCGTGCGGGCCAGGAGCAGTCCCACGATCATGGCCAGGAGGGGATCCAGCCACTGGAGGCCCGTGAGCTTCACCGCCAGCAGGCCCGAAGCGATGCCCACGGTGGTCCAGAAATCCGACAGGATGTGGTGGCCATCGGCCTCCAGGGCCCTGGACCGCATCCTGCGGCCCTGGGTCAGGAGGAACCAGCCCAGCAGGCCGTTGATCGCGCCAGCCAGCAGGTTCACGGCGAGGCCTCGGCCCAGATCCTTCAGCTCGACCCCGTAGATGAGGCCCTTGGCGGCTTCGAGCAGGATGAACACGGCGGCCAGGGAGATGAGCCCGCCTTCGAAGGCGGCGCTGAAGTGCTCGATCTTGCCGTGGCCGTAGGGGTGCTCCTTGTCGGCGGGCTTGCCGGCGAAGGTGATGGCGCCCAGCGCGAAGACCGCCGCGACCACATTCACGATGCTTTCAATGGCATCGGATTTCAGAGCCACCGACCCCGTCAGGACATAGGAGAGGTACTTCAACCCGAGGACGCAGAGACCCGCGACGATGGAGAGGAGCGCGATGCGGATCCTGGTTCTCTGCTCGGCGTGTTCAGCGGACATGGGGGCTCCGGGTTCCACGGTACCAGCGGGGTGGAGAGCTTTTCCGCTTTCCTACTCGAACCCCTCGAACAATCCGCGCTGGACGCCGCTGCCGGGGTCCGCCGGGAAGGGGAAGACCGCCGCCGGCGCCCAGGGGCGATCCGGGTCGAAGGGGCCGGGCGGAGGCAGGTCCGGCGGAATCCAGCGCAGGGCGGCCGGTGGCTGGATCTGGGCCAGCAGGGCCTGGACCCCCGCTTCCGGCGGTACGGCAGGCACCCGCAGCAGGGCGACGGGGGGATGATCCAGGGTGCCGGACCAGGCCCCGGGCTGCACGGACCGGGCTTCCAGCGGGGCGGGATCCCGGGGATCCGCGACGAGTCCTGGTGTGAAGGCGCCGGGCGCGGGCGGGAGGGGCAGGCTGGCGCGCCAGGGGAGACCTTCGCGAAGGGCCTGGCGGCCCAGGAGGGCCCCGATCCGGGGATCGTCGCAGGCCCCCAGGTGGATGGGCGTGCGCAGGCGCTCCTGGAGCAGGGCCTTGAGGGCCCGCAACTGCCCGAAGGCCGCGGGCCAGGTGCCGCCGGCCCGCTGGAATTCCACGCCGCCCACAAGCGACAGCCGCCATCCCACGGCCCGCCGGGAAAAGGGCAGATCCACCCAGGCGCCCGCGGCGAGGCGCTGGGCCAGGCCGCGCTCGGAGGCGCCCTGGGACTCGGACATGGCGGCCACCAGGGCTTCGCCGGAAGCCAGGGCGGGGAGGGCCCCGAGGGGCAGCGTCACATCGCCCCACAGCCAGCCGGGAGGCACTTCATCCCCGGCGCTCGTGGTGCCGTGGCCCGGCAGGCGCCAGGCACCATCGGGCCGGGGCACCCAACCCAGCACGCCCTGCCGCCAGTGGTCTCCGGCCGCCCCCTCGGGCGCCTCCGGGGCATGCACCCAGCCCCGGAAGGCCCCCCCGGGCAGATGCGGGGCGGCCTCCGGTCCGAGGTGCAGGGTCAGCCCGGGGATCGCGGAGATGGCCTCCCACCAACCCTGGCGGGATTCCGGGGGCAGGGCCTCCATCCAGGCGGGCGGATGGTCCCACACGAGCCCGAAGCCGCCGGGGAGGAGGTGGGCCAGGTTCATCAGGCGGGCCAGGGCCCGGCCGGGCGCGGCATGGACGGAGGCGAGCCCCTCTTCCAGGAACCGGGAGCCCGCCCAGCCGGCCCAGGGGGCGTCGGGAGCGGCGCGCAGCAGGAATCCCCGTCCTTCGGTCCCGGTCACGGGACCTCCCCAGGGCGGGAAGCGGGTCCGAACATCATCCGGCCCACCTCTCCCGGTGCGAAGGCCCGATCCCAGCGGTCGCGGAGGCGGCGGGCCGCGTGGCGGGCGGCCTCCACCGCCGGCATTCCCTGAAGCCCCAGGCCCAGCCAGGTGGCCGACAGGAGGCAGCCGGTACCCCGGCGCTCACCGGTCAGTCGTGGGGCGGGGTCCAGGGGCTGGACGCCTTCCCGGGTGATCCAGAGATCCTGCACCGGGTCCCCCTCCCCGTGGCCGCCCTTGAGCCAGACGGCTCCGGCTCCGGCTTCCAGCCATGGGGTGGCGAGGGCGGCGATCGGGGCGTCGCGGATGGCCTGGGGGGGCAGGCCCGCGAAGGCGGCGGCCTCTCCGCGGTTGGGGCACACCACCCAGCCGCCCATGGGCAGGAGATCCGCGGCCATGCGGCGGAGGCCGGCGCCGTCATGCAGGCCCACGCCCGCGCTGGGCGCGAGGATGGGGTCCCAGATGCGGAGGGGCGGCGCCAGGTGCTGCAGGGTGGCGCAGAGCCGGCGGAAGTCCGTGGCTTCGAGGGCGCAGAGGCTGAGCTTGAGCCCCCAGCGGCCCGCCAGGTGCGGGGCGAGGGATTCGAGGCGCTGGACCGGGTCCAGGGTGGGAGGCTCGATGCGGCTGCACCCCAGGCCATTCTGAAGGGTCTCCGCCAGGCTCACCGCCATGGGCTGGCAGCCGAGCTCCGCCAGGGTGATGGCGTCCCGGAGCAGACCCGCCCCGCCGGACGGATCCATCCCGCCCAGACAAAGGGCGACCGGCGGGGTGCTGGGGCGGTGGGCATCCATGGCGAAGTCCCAGGATGACACAGGATGGCCGCTACAGCTCGATCTACACCTTCCGACTGGAGTCCACGATCTCGGTGACCCGCAGCCCGAGGCTGTCTTCCAGCACCGTCACCTCGCCGCGGAGGAGCACGCGCTCCTTGCAGAGCACATCCATGGGCTCGCCCGCGCTCTTCTTGAGCTCCACCAGGGAGCCGGGTTCGAGGTCCAGCAGCTCGCGGATGGTCAGGCGGGCCCGTCCCAGCTGGATCTCCAGCCTGAGCGGCGTATCAATGAAGGGCATGACCTCGGCCACCACCTGCTCGAAGCTGAGCACGCGATCGCCGTCAATCCGATCCCCCCGCTTGATCATGTCTCTCCCGCCAGTCCTGTCAAAGCATGGACCCACACCCGGACCACCGCAACGGCTGTGCCAGAGGTCACTGCTGGATCGCCCAATCCACGATCAGCACGTTCTTGATGGGCCGCTTCGGTTTCTTGTGCTTGGGATCCGCCTTCTCCCCGGCCCTGGGCGGATGCGGCTTGAACTCCTCGTTCAGCTTGTCCTTGATCTCCTTCTGCAGCGATTCGCGGGACTCGGCATCGGAGGCCTCCTCCACGCTCTTGCCCGACAGGGAGGCCAGCACGATGGACTGGATGAGGCTCTTTTCGGGGGAGGGTTTGTCGCCGGCCACGAGCTTGCCCAGCTCGGTGTCGCAGAACAGGATGTTCAGCTCGCAGCGCAGGAATGCGTTCCGCCGGGGACCGGTCAGGTTCACGGTGCGGGTCAGCACCATCACCGGCGAGGCCTCCGCGCCGCCGTGTCCGCCACCCTCCTTCGGATCGCCGGCGTCACCACAGCCCTCGGAGTCATCGTCCCCGTGGGATGAGGTGTCCCCGGTGGGCGTCTCCTGGCCCTGGGTTTCCTGGGCCTTGGCCTGCTCGGCCATCGCCGCCTTGGCGGCCGCCCGCTTCTTCATGAACAGCATGGCCCCGAACCCACCGCCACCGAGCACCGCCAGGGCGGCCACGATGATGATGATCAGCTTCATGGGGCTCTTCTTGGGGCCAACCGCTTCTTCGGACATGGGAACCTCGCCGGATGACCCTTCATCGGACGGTCCTCGCAGCGGCCTGAATTGCGGCAGGCGCGTCCGGCGTCCGGCCATTGCTCAATGGAACGGCGATTTTCCGGGTCGGTCCAGGCGCAGCCACGCTGATAGCCCAATGCTGCGGGTTCAATGCGCCATCAGAGGCTAATCATCAAAAAAACAGTGCTGAAATGAAACGGGGCCTGTCGAAACAGGCCCCGCCGATCCTGGAATCCGGCAGATCGCCGGATGGTTAGATCCTACTTGCGCTTCTTGCCGCCCTTGCCGTTGACTTCGTCAGCGAGCTTCTTGCCGGGCTTGAACTTGGCAACCTTCTTGGCAGCGATCTTGATGGGCTTGTTGTCGCGGGGGTTGCGACCGGTGCGGGCGCCGCGGTTGGCGACGGAGAAGGTGCCGAAGCCCACGAGGGTGACCTTGTCGCCCGCGCGCAGGGCGCTGGCGACGCCACCGAGAACCTGATCCAGGGCGGCAGCGGCCTGCGCCTTGGTGATGCCGGCCTTGTCGGCGACGGCGCTGACCAGTTCAGCCTTGTTCATGAGAACCTCCGAAATTGGGGAGCTGTGTCCCCGGGTTGAAGAAAACGAAATCGGCTCCGATGGGAGACGACCGTGCCTATTGGGTTTTCGAATATCAAGGGCCCGGAAAGGCCGATGAATCCTGTATTTCCTAAACTGCCAAGAAGCTACGCCGCAGACACAGCATGGTCAAGGATTTTCTTTCTGAAAAAATCGGAGATCGGCACTCCTGGGGGATCTGGAGATCCATGGAACATCGAAGGGGCCGGAAATGCTCGTGTGTAAGTCCCATGTATCTCGCAGATCCCCGTAGAACGGGCCACTGGACACGCAGGGGACCGCTGAAGCCCCATCCAGGCCTATCATGGGGTGATGTCCTATCCCTACTTCCTGACAGTGGCCTACGCGGGGGCCGGATTCCACGGCTGGCAGATCCAGAGCTCCCTGCGGAGCGGCCAGGGGGATCTCTGGAGGGCTCTCCGGGGCTTCGACCCCGGGGCGCCGATGCCCCAGGGCGCCGGGCGCACGGACTCGGGCGTCCACGCGAGGGCTCAGGGGGTGCTGATCCACGCGGCCCGCGCCTGGGAGCCCTATCGCCTGCTGACGGCCTTGAACGCGCATCTGCCGAAGGACATCCGCGTCCTGGCGGCCCAGCCCGCGCCGGAGGGTTTCTTCCCGCGCCACCACGCGGTGGCCAAGCGGTACGTCTACCGCCTGGGCCTCGGTCCCGCGGAGGATCCGCTGCAGGCGGCCTTCCGGTGGCATATCCATCAGGCGGCGCCCCTCGATCTGGCGGCCATGGCCTCCGCGGTTCCCCCTCTGCTGGGAACCCACGACTTCTCGAGTTTCCGTTGCGCCGAGTGTGGGGCGAAGACCCCCGTGCGCACGCTGCACGGCATCCGCATCGCGCCGGTGGAGGGCGGCGCGGAACTGGTCTTCGAAGGCAGCAGCTTCCTCATGCACCAGGTGCGCATCATGACCGGGACCCTGGTGGAGGTGGGCCGTGGGCGGCGGGGGGCGGATTCCCTCGCGGAAGTTCTGAGGGCGAAGAACCGGGTCTATGCTGGCCTCACCGCGCCGCCGCAGGGCCTGTGTCTGGAGAAAGTCTGGTACGAGGCCCGGTGGGGCCTGGGCGAGCCCAGCCCCTTCGGCGAGCGGATGGATCAATCCAGATAGAACCCGACGCCCTGCCACACCTTGAAGCGGGTCTTCCCGTCCTTGGAGGCGGCGGGATCGAACACGAGGGTTTTCGCCGCCTCCACGCAGGCCTCCCCGGCTTCCCGGGCTTCGGGGGAATCGCCGGGAAGGCCCTGGACGAGCCGGGCGGCGAGCACATCACCCTTTCCGCTGATCAGCACGTTGACCACCACCACGCCCTTGGGACGGGTGGCCAGGAATCCGGAGGACTTGAGCCGGGGGGTCGCGCGATTGAGGTTGATGGGCCTCGCGGGCTGGATGTCCTCACCCAGCGGCACGAGATCACCTTCGCCGGGAATGGCGCTGGCCTTGTGCTGGAGTTCCTCGTTCTCGGCCTTCAGCCGCGCGGCCTCGGCCTTGGCCTCGGAGGCCGTCTGCCTGGCATCCCGGAGATCTTTCAGGATGGCGTCACCGCCGCCCTGATTCTCCTTGAGGGTGGCTCGCAGCAGCTCGGTGGCTTTGCGGGCCGCCTCGCCCTCGGACCGCGCGAGATCCCTGGCCTTCTTGGCCCCGGCGAGCTCCTGCTGAAGATCCTCCATGGCCGCCAGGCGCTGCTTCAGGTCATCGCGTTCTTCGGTGAGCTGCTTCACCTGGGAGGCCAGCTGGGCGGCCGTGGGTTTCTTCGCCGCCGCGAGGGGCAGGGCGATGAGCAGCAGGGAAAGGGCAAGGCGCATGAAGGATCTCCGGATACAGGAGGTGTCTCAGCGCGTGGCTCCGGGCTGATCGCCTCCCTGGGCGGGTTGGGTGGTCTTGAGAATCCCACGCTTGAGGAGCTTGGAGAAGATGGCGAGGCACTCGGCGGATTCGAAGGGCGCGATGGAGAAGATGTCCCGGATGGACCAGAGGCCGTTCACGCGGCTGGCGAGGAAGGCCTCGTTGGGGCAGAGGTTGGTGGTCATCAGTTCGTCCAGGCTCACGGCGAGTTCGGGGATGAGGTCCAGGTCCAGCTTCTTCACCTCCAGCAGATCCTGGACGACCGCCATCATCTTGTTGGCGTCGAGGTGCCTGGGCTGGTCCTTGAGGATCCGCCGGAGCTCCTCCTGGGCCTCCTGGAGCTTCTGCTTCTCGACCAGGGCCCGCGCGCGCTGAAGCTGCAGGCTGGGATTCTCGCCCAGGTTTCCGCCGGAGTCCGCGATGCGGACGAGGCCCTTTTCGTGGAGGTCGAAGAGCAGCTTGTTGATCTTGTACTCCGGCATCCGCATTTCGAGCACGAGCTGGTCCACGCGCTTGTTGCCGTCGAGGCGCGCCAGGATATCCGCGTCTTCGGGAGCGAGGGGAAGGCGCTCGGCGATGGCTTCCGAGATGGGCGTAAGCACGGCGTCACCACCCTTGATGACCTTCCGGATCCGCTTCCAGTCATCAAGGCGCCGGGCGCCTTCCATCACGATGCCGGTGACATCCAGGCTGAGCAGCATGGACTTCTGGTGGGAGGCCGCGCCGTCGTGGAACTCGAAGCTGCCCACATGCCAGAGGAAGGTGTCGAAGATGCTCTCTTCGACCTTCAGCTGAACGATGCGCCGGATCTCGGCTTCGGTGACGAGCTGGCGGTTGATGAGAATCCGCCCCAGGAGCTGCTGTTCGTCCTCCTGGGTGGCGAGCGCGTCGCGGAGCTGTTCCTCGCTGATCCGGTTGAAGGCGAGCAGGTACTGGCCGAGGTACTCCCGGGGGTCGGAGGACCAGATGCTGGTGATGCGGCCCTCATGGAAAGCGACCCGCTTGGTGTGCAGCGGCCCCTTCAGTTCGAGAACGCCGGTCTTCTTGCCCACGGCAAGCCACTGGAAGATATCCTCCAGGCCCATGGTCGCCAGATCGCCGTTCAGCGCCAAATGCCGCCTCCCACCAGGACAAGCCTACCCCGATCCTTGTTATATAGACAAAATATCGAGAAATTTACAACCAAGGAGTACGCCCTGATTTAGGTATCGGCAGCCGGGAGGGATCCGATAGGGGATCCCCCTGGGAGTCCTAGAGCCGGGGCAGGACTTCCCGGATGGCATGGTTCAACAGATCCGGGTGATGACGGGCCATGGGGGCCTCGGGATCCAGAAGGGGGAACCGGTAGACCGGGATGCCCATGATGCGGTCCGACCCGGTGAGGAGCGGTTCGCCACCCTCCTCGTGGTACCTCGCCAGCATGTCTGCCTGGAGGGGGGTGGCATTGGCGATGATGGCCGAGATCCTCGTCCGGCCGAAGGCGGAGATGGCTGCCACATGGGTCTCCAGATCCAGTCCGGCGGTCTCCCCCGGTTCGGTCATGAGATTCGCCACGTAGATGATCGGGGCCCGGGAGAACTCCACGGCCTCCTGGAGTTCCAGGAGCAGCAGGTTCGAGATGGTGGAGGTATAGAGGCTGCCCGGGGACAGGATCACCAGATCGGACCGGAGCAGGGCCAGGACGGCCTCAGGCAGAGGTTCGGCCTCCCGGGGCTCCAGCCAGAGGCGGGCAAGGGGTGGGCGGCAGGATCCCACGGCGGTCTCACCGATGTAGCGGGTTCCGGCCATGTCCTCGGCGCAGAGGGTGACGGGCACCACCGTGGAGGGGAACAGGCGCCCCAGGGTGACCAGGACGCCCGACAGCTGACGGATGGCCCGCACCCAATCGCCCGTGAGGTCCGCCAGGGCCCACAGCATGAGATTGCCGAGCGAGTGCCCCGAGAGGCTGCCCTCGCCCTGGAACCGGTAGTTCAGCAGGTCCGACAGGGCGGAGTCCTCCAGCGTCAGGGCCGACAGGCAGTTGCGCAGATCCCCCGGAGGGATGCCGCCCAGTTCATCCCGCAACCGGCCCGAGGAACCCCCATTGTCGGACACGGTGACGATGCCGGTGAGCTTCCAGGGGTCGCGGCCTCGCCCCGCCTCGCGCTTCAGCGCCCGCAGGAGGGCGGCCAGGCCGGTCCCGCCCCCCAGGGCGACCACCCGCAGGGGTTGATCGGCATGGAGCTTCAGAGCACCGGCCATGGACTTGGCCCTGGCCTCAGCGGCCTTCGGTGAAGGCGAACAGAGGGGACTTCCGGATGGGGTTGAAGTCGGGTTCCATGTGCCACTGGAAGACGAAGTCGGTATCCAGATCCATGGCCTTCTTCAGGCTTTCGGCGGCCGCTTCGGTGTTCTCGGACTGGGCGAAGGCGACGGCGCGGAGGTAGTGCAGGGAACCCACGGCCGGGTGGCTCTTGATGGCCTTGTCGGCGAGCTTGATGGCCTCACCCGCGTCCCGCCGGTTGAGGCAGGCCTGGATCTCCGAGACAGGGTCCGTGGCGGCCGCCTTGGCCGGGTGGATCTTGGCTTCCGACAGGGAGAGGTAGATCTGGGCTCGGCGCTTCATGGCCCAATCATCCGCCGCCAGGGCATCATGCACGATGGTTTCCAGGGCCTTCACGGCCTCGGCATGCTTGCCCGAATCCACGAGCTTGATGGCCTTGGCGAAGGCGGCGGCAAGAGGGAAGGGCGCGGCCTGGGGGGGCACCGGTGCGGACTTGAGAGCGGGTTCGGTCTTGGCCTTCGTCGCCATGCGGGATCCTCTGGAAGCCTTGGAGAAACTATAGAGTGACAGGGTTTCTCCGGCAAATCCGGGTCCGCATGGCGGCGAAGACGATTATCACACCTTGAACAGCGCCTTCTCCTGATTGAGGATCCGGACGGACACCAGGGTCATGAGTCCCGCCAGACCCACGGTCATGGTGAAGGCCACGAGGTACTCCACCCAGCTGAACTGCTGGCTGAACAGTTTCCGCAGGGCCAGACAGACGTTCACCACGGGCACATAGGAAAGGAAGGCGATCTTGTCCACGCCCGGCATCATGGTGAAGACGCCGAGGAACACCACCAGGAAGATGCCCGGCGTGATGGCGCTGCCGGCCTCGATGGTGTTCTTGGCCTGGATGCCCATGAGCAGGATGAAGTTCGCGAAGAAGAGGCCCAGTGGCACCATGATCAGGAAAGTGAGGCCCAGGGTCAGGGGGTTGGCGATGGCGGCCAGGGCCTGCATGGAATTGGCGGAGCCGCCGCCCATGAAGGGGATGGAGAGCCCCATGCTCAGCAGGTTCAGCAGGGCAGCGATGACGCCCATGCTGAAGATGTAGATCAGCTTGCCGAGGATGATCTGGTTGCGCGGCAGCCGCGTGGCCATGAGGCTGAGCAGGGTGTTCCGCTCCTTCTCGCCGGCGGTGGCGTAGATGCCGTGCTGCATGGCGCCCGTGTACATCATGACCATCAAGAGGTAGGGCAGCATCATGCCGATGAACTTGCCCGCCTTCAGGGTCGTGTCCGCCGCATCCTTCACCTCCAGCTTCACCGGCTCAGCCAACTGGGACGAGGCGCCGAGGGCCTGGAGGCGGCCCTGGACCCAGGCCTTCTCCTGGGTGGCAAGCACGGCCTTCAGGCGCTTGAGGGCGATTTCCGAGGACCGTTCGCTCTCATCCATGGTGGCGGTGACCGTGAAGGTCTGCTGTTTTTCCAGGGCGAGGGTGGCGTTGGGATCCGCCTCCAGGGCCATTTCCAGCTTCTGGTCCCGGATGGCCTGCTTCACGTCCCCCTCGGGTCTGGCCACCAGTTCAAACTGCTTCGGATCGGCTTTCAGAAGGGAAGCCAGCGTGCCGGAAGGGTCGGACACGTAGACCCGGCTCGCCTTGTTGCGGTTCTGGTCCGCGTCGCGCTTCCCCATTTTCGCCATCATGCCGAAGATGGCGGGATAGAGCAGGAAGGGCAGCACGAAGGCGAAGAAGAGCGTCTTGCGGTCCTTCGAGAGTTCCAGGAACTCCTTCTTGGCGATGAGCAGGGCGCCACGCATCAGTTCCCCCCTTCGACTTCAGCTGCGAGCTGGAAGAAGACTTCATCCAGGGTCTTGGCCCGCCGGGCTTGCAGAATGTCCCCCGGAGGGGCGTCGCCGTGCAGCTTGCCGTCGAAGATGATGCCCACGCGATCGCAGATGTCTTCGACCATGGGCATGACGTGGGTAGAAACAATGACCGTGCGGCCCTCTTCCCGCATGATGCGCAGCAGATCCAGCACGGTCTTGGCGGTGAGCACGTCCAGGCCGGTGGTGGGCTCGTCGAAGATCACCACCTTGGGATCGTGCAGCAGGGCCCTGGCGATGCTCACCTTCTGCTTCTGGCCCGAGGAGAACCCCTCCATCTTCACATCAGCGAAATCCGCCAGATGGAGTTTCTCCAGCAGGTGCATGCCACGGCGCTCGGCGATGGCGGGATCCACGGCCTGGAACTCCCCGAAGATCCGCAGGAGCTCGCGGGGGGTGAAGCGGGTGTAGACCCCCATGTCGGTGCTGAGGTAGCCGAGGCAGCCACGGACGGATTCGGGCTTCTGCCGGGTATCAAAACCGCAGACGTTGATGGATCCGGCATCGGGATCCATCAGGCCCGCGATCATCCGCAGGGTGGTGGATTTCCCGGCGCCGTTGGGGCCCAGCAGTCCGTAGATCTCGCCCGGCTTCACGGTGAGGGAGATGCCGCGCACGGCGTCAATGCGCTTGGTGGTTCGGGTCTTGCGGTCCTTCACGGTGAAGGACTTGTGGACCTCGTTGAGGTGGATCACCGCGACCTCCGGATGGGAAGGCCCCAGTCTAGGCTGCCTTCCGGGAGGCGGACCAGCCCATCGGTGAACGGGGGCGGCGGACCGGCGAACGGCGCAGGCCGAGGAGTAAGAGGCAACCCGAAAGGATTCCCCGGGTTTCAGGGAAAGCAGGAAAGCAGGAACACAGAAGACACAGAAGGTGCTACGCACCGCACAGAGGACGCAGAGAACTGACACAAAAGGGACCTTCTGTTTCCCTCTGTGATCCCCTCTGCGAGAACACTGTGTCCTCTGTGTTCCGCTTTTAAATCTGCAATTCGGAACCTCTAGGGGTGCCCCAATACGCCAGTGGCCCCCAGGGTGAGCATGACCAGTCCCATGACCAGGCAGTAGACGGCGAAGCCGTTCAGCCGGGGCCTGCGGGTGAAGCGGTCCAGCAGGCCGATGGCCAGGTAGCCGGAGATGCCCGCCGCGATCACGCCCGTCACGCAGAGGAGGATGGGCGCGGAGGAGCCCGGCGGGAAGGCCAATTCCGCCGGGAGGGGCTGGTGGTTCAGGATCGGTTTCAGGAGCCCCCGCAGCTCGACCACGCCCGCGGCGGCGATGGTGGGCATGCCCAGCAGGAAACTGAAGCGCGTCGAGGCGGGGAGCTTCAGGCCGCGGAACACGCCAACGGAAATGGTGGACCCCGAGCGGGATAGCCCGAACCCGCCTCCGATGCCCTGGATGGTGCCCACGGCCAAGGCGTCCACCGCCCGCAGATCCTGGATGTCCCGTCCGGTCAGTTCCCCATCCTGCGAATTCACCCGCTGCTGACTCAGGCGGTTCGCCACGAAGAGCAGGGCGGCGGTGACGAGCAGGCCCACGCCGTACACCCAGAGATGTTCCTTCGCCGCTTCTTTCACGCCCTTGGTGGCCAGGCCGAAGATGGCCGTCGGGATCATCGCCAGGAACAGCCAGATCGCCAGCTTCCGGCCTTCCTTGTCGCGCCCGACACAGCCCATGACCAGCTGGACCAGCTCCCGCCGGAAATAGACCATCAGGGCCCCGAGGGTGCCCACGTGCAGCAGCACGTCGAAGGCCAGCGGCATGGGCTTCCCGCGGAACATCAGGTGCTCGACCAGCGTAAGGTGCGCCGTGGAGGACACCGGCAGGAATTCCGTCAGGCCCTGGACGAGGCCCAGGAGGATGGCGTGCAACAAGGTCATTCCGTCTCCGACACAATCGACCAGTGTGCCAGAGCGATCAGGATTCGCGGGGCAGAGTGCGCAGAAGGGCCAGGTACTCGCGGTGTTCCTTCCAGCCCCGGACCATGGCCAGGGCGCTCCAGATGAGGATGGCCAGCAGGAGGAGCACCAGGACGATTTGGACGACGGTGGATGCGATTTCCATCGAGGGGCTGCCGTAGGGGCGCACGCTCCAGAAAGCCAGGAACGAGGCCAGGAACCAGAGCATGCACTCGCCGACCAGGACGGCATAGGCCCGCGCTTCCTCGATGCCGCGGAGCAGCCAGGGGGTGGGCACGATATAGAGCAGGGGAAGCCAGAGCGCGCCCAGCGAAGGCATGGTCATGCAGGCGCCCGCCGGGATGGCGTGCAGGAACCCGGAGGCGAACCCCAGGATGCAGAGGACGAGGAAAGCACCGATGAACAGGGCGATGCCCAGGATCCAGAACCACCGCCGACGCTCATAGGCGGCATCCGGGATGCCTTTGACCTTCCCGAGATCCCGGTAGAGGACGCGGGCCAGGATGGTTTTCAGGGCCAGCCAGACGAACGGCGCGAGCAGCAGGTATTCGAGGAGATAGCGCCCCATCAGGCGGATGCCGAGTGCATCCACATACATCGGGGCCGTGAGGAAGAGCACTGCCATCAGGCCTCCCAGAGCCGTGGCCAGGCCACTCTTCCGCGCCTGGAAGGCGGCGTACTCGCGCGTCATGGCGCTGAGCGCTTCAAGATCCGGCGTGGTCATGGCTTTCCTTCCTTCGGGAGCAGGGCCCGGAGCTGCTGGTGGTAGGCGCGGAGGGCGGTTCGCCCGTCTTCCGTGATGCGGAAGCTGGTGACCGGGATGCGGCCCTGGAAGACCTTCACCGTGTCCAGGTAGCCCGCCGCCTCCAGCTTTTGCGTATGGCTCGATAGGTTGCCCTTGCTCAGGCCCGTGACCCGCTGGAGGAAGAGGAAGGCCACCTCTTCGGCCGAGGCCAGCACCGTGAGGATGGCCAGCCGGGCGGGTTCATGGACGGTGCGGTCGAGGTCGAGGATGGTCTTGGGGTTGGTTTCGGTTTTGCCCATGAAACAAGTTTGCAGCGTAAACTAGTTTTGTCAACCATCCATTCACTCCCATGATTGAATCTCCCCATGCGACCCATTGACCTCCGCTCCGACACCGTGACTCAGCCCTCGAAGGAGATGCGTGCCGCCATGGCGGCCGCGGAGGTGGGAGATGACGTGCTGGAGCGCGATCCCACCCTGGCCCGCCTGGAGGAGCGCGTGGCGGATCTGCTGGGCCTGGAGGCGGCCCTGTGGGTACCCAGCGGCTGCATGGGCAACCTGATCGCGTTGATGCTCCATCTGAAGCGGGGCGACCGGTTCCTGGCGCCGGCCCAGGCCCATGTGCTGGGCTCGGAACTGGGCACGGCGGCCTGGCTCGCCGGCGGCATGCCCGAAGCCCTGGCCTGGGAGGGTGGTCTTGGCCGGCCCACGCCCGCCCAGGTGACCAAGGCCGCCGGATCGCAGGGGCCCTACTACACGCTGCGCACCACGCTGCTCTGCCTGGAGAACACGCACAATTTCGCGGGGGGCGCGGTGACGCCCCGGGCCGAGCACCTCGCGCTGGTGGCCGCCGCCAAGGCCGCGAAGCTGGCGGTGCACCTGGATGGCGCGCGCATCTGGCACGCCGCCGCGGCCCTGGGGCTCCCGCCCTCGGCCCTGACGGAAGGCGTGGACACGGTGCAGGTCTGCCTCAGCAAGGGGCTGGGAGCCCCCATGGGGTCGCTGGTCTGCGGCTCCAAACCTGCCATGGCCGAGGCCCGGCGCCTGCGCAAGATGCTGGGCGGCGGCGTCCGCCAGGGCGGGGTCGTGGGCGCGGCGGGCCTGGTGGCCCTGGACTACCTGCCGCGGATCCCCGAGGACCACGCCAAGACCCGGCGCCTCGCCGAGGGCCTGCGCGGGTTTGGTATCGCCGCGCCCCTGCCGGAGACGAACATCCTGCTGGTGCCCGTGCCCGATGCGGGCGTGGCTGCGGCGGCCCTCGAAGCCGCGGGCGTGCGGGCCTCCATCGTGGGGCCGGCCCTGCGCTTCATCCCCCACCGGGACCTGGCCATGGCCGATGTCGAAGAAGCCCTGCGCCGCATCGAACCGCTGGCCCACCTGCTCCGCGCCATCTGAGGGAGACACCATGAAGGGCCGCATCCTCTTCGCCAGCCTCGCGTTGATCGCGGCAGGCATCGCCGGGTACCTGCTGTACCAGGACACCCTGGTGCCGGTTTCCCTGGCCCCTGGCCGGGCACTCTTCGTGCCCGCGCGGCCGGAGTTCGGCGAGGACGAGGCGGTGATCGAGGCCCTGATGCCCGCCGGAGAGATACTCGATGCCTTCCTCGCCGCCCAGTCCGACCTCACCCTGCTGGAGAAGGGGCCGGAAGGCGGCTGGACCGGCCAACTGCTCGCGGGGCTTCAGGGCAGCCGCCACGGTCGCCGCTGGCGTCTGTCGGTACATCCCGATTGGCGGATGCAGGACGGATCACCGCTCGATGCGGGACGGATCGCCACGGCCATCGTACCGGAACTTGCGCGGCTGGAAGGCGGCTCCCGCGTGATGGACCCGGCCACCCTCGAACTCCGCTTCAAGGCCCGCCAGGAAGGGCTTCCGGCCCTGCTTTCGCGCTGGCGCGTGCCCGGCAGCGGCCCCTTCCTGCGCCAGGGGAACGCGCTTTCCAGGTTCAAAGGGTTCATCCATGGGCGCACGGGTCTCGCCGGTCTGCGGGTCGCGACGGACCCGGCCCTCATGGAAAGCCGGGCCTGGGCCCAGGGGCTCGCCTCGGCCCGCTGGGCCTGGGCGGTGTTCCCCGGGCACATGGCGCCTGAGGACATGGCGAAGGTGCGACTGGCGCCCTACGATGAATTCCGCATGAAGGACGGCAGCGTCTGGTTCCTTTCCCGCCGCCTGCGCCGCCTGCGCCCCGACACCGACGACTGGACCCGCACCCGGCTCTTCGGCGTGTGGAAAGGCGCCATGGACCTGCCGTACGACCCCCTGGGGATGTGAGGCCGGCTTGACCCCGACCTGAATTCTTCCGCCCGCGCAGCGCCAGCAGGTGCCCCAGTTACATCCGGAAAACACGACCCCCTGCTCCATTCGCCTCGGCTACCCGATTGTGGCATAAAAAATATCGATAAATAGTTACGATATATGTGGTTATAAAAAACTGTTGAAACAATTACGCGAGACGATGTTAAAAGATGTTAAGAAGAGCTTTGTACACTAATATTGATGGGATAGTAGATATTCGTGTCATTTTCGTCTTGCAAATGAATGGACTGACCTGGAAGGATTAACCCCTCTTTCAACATGGTTTGTGCGGGAAAGAAGGGTGAAGGCCTCCGTTTTTTTTGGGCGCCCCTACCATTCGCTCATTACCCGATGGCTAGGCCCGGTCTGTCCCCCTGCGAAGGACCGTGGGAAACCCAGTGTGAAAGAGGAATTTGTCAATCTCTCGATTTTTTTACAGGATAAATTGAACATTACCGGGAAGTGGGCAGGCCCAAAGCTTTGGGCAACCTTCTTGGCGCTTCTGATGAGCGCCACGGGTACCGCGCGCCCTGCTAGCAAGGCTGTACCTGCCCCCACGACATGGTCTACCGTGCGGCTCGCCGCTCTCGCGGCCACGGCTTCACCTTTGCGTCCAGGGGCCCTGGCATCGAGTTCACTCCACTTGGTGGGGCTGCGGCTGGCCACGGTTCAGGACCCAACGACCTACCCAGTCCAAAAGCTTGGCCAAAGCGCCATCTTGCATCCCGAAAACCCCGGAACCTACACGGTGTTGATGGGAACCATGGAAGTTGAAGGCGTGACCTACATTCCACATCTGGAACAACGCTT
>JAUXSE010000019.1 GCA_030681515.1 Geothrix sp. | reverse complement strand
ACATGACGGGAAACTCCGGGAAAAAAATCCCAGTTTCCCAAAGAATTCACGTTCAAGTCGGTGACACCCCTAGACATACTATTTCCTATTCCAGATCAAGTCGTTATATAACCGTCTTGGCAAAATTGCCGGACACTACTGCTGTTTTATATACAGATTCAGAGTGTGATGTTCTAATCGCGAGAAGAGAATCAATCTGACAGAGGAGTGAGGCTTGGTGGAGGCTGTCGAAATTCTGAAGCAAAATCTCGCGATCGAGCCGGATTTGCAGAGCTTTATTGATTTCGTGCTGAAGAGCGTGAACAGGCTCGGCGGGAATACTTTCGCCGCATCAATCGCTTTGCTCGGATTGCTGGAAAAATTGCGTCAGGATAAAGCGGGTCTTGGCCGCCCCATAACTGTCAAGTTGTTGCTGCGGGGGCAGCACTTGTTCGCGCAATGGGGGCAATCGGAACAGGTCAAGATCATAAGCCTGAATGAATTGCCGCGGCCTGAGCTGGTTGCGGAATTGCACGCCGTTCTGGAAAACTCGGTTGCGCTGGTGGATCCGGAAATACTGCTGCAACGCAACATCGACATGCTGCGCCATTTCGACGAGAGCCGCGCCAATGCGGAGAGAGAGCTCGAATTGCTGCAACAATCCCTGAGGCGGCGCCAGAACGAGCTGCTGGAAACCATGCGCCAGGCCGAAACTGATGCGCTGACCGGCTTGCTCAACCGGCGCGCCTTCGATGTGAAGCTCAAGCAAATATTCCTGCACACCATGCGGCAAAAGGATTCGCCGATCTCGTTGTTGTTCTTTGATCTCGATCATTTCAAGGAAATCAACGATGAGTTCGGCCATCAGTTCGGCGATGCTTATCTCAATAAAATGGCCAGTGCCCTGCGCGAAATTATCCGCGAGAATGTGGATTTTGCTTTCAGGTTTGGCGGTGACGAGTTCGCTGTGGTGATTTTTGCCGATTACCCGCATGCCTGCGGCAAGGCAAAGCAGGTGTTGGACAGGATGGAAGGCAAGGTCAGCGTCGGCATTACCTCCATCAATCGCAGCACATCTGATGAACTGACCCTGGAAGAATTCATTCATCGCGCCGACAATGCGCTGTACGAGGCAAAACACCGCGGCCGCGGCCGGGCGGTGGTGGATGTCTGCAAATCAAGCCTGAACGGCAATTGCCCGTTCCCCTGCCCTGAAAACGAACGGAGTGAAGTTTCGAGCTTGCGGCCAAACGAGCAAGGCGAAGTTTCGAGCTTGCGGCCAAACGAGCAAGGCGAAGTTTCGAGCTTGCGGCCAAACGAACGGGGCGAAGTTTCGGGCTTGCGGCCGATGGAGCCTTGAATCGTGCCCAAAGTTGTCGATAGCGCGACAGACTGCAAGCTGCTCCATGTTAATACTGCGCAGGACGAGAGCGCATTGGTTCTGCTGCGTTCGAAGTTGTTTGCGATCGCCAACCGTCTCGGCATTTCCGAGCTGAAACGGGAAAATATTTTGCTGGCCTCCGCCGAATTGGCGACCAACATCATCAAGCACGCCGAAGGGCGCGGCATGATCCAGGTCTGGCAACAACCCGGAGTGCTGGATATTCTTTCGCTGGATTACGGGGCAGGCATAAATAATCTCGCGCTGGCAGAGGAGGATGGCTTCTCTACCTCAAACACCTTTGGCAAGGGGTTGGGCGCGGTTCGCCGCTTGAGCGATGAGCTATACATCTACACTCAAGGCAGAACGGCAGGCCCGGTGACAAAGTGGAGCGGAACGGTGTTTCTGGCCCGTTTCCATATTGCCTCCAGCAAGGGGCAAATACTGGGGAAAGAAGTCGGGATTTTTTCCCGCTCACTTTCCGATGCGCGCCATAACGGCGACCGCATCTACCTGCAGAAAAAAGGCAACCGGTTACGCTGGCTGCATCTCGACGGCCTGGGGCATGGCGAGGATGCGCAGATTGCCACGTCCAATCTGGCAAAGCATGTGACTTATGATGACAAAATCGAATCCGTGCTGGCGGGAGTGGACCGGCAGCTTGTTTCCACGCGCGGCGCGGTGGCGGCGGCCTGCGAAATAGACATTGAGCGGCATAACATGCAGCTCGCCGGCGTAGGAGACATGCATGCGCACATTTACGATCAGGATGCCATGCAGCATGTATCCTTTGCCCCCGGAATTCTGGGCAGAGAGCACAGAACGGTA
>JAUXSE010000010.1 GCA_030681515.1 Geothrix sp. | reverse complement strand
AGGAAGGCCAGGCCCCGCAGCGGCTCCCGCAGCAGGCCGAACACCTCCCAGGGCTGCTCGAAGCGCCCCGCGGCCACCAGCTGCTCCACCAGCGCCTCGCCCAGGCCCTCGATATCCAGGGCAGACCGTCCTCCGAAGTGCAACAGCCGCGCCTCCAGTTTGGCGGGACACTCGGGATTGAGGCAGCGGATGGCCACCTCCGCATCGTCGGCCTTGCCCACCTCCCCGGCGCACACGGGACAGGATCCGGGAATGGACGGCGCCGGCAGATCCCGGGCCTCCTCGCCCGGCACCAGGGCCACCACTTTGGGAATCACCTCCCCGCCCTTCTCGATGAACACGCGATGACCGATCTTCAGACCGAGCCGCGCCAGCTCGTCGGCGTTGTGCAGCGTGGCCCGGCGCACGGTGGAGCCCGCCACCTCCACAGCCTCCAGCTCCGCCACCGGCGTGAGCTTCCCGGTGCGGCCCACCTGCCAGGTGATGCCCAGCACCGTGGTCGTCACCTGCGTCGCCGGATACTTGAACGCGATGGCCCAGCGCGGCACGCGGTCCGTGGCGCCCAGGCGCTGCTGCACGACCGGATCGGGAATCTTCAGGACCACGCCATCCGTATCGAAGGGCAGCTTCAACCGGGCCTCGGCCTGGACCTCGATGAATCGAAGCACGTCCTCCATCGGACCCGAGGCCCGGCTGGGCATCCCCGAGAACCCCCAGGTTTCCAACAGGCCCATGGCAGTCCCTTGATCACTCTGGAATGGGGCCGGCAAGGCCCCATTCCAGAGCAGTTGCCAGGGCAGGAAGGACAGGCCCCGCGCCGCGACCTCGCGACTATCCAGCAGCTTCAGGGTGCCACTGGCGGCGTTGCGGGGATTGGCGAAGCGCGGCTCGCCACGGGCGTCCCGCTGGCGGTTCAACTGCTCCCATCGCTTGCGGGACAGGAACGCCTCGCCACGCACCGTCAGGGATTGCGGCGCGTCCATGGGCAGCGTCAGTGGAATGTCCGCGATGGCCCGGGCATTTTCGGTCACCAGCTCTCCCACATCCCCATCCCCGCGGGTGAGGGCTTCCACCAGCTTGCCGTTCTCGTACCGGAGGGAAAGGGACAGGCCGTCCACCTTCAGCTCGGCGGCATAGCGAGGTTCCGCCTCCGGGGCCAGCTTGCGCCACTTCGCTTCCCATTCGCGCAGCTCGGCCTCCGAATAGGCGTTGTCCAGGCTGAGCATGGGCACCCCGTGGCGGCGCTTCCCGAAGGCCTCGATGGGCGGTGCGCCCACGCGCAGGGTGGGGCTGTTGGGATCGGCCAGATCGGGATGCCGGGCTTCGAGATCCCGCAGTTCCCGCTCCAGCGCATCGTACTCGGCGTCGGAGATCACGGGCTGGTCCAGCACGTAGTAGCGGTGGCGGTGCGTCCGCACCCGGTCCGCCAGCTCCTTCATGCGCTGCCGCAGGTCCGTCATTTCACCCTCGATCGGTACAGGACGCCCATGATGAGGCCCAGGGCCAGGAAGAAACTCAGCGTGCTGCTCCCCCCCGCGCTGAAGAAGGGGAGTACCATGCCCTTGTTGGGCAGCGCGCCGGCCACCATGCCGACGTTCACCAGCAGATGCAGGGCGAAGATGCCCGCGGCCCCGGCGCAGAAATAGGCCTCGGCGTTGGTGTGGGCGGCCCGGGCGGCATCCAGGATGCGGCTCAACAGCAGTCCGAAGAGTCCCAGAGCCAGCAGGACGCCCAGGAATCCCCGTTCCTCGGCCCACACGCTGAACGCGAAATCCGTGGTCTTCACCGGCAGGAAGTTCAGCTGGGTCTGGGATCCGCTGGTGAACCCCTTCCCGATGAGCCCGCCCGCGCCGATGGCGATGCGGCTCTGGTTCACCTGGTAGCCCTTGCCCTGGAGATCGGCGGAGGGATCGAGGAAGATCATCACCCGGTGCTTCTGGTAGGGCTTCAGCGCGACCTTCCAGGCGCCGAATCCGCCCACCACGGCCAACAGGAGGAGGGCCGCGACCCACCTCGCCCGGAGCCCCTTCATCAGCGGAATGATGAGCAGGATGGGCAGGAAGCTGAGGGCCATGCCCAGGTCGGGCTGGCGCTGGATGAGCAGCATGGGGAAGACCACCAGCCCCACGGCCCCGAAGATCTCCAGCCGGCCCACGGCATCGGCGGGCCGGGATCCCAAGCGGTGGGCGACATAGAGAAGCGTGATCCATTTCATCAGTTCCGAAGGCTGGAAGGATTGCCCCGCCACCACGAACCAGCGCGTGGCGCCGCCGATCTTCCGGCCCACCACCAGCACGGCGGCCAGGGCCACCAGCCCCAGGAGGTAGGCGGGGAAGCTGGCGCGGAAGATGCGCCGGGGATCCGTGGTGGCCAGCCCCAGCATCAGGATCACGCCCAGCAGGTTCCAGAGGCTCTGCTTGAGCCAGATCCCCGCCTGGGGCGTGTTGCGTCCGGCGGAGTAGAGCGTCAGCGTCCCCAGGACGATGAGCGCCAGCAGCACCCAGAGCAGGCGCGAGTCCAGGGCGCGGAAGCGTTCCCTCATTCCGGGGCCTCCGGCGGCTGGGGCGCGAAGGGATCCACCATCCTGCCCCGGGGCGCTGGCAGGGGATTGGCAAGCCGATCCACGAACCAGTACTTCACGAGCTTGGCAGCGATGGGGGCAGCGGCCGTGGAACCAAACCCCGCATTCTCCACCACCACGGCGAAGGCGATCTGAGGATGCTCCCTGGGCGCGTACCCCGCGAAGAGGGCATGGTCCTTCAGCTTCTTCGCCTGGCGGGCGTAATGGGCCTTGTCCACGAAGGTGGCCACCTGGGCCGTGCCGGTCTTGCCAGAGAAGGGGATGATCTTGGCGATCTCGCGGATGAAGGGGTTGGCGCCCGCTGTGCCACTCTGCACCACTTCGGCGAGGCCTTCATCCAGGATCGCCCAAATCTTCGGGTCCAGCGGCGTGTCCTTCTGCGGTGGCACCGGCGCCAGCTCCAGCTCGTTGCTCTGATCGCCGCGAAAGCCGTAGAAGAGATGCGGCGTGAGCAGCTTCCCCTTGGTGGCGAGCAGGGCGAAGAAGCGCGCCAGGCCGATGGGCGTGACGCCCACGGCCCCCTGCCCGATGCCCACGCTGATGGTTTCGCCCGCGTACCATTTGGGATCCCGGGGCGAGGCCTTGCGTTTCCAGGCGCGGCTGGGGATGCGGGTGCGCTTCTCCTGGGGCAGGTCAATGCCCGTGCGCTCCGTGAGGCCGTATTTCTCCGCGGTGGCGTGGATATCGTCCACGTCCATGCGGGAGGCCAGTTCATAGAAGTAGACGTCGCAGCTCTGGGCGATGGCCTGAACCATGGACAGGTTGCCGTGGCCCGTGGCCTTGTCGCAGCGGAAGTCGCGGCCGTAGAAGTTCTTCTTCCCGGCGCAATAGACGACGGTCTGGGGCGTGGCGATGCCCTTCTCCAGGGCCGCCAGGGCCACCAGCAGCTTGAAAGTGGAGCCCGGCGCATAGATGCCCTGGGTGGCCCGGTTCACCATGGGCCGGGTGACGTTGTTGGCCAGGTAGCGGTCCACCATGTCCTGGCTGAGCCGGTTGAGGAAGAGGTTCGGGTCGTACGAGGGGCTGGAATACAGCGCCAGCACCCCGCCATCGCGCAGATCCAGCACCACCACCGATCCGGCTTCATCGCCGAAGGCCTCCTGGGCCACTTTCTGCAGGCCCGCATCCAGCGTGAGGTAGAGGCTGCGGCCGGCCACGGCGTCCACCTGCCCGAAGTTGGCGACCTCGGTGCCCAGTTGATCCACCAGGATGCGCTTCTGGCCGTCCAGGCCCTTGAGCCGGTCATTTCCGCTGGCCTCGAAGCCCTCCTTGCCGATGGTTTCGCCCAGGCGGAAGAGGCTGGGCTTGGCCATCATCATCTCCTCGTCCACCTCGCCCACATAGCCGAGCACGTGGCCCGCCAGCTCGTCGCCGAGGTACACGCGCCGGGGCGCCACCTCCACGCCGAGGAAGGAGAACCGGGCGCGGACGCGCTCGGCGATGGCGATGCCGGCCTCGTCGAGGTTCTCCTTCAGCACCAGGGGGCGGCCCTTCCCGGCCAGGCGGTAGATCTGGATCTTCCGCGCCAGGGCGGCCGGATCCAACGCCAGCGCCTCGGCCAGCGCAGCCACCTCCTCGGGCTTCGCGGGCAGATCCTCCCGCTGGATGACCAGATGCAGGGCCCGCCGGTTGTCCACCAGGCGATGGCCGTTGCGGTCCAGCACCAACCCTCTGGGAGCGGGAATCGGCCGCACCTTCACGGCCTGCTGCATGGCGAGCTGCTTGAACTCGCCATGCCGTACCAGCTGCAGCCAGGCGTAGACGATCACCAGCAGGGCCACCAGACTCCAGGCCATCCCCTTGAAGACCCCGAGCCGCCGGCGAAGAAGGGGCTGCTGCCGCGGATCCATGGCTCAACGCCGTCCAGATCCGGCGCCCGCGTGGAGCAGCCGCCAGGTGAGCCAGCCCCAGAGCGGAACGCTCAGCAGGGCCCAGAACCAGCCCAGGCCCCAGGGATGCGGGCCTGCCGCCAGACGCACCGCGCCATGCATCAGCAGCGCGTGCAGAAGGCTGAGCGACGCCAGCCGGACCAGCCAGCCCTTCAGCCCCTCCAGGGGCCAGCGACCGGCCATCCAGCCGGCGAGCAGCGTCAGGGTCAGGTCCGCCCAGGCGGTTCCGCCCAGGTGCGGATAGAGGCGCAGGGATCCTTCCAGGGTCCATCCCGCCGCCAGGGCCCACAGGGCTCCCAGGAGGGGATCTCCGGACCGGGGGGCCAGCGCCAGCACCAGCATCGCGTGCAGAATGACCTGGATGCCGGGGAAGGGCGCGCTGAGAAAGATCAGGCCCAGGGCGGCCGCGCACAGCAGGTTCTGGCGGGTGGCGGACGGCGCGGGGATCCTCATGGCGTCCCCCGTTTCCGCTGGGGTTTCGGGACCGGCGCCAGGAAGGGCGGCTGCACCTCCAGGGGCGGCTGGGGCGGCAGCAGGAGCACGGCGTCCAGGCGGTCCAGGGGGGCCGACAGATGGACGATCACCCGCAGCTCCAGATCGCTCTGGGCCACCTCGGCCACGTAGCCCACGAGCAGGCCCCGGGGAAAGACCCGGTCCAGTCCGCTGGTCAGCACGGCCTCACCCACCTGCACCACTTCCTGGTTGCTGACGTAGCGGATGAGCGCCCGTCCCGAGCCCAGGCCCTGGAGCACGCCCATGGCCCGGCTGCGCATGAGCATCACCGCCACCGAGGCGTTGGGGGCGTCCGCCGGCAGCACCTTGGACTGGGTGCCGCTGACGGACCAGAGCCGGCCCACGATGCCCTCGGGCACCAGCACCCCCTGATCCGCCACCAGGCCCAGATCCTGGCCCCGGTCGAGGATCATGCCCCCGAAGGTGGCGGGCCGCGTGCTGAAGATCACCCGCGCCGCCTTGAGGTCGAGGGGGATCTGCCGCTTCAGCCCCAGCAGGCGCACGGCCGCCTCAGCCTCCGACAGCCGCGGCGCCTCCTGGGCGGCCTGGGTCTTCAATTGGGCCAGCTCAGCGGACAGCCGGGCGTTCTCGGCGCGGGTTCCGGCGAGGCCCCGGGCGGTCTCCCGGCGGGCGGCGCGCCAGGTTTCCCAGCGCGAGGCGAGGCTTTGCGAAGGCCGCGACACGGCCTCGGCCACGCTCGTCCAGTGGCGGCCGGGGTTCGCGCCGAGCAGCACCCAGATGCCGTGGCCCAGCCAGAGGAGGATCACGGCGGAGCGCTGCCACCCTGCAGGATTCCAGCCCCATTTCGACGTGCGGACGGCCATGCCCCCTCCGGGCGGAGGCTAATCGAGGATCTGGATGCGGCGCAGGAGCGGGATGTTCTCCAGCAGCAGCGCGGTGCCCCGCACCACGGCCGTCTGGGGATCCTCCGCGCGGAAGACCGGCAGGTGGGTCTCCTTGCGCAGCCGCTCGTCCATGCCCTGGATGAGCGAGCCGCCCCCCGTGAGGCAGATGCCGCGATCAATGAGATCCGCCGCCAGCTGGGGCGGCGTCTCGTTCAGGGCCTTGCGGACCAGATCAATGATGGCGTTGATGGGCTCGGCCAGCGCCTCGCGGATCTCGGCGTCGTTGAGGGTGAGCGTCTTCGGCAGGCCCTCGAACTGGTCGCGGCCGCTCACCTCCATGGTGCGCGTCAGCTCGGAGGGGAAGGCGGAACCCAGCGTCCACTTCACCTCCTCCGCCGAGGATTCGGAGATCAGCACGTTGTACTTCTCGCGGATGTACTTGACGATCGCCTCGTCCATCTCGTCGCCGGCGATGAGGATGCTGTCCGAGAACACCTTGCCGTTGTAGCTGATGACCGCCACATCCGTGGTGCCGCCGCCGATGTCCACGATCATGCAGCCGCGCTTCTCGTTGATCGCGAGGCCCGCGCCGATGGCGGCCACCATGGTCTGGTCCACCAGGAACACCTCGCCGGCCTTGGCGTCGTAGCAGACCTGCTTCACGGCGCGGCGGGCCACCTGGTGGGCCCGGGGGGGCACGCTCACCACGATGCGGGTGCGGGCGATGCCGCGGTTCGGGCGGGCCTTGGCGATGAACTGGGCCAGCATCTTTTCGGCGGCATCCACCTCGAAGATCATCCCGTCCTTCATGGGGCGGATGGTGCGCACGCCCTGGGGGGCGCGGCCCAGCAGCTGCTTGGCCTCGTCGCCCACGGCCTCCACCTCGTGGGTGAGGGTGTTCACGGCCACGATGGAGGGTTCATAGATGACGATGCGGCCCGCCTGCTTGGTGTGGATCAGGGTCGAGGCGGTGCCCAGATCAATGGCCAAGTCCGAATTGAACAGGTTGGACCAGAACTGGCTGGAAAAAATACTGGCCACGAGGGGCTCCCGGAGAACCTCCTAGAGTGCCATGAACTGGACCGAATGGCCATCCTTGTGGCCTCGCGGGCTGTCCCGACCATGTCCCGACCATGTGGGTCGCGGAACAGGCTGCGGGGCAGCCTGTGGAGCGGGGCCCCACAGGGAGGGAATCACGCCGGGATGGGCCGCCACTCAAGCCTGCTTCGCGGCCAAAAGCTCCTCCACCAGCAGATCCCCGTCGAACCGCTGGGGCAATTCCCTGTGGTAGCCCCGGACCCAGCGAGCCGGATGCGGGTCGCGAGTGGACAGCCCGGGGGGCTGTCCCGAGCGGGGCCCCGCACCGGCGAGCATCAGGCGCGTGTCCGGGGCGGCGCTACTTCCCCGCCCCCAGCAGCTCCTCCACCAGCAGATCCCCGTCGAACCGCTGGGGCAATTCCCTGTGGTAGCCCCGGACCCAGCGCCTCCCCCCCACCAGCACGAACGGAACGGCCCGCTTCCCGGTCTCGTTTTCGAGTTTCTCGGCGGCGCCGGGAACGGTCTCGATATCCACCTTGGCGTGGGGGACGCGGTGCTCCGCCAGCCAGGCCTCCAGGCGGCGGCAGTCCGGGCACCAGGTGGCGCTGTAGACCACCAGATCCAGGCCTGCCAGGTCGTCAATTCGGCTCATGGGATCCTCCGGGACCTGTCATTCTGGGGCCTTTGATGTTTTTCGCGGAGCTTCCATGTCCAAGACGAATCATTTTGCGGCCCTCATCGTCGGGCCGGCCCTGCTGCTGTCCCTGGCCTGCAAGACCAGCAAGCCCGACACCAGCCGCGTCATCGCCAATGTCGGCGGCGACAAGATCACCGAGGCTGAATTCCAGGACACGGTGAAGACGCTGTCCCAGAGTCCCAAAGAGGCCGAGGCCTTCCTCAGCGATCCCGCCGCCCGGGACGAGCGCGCCCAGCTGGCCAGCCGCATCGCCATGTCCAAGGCCATCGCGGCCTACGCCAAGCAGACGGGCCTGGATCAGGAGCCCGCCGTGAAGCGGCAGCTGGAGCAGCAGCAGGCCAACGTCTACTTCCAGGCCCTGGCCAAGAAGCGCATGACCACGGTGGACCCGACCGATGAACAGCTGATGGCCTTCTACAAAGAGCAGGTGGAGCGGATGAAGGGCCAGGGCCAGGGCCGCAGCGCCGTCCCCCCCTTCGAGACGGTCAAGGCCCAGGTCACCGAAGGCTGGAAGCAGCAGCGGATGCAGACCATCAGCCAGGAGATCCAGAAAGAGATCAAGGCCAAGGTGCCCGTCACCCTGGCGGATGACTACCGGCCCGCGGGAGAGTGATCGAAACCAACCAGGCGGAACAGCTCCAGCAGGCCATCTCCCTCTCCAGCCTGAAGGAATCCCAGAGCGCCGCTGAACGCGCTGGGCTCAGTGGCACCAGCATGGACAAGATCAACGAGGACATTGCCGCCATCCGGGTTGAGCGCCGGCCGCCGAAACGGAAACACGCGTGATTCGGGTCGTCCTGGACACCAACATCCTGGTGTCAGCGGCCATCTCAGCCGGCGGGGACTGCGATCAGATCGTTCAGGCAGCCCTGCGCGGCGCGATCCGCATCGTGGTGTCTCCCGGCATTCTTGACGAGCACCTTGATGTGCTGCACCGCAGCAAGTTCACACGCTACGGTTTCCCACCCGCGTGGGTTCAACACCTCCTCAGCTGTGCCGAGCAGCTTCCCGCCGACCCCATGGAGCTTCCCGAGGCTCCCGACCCCGAGGACAGGGTCTTCCTGGGTGTGGCCCAGCAGGTAGGGCTGCTCGTCACAGGCAACCTCAAGCACTTCCCCAGGGAGATCTGGGGTGGCGCCAACGTGATGTCACCCAAAGCGTTCCTGGATTTCCCGGACTGAGGCCCCGGTTGCCGATCCCGTCTCTCCAGCACCATGAGGCCCCCAAAAATCGGGGGCCTCATGATGCTGGTGCCTGGAGACGGAATCCTCCGGGGCCACGCTCGCGCGTGTCCCCTCCGCCGCACGGACGCTAAGGTTGCTTCCCTCGGCGGACGCCATGCGTCCTTCTCGGTCAGAACGCAACCTAACCGTCCTGTGACTTCGATCCCGTCTCTCCAGAATCTATAGGGCCCCCATCCGGGGGCCCTATAGATTCTGGTGCCTGGAGACGGAATCGAACCGCCGACACATGGATTTTCAATCCATTGCTCTACCGACTGAGCTACCCAGGCGCGAAGGTCCAGGATAGCAGCCGGGGGACCACTTTCAAGTGCCGGACGGAAGGGGATTGGTGCATCCTCTAGGGTCCGACTGATGTTCATTCAACGAGGTTCGTCATGGCCAGCCCCACCAAAGCCCGCGAGATCCAGGTCCAGAAGCCCGCGCAGAGCCTCGCGCATTTCCAGACGAAGCTGGGCCAGGGCGAAGAGCAGGATGGCGGCCTGCTGAAGCCCATCCTCATCGGCGTCGTCTCGCTGGTGATCCTGGGGGCGGCCTATGGCACCTGGAGCGCTTGGCGCGCGCAGGCCATCGAGAAGCACGAGGCCGCCCTCTCCGCCCTGCAGATGGAGGTGGAAGGCGATGGCGTGGCGCCCCTCGCCCCCGCCGAGGTGGAGAAGCGCATGCGGGAGCGCCTCGGGCGTCTGGAAGCCCTCGCCGCCTCCGCGCCCTCGTCCCGCAAGGCCGCCACGATGGACCAGCTGACCACCTGGCGTCTCGCCCTCGATGGCAAGGGCCCGGCCCCGGCCAGGGCCGAGGATGCCTGGGGCCACATCCGCCTGGCCCAGCGGGCCCTCGCCCTGGGCCAGGTCCAGGAGGCCCGGGCTCAGCTGGATCCCCTTCGCACCAAGGCCCTGCCCGGCGAACCCTGGGCCGAGGCCTTCTGGGCCGGCCAGATGGATGTCAATCGCCTGGCGGGGGACCGGGCCCAGGCCCTGAAGGATCTCGCCGAATACAAGGCCCGCTTCAAGGGCCGGGGCGATGCGACCGCCCTGGAAAACCTGCTCCAGAGCATCTGAATCCACTTCAGCCGAGGAGTCATCCCATGCGGATGTACGACCTGATCTACACCAAGAAGCTGGGCGGGGCCCTGTCCCCGGAGCAAATCGCCTTCTGGGTGAAGGGCGCCGCCGACGGCAACCTCCCCGACGAGCAGAGCGCGGCGCTGCTCATGGCCATCTGCTGGCGTGGCATGGACACCGAAGAGACCCTGGCCCTCACCCTGGCCATGCGGGATTCGGGCAAGCGGCTCGATCTGTCCTCCGTCCCCGGCCTCAAGGTGGACAAGCACAGCACCGGCGGCGTGGGCGATAAGACCACGTTGATCCTCGGCCCCATCGTGGCCGCCTGTGGGGTGCCCTGCCCCATGTTCAGCGGCCGGGGCCTGGGCCACACCGGCGGCACCGTGGACAAGTTCGCCGCCATCCCGGGGCTCAAGGTCGAGCTCACCGATGCGGAGTTCCTGCACAGCCTGAAGGCAACCCGCTTCGCCAACTCCGCCCCCACCGGCAACATCGCCCCGGCGGACAAAAAGCTCTACGCCCTGCGGGATGTCACGGCCACGGTCGAAAGCATCCCCCTCATCACCGCCAGCATCATGTCCAAGAAGCTTGCGGGCGGCGCCGATGCCCTGGTGCTGGACGTGAAATGCGGCCCCACCGCCTTCATGAAGACCCTCGACGACGCCCGCACCCTGGCCCAGAGCATGGTGGATGTGGGCAGGGCCCACGGCATGCAGATCCGCGCCCTCATCACCCGCATGGACGCCCCCCTGGGCTGGGCCATCGGCAATGCGCTGGAGGTCATGGAATCCGTCGAGATCCTGCGTGGCGAGCACGGCGATTCCGATCTGGCCCAGATGAGCTTCCGGCTGGCCGCCGAAATGCTGATCCTGGGCGGCGGCGCCAGCACCCTGGAACAGGCCCTGGCCAAGGTGCAGGCCAGCATCCAGAACGGAGCGGCGCTGGAGACCCTGCGGCGCTTCACGGCCCTCAACGGCGGGGATGCCCGGGCCCTGGACGACTTCAGCCGCCTGCCCCAGCCCGGCCAGGTGGTGGAGATCCGCTCCGACCGCGACGGCTATATCACCGCCATGGATGGCCGCGCCCTGGGCCTCCTCGCCATGGACCTCGGCGCCGGAAGGAAAGACCAGAGCGATGTGCTGGATCTCGGCGTCGGCATCCGGGTGCAGGCCCGGGTGGGCGCACGGATAGAAAAAAACGACCCCCTTTTCACGGTCTATACCAAACCCGGAAGTCTGGTAACATCATCGGACTACCTCCGAACGCTCCAGATTGACCCCACGCCACCGCCCCGGGCCCCATGGCTGCTTAGTACCATTGGTTGCTGATCCCGGGTGGGGTTGAAAAAAAATCCCGAAAAGCCGGGAACCTGTCTTACTGTATTCGCACTCCCCCCGTTCTTTGGTCAGCCCGGTCCCAGAATGCGCCGCTTCCCCCCAGGCGGCGGGCGCCCCCGTTTCCCCAGGGCCCGGCGGGAATCCGTTCAACCCCCCAATGCGGCGCTGCCGCGTCCTTCAAAGGAGTTCTCTATGACTCGAATCTTCACCCGGCTCGGCTTTACCGCCGTGGCCCTCGTCGCAGGGAGCGGCATCGTCGCCCACGCGCAGACGGCCACCACGGGCGCGGTGACGGGCGTCGTTTCCGACAAGTCCGGCGCACCCGTCTCGGGCGCTACCGTTCGCTTGACCTCGACGCAGACCTCCCGCACCTTCGTGACCGGCGCGGATGGGTTCTTCCGCGTGGGCCTGCTGAACCCCGGCGCCTGGACCGTGGAAGTCACCAAGAGCGGCTTCCAGAAGATCACCCAGAACATCAGCGTGCTGGTGAACCAGACCCAGCCCACGACCTTCAAGATGGCCCCCGAGGGCGCCACCGTGGTCGAGGTGCTCGGCACCACGGCCCTGGTGGACACCACCACCACCCAGACCGGCCTCGTCACCACCATGGACAACCTGGCCTCGATCCCCAAGGGCCGCGACATGAGCTCCATTGCCTTCCTGGCACCGGGTGTCGTGACCTCGGGCTTCGGCAACGACCCCTCCATCGGCGGCGGTTCCGGCGCCGAGAACAGCTACATCGTGGACGGCCTCTCCACCACGAACACCTCCCGCGGCTTCCAGGGCACCGAGCTGGTCACGGACTTCATTGATCAGGTGGAGATCCAGACCGGCGGCTTCAAGCCCGAGTTCAGCGCCCTGGGCGGCGTGTTCAACGCCATCACCAAGTCCGGTTCCAACCAGTTGAAGGGCTCCACCTGGCTGACCTGGGATCCCATCGGCATCTCGGCCGTGCCCGTCCGGGGCACTTACTACAAGCAGCCCTCAGCCCCGACCCGCTACGACATCGGCGCGGAAGTCGGCGGCCCCATCATCAAGGACAAGCTCTTCTTCTTCGCGGGCTTCGACCTCACCAAGACCGAGACCAACCAAGCCAACAATCTGCCCAACCTCAACGGCATGGTGAACGGCAAGCAGACCATTGATGCCTTCCAGTTCATCGGCAAGATCAATTGGATGATCACCCAGGATCACCAGATCACCTTCTCCGCCAACCTGAACAACACCAAGGACAACTACCCGACCATCTACCCCGCAACCCTGGGCACGGCCCAGTTCGGGTACGATGCCAAGGATACGGTCCGGAACCTCGTCCTGAACTACGACTGGACCATCACGCCCAGCCTCTTCCTCAGTGCCAAGCTGGGCACCACCGAGTACAAGAGCACCACGGCTCCCACCGATTCCACCACCGTGAACGTCGCGGACACCTGGTGGGCCGCCTGGGGTCCTGGCGTGGTGCAGCCGTCCCCCTGGGTCGGGCTGACCTTCTCCCGCGGGGGCACGGGATACTATGTGCCCGAGGAAAAGACCCAGACCACCCAGGCCAAGGTGGATCTCAGCTGGTTCGTGGGCAACCACAACATGAAGTTCGGCATCAGCCAGCTGGAATCCAAGTACTCCGAATTGGCCGCCACCTCCGGCGGGCATCGGGACAACCTGCTGCGGGTCTCAGGGTCCTCCCTGCCCGGATCCCTCTACCAGACCTACCTGAGCACCGATGCCTCCGTGAAGGCCGTATGGCAGGCCTTCTATGCCCAGGACACCTGGGATGTGGGCAGCGGCGTCAAGCTGATGTACGGCTTCCGCTTCGAAACGCAGGACCAGAAGGACATGAACAACCGCTCCTTCATGAAGTTCGATGACTTCAAGGACTACATGCAGCCCCGCCTCGGCCTGACCTGGGACGTGAACCAGGATGGCAAGACCAAGGTCAGCGTGAACTACGCCAAGTACTTCGAGGCGATCCCCCAGCGCCTGGCGATCCGGGTCTACGCCAACGAGACCTACATCCGCTACCGCTATGCCAGCACCCAGTACACCTTCACCCCTGCTACGGGCGCCTATGCCCTCATTCCCAACGCCGTCTACAACCGCGTCACGGACTTCGCCACCCCCTTCAGCTACGATCCCATCGCCGAAGGCACAAAGCTGCCCGAGCGCAACGAGTACGTGCTGGGCCTGGACCACACCTTCGCCAGCGGCTGGACCGCGGGCATCCACGCCCGCTACCGCGAACTGAAGAACCCCCTGGAAGACATGGTCTTCACCGATGCCTACGGCGCGCCTTATGACGAAGGTCCGGCCATTGACTTCGTGGGCACCCCCAGCCAGTACGGCGTGGGCGCCGCCGTCATCGGCAACCCCGGGGCCTTCCAGCAGTGGCGGCCCAATCCCAAGAGCATGACCCTCTGGCTTCTGGGCCAGGGCATCACCACCAACAACTGGGGCATCAACATCCTGGACTACTACAACCCCGCCACGGGCCTCTTCACCGTCCCGAACACCGGCTATGAGAAGGCAGGCAACAAGTACGCCTCCGTGGACTTCACCCTGGACAAGAAGACCGATCGCAGCACCTTCAACTTCAGCTACACCTGGAGCCGCCTGCAGGGCAACTACGAGGGTGTGGTATCCAGTTCCAACGGCCAGGCGGATGGCAATATCACCGCCTCCTTCGACTACTACCCCTATGTGGGCTACGGCCTGCTGCCCAACGACCGCACCCATGTCATCAAAATGTTCGCCAGCCACCGCTTTGACGTCTTCGGCGGCGATCTGAACCTGGGCTTCAACTGGACCTACCAGAGCGGCACCCCCGTCAGCCTCTTTGACGACGGTTCCACCACGAACGGACGGACACCCGGGGATGACACCCTGTATGGCCCCCTTCCGGGCACGCTGTTCCTGGACATCGGCGGCTACGGCAATGCGGTGCCCGCCAACGGCCAGCTGGGCCAGTACGGCCGCACGCCCGCCCTCAACAATGTGGATCTGCACCTCGACTGGGCCTACAAGTTCGGCGGCAAGTACAGGCTGATCCCCAGCATTGATCTCTTCAACGCCTTCAATACCCGCTATGCCGCCACCGTGCGCCAGCAGGCCACGGACAACACCGGTGTTCTCGACCCCCGTTGGGGCCATGCCACCACCTGGCAGCAGGGCCGGCGCTACCGGTTCGGCGTGAAGTTCCAGTTCTAGCCGGAACCACGACCGCAAAAAGCACCGGGCCCGAAAGGGCCCGGTGCTTTTTTGCGGAGGAAGGAAGTTCAGTCCTTCGCCACCCACTGTATGTCCGCCACGCCGGTGGTGGCGTTCTCGGCGCGGGCGAGGGCGAAGAGCCAGTCGCTGATACCAATCCGCCATCAATGGTAGAGATTCACCACGAGATGTCGGTATGTCTCGTGTATCGGCGTAGCCGATACACGAGAGGCCACGGAGCCCACGGAGACGGCCCGATGGCCTCCGTGATCCTCCGTGGTGGATCCTTCATTTTTGAACGCGAACCGGTAT
>JAUXSE010000043.1 GCA_030681515.1 Geothrix sp. | reverse complement strand
AAGCCTTGCCACTGATTCGGATATCGACAGGCAATTCCCACAGCCGCTTCAGGATGAAGAGAAGGCGGGCTTCCGCCGAAAGGGGAATGGCAACGATGATGAGATCAACGCGGTTGTTGCGGGCATAGGTCGCAAGGTCGGTGATCGTTCCCATCTTCTTGTGCTGGTGGGTAGCTTGCGGGCTGCGAACTTCGTCACGGTCGTCAAACAGGCCAATGACTTCAATTTCCAGATCATGCGATGCTTCAAGGGCGTGCAGCGCATCATCGGCAACCCGCCCGCCGCCGACAATGGCGATGCGCTTGCGAAACCTTCCCTGGCCCGCGATGGGCCGTGCCCAGGCCTGTGCCACCAGGCGGGTAAGCGCCAGATAAGCTGTGACTGCCAGCGTCCAGTCGAGGAGCAATCGCGGCTCCAGGGGAATGAGGAAATAATCGAGCGCCTTAAAGGCGGCGCAGCCGGCGATGATGAGCGTCGCCGCCGATTTCAAAAAGGTCCAGCCGCCGTTTACCAGGGCGGACGCCTTGTAAAGGCCGAGATCACGCAGCAGCAGCAGGCAAAGAAAGGTCAAGGCAAGGGAGGAAAAGGCGATGATCGAAACCCCGTTCGGGGTGTCGAACCGGCCAGCAAAACTGGTCGTATAGAACATCGCGGTGGCAAAGAAGACTGTAAAATCCAGGGCCTTCAACAGGCGTTGAACCACTTCGCCGTCAACATATCTTGACGCTGCCTTTGCCGCCACCGCCGTCATTGTCCCAACTCTGCACCTGATTTGCTCTTGCCTCCTTGCAATGCAAATTCGAAGCCAGTCGGTAAAATTTGCCGAAAATGCTGGTTAATTGGCCAGTTCCCAGGCGCCGTTAACCTTTTTTCAGCGGGAAAAGCGGCTCGGCCACGCCGTGAACCCCCGGTTTGAGAGCAAAAAGATCACCGGACTGCGGCCAGAGTTGCAGGGCATCCGGGCTCATGCCTTCCTTCGCCGTTGTTACATAAAGGGTAGCAAGATTCTC
>JAUXSE010000042.1 GCA_030681515.1 Geothrix sp. | reverse complement strand
GCTTGGCCTGCTGCCCCAGGGCCAGCCCGAACGCTACATCCGCGTCCGGGACATGGTCGCCCAGATGGACGCCGAGGAGTTCGGCACCTGCACCAACCACGGCGAGTGCGAAACCGCCTGCCCCAAGGGCATCAAGATGGAAAACATCGCCCGCATGAACCGCGACTACATCAAGGCCAGCCTCACCTACCGCCCTGCCACCATCGGTGGTGGCATGGCGTAGATTCTGTTCCCTGCATGAAAAGGGCCCGGCACTTGCCGGGCCCTTTTCATGGGTGTCCAAGCAGCCTGGTGGCCAGTTCCTCAAGCCGTTCCGGCGTGTTGGACGCGGGTTCCTCCAGCACGGCCTCCAGCAGCTGCCGCTGAAGATCGCCCAACCAGGGACCGCTGCCCCGGCCCGCCAACCGCATGAGGGCTCCGCCATCCAAAGCCAGGTCCCGCACTGACAGGGGTGGCGCGGCGGCGGCCAGGGCCTCCAGACGGGACATCAGCGCCCGATGCTCCGCCTCGCGGGCGTCCACCTCCAGGCCCTTACCCCGCTGGTCCGCCAGACGGAACGCGGCCCAGCGGTCCAGGGACAGACCCTCCTGGGCGAGGCGCCGGAGGAACCGGCGGCAGGCGGCATCGCCCCAGTCATCGGAAGGATGGGTGCCATGGTGGCGGATCAGGGACGCCACCTCTTTCCGCAGGGCGTGACTGGCCTTCAGGCGCTCGAAGATCGCCTCGGCCAGTTCCAGGGATCGCGCTTCGTGGCCGTGGAAGTGCGCCTCGCCGTCCGCCCCGGTGGTCCGCGTGCCGGGCTTGCCGATGTCGTGCAGGAGCGCCGCCCAGCGCAGCCCGGATTCCGCCGGGGCGAACCGGACCACCTCCAGGGTATGGTTCCAGACATCATGGCGATGATGGCGGTTCTGGGCGCATCCGAGCATCGGCCGCAGCTCGGGCAGCCAAAGTTCCATCAGGCCGCTATCGGCCAGCAGGGCCATCCCGCGGTGGGGTTCGGCCCCTCGCAGCAGCTTGTCCAGTTCTGTGAAGACCCGCTCCACGGACACCTTGCGGGCCACTTCCAGGCGCCTGGGGATCGCGGCCAGGGTCGCGGCCTCCACCTCGAAACCCAGTTGAGCCGCAAAACGGCAGGCCCGCAGGGGACGGAGTCCATCCTCGGCGAAGCGCTTCATGGGATCGCCCACGGCCCGGATCACTCGCGCGGCCAGGTCGGCACGGCCCCCGAAGGGATCCACCAGCTCGCCCCCGCCGGCCGGCAGGGCCATGGCGTTGATGGTGAAGTCGCGGCGCGACAGGTCCTCCGCGAGATCAACCCCGAGGCGCACCGACTCGGGCCGCCGGCCATCCAGGTAATCGCCATCGCTGCGGAAGGTCGTCACCTCCACCGGGCGATCCTCCAGGATCACGGTCACCGTGCCGTGCTGCAGGCCCGTGGGGATCACCTTCAGGCCCGCGGCCCGCGCCCGGTCCATGACCACCTGCGGCATCAGCCGGGTGGCCAGATCCCAGTCGGCGTGGGGACGCCCAAGGAGCTCATCCCGGACGGCGCCGCCCACCACCATCAGCTCCGCGCCGGGGCCCAGGGCCCCCTGGAGGCGGAGCAGCGGGGCCCAGGTCAATCCGTCATCCCGGCGAGCCGCCGGAGGGCTTCGCCTTCCACCCGGCAGGTGAGCCAGGGGCGCATGACCTTCGCGCCATGGGCCTCGTAGAACTCGATGGCCGGGGTGTTCCAGTCCAGCACCTGCCATACGAAGCGGGTCCAGCCCTCCTGCACCGCGAGGGCGGCGAGATGCTTCAGCAGGGCCTTGCCGATGCCATGGCCCCGGAAGGCGGGGCGCACGAAGAGATCCTCGAGGTAGATGCCGGGCTGGCCTTCCCAGGTGCTGAAGTTCAGGAGCCAGAGCGCGAATCCCGCGGGCTGCCCGTTCCATTCCGCCAGGGTCACCTTCACCAAGGGATGCTCCGAGAACGCGTACCGGTGGATATCCGCCTCGGTGGCGATGGCCGCCTCTGGCTCGCGTTCGTACGCCGCGAGTTCGCGGATGTATTGAAGGATCAGTGGGGCATCGGCGGGAACGGCGGGGCGGAGGGTCAGCATTGGAATATGCTAACCGGATGGACCGCGACACCGCCCTCCGCCTTCACGAGGCCATGCTGCTCACCCGCCTCGCCGAGGAGCGGCTGGTGAAGCTCTTCCGCCAGGGGAAGACCCTCGGCAGCGTCTACCGCAGCCTGGGCCAGGAGGCCACGGCCTGCGCCACGGCCATGGCCCTGGGCCCCGAGGACATGATCGCCCCGCTGATCCGCAACCTGGGTTCCATGTTCGTCCGCGGCGTCACGCCAAGCGAGATCTTCCTTCAGTATCTGGGCCGGGCCACGGGCCCCAGCGGCGGGCGCGAACACAACAACCACTTCGGTTCCGTGGAGCGGGGCATCATCGCGCCCACCTCCATGCTCGGCGCCCTCATCCCGGTGATGGCGGGGGTGGCATTGTCCTTCCGGCAGAGGGGCGAGCGGCGCGTGGCCATGACCTGGATCGGCGATGGCGGCAGTTCCACCGGCGCCTTCTACGAGGGACTCAATTTCGCCGTGGTGCAAAAGCTCCCCCTCATCGTGGTGGGGGAATCCAATGGCTACGCCTTCTCGACGCCCCCGGACCGCCAGATGGCGGGGCGGATGTCGCTCCGCTCCCAGGGGGCCTTCACCCTCACCGTGGATGGCAACGATGCTGCGGTGGTCTTCGAGGCCGCGGCCCAGGCCCGCCAGCGCTGCCTCGAAGGCAAGGGCCCGGTCTTCCTCGTCTGCGAAACCTTCCGCAGATCGGGCCACGCGGAGCACGACGATCAGCGCTACGTGGATCCCGCGCTCCTCACCCAATGGGCTGCCAAGGATCCCCTGCCCCGCTTCGAAGCCTGGATGGCTCTCCGGGGCTGGACCCCGGACCCCGGACTGGCCGCCCGGATCGAGGCGGAGCTCCTGGCCTCGTCGGATGCCGCCCTCGATGCGCCCTGGCCGCAGCCGGACCGGCTTGCCACTGGCATCTTCTCCACCTTGAAGACCTGACCGGTCAGCATTCAACCCCGGCATCCTTCCATCCGATCAAGACAGAGATGGCTGGAGGCTTGGATGCGATGGAGATGGCTGGTGCTCAACCTGTCCGTGAAGGGTAAATTCTTTTTCCTCCTCGGGATCCAGCTGATCATCCTGCTCGCCATCAGCGCCCTGGCGTGGAAAGGATTGGCGGAGGGGCTGGGTACCCAGGCCCAGCTCGCCGAAAGCACCCCGCGGCTGGGCGCCCTGGCGGACATGCGCTTCCGCCTGATGCTGGTGCGGGCCGAACAGCTCGGAATCCTCGGTGGCGCAAGCGCGCCGGGGTTCGTGGAAAAACGGATGCCCCAGCTGAAGGAGCTGGAATCCGGCCTGGAGGCCTCCTTCGCGGTGGTCCAGTCCTCGGTCTGGTCCAAGGAAGACAAGGAGGCCCTCGAAGCGGGCATCGAAAGCATGCGCAGCTACATCCGGGCCTTCCCCGGCCTCATGGGCGTGGCCCGCACCGGCGATGGTGCCGACATGAAGGATGCCTACATGAGGGCCAACACCCGCTGGGTGGAGGAGGCCAAGGAATCGGTCAACCAGGTCATCGGCCGGCTGGTCGCCTCCAATCAGGCGAAGATGGATCAGGCCGAGTCCCGCACGAAGACCAGCCAGCGGATCCTGGCCGCCGGACTGATCCTTGCCGCAGGGTTGGGCATGGCGATCTCGCTCCATGTCAGCCGGGCCATGAAGGGGGCGGTGGACGAGCTGCGCGAGTGCCTTGCCGCCCTGAGCCACGGAGACCTCACCCGCACGTGCCAGCTCAAGTCGAAGGAGGAATTGGGCGAGATGGGGCGGAACCTGAACCAGGTGCTGGGCCAGCTCGCCGACGATATCCAGGCCATCGCCCAGTCCGCGGAAGGGACCGCCTCCAGCGCCACGGAGCTGGCCGCGACCACGGAACAGGTGAACCGCACCACGGACGAGTTGCGCCGCAGCACGGAGCAGGAACGCCTCGCCATGGAGCGATCCTCCGCCGCCCTGGAGCAGATGAACGCCAATATCCAGCAGGTCAAGCAGAACACGGGCCGGGCTGAGGAATTGGCCGCCCGGTCGCAGGAGGCAGGCCAGCAGGGGCTCAAGGCGGTGCGGGACACCGGCCGGGCCATGGAAGCCATCGAGGAGAGCTCCTCCAAGGTGAACCGCATCATCACCGTCATCACCGATATCGCCCGGCAGACCAACCTGCTCTCCCTGAACGCGGCCATCGAGGCCGCCAAGGCGGGGACCATGGGCAAGGGTTTCGCCGTGGTGGCCGAGGAGGTCCGGAAGCTGGCGGAACGCAGTGGCACGGCGGCCAAGGAGATCACGGCCCTCATCCAGGAAAGCACCGATCGGGTGGCCCTTGGTGCCGATTCTGTGAAGCAGGCTGCGCGCAGCCTGGAGCGCATCGAGGGGCATGTCCGCGAGAATGCCGGCCAGCTCAAGGAGATCGCGAGCGCCATGGATGAACAGGGGCGCGCCAGTGAAGAGGTGGTCCGAGCCATGGCCTCGGCCACCCTGATGGTGGGGCGCAATGCCTCCGCCGCCACCCAGCTGTCCGCCACGGTCCAGGAGACCGCCCGCACCACGGAGGAACTGGCCAGCCTGGCCCAGCAGCTCCAGACCCTGACCCGGCGGTTCAAGATCTCATGACGACCGAATCGTCAACAATGCTGCACCGGTCACGAAGGCCGAGGGTTAGACTATCCCTGTCATGGGGGATACCGTGTTCGTTCTCGTCCTGAATGCCGGCTCTTCGAGCCTGAAGTTCAATCTTTTCGACATGGCCAATGAGGTCTCCATCGCCGAGGGCATGGCGGAGCGGATCGGCCTGGCCGGGTCCAACCTGGCCTGCACGCTCGAAGGGGAGAAGCGCAAGGAAGTCCTGGACCTTCCCACCCACAAGGAGGCCCTGGAGGCCATCCTGGAGCGCCTCCGGACCACCGTCCTCCATGACACGCCGATCCACGCCGTGGGCCATCGCGTGGTGCACGGCGGCCCCAAATACGGGGATTCGATCCTGGTGACGGACGAGGTGCTCCGCGACATTGACACCTTCGCGATGTACGCGCCCCTGCACAACCCCGCCAATGCCATGGGCATCCGCGTGGCCCAAGCCGCCTTCCCCGACGTGCCCCATGTGGCGGTCTTCGACACGGCCTTCCACCACAACATCCCCGATCACGCCCGCACCTACGGCATCCCCTACGAATTGAGCCAGAAGTACGGGATCCGCCGCTACGGGTTCCACGGCACCAGCCACGCCTACGTCGCGGCCCGGACGGCCATCCTGCTCTGCCGGCCCCTTCGGGCCCTGAAGATCGTCACCTGCCACATCGGCAACGGCACCAGCATCTGCGCCGTCCACAGCGGCAAGAGCATGGACACCAGCATGGGCATGACACCGCTCCAGGGCGTCATCATGGGCACCCGCTGCGGCACCATTGATCCCAGCGTGGTGGAAATGCTCATGGAGTACGAGCACCTCGACTACAACGCCATCACCGACCTGCTCAACAAAAAATCGGGTCTGCTGGGCATCTCCGGCGTGTCCTCCGATTTCCGCGAAATCGAACTGGCCGCCGATCAGGGCAATGACCGGGCCCGGCTCGCCCGCGACCTCCTGACCTACAACGTGCGCCAGTACATCGGCGCCTATGCCACGGTCCTGGATGGCGTGGATGCCATCACCTTCACCGCCGGCATCGGCACCCACAGCACCTATGTCCGCGCCAAGGTGTGCAGCAAGCTGGGGTTCCTGGGCGTCAAGCTGGATCCCGAAGCCAACGAGCACGGCACCGGGGAACGCATCATCACCACCCCGGATTCCCGCGTGGCCGTCACGGTCGTTCCCACCAACGAGGAGTTGATGATCGCGCGGGAGACCGTGCGGTAGGGGAGCCCACGGCCCTGGCCAAGGTCGCTTCTCCGTGGACCTACCTGGGCATCCTCGTCTTCCTCCAGGGGAAGTTCTACGGGATCTTCTCCTTCCTCTTCGGGCTTGGATTCGCGATCCAGATGGAGCGTTTCGAGACGCGCGGCGAGGCTCCCGGAAAACGCTTCCGCCGGCGCCTCTACATCCTCATGGGCTTCGGCCTCCTCCATGGCCTCCTGGTCTGGATGGGGGACATCCTCGCCATCTACGCCCTCATCGGACTCCTTCTCCCGGCCTTCAGCCGCTGCCGCCCCAGAACCCTGCTGATCTGGGCGGGAGGCCTCCTCCTGTTCCAGTCGCTCCTGTTCATGGCCCTTTCGGGCCTGGCGGCCCTGGGCTTCGCCTTCGCCCCCGACCAGGTACAGAGAGCCCTGGATCTCCAGGCCCAGGAAACGGTCCGCAAGGTCGGGCAGAGCCTGGCAGCGTACGGCGCAGGCCCCTACGGACTCCTGTTCCGGTTCCGGGCCAGGGAACTGGCCGCCAACTACGGCGCTTCCCTCGCCATGTCCCCCCACATCCTGGCCATGTTCCTGCTGGGACTCTGGGCCTGGAAGCGGGAGCTGGCGAAGGACCTGGAAGCCCACCGCCCCATCCTCGGGAGGGTGGCGGTCTGGGGCCTCGGCCTCGGTCTGACGGGCAGCCTGGCCTATGCGTTTCTCTTCTCCCATGGGCTCGCGGATCGGGGCCTGCCCACGGCCCTGCTGGGACTCTCCATCTCTTTCCTGGCCTCCCCGGCCCTGAGCCTGGGCTACCTCGCGGCCTTCGCGCTGCTCCTCCTGGGCCCAGGAAGGGCCGCTGTGGGCCTGCTGGCTGGACTGGGACGCATGAGCCTCTCCCACTACCTGCTACAGAGCCTCGTGATGACCTCCCTCTTCTACTTCTACGGCTTCGGCCTCTTCGGCAGGTTGCCGCTTCCCGCGACCCTCCTGATGGGACTGGGGCTCTGGAGCCTCCAACTCATCCTCAGCAGAAGCTGGCTGGCCAATCACGCCCAGGGTCCCCTGGAGCGGGTCTGGCGCAGCCTGACCTACAGCCGCCTCCGGGCCTGAGGCGTCCGGCGGTGGGGGCGCCGGAGCATTCCCCGGCACCGCCGGGGAGCTGGCCGGTCCGTCGAGACGGGTGGCCGAATCCCGGAAGGACTGTCCTCTAAACGGACCCAGACTCTCCCCCGTAGGCTTCCAGTCATCCCGGCAAGCCCGGTGTCTTTCCCATCAGGGGGTTCCATGCAGAAACGATGGGTCATCATATCTTTGGCCGGCGCGGCCCTGGCGGCGGGCATGTTCTTCACCCTGAAGGGCGACGACGGCAAGTCCAAGAAACCCGAGGCCAGCACCCCCTTCCGGCTGGGCAAGGTGCAGGCCGAAGACCTCCAGGTGAGCGTCCGCGAGGTCGGCGTGGTGGACCCCCTCACCAAGGTGGAGGTGAAGTCCACGGTATCGGGGCGCATCGTCGGGCTGCGGGTCCGCGAGGGCGCCACCGTGAAGGCGGGCGAGGTGCTGGCCGAGGTCGAGCCCGACGTGAACCAGGCGCAGACCCTGTCGGACGTCCAGGGCAGCGTCTCCCAGGCCCGGCTCAGTTTCTTGAACGCCGATCGGGAATTCGCCCAGCAGGCGGCCCTCTTCCAGGCGGGGCTCATCTCCGAGCAGGCCCACCGGGATGCCCGGACCAGGCGGGATCTCGCCGAGGAGGTCTTCAAGAGCGCCCAGACCCGGTACCAGATCGTCGAGGACCGCGGCATCCCCATCAGCGGAAACGCCTCCACCCAGAAGGCCCGCGTCACCGCCCCCATGAACGGGGTGGTGATCAAGAAGGGCGTGGAGCTGGGCGATACCATCACCTCCGGCGTCAGTTCCTTCAATGCGGGCACCGTGGTGTTCACCGTGGCCGACCTGGCCTCGCTCATCGTGAAGGTGAACCTCAACGAGGTGGACATCGCCAAGGTGAAGGTGGGACAGCCCGTGCGCATTACCCTGGACGCCTATCCCCAGCGTGCCTTCACCGGGAAGGTGCGCTTCGTCGCCCCTGCCGCCGATCTCGTCGAAAAAATCAAAGTCTTCAAGGTGGAAGTGGGACTGGATGAGCTCACCGAGTCCTTCAAGACGGGCATGAGCGCCAATGTGGAAATCCTGGGCGAAAAGCGGGACAAGGCCGTGAGCGTGCCGCTCGAAGCCCTTCAGCGCCGGGACGGCCAGACGGTGGTCTTCCGGCTGAAGGAGAACCTGTCGCCCAAGGACATCGCCAAGGCCAAGGATGGGCTTACGGGCCGGGGCAAGTTCATCTGGCTGGCGGACCACTGGAAGGACTACTTCGACGTCGTGCCCGTCAAGGCCGGCATCGCCACCCTGGAGCGGGTGGAGATCCTTTCGGGCCTCAAGGCCAACGACCAGGTGAGCCTGGAAGACCCCAGCAAGAAGAAGGTCGAGAAGGATGATGAAAACAATTAGCTGTCAGCTATCGGCTGTCAGCGATCAGTCACTGAAAGCTGATAGCTGACAGCCGACAGCTTCACGGAGCGACCCATGTCCAGCATCATTCAAACCCAGGGCCTCACCAAGGTGTACGGCGCCAACGGGGCGGCGGTACATGCGCTGCGCGGCATTGACCTCACCGTGGCGAAGGGTGAGTTCGTGGCCCTCATCGGTCCTTCGGGATCCGGCAAGTCCACCCTCATGGCCATCCTCGGCTGCCTGGATCTGCCCACGGCCGGGACCTACACCCTGGATGGCCGCGAGGTCCAGAGACTCTCGGGCGGTGAATTGGCGCGGATCCGCAACGAGAAGGTAGGCTTCATCTTCCAGAGCTACAACCTGCTGCCCAAGGCGAGCATCGTCCGCAACGTGGAACTGCCCATGCTCTATGCGGGCATCGGCCGGAAGGAACGCCGGGAAAGGGCCATGGCCCTGCTCGAAAAAGTGGGCATCGCCGACAAGGCCGGCCATCTCCCGGGGACTCTCTCGGGCGGCCAGAAGCAGCGCGTGGCCGTGGCCCGGGCCCTGGCCAACGAACCCGCCCTGCTGCTGGCGGACGAGCCCACGGGCGCACTCGATTCGAAAACCGGCGCAGAAGTCCTGGACCTCTTCCGCGAGCTCCACGAGCAGGGCCATACCCTGCTGCTGGTGACCCACGATCCCTCCATCGCCGCCCTGGCGGAGCGGCGGGTAGAAATCCGGGACGGCCTGATCGCCGCGGCTGAAGGAGTCGCTTAGATGGCCACCACCGGCGCCTTCCGCGAGCGGCTGCTCGAGGCCTGGGTGGAGATCCGGGAGAACCTCGGACGCTCCATCCTCCAGGCTCTTGGGGTCCTGCTGGGCGTGGCCTCGGTGCTGGGCGGATTTTCCATCTCGGACAGCCAGCGGAAGCGGGCCGATGAGATGTTCGTGAAGATGGGCGGCCTCGACAAGCTGAACATCCAGCCCAAGGCGGCCCTTCGGGATGGACGGCCCACGGCGCTCCAGCAGGCCAACCTGGGACTCCGGGATGCCGATGCCATCGGTGGCGAGGCCCTCCAATCGGACGCCATCCAGGGCGTGAGCCGCCTCAAGAATGCCCGCACCCGGGTGGTGTCTGGCTATGCCGACCAGGACCGGCAGGTGAGCGGCATCGGCGGCGACTTCATCCCCGCCAATGGCTACGGCCTCGCCCAGGGCCGGAGCTTCTCGACCATGGACATGGAGACCGGAGCCCCCGTGGCCATCCTCGGCACCGAGGCCGCCACTGTTTTCTTCCCCAAGGGCGATGCCCTCGGACAGTCCCTGCGCATCGGCAACATCCCGGTCACGGTCATCGGCACCTTCCAGGAACGGGTGTTCCGGTTCCGCGAGAACCAGGGCAACCAGTTCTGGTGGCGCAACCGCATCATCGCCGTGCCCGCCAGCCTGGTGCAGCGCCGCATGAACGGGGACGCCTACCACCGGGTGGACCGGGTCACCTTCCGCATCCCCGATCTCAACGCCATGAGCGGATTCGCCGAGCAGCTCAGGAACCTCGTGAAATCCAACCACCGCCTGGAGGAAGACTTCCGCCTGGACGACGTGGCGGCCAGGGTCCGGCGGCGGCAGAGCCAGGGCAGCGTCTACGACATCATCTTCATGCTCTCGGGCGTGCTGGCCCTGGTGGGCGGCGGCATCGTGAACGTGAACATCCAGATGGCGAGCCTGAAGGAGCGGGTCCGCGAAGTGGGCGTGAAGATGGCCATCGGCGCCCCGGGCCGGGAGATCTTCAAGAGCTTCATGACCGAGGCCCTCCTGCTGACGGCCCTGGGTGGATTCGCCGGCCTGTTCCTCGGGATCGGTTTCTCGTGGATCATCACCTCGAGCATCGGCATTCCGCTCTACATGACGCCCGCCAGCTTCCTCTGGGCCTACGGCCTGGCCGCGGCCTCCGGCTTCCTCTTCGCGCTCTACCCGGCCTGGAAGGCCAGCCGCCTGTCTCCGATGGAAGCTCTGCGCTATGAGTGACGAGACGCTCATCCTCCGCTCCCCCGGACCCTCCCTGCTGGACGGCGAGGCCCCTGCCCCGGCGGTTCCCACGCGCGGATTCAGCGCGGGAATGCTCTGGGAAGTGATCCGCACGGGCCTGGTGGAGCTCTGGGCCCACAAGATGCGCAGCCTCCTCACCCTCACCCTTCTCATGCTCGGCGTCTTCGCGCTGGTGGTGATGACCTCGGTGCTGGACGGCGTCATGGACAAGATCAGCACGGGCTTTGCTGGCATGAGCTGGGATGGCACCGTGCGCATCGCCCCGAAGACGCCCGAAACGGGCGAGGAGCGCAAGCGCTTCAACATGAGCCCCGGGCTGCGCTACGAGGATCTCGGTCGCGTCACCGCGGCGAATCCCAAGGTCCTGGCCTTCCTGCCCAGAGCCCAGAAGACCATCACGGTGCGAGTCGCGGGGGGCACCGAGCGCATCTTCGTTTCGGGAGTCTCGCCCGGCTACGCCCCATGGATGAACCGGCCCATCGGCCTCGGGCGCGGCCTCACCGAGGATGATCAGCGCCGCCGCTCCACCGTGGCCGTGGTGGGCGCCACGCTGGCCACCAAGCTCTTCGGCGGCGCCGATCCCGTGGGTCGCGACCTGGTGGTGGAGGGCGTGCCCTTCCGCATCGTGGGCGTACAGGCCCCGGGCCAGATCTTCAACGAAGAAAACTACACCGACGCCAATGGCATCCTCATTCCCCTGGAAACCTACATGGACCGCATGGATCCGGCCCACAAGCTCTCGCAGATCACGGTGAAGCTGCGCCGGTCCGAGGACATGGGCGAGGTCTCCGCCATGCTGCTGGGCCGCGTGCGGCAGGCCCATCACGGCATCGAGGATGTGGAGGTGGTGGATCTCGATGCCGAGGCCGCCAAGGGCTACCAGAACTTCCTGGAGCAGATGCGGGGCTGGCGGATCGTGCTGCTGAGCCTGGCCGGCACGGTGCTGCTGGTGGGCGGCGTGGGAGTGCTGTCGGTGATGCTCATCAGCTTCAGCGACCGCCGCTTCGAGATCGGCCTCCGCAAGGCCCTGGGCGCCTCGGATCAGGAGATCTTCATCCAGTTCCTGCTGGAGGCCGTGGTGCTGGCCGCCATCGGCGCCCTGCTTGGAACCCTTTCCGGCGCCTTGCTCTGCCAGGCCCTGTCCGCCAGCTTCCCCTACGGTCTGGTGGTGAATCCCATCGGCCTGATCACGGCCTGGATCGTGGCCCTGACGCTGGCCGTGGTGTTCGGCCTCTATCCGGCCTTCCGTGCCATGCGCCTCAGCCCCATGGAGGCCATGCGGTAGGGGCGGTAGGATCGCTTCATGGCCGATCCTATCCAAGTCACCGATTCCGTCCGCGTCCCGGGCGAAGCCATCCGCTTCAAGGCGGTACGCGCCGGCGGCGCGGGTGGCCAGAACGTGAACAAGGTGTCCTCCAAAGTGGAGCTGCGCATTGATCTCACGGCCATCGAGGGCCTGCCGGAGGACGCACTGCTCCGCCTCCGGGTGGTTCAGCGCAACCGGCTCGATGCCGAGGGCCTCTGGATGGTCGTGAGCGACCGCACCCGCGATCAGCTCAAGAACCTGGAGGATGCCCGCCACAAGGTCGCCGAGGGCATCCGCGCCGCGCTGATCCGTCCCATTCCGAGGCGGCCCACCAAGCCCACCAAGGGATCGAAGGAACGGCGGCTGGATTCCAAGAAGCGGGCCTCCGCGACCAAACAGCAGCGACGCGGAGCCTTCGAGTAGGCTGGAGGTCCCCACGGAGGCCCTATGTCCCAACAGCAGACCTACGCCAACCACCGGCGCTTTGAACCGATCCAGCATTTCGTCGTGATGCCCATCCTGCTGGTCACCTGGATCGCCACGGTCTGGCAGGCCATCAAATTCCCGAGCCTGCACAGCGTCTGGGTCGCCGTCCTCGGGTTCGCGTTGCTCCTGCTCGCGAACCAGGTCCGCGCCTATGCGCTGAAAGTGCAGGACCGCCTGATCCGGCTGGAGGAAACCTTGAGGATGCAGCGTCTCTTCCCCGCGGATCTCCAGGGGCGCATCCAGGAACTGTCGCCCAAGCAGATGGTGGGCCTCCGGTTCGCCTCCGATGGGGAACTGGCGGAGCGGACCCGCGAGGTCCTCGACCAGAACCTCAGCGGCGAAGCGGTCAAGAAGCGCATCCAGACCTGGCGGCCCGACACCTTCAGGGTTTGAGCCTCAGTCCCGCACGTAGTGGCAGGTGTAGCCGCCGGGGTTCTTGACGAGGTAGTCCTGGTGGTAGTCCTCGGCCATCCACCAGGGCCCGGCCACCGTGATCTCGGTGACGATGGGCTGCTTCCACTTGCCGCTGGCATCCACCTCCGCCTTCACCCGCTCCGCGGTCTGCCGCTGAGCGGCCGAGTGGAAGAAGATCGCGCTGCGGTACGAGGTGCCCAGATCATTGCCCTGGCGGTTCAGGGTGGTGGGGTCGTGCATGCGGAAGAAGAAGCGCAGCAGCGCCTCATAGGTGGTCTTCGATGGATCGAAGCGGATCTGCACGGCCTCGGCATGGCCCTCGTGATTCTTGTAGGTGGCGTTCGCCAGGCTGCCGCCGGTGTAGCCCACCTCGATGGCGGTCACGCCGGGCTGCTTGCGGATCAGATCCTCCATGCCCCAGAAGCAGCCACCGGCCAGGGTGGCGATCTCCTCCTTCGCTGCGGGCTTCGGCGCGGGCGCGGCCTTTCCGAACAGCGGCAGGAAGGAACCCAAGCCCTCCTTCTCCAGGCTGTCCACGGGGACGAAGCGCAGGGAGGCGCTGTTGATGCAGTAGCGAAGGCCACCCTGGTCCTTCGGCCCATCATCAAACACATGGCCCAGGTGGGAATCCGCGTCTTTGGACCGCACCTCGGTGCGGATCATGCCGACGCTGACGTCCCGCTTCTCTACGACATCCTCGCCGGCCAGGGGCTTCGTGAAGCTGGGCCAGCCGCAACCGGAATCGAACTTGTCCTTGGAGGAGAACAGGGGCTTTCCGCTGACGACGTCCACATAGACACCATCCCTGTGTTCGTTCCAGTACTCGTTGCGGAAGGGTGGCTCCGTGCCCGCCTCCTGGGTCACATGGAACTGCATGGGCGTGAGCTTCTGCTTCAGATCGGCGGGATTGGGCTTCTTGGAATCAGTCACCGGGTCCTCTCGGGTGGGCAGGGCGGCCGCATGGGCGGGCCGGTGGGTGGTGGAGACAGCGAACCCGAAGCCCGCCAAGGCCACGGTGAGGGCAACGCCGCCCCAGAACAGGCGTGGACGCATGGAAAGCCTCCTGAATGAGACTTGGATGCTCGCAATGGGTTGGATGGTACAAGGGAATGAGGCCCGGGAAAGAAAGGGGGGGCTGGAGGGTATGCGGACCTAATCCAGCCACGCTTTCAGGATTCCGTTGAAGGCCTCGGAACACTCGAAGGCCACGAGGTGCCCCGCCTTGGGAATGAGCTTCAACTGGGCGGCAGGGATGGCCCTCGCCAGGGCTTCAGATTCGCTGATTGGCATGATGGTGTCATCCAGGTGCTGCATCAACGCAAAGAGGTCGTCGGCGTACTGGTTCATCGAGACAGAACCAGCCCTGACTCCGCTCTCGCCAAGGCCCCGTAGGTCCGGCGCAATCACGCGATGGTCCGGGCGGAAAGCCATCACCTGCTTTTCCCAGGTACCACGACTCAAGGGGAACCCATGGACGAAAAGCAGGGGCGAACCCTTCCCTTCGTCCGTGTAGGCGACTTCGATGCCATTCACCCGCGCGCGCATAGCTCCCCCACACAGTCATTCGAACAGAGCAGGAGCCGGAAGGACAGGGTTCCAAAGCCTGCTTGCCCGACTCATTTCAAGTTTCCCAAACCCAGACCGCTTCCATAGGCCGCTGGGGACCCACTCCCATCCGCCAGGTCAGTGGGATTACTGGTCGTGAACAGGAACTTCTTCATCTGAACGTCGAACTCAGGCATGGTGCGGCGCAGCCATTCCAGCAGCATCGCCGCGTGCTCCATTTCGTCATCGCGGTTGTGGGCGAGAATGGCCTTCAGGGACGCGTCGTCGGAGAGGTCCACCCGCTGGTGGTAATAGTCGATGGCTTCCAGCTCCTCCTGCAGACTGGCGAGGGCCCGGTGGATGTTGAGTGCCTCGCTTGAAAGCCCCGTTTCAACGAAACCGCTGCTCATGGACGTGACCTCCCACTGTCATGGGCAATCGCCTCGCCAAAGCGCCTGGATACCTCACTCCACTTGAGGTTTTCCATGAAGGCATTGATGTACTCGGGGCGCTTGATGCCGTAGTCCACCATGAAGGCGTGCTCCCAGCTATCCAGGACCACCAGCAGATCCTGTTCAATGGGCAGGCCCAGGTGATGTTCGGCCACGAAATAGGTGTGGAGCTTGCCATCCCGGCGATTGCGGGTGAGCAGCCCCCAGCCGGGGCCGCCCAGGGCCGCCGCCTTGAGATCAGCCAGGATCTTGTCCTTGCCACCCTGGGCCTCCAGAGCCTTCTGAAGCGCGGAGCTGATGGCCGCATCGGCGACCAGATTCTCGAAGTAGAGCTCGTGGAGAAAGGTGCCGTTGAAGGCCACGGCCTCCCGGCGCTTCAGTTCGCTGTACTCGTTGAAGGAGTAGTTGGGCTTGGTATTATTCGCCACAACCAGCTTCTCCTCGATCTCGTTGAGCTTGGCCAGATAGCCTTTGTAGAGGGTGAAGTGGAGCTCCAGTTGGCTATCGCTGAAACCCTTCAGCACCCCGCCCTTCAAATGATCGTAATTCTTGGATGCGTATGTCATGAAATCCCTCCGGTCGTACCGTTGATCTACGCCTAATCCCTAGCCAGCCAAGTTCCTTGGCCGACCTTCTGAGGCAGGCCACAACGCAGCGTTTGCAGTGATCCATCGGTCGCGCAGCCGTCACATGCCTCACGGCCCTTGGCATCCTCGTCCGGATGATTCATGTGACCCTCGCCAATGGCCCTGGCCGCGCCTAGTCGAGGCCAGAGTCGCTTTCAGAGCAGCATTCGAGCCATTTTCTAAGTCATTTTATTTCATCTAAATAGCTATTCAACCTGTTCCGGCCGGGTGGATGATTCGATCAAGGTGAATGACCGACTCCTTCAGTTCGAGGGTCCAGATCCGTTCCCCCCTCCAGGAATGTTTCTACCTTTCGAAGTGAAGGAGATGACGCATCAAATTGATTGAAACCGTTCATAGAACCGCTAAATTGATTTATATAAAATCATGTAAACAGAATAGTTGCCATTCGGTATGAAATGTGCCGAGGGACTCAGGAACAAGGTCAAAACCCATGAGAACCCGGCTTTCAATGATTCGCTACGCCACGCCTGCACCCGTTTTCACAGCGGAGCGAAACCTTGACCATTCGATCCCGACCCCCGGAAATTCGCCTGATCAATCCAAAACAAGGAGCGTCTTCCATGAGCACGATCACGACCAAAGACGGCACCGAAATCTACTACAAGGACTGGGGGACGGGACAGGCGGTGGTCTTCAGCCACGGCTGGCCGTTGAGCGCGGACGCCTGGGAGGACCAGATGGTATTTCTGGGCGCCCGCGGCTACCGCTGCATCGCCCATGACCGCCGCGGCCACGGCCGATCGGGCCAGCCCTGGGATGGCAACGACATGGATACCTTCGCCGACGATCTTGCGACGATCGTGGAAAAGCTCGACCTGAAGGACGCGATCCACGTTGGACACTCCATGGGCGGCGGCGAAGTCACCCGCTACATCGGCCGCCATGGCACCCAACGGGTGGCCAAGGCCGTGCTGATCGCCGCGGTGACGCCCTTGATGTTGAAGACGGCCGCCAATCCCGGCGGGTTGCCGATGGATGCCTTCGACAAAATCCGCGCGGGCGTGCTCGCAGACCGTTCGCAATTCTTCAAGGATCTGACCATGCCTTTCTATGGTGCCAACCGACCCGATGGCAAGGTCTCGCAAGGCCTTCGCGACTCGTTCTGGCACCTGGGCATGCAAGCCAGCCTCAAAAGCGTCTTCGACTGCGTCAAGGCCTTCTCCGAGACGGACTTCACCGAAGATCTCAAGAAGTTCGATATCCCGACCCTCATCATGCATGGCGATGACGACCAGATCGTGCCCATTGGGGCTTCGGCCCAGCTCGCATCGAAGCTCGTGAAGGGTTCCACGCTGAAGATCTACCCGGGTGCCCCACACGGGCTCTGCTCGACCCACAAGGACCAGATCAACACCGATCTGCTCACCTTCTTCCAGGCCTGACGACCCCTGGCGCGCCCGGGCTCAACCTCAATCAGCAGCAAAATTCCAAGAATTGGATATGAGAGGAGATACACCATGACAAAAATTCTTGTGCTTTACTACAGCATGTATGGCCACATCGAAACCATGGCGGAAGCCGTGGCCGAAGGCGCCCGCAGCGCCAAAGACACCATAGTCACCATCAAGCGAGTGCCCGATCTGCTGCCGGAGGAGCTGGCGCGAAAGGCCGGTGCCAAGCTCGATCAGGTCGCGCAGCTCGCGACGGTGGACGAATTGCCGGGCTACGACGCCATCCTTTTTGGAACGCCAACTCGATTCGGAAACATGTGTTCCCAGATGCGCCATTTTCTCGATCAGACGGGTCGGTTGTGGCAGAACGGTTCCCTGATTGGCAAGGTGGGCAGCGTATTCACATCCACCGCCACGCAGCATGGCGGACAGGAAACCACGATCACCTCGTTTCACACCACCTTATTGCATCACGGCATGATCATCGTCGGGGTTCCCTACTCCTGCCAGCAGATTGGCAACATGAGTGAAATCACAGGCGGCTCGCCGTACGGCGCGAGCACCCTCGCTGGCAGCGATGGCAGCCGGCATCCGTCTGAAAACGAATTGAAGATCGCCCGCTTCCAGGGGTTCCATGTGGCGGAGGTAGCCAGGAAGCAATCAGCCTGACAACCGCTGAAAGAGGTGGCTCGCGGGAAAGGGTCTACACGCTCTATTCGCCACCGAATCACCGGGATGGTGTTGTCCACCATACCCGTGCCGATGCCGAGGCCGACAATGAACATTTCGACGGGACAACGACGGAGTAGATGACCCGTTACGAGAAAGCCCAACACCCAAGGGAGCCGGTGATTGTCCATGGATGCCAAACCTGATTCCAAAACGTTCCCTGTCGTTTGCGTCGGAGGTTCCGCCGGTGGTCTCGACGCCTATATCCGGTTGCTACGGAATCTGCCCGCCGATATGGGTGTTGCGATCGTCATCGTCAATCACCTGAGGACCGTAGACACCATGCTTCACAAAATTCTCCCGACCTACACAAAGATGCCGGTGGAACTGATCACCGATGGTCTGGACATCGAACCCAATCATGTGTTCATCATCCCGCCCCAGCGTGATTTGCACGTGGTTGATGGAGAGTTCCACCTGAGGCCGATCTCAAAGCCCAGGGGATGGCCCGATGTGATCACAGTCTTCATGCGGTCCCTCACGGAGAACTGGGAGGGCAAACTGGTCTCTGTCATTGTCTCCGGCTATGACGGCGATGGAGCCGCAGCGCTGTGCGGTATCAAGGAAGTCGGGGGAATCACCATTGCGCAGAAGCTCGACACCGCCGCGCAACCAGAAATGCCTGCGAGCGCCATAGCGAGTGGGTGCATCGATTTTGTACTTTCACCTGAAAACATCGCTCTTAAAATCATCGAAATCGCACGCGCGGACTGAATCAGGGCCTCTGAAGCAGCGCACAAAAGGCGGACCTTCGGTGGGGGCTCAGCACACTCGGGCGGGATTCGAACTGCGCCTGGCTTCGCCAGTCGCCGGTCCCGCTTCGGCGCGACATCTAGTCGCGCCTCGGGCGGTCCCATTCGCAGGTTCGAATCCCAATTCATTCCAGAAAAGGGCCCCCGCATGCGGGGGCCCTTTTCTGGAATGAATTGGGATTCGAACCTGCGAATGGGACCGCCCGAGGCGCGACTAGATGTCGCGCCGAAGCGGGACCGGCGACTGGCGAAGCCAGGCGCAGTTCGAATCCCGCCCGAGTGTGCTGAGCCCCCACCGAAGGTCCGCCTTTTGTGCGCTGCTTCAGAGGCCCTGATTCAGTCCGCGCGTGCGATTTCGATGATTTTAAGAGCGATGTTTTCAGGTGAAAGTACAAAATCGATGCACCCACTCGCTATGGCGCTCGCAGGCATTTCTGGTTGCGCGGCGGTGTCGAGCTTCTGCGCAATGGTGATTCCCCCGACTTCCTTGATACCGCACAGCGCTGCGGCTCCATCGCCGTCATAGCCGGAGACAATGACAGAGACCAGTTTGCCCTCCCAGTTCTCCGTGAGGGACCGCATGAAGACTGTGATCACATCGGGCCATCCCCTGGGCTTTGAGATCGGCCTCAGGTGGAACTCTCCATCAACCACGTGCAAATCACGCTGGGGCGGGATGATGAACACATGATTGGGTTCGATGTCCAGACCATCGGTGATCAGTTCCACCGGCATCTTTGTGTAGGTCGGGAGAATTTTGTGAAGCATGGTGTCTACGGTCCTCAGGTGATTGACGATGACGATCGCAACACCCATATCGGCGGGCAGATTCCGTAGCAACCGGATATAGGCGTCGAGACCACCGGCGGAACCTCCGACGCAAACGACAGGGAACGTTTTGGAATCAGGTTTGGCATCCATGGACAATCACCGGCTCCCTTGGGTGTTGGGCTTTCTCGTAACGGGTCATCTACTCCGTCGTTGTCCCGTCGAAATGTTCATTGTCGGCCTCGGCATCGGCACGGGTATGGTGGACAACACCATCCCGGTGATTCGGTGGCGAATAGAGCGTGTAGACCCTTTCCCGCGAGCCACCTCTTTCAGCGGTTGTCAGGCTGATTGCTTCCTGGCTACCTCCGCCACATGGAACCCCTGGAAGCGGGCGATCTTCAATTCGTTTTCAGACGGATGCCGGCTGCCATCGCTGCCAGCGAGGGTGCTCGCGCCGTACGGCGAGCCGCCTGTGATTTCACTCATGTTGCCAATCTGCTGGCAGGAGTAGGGAACCCCGACGATGATCATGCCGTGATGCAATAAGGTGGTGTGAAACGAGGTGATCGTGGTTTCCTGTCCGCCATGCTGCGTGGCGGTGGATGTGAATACGCTGCCCACCTTGCCAATCAGGGAACCGTTCTGCCACAACCGACCCGTCTGATCGAGAAAATGGCGCATCTGGGAACACATGTTTCCGAATCGAGTTGGCGTTCCAAAAAGGATGGCGTCGTAGCCCGGCAATTCGTCCACCGTCGCGAGCTGCGCGACCTGATCGAGCTTGGCACCGGCCTTTCGCGCCAGCTCCTCCGGCAGCAGATCGGGCACTCGCTTGATGGTGACTATGGTGTCTTTGGCGCTGCGGGCGCCTTCGGCCACGGCTTCCGCCATGGTTTCGATGTGGCCATACATGCTGTAGTAAAGCACAAGAATTTTTGTCATGGTGTATCTCCTCTCATATCCAATTCTTGGAATTTTGCTGCTGATTGAGGTTGAGCCCGGGCGCGCCAGGGGTCGTCAGGCCTGGAAGAAGGTGAGCAGATCGGTGTTGATCTGGTCCTTGTGGGTCGAGCAGAGCCCGTGTGGGGCACCCGGGTAGATCTTCAGCGTGGAACCCTTCACGAGCTTCGATGCGAGCTGGGCCGAAGCCCCAATGGGCACGATCTGGTCGTCATCGCCATGCATGATGAGGGTCGGGATATCGAACTTCTTGAGATCTTCGGTGAAGTCCGTCTCGGAGAAGGCCTTGACGCAGTCGAAGACGCTTTTGAGGCTGGCTTGCATGCCCAGGTGCCAGAACGAGTCGCGAAGGCCTTGCGAGACCTTGCCATCGGGTCGGTTGGCACCATAGAAAGGCATGGTCAGATCCTTGAAGAATTGCGAACGGTCTGCGAGCACGCCCGCGCGGATTTTGTCGAAGGCATCCATCGGCAACCCGCCGGGATTGGCGGCCGTCTTCAACATCAAGGGCGTCACCGCGGCGATCAGCACGGCCTTGGCCACCCGTTGGGTGCCATGGCGGCCGATGTAGCGGGTGACTTCGCCGCCGCCCATGGAGTGTCCAACGTGGATCGCGTCCTTCAGGTCGAGCTTTTCCACGATCGTCGCAAGATCGTCGGCGAAGGTATCCATGTCGTTGCCATCCCAGGGCTGGCCCGATCGGCCGTGGCCGCGGCGGTCATGGGCGATGCAGCGGTAGCCGCGGGCGCCCAGAAATACCATCTGGTCCTCCCAGGCGTCCGCGCTCAACGGCCAGCCGTGGCTGAAGACCACCGCCTGTCCCGTCCCCCAGTCCTTGTAGTAGATTTCGGTGCCGTCTTTGGTCGTGATCGTGCTCATGGAAGACGCTCCTTGTTTTGGATTGATCAGGCGAATTTCCGGGGGTCGGGATCGAATGGTCAAGGTTTCGCTCCGCTGTGAAAACGGGTGCAGGCGTGGCGTAGCGAATCATTGAAAGCCGGGTTCTCATGGGTTTTGACCTTGTTCCTGAGTCCCTCGGCACATTTCATACCGAATGGCAACTATTCTGTTTACATGATTTTATATAAATCAATTTAGCGGTTCTATGAACGGTTTCAATCAATTTGATGCGTCATCTCCTTCACTTCGAAAGGTAGAAACATTCCTGGAGGGGGGAACGGATCTGGACCCTCGAACTGAAGGAGTCGGTCATTCACCTTGATCGAATCATCCACCCGGCCGGAACAGGTTGAATAGCTATTTAGATGAAATAAAATGACTTAGAAAATGGCTCGAATGCTGCTCTGAAAGCGACTCTGGCCTCGACTAGGCGCGGCCAGGGCCATTGGCGAGGGTCACATGAATCATCCGGACGAGGATGCCAAGGGCCGTGAGGCATGTGACGGCTGCGCGACCGATGGATCACTGCAAACGCTGCGTTGTGGCCTGCCTCAGAAGGTCGGCCAAGGAACTTGGCTGGCTAGGGATTAGGCGTAGATCAACGGTACGACCGGAGGGATTTCATGACATACGCATCCAAGAATTACGATCATTTGAAGGGCGGGGTGCTGAAGGGTTTCAGCGATAGCCAACTGGAGCTCCACTTCACCCTCTACAAAGGCTATCTGGCCAAGCTCAACGAGATCGAGGAGAAGCTGGTTGTGGCGAATAATACCAAGCCCAACTACTCCTTCAACGAGTACAGCGAACTGAAGCGCCGGGAGGCCGTGGCCTTCAACGGCACCTTTCTCCACGAGCTCTACTTCGAGAATCTGGTCGCCGATGCGGCCATCAGCTCCGCGCTTCAGAAGGCTCTGGAGGCCCAGGGTGGCAAGGACAAGATCCTGGCTGATCTCAAGGCGGCGGCCCTGGGCGGCCCCGGCTGGGGGCTGCTCACCCGCAATCGCCGGGATGGCAAGCTCCACACCTATTTCGTGGCCGAACATCACCTGGGCCTGCCCATTGAACAGGATCTGCTGGTGGTCCTGGATAGCTGGGAGCACGCCTTCATGGTGGACTACGGCATCAAGCGCCCCGAGTACATCAATGCCTTCATGGAAAACCTCAAGTGGAGTGAGGTATCCAGGCGCTTTGGCGAGGCGATTGCCCATGACAGTGGGAGGTCACGTCCATGAGCAGCGGTTTCGTTGAAACGGGGCTTTCAAGCGAGGCACTCAACATCCACCGGGCCCTCGCCAGTCTGCAGGAGGAGCTGGAAGCCATCGACTATTACCACCAGCGGGTGGACCTCTCCGACGACGCGTCCCTGAAGGCCATTCTCGCCCACAACCGCGATGACGAAATGGAGCACGCGGCGATGCTGCTGGAATGGCTGCGCCGCACCATGCCTGAGTTCGACGTTCAGATGAAGAAGTTCCTGTTCACGACCAGTAATCCCACTGACCTGGCGGATGGGAGTGGGTCCCCAGCGGCCTATGGAAGCGGTCTGGGTTTGGGAAACTTGAAATGAGTCGGGCAAGCAGGCTTTGGAACCCTGTCCTTCCGGCTCCTGCTCTGTTCGAATGACTGTGTGGGGGAGCTATGCGCGCGCGGGTGAATGGCATCGAAGTCGCCTACACGGACGAAGGGAAGGGTTCGCCCCTGCTTTTCGTCCATGGGTTCCCCTTGAGTCGTGGTACCTGGGAAAAGCAGGTGATGGCTTTCCGCCCGGACCATCGCGTGATTGCGCCGGACCTACGGGGCCTTGGCGAGAGCGGAGTCAGGGCTGGTTCTGTCTCGATGAACCAGTACGCCGACGACCTCTTTGCGTTGATGCAGCACCTGGATGACACCATCATGCCAATCAGCGAATCTGAAGCCCTGGCGAGGGCCATCCCTGCCGCCCAGTTGAAGCTCATTCCCAAGGCGGGGCACCTCGTGGCCTTCGAGTGTTCCGAGGCCTTCAACGGAATCCTGAAAGCGTGGCTGGATTAGGTCCGCATACCCTCCAGCCCCCCCTTTCTTTCCCGGGCCTCATTCCCTTGTACCATCCAACCCATTGCGAGCATCCAAGTCTCATTCAGGAGGCTTTCCATGCGTCCACGCCTGTTCTGGGGCGGCGTTGCCCTCACCGTGGCCTTGGCGGGCTTCGGGTTCGCTGTCTCCACCACCCACCGGCCCGCCCATGCGGCCGCCCTGCCCACCCGAGAGGACCCGGTGACTGATTCCAAGAAGCCCAATCCCGCCGATCTGAAGCAGAAGCTCACGCCCATGCAGTTCCATGTGACCCAGGAGGCGGGCACGGAGCCACCCTTCCGCAACGAGTACTGGAACGAACACAGGGATGGTGTCTATGTGGACGTCGTCAGCGGAAAGCCCCTGTTCTCCTCCAAGGACAAGTTCGATTCCGGTTGCGGCTGGCCCAGCTTCACGAAGCCCCTGGCCGGCGAGGATGTCGTAGAGAAGCGGGACGTCAGCGTCGGCATGATCCGCACCGAGGTGCGGTCCAAAGACGCGGATTCCCACCTGGGCCATGTGTTTGATGATGGGCCGAAGGACCAGGGTGGCCTTCGCTACTGCATCAACAGCGCCTCCCTGCGCTTCGTCCCCGTGGACAGCCTGGAGAAGGAGGGCTTGGGTTCCTTCCTGCCGCTGTTCGGAAAGGCCGCGCCCGCGCCGAAGCCCGCAGCGAAGGAGGAGATCGCCACCCTGGCCGGTGGCTGCTTCTGGGGCATGGAGGATCTGATCCGCAAGCAGCCCGGCGTGACCGCCATCGAGGTGGGCTACACCGGCGGCAGCCTGGCGAACGCCACCTACAAGAATCACGAGGGCCATGCCGAGGCCGTGCAGATCCGCTTCGATCCATCGAAGACCACCTATGAGGCGCTGCTGCGCTTCTTCTTCCGCATGCACGACCCCACCACCCTGAACCGCCAGGGCAATGATCTGGGCACCTCGTACCGCAGCGCGATCTTCTTCCACTCGGCCGCTCAGCGGCAGACCGCGGAGCGGGTGAAGGCGGAGGTGGATGCCAGCGGCAAGTGGAAGCAGCCCATCGTCACCGAGATCACGGTGGCCGGGCCCTGGTGGATGGCCGAGGACTACCACCAGGACTACCTCGTCAAGAACCCCGGCGGCTACACCTGCCACTACGTGCGGGACTGAGGCTCAAACCCTGAAGGTGTCGGGCCGCCAGGTCTGGATGCGCTTCTTGACCGCTTCGCCGCTGAGGTTCTGGTCGAGGACCTCGCGGGTCCGCTCCGCCAGTTCCCCATCGGAGGCGAACCGGAGGCCCACCATCTGCTTGGGCGACAGTTCCTGGATGCGCCCCTGGAGATCCGCGGGGAAGAGACGCTGCATCCTCAAGGTTTCCTCCAGCCGGATCAGGCGGTCCTGCACTTTCAGCGCATAGGCGCGGACCTGGTTCGCGAGCAGGAGCAACGCGAACCCGAGGACGGCGACCCAGACGCTGTGCAGGCTCGGGAATTTGATGGCCTGCCAGACCGTGGCGATCCAGGTGACCAGCAGGATGGGCATCACGACGAAATGCTGGATCGGTTCAAAGCGCCGGTGGTTGGCGTAGGTCTGCTGTTGGGACATAGGGCCTCCGTGGGGACCTCCAGCCTACTCGAAGGCTCCGCGTCGCTGCTGTTTGGTCGCGGAGGCCCGCTTCTTGGAATCCAGCCGCCGTTCCTTCGATCCCTTGGTGGGCTTGGTGGGCCGCCTCGGAATGGGACGGATCAGCGCGGCGCGGATGCCCTCGGCGACCTTGTGGCGGGCATCCTCCAGGTTCTTGAGCTGATCGCGGGTGCGGTCGCTCACGACCATCCAGAGGCCCTCGGCATCGAGCCGGTTGCGCTGAACCACCCGGAGGCGGAGCAGTGCGTCCTCCGGCAGGCCCTCGATGGCCGTGAGATCAATGCGCAGCTCCACTTTGGAGGACACCTTGTTCACGTTCTGGCCACCCGCGCCGCCGGCGCGTACCGCCTTGAAGCGGATGGCTTCGCCCGGGACGCGGACGGAATCGGTGACTTGGATAGGATCGGCCATGAAGCGATCCTACCGCCCCTACCGCATGGCCTCCATGGGGCTGAGGCGCATGGCACGGAAGGCCGGATAGAGGCCGAACACCACGGCCAGCGTCAGGGCCACGATCCAGGCCGTGATCAGGCCGATGGGATTCACCACCAGACCGTAGGGGAAGCTGGCGGACAGGGCCTGGCAGAGCAAGGCGCCGGAAAGGGTTCCAAGCAGGGCGCCGATGGCGGCCAGCACCACGGCCTCCAGCAGGAACTGGATGAAGATCTCCTGATCCGAGGCGCCCAGGGCCTTGCGGAGGCCGATCTCGAAGCGGCGGTCGCTGAAGCTGATGAGCATCACCGACAGCACTCCCACGCCGCCCACCAGCAGCACCGTGCCGGCCAGGCTCAGCAGCACGATCCGCCAGCCCCGCATCTGCTCCAGGAAGTTCTGGTAGCCCTTGGCGGCCTCGGCATCGAGATCCACCACCTCCACATCCTCGATGCCGTGATGGGCCTGCCGCACGCGGCCCAGCAGCATGGCGGAGACCTCGCCCATGTCCTCGGACCGGCGCAGCTTCACCGTGATCTGCGAGAGCTTGTGGGCCGGATCCATGCGGTCCATGTAGGTTTCCAGGGGAATGAGGATGCCATTGGCGTCGGTGTAGTTTTCTTCGTTGAAGATCTGGCCCGGGGCCTGTACGCCCACGATGCGGAAGGGCACGCCCTCCACCACCAGGTCGCGACCCACGGGATCGGCGCCGCCGAAGAGCTTGGTGGCCAGCGTGGCGCCCACCACGGCCACGGTGGAGCGGCGGCGCTGATCATCCTCGGTGAGGCCGCGCCCGAGGCCGATGGGCCGGTTCATCCATGGGGCGTAGCCGGGCGAGACTCCCGAAACGAAGATGCGCTCGGTGCCCCCCGCGACTCGCACCGTGATGGTCTTCTGGGCTCTGGGCAGGAAGGCCAGGACCTTGGGATTCGCCGCGGTGACGCGACCGAGATCCTCGTAGCGCAGCCCGGGGCTCATGTTGAAGCGCTTGCGCTCCTCGCCCGTTTCGGGCGTCTTCGGGGCGATGCGCACGGTGCCATCCCAGCTCATGCCAGCAAAGCCCGTGCTGATCTTGTCCATGACGCCGTCCAGCACCGAGGTCATCACCACCAGCGCGAAGACGCCGAGCATGAGAAGGGTGAGGGTGAGGAGGCTGCGCATCTTGTGGGCCCAGAGCTCCACCAGGCCCGTGCGGATCACTTCCCAGAGCATTCCCGCGCTGAATCCGCGCGTGGGAACCGCCGGGGCAGGGGCCTCGCCGTCCAGCAGGGAGGGTCCGGGGGAGCGGAGGATGAGCGTCTCGTCACTCATAGCGCAGAGCTTCCATCGGAGACAGGCGGCTGGCCTTCCAGGCCGGGTAGAGCGCGAAGAGGAAGCCGGAGGCCGCGGCCAGGCCGTAGGCCCAGAGGAAGCTGGCGGGCGTCATGTAGAGCGGAATGCCGATGCTCGAGGTGATGATCCACGAGAAACCGATCCCGAGGAACAGGCCGGCGAATCCACCCAGGGCCGTCAGCAGGAGGGCCTCGGTCATGAAGCTCTTGAAGATCTCCCGGCCCGGGGCGCCGATGGCCATCTTCACGCCCACTTCGCGGACCCGCTCCTTCAGGCTCGCCATCTGGATGTTCACGTTCACGATGCCGCCGCCCACCAGGGCCAGCACGCCCGAGAGCATGAAGATGATGTCGTAGACGCTGCCCTGGCTCTGCCGCCGCCGGACCCTGGCCGCCACGTCGTCCAGGCGGAAGTCTTCCTCCAGGCGGTGGTTGGATTTCACGAGGTTCCTGAGCTGCTCGGCGAATCCGCTCATGGCGTTGAGATCGGGGATGCGGAAGGTGACCCGGTCCACCCGGTGGTAGGCGTCCCCGTTCATGCGGCGCTGCACCAGGCTGGCGGGCACGGCGATGATGCGGTTGCGCCACCAGAACTGGTTGCCCTGGTTCTCGCGGAACCGGAACACCCGTTCCTGGAAGGTGCCGATGACCGTGACCGGGATGTTGCCGATGCGCAGGGACTGTCCGAGGGCATCGCCCTTGGGGAAGAAAACAGTGGCGGCCTCGGTGCCGAGGATGGCCACGGGGGCTCCGGTCTCCATGTCCATGGTCGAGAAGCTCCGGCCCTGGGCGAGGCCGTAGCCATTGGCGGGGATGAAGTCGCCGCCGATGCCGCTCACCTGCCGGTCCTGGTCGGCATAGCCAGACACCACCCGGGTGCGGGCATTCTTGAGGCGGCTCACGCCCTGGATGGCGTCCGATTGGAGGGCCTCGCCACCGATGGCATCGGCATCCCGGAGTCCCAGGTTGGCCTGCTGGAGCGCCGTGGGCCGTCCATCCCGAAGGGCCGCCTTGGGCTGGATGTTCAGCTTGTCGAGGCCGCCCATCTTCACGAACATCTCATCGGCCCGCTTCCGCTGGCTGTCCGAGATGGAAAATCCGCCCAGCACCGAGGCCACGCCCAGCAGGACCCCAAGAGCCTGGAGGATGGAGCGTCCGAGGTTCTCCCGGATCTCCACCCAGGCCTCGAGCAGCCGCTCGCGGAAGGCGCCGGTGGTGGCCATCTAAGCGACTCCTTCAGCCGCGGCGATCAGGCCGTCCCGGATTTCTACCCGCCGCTCCGCCAGGGCGGCGATGGAGGGATCGTGGGTCACCAGCAGCAGGGTATGGCCCTGCTCGTGGAGCTCGCGGAAGAGGTCCAGGACTTCTGCGCCGGTTTTCGAATCGAGTGCGCCCGTGGGCTCGTCCGCCAGCAGCAGGGCGGGTTCGTTGGCCAGGGCCCGGGCCACGGCCACGCGCTGCTTCTGGCCGCCCGAGAGAGTCCCCGGGAGATGGCCGGCCTTGTCGGCGATGCCCACTTTTTCGAGCAGGGCCATGGCCCTTTCCCGGCGTTCCTTCCGGCCGATGCCCGCATAGAGCATGGGCAGTTCCACGTTGCGGACGATGCTCGCCTTGGGCAGCAGGTTGTAGCTCTGGAAGATGAAGCCTACCTTCTCGTTGCGGATCCGCGCCAATTCACCGCCCGAGAGTCTCTGGACCTCGCGGCCATCCAGGGTGTAGGTCCCGGCCGTGGGCAGATCCAGGCAGCCGAGGATGGCCATGAGGGTGGACTTGCCGGATCCCGAAGGACCGATGAGGGCCACGAACTCACCCTTCGCCACGGTGAGGTCAATGCCGCGCAGCGCATGTACCGCCGCCCCGTTGGCGCCGTACACCTTGGTGAGGCCCTGGGTTTGAATGATGCTGGACATGGGTCGCTCCGTGAAGCTGTCGGCTGTCAGCTATCAGCTTTCAGTGACTGATCGCTGACAGCCGATAGCTGACAGCTAATTGTTTTCATCATCCTTCTCGACCTTCTTCTTGCTGGGGTCTTCCAGGCTCACCTGGTCGTTGGCCTTGAGGCCCGAAAGGATCTCCACCCGCTCCAGGGTGGCGATGCCGGCCTTGACGGGCACGACGTCGAAGTAGTCCTTCCAGTGGTCCGCCAGCCAGATGAACTTGCCCCGGCCCGTAAGCCCATCCTTGGCCTTGGCGATGTCCTTGGGCGACAGGTTCTCCTTCAGCCGGAAGACCACCGTCTGGCCGTCCCGGCGCTGAAGGGCTTCGAGCGGCACGCTCACGGCCTTGTCCCGCTTTTCGCCCAGGATTTCCACATTGGCGCTCATGCCCGTCTTGAAGGACTCGGTGAGCTCATCCAGTCCCACTTCCACCTTGAAGACTTTGATTTTTTCGACGAGATCGGCGGCAGGGGCGACGAAGCGCACCTTCCCGGTGAAGGCACGCTGGGGATAGGCGTCCAGGGTAATGCGCACGGGCTGTCCCACCTTCACCTTGGCGATGTCCACCTCGTTGAGGTTCACCTTCACGATGAGCGAGGCCAGGTCGGCCACGGTGAACACCACGGTGCCCGCATTGAAGGAACTGACGCCGGAGGTGATGGTATCGCCCAGCTCCACGCCCTTCTTGATCACCACCCCGTTCATGGGGGCGGTGACGCGGGCCTTCTGGGTGGAGGCGTTTCCGCTGATGGGGATGCCGCGGTCCTCGACGATCTGGTACCGGGTCTGGGCGCTCTTGAAGACCTCCTCGGCGAGATCCCGCCTGGTCCGGGCATCCCGGTGGGCCTGCTCGGAGATGAGCCCCGCCTGGAAGAGGGCCGCCTGCTGGGCGAATTCCCGATCGGCGTTCAAGAAACTGAGCCGGGCCTGGGAGACGCTGCCCTGGACGTCCGACAGGGTCTGCGCCTGGTTCACGTCGGGCTCGACCTCGGCCAGCACCTCGCCCGCCTTCACGGTGGCGCCCTCGCGGACCCGCAGCCCGACGATGCGCCCCGATACCGTGGACTTCACCTCCACCTTGGTGAGGGGGTCCACCACGCCGACCTCGCGGACGCTCACCTGGAGGTCTTCGGCCTGCACCTTGCCCAGCCGGAAGGGGGTGCTGGCCTCGGGTTTCTTGGACTTGCCGTCGTCGCCCTTCAGGGTGAAGAACATGCCCGCCGCCAGGGCCGCGCCGGCCAAAGATATGATGACCCATCGTTTCTGCATGGAACCCCCTGATGGGAAAGACACCGGGCTTGCCGGGATGACTGGAAGCCTACGGGGGAGAGTCTGGGTCCGTTTAGAGGACAGTCCTTCCGGGATTCGGCCACCCGTCTCGACGGACCGGCCAGCTCCCCGGCGGTGCCGGGGAATGCTCCGGCGCCCCCACCGCCGGACGCCTCAGGCCCGGAGGCGGCTGTAGGTCAGGCTGCGCCAGACCCGCTCCAGGGGACCCTGGGCGTGATTGGCCAGCCAGCTTCTGCTGAGGATGAGTTGGAGGCTCCAGAGCCCCAGTCCCATCAGGAGGGTCGCGGGAAGCGGCAACCTGCCGAAGAGGCCGAAGCCGTAGAAGTAGAAGAGGGAGGTCATCACGAGGCTCTGTAGCAGGTAGTGGGAGAGGCTCATGCGTCCCAGTCCAGCCAGCAGGCCCACAGCGGCCCTTCCTGGGCCCAGGAGGAGCAGCGCGAAGGCCGCGAGGTAGCCCAGGCTCAGGGCCGGGGAGGCCAGGAAAGAGATGGAGAGTCCCAGCAGGGCCGTGGGCAGGCCCCGATCCGCGAGCCCATGGGAGAAGAGAAACGCATAGGCCAGGCTGCCCGTCAGACCGAGGCCGAGGCCCCAGACCGCCACCCTCCCGAGGATGGGGCGGTGGGCTTCCAGGTCCTTCGCCAGCTCCCGCTTCCAGGCCCAGAGTCCCAGCAGGAACATGGCCAGGATGTGGGGGGACATGGCGAGGGAAGCGCCGTAGTTGGCGGCCAGTTCCCTGGCCCGGAACCGGAACAGGAGTCCGTAGGGGCCTGCGCCGTACGCTGCCAGGCTCTGCCCGACCTTGCGGACCGTTTCCTGGGCCTGGAGATCCAGGGCTCTCTGTACCTGGTCGGGGGCGAAGGCGAAGCCCAGGGCCGCCAGGCCCGAAAGGGCCATGAACAGGAGCGACTGGAACAGGAGGAGGCCTCCCGCCCAGATCAGCAGGGTTCTGGGGCGGCAGCGGCTGAAGGCCGGGAGAAGGAGTCCGATGAGGGCGTAGATGGCGAGGATGTCCCCCATCCAGACCAGGAGGCCATGGAGGAGGCCGAAGCCCATGAGGATGTAGAGGCGCCGGCGGAAGCGTTTTCCGGGAGCCTCGCCGCGCGTCTCGAAACGCTCCATCTGGATCGCGAATCCAAGCCCGAAGAGGAAGGAGAAGATCCCGTAGAACTTCCCCTGGAGGAAGACGAGGATGCCCAGGTAGGTCCACGGAGAAGCGACCTTGGCCAGGGCCGTGGGCTCCCCTACCGCACGGTCTCCCGCGCGATCATCAACTCCTCGTTGGTGGGAACGACCGTGACGGCCACGCGGGAATCCGGGGTGGTGATGATGCGTTCCCCGGTGCCGTGCTCGTTGGCTTCGGGATCCAGCTTGACGCCCAGGAACCCCAGCTTGCTGCACACCTTGGCGCGGACATAGGTGCTGTGGGTGCCGATGCCGGCGGTGAAGGTGATGGCATCCACGCCATCCAGGACCGTGGCATAGGCGCCGATGTACTGGCGCACGTTGTAGGTCAGGAGGTCGCGGGCGAGCCGGGCCCGGTCATTGCCCTGATCGGCGGCCAGTTCGATTTCGCGGAAATCGGAGGACACGCCGGAGATGCCCAGCAGACCCGATTTTTTGTTGAGCAGGTCGGTGATGGCGTTGTAGTCGAGGTGCTCGTACTCCATGAGCATTTCCACCACGCTGGGATCAATGGTGCCGCAGCGGGTGCCCATGATGACGCCCTGGAGCGGTGTCATGCCCATGCTGGTGTCCATGCTCTTGCCGCTGTGGACGGCGCAGATGCTGGTGCCGTTGCCGATGTGGCAGGTGACGATCTTCAGGGCCCGAAGGGGCCGGCAGAGCAGGATGGCCGTCCGGGCCGCGACGTAGGCGTGGCTGGTGCCGTGGAACCCGTAGCGGCGGATCCCGTACTTCTGGCTCAATTCGTAGGGGATGCCGTAGGTGCGGGCGTGATCGGGGATGTTGTGGTGGAAGGCCGTGTCGAAGACCGCCACATGGGGCACGTCGGGGAAGGCGGCTTGGGCCACGCGGATGCCCATGGCATTGGCGGGGTTGTGCAGGGGCGCGTACATCGCGAAGGTGTCAATGTCGCGGAGCACCTCGTCCGTCACCAGGATCGAATCCCCGTATTTGGGGCCGCCGTGCACCACGCGATGGCCCACGGCGTGGATCGGCGTGTCATGGAGGACGGTGGTCCGGAGGCGCTCCAGGATGGCCTCCAGGGCCTCCTTGTGGGTGGGAAGGTCCAGGACTTCCTTGCGCTTCTCCCCTTCGAGCGTGCAGGCCAGGTTGGACCCGGCCAGGCCGATCCGCTCCGCCATGCCCTCGGCGATGGAGACCTCATTGGCCATGTCGAAAAGATTGAACTTCAGGCTCGAAGAGCCGGCATTCAGGACGAGAACGAACACGGTATCCCCCATGACAGGGATAGTCTAACCCTCGGCCTTCGTGACCGGTGCAGCATTGTTGACGATTCGGTCGTCATGAGATCTTGAACCGCCGGGTCAGGGTCTGGAGCTGCTGGGCCAGGCTGGCCAGTTCCTCCGTGGTGCGGGCGGTCTCCTGGACCGTGGCGGACAGCTGGGTGGCGGCGGAGGCATTGCGCCCCACCATCAGGGTGGCCGAGGCCATGGCTCGGACCACCTCTTCACTGGCGCGCCCCTGTTCATCCATGGCGCTCGCGATCTCCTTGAGCTGGCCGGCATTCTCGCGGACATGCCCCTCGATGCGCTCCAGGCTGCGCGCAGCCTGCTTCACAGAATCGGCACCAAGGGCCACCCGATCGGTGCTTTCCTGGATGAGGGCCGTGATCTCCTTGGCCGCCGTGCCACTGCGTTCCGCCAGCTTCCGGACCTCCTCGGCCACCACGGCGAAACCCTTGCCCATGGTCCCCGCCTTGGCGGCCTCGATGGCCGCGTTCAGGGAGAGCAGGTTGGTCTGCCGGGCGATATCGGTGATGACGGTGATGATGCGGTTCACCTTGGAGGAGCTCTCCTCGATGGCTTCCATGGCCCGGCCGGTGTCCCGCACCGCCTTGAGCCCCTGCTGGCCTGCCTCCTGCGACCGGGCGGCCAATTCCTCAGCCCGGCCCGTGTTCTGCTTGACCTGCTGGATATTGGCGTTCATCTGCTCCAGGGCGGCGGAGGATCGCTCCATGGCGAGGCGTTCCTGCTCCGTGCTGCGGCGCAACTCGTCCGTGGTGCGGTTCACCTGTTCCGTGGTCGCGGCCAGCTCCGTGGCGCTGGAGGCGGTCCCTTCCGCGGACTGGGCGATGGCCTGGATATCGTCGGCGAGCTGGCCCAGCACCTGGTTCAGGTTCCGCCCCATCTCGCCCAATTCCTCCTTCGACTTGAGCTGGCACGTGCGGGTGAGGTCTCCGTGGCTCAGGGCGGCAAGGCACTCGCGCAGCTCGTCCACCGCCCCCTTCATGGCCCGGCTGACATGGAGCGAGATCGCCATGCCCAACCCTGCGGCAAGGATCAGTCCGGCGGCCAGGATCCGCTGGCTGGTCTTCGTGCGGGACTCGGCCTGATCCATCTTCGCCTGATTGGAGGCGACCAGCCGGCCGATGACCTGGTTGACCGATTCCTTGGCCTCCTCCACCCAGCGGGTGTTGGCCCTCATGTAGGCATCCTTCATGTCGGCACCATCGCCGGTGCGGGCCACGCCCATGAGGCCGGGGAAGGCCCGGATGTAGCTGCGCATGCTTTCGATGCCCGCTTCGAGGGCCTCCTTGTCTTCCTTGGACCAGACCGAGGACTGGACCACCGCGAAGGAGGCCTCCAGGCCGGATTCCAGCTCCTTCAGCTGGGGCATCCGTTTTTCCACGAACCCCGGCGCGCTTGCGCCACCGAGGATTCCGAGCTGTTCGGCCCGCACCAGCATCAGGCGGAAGCGCATGTCCGCCAGGGCGCCCAGCCGCGGGGTGCTTTCGGCGAGCTGGGCCTGGGTACCCAGCCCCTCCGCCAATCCTTTCCACGCCAGGGCGCTGATGGCGAGCAGGATGATCAGCTGGATCCCGAGGAGGAAAAAGAATTTACCCTTCACGGACAGGTTGAGCACCAGCCATCTCCATCGCATCCAAGCCTCCAGCCATCTCTGTCTTGATCGGATGGAAGGATGCCGGGGTTGAATGCTGACCGGTCAGGTCTTCAAGGTGGAGAAGATGCCAGTGGCAAGCCGGTCCGGCTGCGGCCAGGGCGCATCGAGGGCGGCATCCGACGAGGCCAGGAGCTCCGCCTCGATCCGGGCGGCCAGTCCGGGGTCCGGGGTCCAGCCCCGGAGAGCCATCCAGGCTTCGAAGCGGGGCAGGGGATCCTTGGCAGCCCATTGGGTGAGGAGCGCGGGATCCACGTAGCGCTGATCGTCGTGCTCCGCGTGGCCCGATCTGCGGAAGGTTTCGCAGACGAGGAAGACCGGGCCCTTGCCTTCGAGGCAGCGCTGGCGGGCCTGGGCCGCGGCCTCGAAGACCACCGCAGCATCGTTGCCATCCACGGTGAGGGTGAAGGCCCCCTGGGAGCGGAGCGACATCCGCCCCGCCATCTGGCGGTCCGGGGGCGTCGAGAAGGCGTAGCCATTGGATTCCCCCACCACGATGAGGGGGAGCTTTTGCACCACGGCGAAATTGAGTCCCTCGTAGAAGGCGCCGGTGGAACTGCCGCCATCGCCGATCCAGGTCATGGCCACGCGCCGCTCGCCCCTCTGCCGGAAGGACAATGCCACCCCCGCCATCACCGGGATGAGGGCGCCGAGCATGGAGGTGGGCGCGATGATGCCCCGCTCCACGGAACCGAAGTGGTTGTTGTGTTCGCGCCCGCCGCTGGGGCCCGTGGCCCGGCCCAGATACTGAAGGAAGATCTCGCTTGGCGTGACGCCGCGGACGAACATGGAACCCAGGTTGCGGATCAGCGGGGCGATCATGTCCTCGGGGCCCAGGGCCATGGCCGTGGCGCAGGCCGTGGCCTCCTGGCCCAGGCTGCGGTAGACGCTGCCGAGGGTCTTCCCCTGGCGGAAGAGCTTCACCAGCCGCTCCTCGGCGAGGCGGGTGAGCAGCATGGCCTCGTGAAGGCGGAGGGCGGTGTCGCGGTCCATCCGGTTAGCATATTCCAATGCTGACCCTCCGCCCCGCCGTTCCCGCCGATGCCCCACTGATCCTTCAATACATCCGCGAACTCGCGGCGTACGAACGCGAGCCAGAGGCGGCCATCGCCACCGAGGCGGATATCCACCGGTACGCGTTCTCGGAGCATCCCTTGGTGAAGGTGACCCTGGCGGAATGGAACGGGCAGCCCGCGGGATTCGCGCTCTGGCTCCTGAACTTCAGCACCTGGGAAGGCCAGCCCGGCATCTACCTCGAGGATCTCTTCGTGCGCCCCGCCTTCCGGGGCCATGGCATCGGCAAGGCCCTGCTGAAGCATCTCGCCGCCCTCGCGGTGCAGGAGGGCTGGACCCGCTTCGTATGGCAGGTGCTGGACTGGAACACCCCGGCCATCGAGTTCTACGAGGCCCATGGCGCGAAGGTCATGCGCCCCTGGCTCACCTGCCGGGTGGAAGGCGAAGCCCTCCGGCGGCTCGCCGGGATGACGGATTGACCTGGGCCCCGCTGCTCCGCCTCCAGGGGGCCCTGGGCCCCGGCGCGGAGCTGATGGTGGTGGGCGGCGCCGTCCGGGATGAGCTCCTTGGGCGTCCCCACGCCGACTGGGATCTGGCCACCCGGCTGATGCCGCAGGTGGTCATGGACCGGGCGCGGGCCGCGGGCCTGAAGGTGATCCCCACGGGCCTGCAGCACGGCACGGTGACCGTGATCCTGGAGGATCGCCCGGTGGAGGTGACGACCTTCCGCAGCGATGGCGATTACCTGGATGGCCGGCGGCCCGAGTCGGTGCGCCTCGGGGTTGATCTCGCGGAGGACCTGTCGCGCCGCGACTTCACCATCAACGCCATGGCCCTGCCGGCCGGCGGGGGCGAGCTGGTGGATCCCTTCGGGGGCCGTGCCGACCTGGCCGCGCGAGTGATCCGGGCCGTGGGCGATCCCATGAAGCGCTTCGCCGAGGATGGACTCCGTCCCCTGCGGGCCTGCCGTTTTGCGGCTCAACTGGGTTTCGAGGTGGAGGCCGCGACCCTGGCCGCGATCCCCAGGCGCCTGGAAGTGGCCCGCAAGGTGTCCGTGGAGCGGGTCTTCACAGAACTGGACAAGCTGCTGCGAGGGGCCGAACCCCACCGCGGGATGGCCCTGCTGGCCGATAGCGGCCTGATGGAACTTTGGCTGCCCGAGCTGCGGCCGATGCTCGGATGCGCCCAGAACCGCCATCATCGCCATGATGTCTGGAACCATACCCTGGAGGTGGTCCGGTTCGCCCCGGCGGAATCCGGGCTGCGCTGGGCGGCGCTCCTGCACGACATCGGCAAGCCCGGCACGCGGACCACCGGGGCGGACGGCGAGGCGCACTTCCACGGCCACGAAGCGCGATCCCTGGAACTGGCCGAGGCGATCTTCGAGCGCCTGAAGGCCAGTCACGCCCTGCGGAAAGAGGTGGCGTCCCTGATCCGCCACCATGGCACCCATCCTTCCGATGACTGGGGCGATGCCGCCTGCCGCCGGTTCCTCCGGCGCCTCGCCCAGGAGGGTCTGTCCCTGGACCGCTGGGCCGCGTTCCGTCTGGCGGACCAGCGGGGTAAGGGCCTGGAGGTGGACGCCCGCGAGGCGGAGCATCGGGCGCTGATGTCCCGTCTGGAGGCCCTGGCCGCCGCCGCGCCACCCCTGTCAGTGCGGGACCTGGCTTTGGATGGCGGAGCCCTCATGCGGTTGGCGGGCCGGGGCAGCGGTCCCTGGTTGGGCGATCTTCAGCGGCAGCTGCTGGAGGCCGTGCTGGAGGAACCCGCGTCCAACACGCCGGAACGGCTTGAGGAACTGGCCACCAGGCTGCTTGGACACCCATGAAAAGGGCCCGGCAAGTGCCGGGCCCTTTTCATGCAGGGAACAGAATCTACGCCATGCCACCACCGATGGTGGCAGGGCGGTAGGTGAGGCTGGCCTTGATGTAGTCGCGGTTCATGCGGGCGATGTTTTCCATCTTGATGCCCTTGGGGCAGGCGGTTTCGCACTCGCCGTGGTTGGTGCAGGTGCCGAACTCCTCGGCGTCCATCTGGGCGACCATGTCCCGGACGCGGATGTAGCGTTCGGGCTGGCCCTGGGGCAGCAGGCCAAGC
>JAUXSE010000059.1 GCA_030681515.1 Geothrix sp. | reverse complement strand
TGGCGGAACCACGCAACGAGCCGATGCGGCGCCTGAAACCGCAACCGGCAAATTCATCATCATCCGCTTTGACGCCAATACGGCGGACAGCCTCGGCTGGAATTTCCATCCCGTGCAGTCCGTCATGAAGGTCAGGATCGGTGAGCAGAACATGGCCCATTACAGCGCCACCAATACAGCCGGCAAGGTGTTGACCGGCAGCGCCATTTTCAATGTGTCTCCCGCCGAGGCCGGCGCCTACTTCAACAAGATCCAGTGCTTCTGCTTCACCGAACAGACCTTGAAGCCCGGCGAGTCAGCCGATTTGCCCGTGGATTTCTTTGTCGATCCGGCAATCCTCGACGACCCGGATTCAAAATCGATCAGCGAAATCACGCTGTCCTATACATTTTTTCCAGTAGACAAACCTGATGCGGTTTCTGCGGTTGAGCAAAAACCGCCGAAGCAAAATACGAATTGAGGAGTAGGGACATGGCTGACGCCCACGCAAAGCACCACGACTATCATCTGGTCAATCCAAGTCCTTGGCCGGCCGTTGGCTCGGCTTCGGCCCTGATACTTGCCATTGGCGCAATAAATTGGATGCATGGCGGCCACTGGGCGGTCATGGCCCTGGGCTTTGCCCTCGCGCTCTACACCATGTTCATGTGGTGGCGTGACGTCATCAATGAGGCCCATGCCGGCGATCACACGCCGGTTGTCAGCCTTCACCTGCGCTACGGCATGATCATGTTCATCGCCTCGGAAGTCATGTTCTTCGTGGCGTGGTTCTGGGCCTTCTTTGACGCCAGCCTGTTTTCCGGTGAATCAATCCAGCAGGCGCGCGGGCTTGCCACGGGCGGCGTCTGGCCGCCTGCCCCGCTGGTTGACGGCGTGGTGACGCACACGGCAATCTTTGATCCGTGGCACCTGCCATTGGTGAACACACTCATCTTGCTCACCTCCGGCACAACAGTAACCTGGGCCCATCACGCCTTGCTGAATAATGACCGTAAGGGCCTGATATGGGGCCTCATCGCAACCGTGGTGCTGGGCGCGCTTTTCACGAGCGTGCAGGCCTATGAATACGCCCACGCGGCGTTTGCCTTCAGCCGCGACAATGGCGGCAACATCTATGGCTCAACCTTCTTCATGGCCAC
>JAUXSE010000052.1 GCA_030681515.1 Geothrix sp. | reverse complement strand
TCCGTGTTTCAAACGGGGGGATGGTGCCGATTCCGTTCATGGCGCTGAGATAATCGCCGAGAGAGAGATTCAGCCCATCCCCCTTCCCGTGGCACGCCGGAGGACCGGTGACAACCTTGGTTGACTTGCCGCATTTGCAAGCGTGGTCATGGCGCCCACGTTTGAAAACATAGGCTTTCCCGGGCGAAATGGGAGGCCCCATGAAGAGTCAGCACCCACCTCACTCCTCGTTTTGGGCGGGCATCGACCTGGCCAAGGCGACTTTCGAAGCGGCCCTATGGGGGCACGAGGACTTCCGAGCGATGCGCGTGCGTTCCTTCCCGCGCTCTCTCATCATTTTGCTATCTCGGCTCCGTTCATCGTCTCGGTGCAGGCGCGGCCGCTTAGCTGCTTTCGTTAGGCCCCCCTTGACGGGTGAACGACCCGCAATACAATGTATGTATGATCCAATTCGAGTGGGATCCACCCAAGGCCACGGCCAACCTCAAGAAGCATGGGATCTCCTTCGAGGAGGCTCAGTCAGTCTTCTACGATGAATTCGCCATTCAGTTCTATGACGATGACCATTCGTCCCCTGAAGACCGATTCATCATGCTTGGCATGAGTTCCAGTGCTCGGGTGCTTGTGGTCTGCCACTGCGAACGCGAGTCTGGCGATCTAATTCGAATCATTTCAGCCCGCAAAGCAACCAAGCGTGAGAGCGCATTCTATGGAGGTGAATTAGCATGAGAGCCGAATACGATTTCTCCACCATGAAAGCCCGCAAGAATCCTTACGCTTCGAAACTCAAGAAGCCAGTCACCATGCGCCTCTCTGAAGAAGTCGTCCTCTACTTCAAGAACATGGCGCTTGAGGCAGGGGTTCCCTATCAAAGCCTCATCGACCTGTATCTACGCGACTGCGTTGCTCATCATCGAAGGGTCAAAATTGCATGGCCTGTCAGGCCCTAACCTTCCGCTCAAGTCGGACCCCGCCTGCATTGCCTTCCGCTCTTTCTCTTCATTCGTCTTCCTCGGCTCCGCTCAGCGTCTCGGTGCAGGCGGGGCCGGTTAGCTGCTTTCGTTAGGCCCTTCATCTCGTTTCATGGAAATCACACTTGTGGTGAAGCCAACATGAAGTCAATAAACCGTTTCGCCTTGATCGTCCGTCCTGGTGCTCCCTTTATCGAGTGGGCGGCCAGAACCTTCCACGAGCCCGAAGCAAAAGCCCGCCAGGAAATTCTCAGCGGAGAGCCTTCGGTCTATCTTCTGGCAGAATCCACCGCCCCCGATGCTGACCACCCCGCCTTGTTGAAATCCTGCTGGCGATCAATTTTCAAAGAAGAGCTTGAGGCTTGGTGCGTCCTTGAAGAACGATGGCCTCAGAAGAGGACAGAAGCTCTTTTCCGGGCCTGGTTCAACATCGAACTATGCACAATTGTTTTTGATCTTGGTAAATCGAAGATCGAGCATGAAGCCTTCTGATCCCATCGAGGGCCCAACCCTCCGCCCAACCCCTTTCGTCAGGTCTCCAACCCGGTGCCCCATGAACAAGACAGCGATCCTCGCCCCCGTCATCGCGCTCGCTTTCCTTGCCTGCGGCAAGGACGCGAAGCTGCCTCCGAAGGTCTTCGAGGCGGCCCTGGCCCGGACGGCCAGCCTTTCCGAAGGGCAGGCGGCGGGTCTGAGCGGTTTCCAGCGGTCGCTCTATGGCTCGGCCAAACACGACCGCTACTACTGCGTGGATTTCCTGGCCAAGAAGTCGCTGAATGACCTGGTCATCATCACGGTCTATGACGAGACCACGGGGGCGTTCCGGCCCGTGGAAGGAGGCCGCGTCGTCAGTGATCTCACCTTGGCGATCCAGGACGAGCTGTTGAAACCCCAGAAAACCTATGTCCTGCTGGCGGTCCAGCAGGCGCCGCAGCTCAATGATCCGAAACAATGAGGCAATCCTCGTTCACCGTTCAACTCCGGCCCGGTCGCGGCATCTCATAGGCGGAGGCTCCCATGATTCCCTGGTTCCTTTCCGTTCCTGTCCTCCTGGTCCAGACGGCCCCGGCCCCGCTGCCCGAGGTGGCGGCCAAGGATCTGCCTGCCGCGCCCCGGGGACCCATGGCGCCCCGGGTTCCCGATGCGGGGGCTGATGCAAGCATCCTGGGCCGCGCCCGGCTCGGGGCCCGGCAGGGCCCCTCCATTCCCGCCCTGCAGCTTCCCGCGGGCAGTGTCCGGGTGAAGGACAAGGTGCCGGACATCAGCGGCTGGCGCGCCTACGCCATCGCGGTGCCCGGTGGGGGGACGGTGAAGGTGCAGGTGGTGGAGGGCCGCAAGGCCTGGTTCCGGGTGCTGGGCGTGAATGCCTGGGGCATGGAGGAGCCGGGCCTGCTCCAGAACCGGATTCCCACGGGGGAACCACGGGCCACCTACAAGAACCCCACGGCCGAGGCCCGCACGATCTACTTCATCGTGGACACGCTGGACGTGAACATGGTCGGCGAGGCCTTCACGGTGGAGGTCACCCGCGGGTAGCGCCTGCGCTAGTTGATGCGGTGACTGGTGCGGCGACCGCCGCGGCGGGGAGCCGCTGGGTCAGCGCGTCCTGGAAGGTCCTGCGCAGTGGCTCCGGGGCGCTGCGCCAGGCTTTCCAGGCCTGGGCGCGGCTGGGGAAGGTGCCGTAGCAGGCCTGCCAGAAGCGGAAGCCATCCCTCCGCACGAAGGGCAGCACCAGGATCTCCGTGGCCTTGGGGCCCGCGGCCCGGGCCACCGTGCGCAGGCCATCGGCGCGGCCGGATACCACGAGACGGACGGTCCAGGAGCCTTCCGGCGCGGCGCCTCTCATGGCTTCGCCGCGCCGGAGGGCCTCGGGCAGGTCCATGCGGTCCAGGGGCTTGATGGCCTCTTCGGGATCCACCAGATCCTTTTCGGTCAGCACGCGCCGGGGGGCTTCCACGCGCACCTCCACGCTGCGCGATGAACCACCCAGGAGGTTGCTGACGCTCAGGGTGTAGACCGTGGTCTTGTCCGGCACCACGGCGATGCTGGACTGGCCGTCCAGTTCGAGGCCGCCGGGCTCCAGCCGCACCTTGGCGTTGCCCTGGCAGATCCAGCGCAGATCCACCTGCTCGCCGGGCTTCACCACCGTGCGGCTGGCCTCGAAGGTGCAGACGGTGGCCGGGGCCGGAAGGGCGGCGGTCAGCCGCCCCAGCACCGAGACTTCCAGGGTGCGGCTCTGGCCGCCCGCGGCGTTGTTGGCGGTGATGGTGTAGCGGGTGTTCTCCAGGGGCGTGACGGTGATTTCGCTCTTGCCGTCCAGTTCGAGGCCGCCGGGCTCCAGGCGCACCTTGGCGCTGCCCGCGCATTCCCAGCGAAGCACGACGGGTTCGCCGGGCAGCACGGCCCGGGCGCTGGAATCAAAGGAGCAGATGCGGGCGGGCTCCCCCAGGGCCATGCCGGGAATGACGCGGACTTCCGTCTGCCCCAGTTCCGGGCCCCCGGGCCGCGCGTCGAAGACGCGGTAGGTGGTCGTGTAGGCGGGCCGGATCGTCACCTGGAAGCGCCCCGGCAGCACCATGCCGCCCGGTTCCAGGCGGATCTGCGGCACCTGCGGACAGGCCCAGGCGAGCAATACCGAATCGCCGGGGCGGACCTCCCGGGGTTCCAGGGTCAGGGTGCAGGGGGCCGGGGACTGGGCGAAGAGGGCTGCCAGGGGCAGGAGCGGGAGCATCGTGCGAGTGTACGCCAAAGAGCACCTGGCAAGGCCCCACGTCGCCGCGCGAGGGGTGCCGGGCGAGCGAGGCGAGGAAGGCGAGTCGAAGCGTAGCGGGTACTACGCGCGACGAGCGTGACGCGGCATCGCGACGCCCGCCACCCCTCGCCCGAAGGGATGAAGCCAGGCGGGCGCTCCGCGGCGTCAGGTTCCTTGAACAACGAACCACGTTGCCCTGCGGGCCCTTCCTGGCGGTGCATCCCGCCTGGCTTCATCGCGGCATCGTCGGGCCTTGCCAGGTGCTCTTAGTTGCCCAAGTACGTGAACCAGAACCGCACGCCGAGGTACTGGCCCTCGTAGCCCTCCGGCAACCGCTGGAGGGGCGCGGAGCGCAGGACGGCCATGCGGGCGCTTTCGTCCATGGCGGCATTGCCGCTGGGGATTTCCACGCGCACGCGGTCCAGGCTGCCGTCCTTGGCGATGCGGAAGTAGATCTGCACGCGGCCCTGGGTGCTGGAGACGCGGTTCCAGTTCGTGGTGATGCGGGACTGCACCTGCTGGAGGTACCAGACAAAGGGGAAATCCCCGTCCACTCCGCCCACCAGGCCCACGCCGCCCTGCACGCCCGAGGTGGGGTTGAGCCCGGGAACGCCCGCGCCCGCGCCAAAGGCGGCGCCATTGCCGGTGCCCACGGCCCCCGCGACCGGGTTGACCGCGGCGGTCTTGCCCTTGGCGGCGGTGGTGCCGGTGCCCTGGCTGACGGCGTCCTTGCTATCGCCCTTGGCGGCGGCCTGGGTGGTCTTCGTGGCGAAGGGATCGGGGGCCGTGGCCGAGGGCGCGGTGGCGCGGACCGGGGCCACTTCCTCCACGCGCCGCAGGCGCTCGCCGGACTTGCCCACCTCCATGGCCTCGGAACCGCCCGAGGCGCCCGCCATGGCCGCGGGCAGGTTCACCCAGGTGACCTTCACCTCCTCGGGATTCTCCCGGCCGCCCCGGGGCCAGAAGAAGACGGCGCCCAGGGCCAGGTGCAGGCCCAGGCTCAGGGCCAAGCCCGGTCCCCAGCGCAGCTCGCCCAGGTGGGCGCGGGTGCGGAGGTAGGCCTGGAGATCCTGGCTCATTTCGCGGCGATGGAAAGGGCGGGGGGAGGCAGGGCGGGGGCGGCGGCGGTGACGAAGCCCACCTGGGTGAAGCCCGCTTCGCGGATGGCGTCCACCACCTGGATGACGCGGCCATAGGGCACATTGTGATCGGCCCGTACCAGGATGGGGCGCTTGCCGCCGCTCCGGGCCTTGGCCTTCAGCTGATTGGCCAGCACCGGCAGGGCCAGGAAGGCCTTGTCGAACTGCAGGCGGCCATCGAAGGTGACGGTGACCGTGAGGGCTTCGCTTTCCAGGTTGCGCCCCGTGCGGCTCTCCGGCAGTTTCACGTCCACGCCCGTGGTCATCATCGGCGCCGCGATCATGAAGATGATCAGCAGGACCAGCATCACGTCAATGAGCGGCGTCATGTTGATATCGGCCATGGCGCCGCGCCTGGATCCTGGGGTGAAGGCCATGGTGCTCCCGGGCTGAGGGTTCCAGTCTAGCGCGGGGGGGCTGGAGTCGGCCTAGATCGCCACGGGCGTCACCCGGTATTTCCCCTTCGCGTCCCGGCTCACGGTGCCCGCGGGAATCTCGGGGTCGTGCTCGAAGACGAGGATGGTGCCGGTGCCGGTGACTTCGTCGAGCAGCTTCATGCGCTCGTTCACGCAGGTGACGACATCCAGATCGTAGCCCATGACCCAGGCGGGCTGGATGTGGCGGGCGGTGGGGATGAGGTCGGCGAGGTAGACGAGGCGCTGGCCGCCACCCTCGACGACGATGTTCTGCAGGCCCTCGATGTGGCCCGGCGCGAGCCGCACGGAGATGCCGGGCAGGATCTCGGCCGGGCCCTCCACGGTATCGAGGATGCCCGCGGCTTCCATGGGCTCCCAGTTCTGGGGCAGGTAGCTGGCCTTCACGCGCAGGTGGGGATGTCTGGCGTCCGCGAGATCCTTGGCCTGCACCAGGTAGCGGGCATTCGGGAAACTGGGGACGGTCTTCCCGTTGGCGTCCAAGCGCGTGCTGCCGCCGGCGTGGTCGAAGTGCAGGTGGGTCAGGATGCAAAGCGTGATGTCCGCGGGCTTCACGCCGTGCTTCGCGAGGTTCGCGTCCAGCACGCCCCGGCCCTCGAACTTGAAGCGGGCCATGAAGTCATCGGTCTCCTTGTCGCCGTTGCCGTTGTCCACGAGGACAACGTGCTTCTTTCCGCCCACCTCGCCGCGGATCAGCAGGCAGTTGGTCCCCATGAGGATCTGGTTCTCCTCGTCGGCGGGGTAGAGCTTGTTCCAGACGACCTTCGGGACGGTGCCGAACATGGCGCCGCCATCCAGCCGGAAGGTGCCGCCACTGACGATCTGGACATCCCAGGGACCGAACTGCATGGGCGCTCCTCTGAAGGAAAAAGAGAACTGATTTATCCACAGATTCCACAGATTCCACAGATTAGGAAAAACAAAAATCTGTGTGAATCTGTGGAATCTGTGGATCTATCTTTTCAATGGTTTAGAACGAAAGCACCTTGCGTGCGGCGGCCAGCACCTTGGCGGTGTCGGGCAGGATGGCGCGTTCGAGGATGCGGCTGAAGCCCACAGGCGTGAATTCGGAGCCGATGCGTTCCACTGGGGCGTCGAGCCAGGGGAAGCATTCGTAGGCGGCGATGGCCGCCAGCTCGCCGCCGAAGCCGCCGAAGACCTTGTCCTCGTGGGCGATGAGCAGGCGGTGGGTCTTCTTGACGGAGGTGATGATGGCGTCCGTGTCCAGGGGGCTGAGACTGCGGAGGTCAATCACCTCGGCGGATCTGCCTTCCTTCTCCAGCCTGGCCGCGGCCTCCAGGGCGAAGTGGACCGGCGTGCCGTAGGCGAGGATGGTGAGGTCGGAGCCGGCCCGGCGGACCCGGGCCTTGCCGAAGGGCACGGCGAAGTCCGGCGGCACCGCGGCATAGGCCATCCTGGCGTTGTAGAGGAATTTCGGTTCGAGGTAGAGCGTGGTCCCCCGGCTGCGCATGGCCGTGCGGAGCAGGCCCGCGGCATCGTCCGCGAAGGCGGGCACCACCACGCGGATGCCGGGCAGGGTGGTGAGCCAGCCTTCGACATTCTGCGAGTGGTAGAGGCCGCCGCCGATGTAGCCGCCGGAGGCGAGGCGGATGGTGAGGTTGGGCGCGAACTGGCCGTTGGTGCGCCAGTACTCGTGGCTGCACTCCACGATCTGCTCGGCGGCGGGCCAGATGTAGTCGGCGAACTCGGCGCCCTCCACCACCACGCGGATCTTGTCATCGAGGCGGGAGAAGCCGTTGGCCGTGCCGACGATGTAGTCCTCGGCGATGGGGGCGTTGAACACGCGCTGTCCGCCGAATTCGGGCTGCATGCCCTTAGATACGTTGAAGATGCCGCCCTTCTCCTTGTTGGCCATATCCTGGCCCCAGATGAAGGTATCGGGGTTGTGCCGGAACTCCTCCTTGAGGGTCTGGTTCAGGGCCGCGATGAGACTGAGGGCCTCGCCGGTGGCCTGGTGCGTGCCGTCGGGGTACTGCTCCGAAACCCAGCCCTCGGGAATGACGAAATCGTGGATGCTGGCGGGATCGGGATTCGGCGCGGCCATGGCCTTGTCGTGGGCGGCGAGGTACCGGGCCTGGTTGTCCGTCTCGATGGCCAGGATCTCGTCCTCGCTGAGGCCGTAATCCAGGCAAAAGGCGCGGAAGCGGGGCAGGGGATCCTTCGCCTTGGCCCCGGCGCGCTCCGCCTCATCGCGGTAGAGCTCGTGGCGATCCGAATTGGAGTGGCTGCCGATGCGCACGCAGGTGGCATAGACCATGGCCGGCCCCTTGCCCGTGCGGACAAAGGCGAGCGCCTCTTCCATGGCGCGCATGGAATCCGGGAAGTCGAGACCGTCGCACTTGATGATCTTCAGGTTCGGGAACCCGCTGAAATTGTCGCAGATGTGGTCGTTGGCGCTCTGATCCCGCTTGGGCACCGAAATGCCATAGCCGTTGTCCTGGACGATGAACACCACGGGCAGCTGCTCGCGGTCCGCGCCATTGATGCTCTCGAAGCAGTAGCCCTCGGACAGCGACGATTCGCCCTGGCTGCTGAACACCACGCTGTCGCGGCCGTAGTGCTTGACCGCGCGGGCCAGGCCCACGGCGTGCTGGGTATGGTTGCCCGTGAGGCTGGATACGTTCTGGATGCCGATGGACGGCTTCGCGAAGTGGTTGCTCATGTGGCGGCCGCCGCTGGCGGGATCGGTGGCCTTGGAGATGCCGTTGAGGATGATCTCTTCGGGGGTGATGCCCGCGGCGAGGCAGGTCATCAGATCGCGGTAGTAGGGGAAGAGAAAGTCGCGGCCGGGCCGGAAGGACAGGCCCGCGGCCAGCTGGATGCCATCGTGGCCCGCGCAGGGCGCGTGGTAGGACCAGCCGATGGCCTGCTTCAGATAGTTGGGCGCCTTGTCGTCCAGCAGGCGTCCGAGGTGCATCAGCTCATACCAGTGGCAGAGATCCTCGCGGCTGGGGCCATTCTTGCTGTCCAGCGCGTTCAAGGCCGCTTTCACCAGGGTCGGGGTGTCCAACATTCACCTCCCAGAAGCCGGCTTCCGCACCGGCTGTACCAGAGCCGCCCATCATCCCACGGACGCGGCGGCGGGGCCAGTGATGGGCCTGGGGACCACGCCTCAGCCGTGGCTCCAGACGAGATCAGAGCCTTCGCGATTGGCCTCCGTGAAGGCTTTGGCGACGCGCCGCAAAGCCGACTTCAGGGTCATATCCTTCCCGTCCGGAAGCCAGAGCGTGGCCCCGGTCGGATGGCTGCCCAGGGAATCCCGCAGGCGCGCCAAAAGCGCCTCGGCACCAGCGTCGGTGGTGTGGGGCATGAGCAGCAGGTACTGATCCGTGGACAGATCCACCAGCAGATCCTCACCGCGCAGGTGTCCCGCGGCGGCGGCAAGACGGCCCTTGGTGCCCGGGACCATGGGCTGCGACCAGAGCGCGAGGGCCATGGGCTCCTTGCGGCGGCGGGCCATGAAGAGCGAGGAACGCAACCAGATCTCCAGGTAGCGGCGGTTGGGCAGGCCCGAGCGCGGGCCCTGCAAGGCACTGTCCTCGACGATGGCGCTGCTGAGCTCCAGCGCGTCCAGGGCCGCCCGCAGCTCCTGTTTGAGGTTTTCGGATTCCAGCGTGCGGGCCATGAGGTAGCCCATGGTCCTCAGCAGGGACAGCTCGGCCCGGGTGAATTCGCGGGGCGCGTGATGCTGCACGCTGAGGGTTCCGAGGGCGCCGTCCCCCACCATCAGGGCCACGCCGGCGTAGGCGCGGATGCCGAGTTCCAGATAGCCCGGGCTCTTGCGCCATCGGGGGTCCGCGGCCGAATCCCTGATGGTGAGCAGCCGGTCCGGATGGGCGATGGCGAAGGGACAGAATCCCTTTTCCGGGGCCTCGAAGACATCGGCCATGGTGATGCGCGGACCCATGGCCCACCAGAACACCTCGAAGCCCAGGCCGCTGACGCGGGTGAGCAAGGCCCGGTCCACGCCGAGAACCTGGACCAGGAGGGCCAGTCCCCGTTCGAAAAGACGGGCGGGATCCGCATGGGTTTCCTGGAGGAGATCCGCCAGCGCGGCCATGGGATCCGGCGCGCCGGTGCGATGCTTGACGGGCTTGGCCACCACCACGCGGGTCTCCAGAAGTACCATCCAGGTTGCCCAGCTTTTCCCCGGGCGCAAGTCCTACCAGCTAACCACGCGGAGGCTCGGACTCACTTCCACTCGGCATGGCCTGCGGCCATGACCGAGGTGCCGTGCCCCGGGGGGGGCCAGGCCTCCGATAGTCGCCCTACCAGCTAACGACACGGAGGCTCGGACTCACTTCCTCCTGGAGCAGCCCCTCGATGTAGCGCAGGGTGCCGCTGGTGGAGGAGGGACAGGATCCGCAGGCGCCGTGGTAGCTGATCTGGAGGGTCTGGCCATCGAAGGAGATGACCTCCAGGCCCCCGCCGTCCCCCGCCAGGCCGGGGCGGATGCGGGTGTCCAGCAGGTGGTTGATGCGCTCCAGGGTGGCATCGGCATCACCGCCAAGCGCCTGTGCGGCATCCCCCGTGTCGTTCTCGGGCAGCTTGAGATCCTCGATGGCTTCGCAGATGGGATCAATGAGATCGCTCCACTCCGCCGAGGGCTCCTTATTCACGGTGACGAAGCGGTCCATGTAGAACACGGAGGTCACCCGGCCCAGCCCGAAGAGACAGGATCCCAGCGGATCGCCCACGGCCGCGCCGAAGTCCTTGAAGGACCGGGATCCGGCCTTGAGGATGGCCGGGTGCACCAGGAACTTCAGGGCGTCGGGATTGGGGGTGGGTTCGATGTTGATGACCTTGGGCATGGCGGGCTCCCGGTAAAGTTTACCAAATTCGTCAGGAATTTCGACCCGTATCCTGGACCCATGAGCAGGGAGCAGGAGCGGAAGGCCACTTTGGCGAAGCCGAAGCCCGAGCGCGAGGCAGGAGCCGAGCGCTACTGGGCGGATGCCCGGCCCTGGAGGGGTGAGGCCCAGGATGGGCCGAATGAAGGGCGCGGCACAGGGAGGCTCCGCCTCGGCAAGTCCTGCAAGCTGGAGCACGCGCAGCAAGCGATAGGTGGAGGTGCCGCGTGACCCCACCCAAGGCCCTGCTGAGCTGGTCCAGTGGCAAGGACGCCGCTTGGGCGTTGCATGTGCTCCGGTTGGCCGGGGAGGTCGAGGTGGTCGGCCTCCTCACCACCACCAATACCGCTTTCGACCGGGTGGCCATGCACGGCGTCCGCGAAACGCTACTGGAGGCCCAAGCCGAGGCTGCGGGCCTACCCCTCTGGAAGGTGCCGCTGCCCTGGCCCTGTCCCAATGAGGCCTACGAGGCACGCATGGCCCAGGCCTGCGTCGACGCGGTGAACCAGGGCATCGAGGCGATGGTCTTCGGGGACCTGTTCCTGAAGGATGTGCGCGACTACCGCATCCAGAAACTGGCGGGGACGGGATTGACGCCCCTCTTCCCCCTCTGGGGTCGGGATACCGCCATCCTCGCCCGGGAGATGGTGGCGGCCGGTCTGAAGGCCACGCTGGTGTGCGTGGATCCGAAGGTCTTGGAGGCATCCTTCGCCGGTCGTGACTTCGACGAGGCCCTGCTGACGGACCTGCCCCCCTCCGTGGATCCCTGCGGCGAACGGGGCGAATTCCACACTTTCGTCTGGGACGGGCCCATGTTCCGTCATCCCGTACCGATCCGGCGGGGTGAGGTGGTGGAGCGGGTTGGTTTCGTTTTCGCCGATCTGGTCCCCCTATGAATGAGCCGAAGCCCAAAGGGGCCACCCTCATGGATCCCGGCAAGCCGCTCATCCTGGTGACCGGCGCCACGGGCTACATCGGGGGCCGCCTGGTGCCCAGGCTGCTGGCCGCGGGCCACCGGGTGCGCTGCCTCGCGCGCAACCCGGAACGCCTGGCGGGGCGGGTCTGGCCCGGCGTCGAGGTGGTCCAGGGCGACGTGTCGGATCCGGTCTCGCTCGAACCCGCCCTCCACGGGGTGGCACAGGCCTACTACCTCGTCCACGCCATGGGCGAGGACAGTCCGGATTTCCGGGGGCGGGATCTGCGCCAGGCCCTCACCTTCGCGGAGGCCTGCGCACAGGCCGGGGTGCGCCGGATCATCTACCTGGGGGGGCTGGGCGACCCCACCCGCCACCGCAGCGACCACCTGGCCAGCCGCCAGGAGGTGGGGGCCGCCCTGGGATCCTCGGGGCTGCCGGTGCTGGAGTTCCGGGCCGCCGTGATCGTGGGCAGCGGCAGCGCCAGCTTCGAGATGCTCCGCCACCTGACCGAACGCCTGCCCATCATGATCACGCCCCGCTGGGTGAACACCCGCTGCCAGCCCATCGGCGTGCGGGACGTGCTGGGCTACCTCACCGAGGCCCTCGAGCACCCCGAGGTGGCGGGGATCTTCGAGATCGGCGGGCGGGACATCCTCGACTACCGGGGGATGATGCTGGGCTATGCCCAGGCCCAGGGTTTGCGCCGCCTCATCGTGCCCATGAACGTCCCGTTTCCGATTCTTTCGGTGCTCTGGGTGGATCTGGTGACGCCCATCCCCCTGGCCCTGGCCGGGCCGCTGGTGGAAGGCATGAGCACGGAGGTGGTGGTCCGCGACCCCCGCGCTCTGGAGGTTTTTCGGGTGAGGCCCATGGCCTACCGCGAGGCCCTGGCCCTGGCCCTGCAGCGCCTGGACGAGGACGCGGTGGAGACCACCTGGGCCTCCAGCCTGGCCGGCCAACCCGAGGGACGGGAGCTGGGATCCCACGAGGGCCTGTTCCTGGAGCGTCACCATTGCCACGTGAAGGCCCAGCCCCACGCGGTCTTCCAGGCCTTCTGCGCCCTGGGGGGGGAGAACGGCTGGCCCGCCGGGAACTGGATGTGGCAGGCGCGGGGCTTCCTCGACCGGGCCCTGCGGGGCGTGGGCATGCGCCGGGGACGGCGGCATCCGGCGAAACTCCGGGTGGGCGATCCGGTGGACTTCTGGCGGGTGGAGGCCCTGGAACCGGACCGGCTCCTCCGCCTCCGGTCCGAAATGAAGCTGGATGGCCACGCCTGGCTCCAGTTCACGGTGCGCCCCGAAGGCACCGGCTCGCGGCTGGAGCAGACCGCCTTCTTCGAGCCGCACGGGCTGCTGGGTCTGCTCTACTGGTACGCGGTCCTGCCCCTCCACGTCTTCGTGTTTCCGGGCATGATCCGGGCCATCAGGAACCGGGCGGAAACCGCCGTGAAAGCATCCGGCAGGAAAAGGCGGTGACCATGTACGACGCGCAACGGGAGGCCTGTGTGGCCGCGGCCCGGGCCGGGGGGAACGTGCTGCTCGGCTACTTCCGCCAGCTCGACCCCGCCACCATCACCGAGAAATCCAAGAACGATGTCGTCAGCGATGCCGACCGCGCCGCCGAGGCGGCCATCCGCGCCGAACTGGCACCTCGATTTCCAGAGTACGGATTCCTCGGCGAAGAAGGCGGTGCTTCGGGTGATGCGGAACACCGCTGGATCGTGGATCCCCTGGACGGCACCCTGAACTTCGTCCAGGGCTTTCCCCACTGGTCCGTCTCCGTGGCCCTCTGGGATGCCGAAGGCCCCGTGGTGGGCTGCGTGCTGGATCCCCTGCGGGACGACTGCTTCCTGGCCGTGCGGGGCCAGGGCGCCACCTGGAACGGCCAGCCCATGCGCGTCTCACCGCAGGCGGGCCTGGACGGCGCCTTCCTGGCCACGGGCTTCGCCTACCAGCTGGGCGACCGCTGGCCGATGTTCAACGCCGCCCTGGGCCGCGTGTTCCCAAGGGCCAAGGGCATCCGCCGCGCCGGCAGCGCCGCCCTCGACCTCGCCCACGTCGCCTGCGGCATCTTCGACGGCTACTTCGAGCTGGGCCTCAAACCCTGGGACATCGCCGCCGGCGTGCTGCTGGTGCAGGAAGCCGGCGGCGTGATCACCGATTGGGAGGGCGGACAGGGGTGGTTCGAGAGCGGGAATCTGGTGGTGGGCAGCAGGGGCGCGCATCACGAACTGCTGGGGTGCCTGAGAGACGGATAGGCCGGACTCGGGCCGGGTGGTTCTTGAAATAGTGCGCTTACAGAAGATGCCTTGGGGTCACTGAGGAAAATTCGGCCCGGAAAAGACGAAAATAAAACGAAAAAGATCGAATGCTCTGCGCCCGGTCCTACCAGCCGCCCACCCCTGGCCAAAGGCCGACTCCACGAAACCATGGACGGCAGGTACGCCTTCGAGCTGAAAACGCCGTGGCCCGATGGGACAAGGGTGATCTTCTTCAGTGGCGAGGAACTGGTGGCGCGCCTCTCGGCGCTCGTGCCGCCGCCGAGGATGCACCTTGTCCACTATTTTGGCGTCCTCGCGCCGAATGCCAGGTTGAGGAAACAAGTGGTGCCCGAACCGCCCGAGGACGCCGACCAGGATCCCTGCGGCCACAGCGTGGCCTATGCCGAAACCCGCAATGGCAGGACCATCCGGCGGCGCTGGGTGCCCTGGGCGCAACTGCTGCTGAGGGTGTTTGCAGTTGATGTCATGGCCTGCCCGCGCTGCGACAGCCGCATGCAGCGCATCGCCGTGATCCAGCAGCCGAGGGTGATCGCCGCCATGCTCGACTGCCTCAGTAGGAAGGAACAGCCGCCATGAGGCAGCGCTGACGCCGAAGAAAGCACTGGGGATTCATCACAGAACCGGGCTTGACCCTGGCGAAGCCTTGGGCCATGGTGGGACCATCGTCTTTGAAAACCTGATCCCAGAGTCCGACAACCCCGAACACCCCAATAGCCATTCGCCTGGAACCCGTCTTTGATCAGAATCTCACCCCATTTTTGGAAACCCACCCCGTCGAGAAATCAAAATGGGGCCTTTGAATCCCCTATCCACCTTGACCAGGTGGCCTTTTTTTAGGGTCAAGCTAGCGTCAAGCACCCGCAGCGATCTGGCCGGGTGGGGAACAGGCGGTGCCAAGCGCTACATGCGTCGGTGCGAGTGCTTTCTCTTCTCACCCTACAAAACTGGAAACCAAACCCAGCAACCTCGGCATAGGTGATGTAGATCCGCTTGGTGGTTGGCTTTTGGCCTGCAGGGGTTTGTGCCGAGGATGCAGAGGCTTTGGCTAGGCTGCAGCAAGCAGTTGGCGTCGATCAACGTGTTTATGGAATTTGGGCGGCACCGGCTAGACTGAATGGTTCGTCGTCATGTCTAAACCATCCGGCACTCAGGGAACAATCGCACCATGACCGCCATAACCTTGAATCGGACACCTTCGCCACCGACACCAGAGCGGTGCTCAAACTGTGGTGAAGAGTGCTCGGAGTCGTTACGACTTTGTCAAGTATGCAGCTTCGACCTAGGTGCTCCTAACGTACGCGCCGCACACAGACTCATCCAAACAGAGGAAGTCGCTAAGCGATTTCGTATCGCCCGAGAGTCGAGCCAGAGTAGGGGGGTTTCCCGTGAATTTGATGCCCTTGCTGATGCAGTAGAACGCGAATCTCACGTGATTATCGCGGTTCCAGCTTTTGCCGCTCGGGCGTTTTTTCAGGATCGCCGAACTTTGTATCAGGGCTATGAAGCCCTAGTTGGGAGTGGGGTGAGGACTCCAGCCCCGCAGGATTTTGATGCCGAGCGACATGCAGTCAGTGGGAAATTATTTGGGCATTACGCAAAAAACATCCGATACGGCGTTTTATCATTAAATAATTATAGTTTAAAAAATTATGGACCAGTGCATATTCAGCTTAAAGATATTGCAGTGAAAAATAGAGTAAGTTTTTTGTTTGAAAATTCATATTTATTATTTCGCCAGCTTGATGTTCGGGCGAATATGCCTTTTCCTTTCGGATATAAATGTAGTTGGCTAAACAAAAAGGAACTTGTTGCTTCCAAACTCGAACCCAATTTGTTATCAGGCTCTAGCAAAACCGAGTGGGGAAATTCATTAGTGAATAACGGGAAAACTCGCGATGAAGATCGTTGTATCGAAGCTCATATTTATGATTCGTTCAATGTAGATGCGGTTCAAAATGTAGAATTTACTGATGATGGCACTAGTAGGCACGACAAATTGGATATCAAAATCATTAAAGAATTATGGTCCCCGCGAAAGGCTAGTGGGTGGAAGCCGTGAAAGCATATTTTTCAAGTTCTTCGGGGATTATTCTTACTGATCATGAGCATGATTCTAAATCCATTAATGTTCCAGAAATGGCACTTGTTTCTCGAGAATTTGCGACAATGGCAAGTGGAATCGCCGAGGATTGGGAAATTTTAGAAGAAACAGATGAAGAATCTTTGCTAGTACTTGCAATATTAAAATATAAATGCAATCGGTGCCTGCTGAATATAGAGTCATTATTATTTGGGATGCCGCGTGAAATTCAGGCTGAACTTTTTGAGGAAATCGAAGATGCACTCAAGCTTGATGGCGTTGTTAATTTTATCAGACGAAACTTGTTGAAAGCTCCATTAGCGAGGACTGAGAAATTGCAATCATTGATATACGATGCTTTGTCGGATGGATTTGGTGCCACGGCTAATTTGTTGAATCTTGTAAGAGAGTCTCAACCCTTATTACAACGCATCGTGGGGCGTTGGCTCATGATCTCTGAAGAAGACTTTAGTCCATTCCAAGATGGTCGGACAGGGATATGGCGTGCCGCAATAGAAAATGGCGCTATAGTAACCACAATTAATGCGAAAGATTTTTCTGCTGTAGAGCGTGCATGGAACAGTCTTGCTCTAGGTTTATCATCACCGATTGAGAGAATGGCGCTAATTAGATTGGCAAAGGCAATTGCAAAGCAATTGTTCCCCACGGAAGATATTGCGAAATTAGATTTTACACTTTTACCAGAAGAGGAAGATGGAGATGGTTCAGCGAATGGAAAAAGGAAGTGGAATTCTGTAAAATCATATTCGCCGTACTCAGAATTCCACAAAGCCATGAAGCAAATTGATGGCATAGTGATAGCCATCTCTGAAGGTCGCGAGCAAAACGCAAAGGCATATATCCAAGAGCTCATTAATGATCAAACCTTGATTCCTGGAGGGGAGGTTCACGCCGTCAAGTCACTATGTAACATCGCAACTCATTGTGTTGAGATGTTCAGAACGGATTTCGAGTTTGAATGCTTGGATACTGCGGTCCGATTGATGCCTTCTGACGGTTGGACATTGGTCCAATTGGCGGACCACATGAAGAGGGTCGGAAAATTTGATGAGGCCATCAACCTTTTGACTGAGGCCAAAAAATTCGGTGAAGTCAACATCGCAACAAGTAGCCTTGCCGATGTCTATGTACATATGGGCCGGTATCAGGAGGCTTTGGATATTTATGACACAGTGCCAGATGGTGAATTTGATCCAATTATTCGAGGCGCAAAGGCAGATACAATTCGACGCTGGGGGAAATTGGATGAAGCAAGACGTGAATATGAAGCTCTGATTATCTGTGGAATGGGCACCGATCGTGTGTTCGCTGGACAAGCAGAAATCGCTAAGCTCGAGGGAAGGCTTGATGAATCAATCAGTCTTTACCAGGGATTGGTGAATAATAAACAAATCGATCAATCAGCATTAATTATTTATAAGCTGGCATTAGCGAATGTGCTGGTGCGAAATAGCCAGTTTAAGGAAGCGTACTGTCTTGCAGATGAGGTTGTCCAAAAAAGACCCTTTTCTCGACAAGCGCGTGTGTTTCGTGCAGCAATCGCCGGTCTGTTAGGTCGACCCCAACAAGCCATTGATGAATTGAGGCCCATGGGGACATCCCATGCCTTTAATGAATGGATCAATGAATATGTGCGTGGTTTACTTATGCTTATGTTGAATCGTAACCGAGATGCGAAAACCGCATTATTAAAAGCTGTAGAAACCAAACTTATAACGGATCACGATAAAAATGTAGTAAGATTAGGCGCTGCGGTATATTTCTTGAATGATAGAGAGGGGATAGCAGAGGCCAAGCTAATTCTTAATGAACTTCCAGTATCAAATGATTTATTCATCGAGGCCCTAAAAAATATATTTAATTTCCATGTTGCTGTTTCTCAGAATAATTTGATCGCTCAAGAAGCTCTTCGAAGACATTTGGCTGAGATTCGTGAGCCTCGCCTAAGAGAACTCATTGTTGCAATTGAAGGAAGAAATTGGCGGAGCGCTTGTCGTATCGAAGTTGAAATGGTGCTAAGTCTGGCTGCCTAGGGCATTCGATTCCTCTCACACCTTACTGATCAGGGTGCAATGGCCTTGAGGTGGTGCCACCCACGCTCACAACCCGTCCAGGTCGATCCCACTAGGCGGTCTTCATAGATGCGGAAGGTGGTCATCTGGCAACGTTCCGGGTGCCCCCGGTGACGGGTTGCAATGGGCACGGAGGGCGCGGATTACCCAAAGGGCTCCGCCCCGGCGGTCATCGGTGGGGGCTTGGTCCAGCTATCCACCCCCGAAACGACGCCATAAAGATTCCAACTTCGCAGGAGCGGCCCACGCCCGGGTTGGGACATGAGCCGGGGGTTCCCATCCGTTCGCACCGCGCCACAGGCAGCATTATGGATGGTGGCGAAGCAGCGTTCGGACCGCTGCTTCAAGGGGTTCCAGTTTGGTGGTGATGATGTCCCAAACGATTTGGTCGTCCACCCCGAAGTAGGCGTGGGCCAGGAAGTCGCGGAAGCCCGCGATATTCTTCCAGGCCACCTCCGGATGAAGGGCCGTCAGGGCCCCGGGCAGGTGCTTGACAGCTTCGCCCAGGATCTCCAGGTTGCGGAGCGTGGCATCCTGAGCCCGCCAATCCTCACGGAATTGGATGGGAGCCATGCCCTCGGTGAGCAGGCGCACTCGGCGGATGGCCTCCAGGATGTCCTCGAGGTAGACCCTGGGCTCACGCGACATCGCGGAGGTCTTTCTTCACCAGGGCCAGCAGGGATGGCCGCAGGCTTCGCGGAGTGGCAAGATCCACCCGGACGCCGAGCAGCTGTTCCAGTTCCTCTTTCAGGCCCATGAAGCCGTCCAGGGTGGCCGGACCTTCGAACTCCACCAGAATGTCCACATCTGAATCTGGGCCTGCCGTACCCCGGGCCACACTGCCGAAGACACCCAGGTGGGCCACGGCAAACCGCTGGCGAAGGCCCGGGAAGGCTTCGCGCAGCCGCTGGAGGGTGGTTTCCGGGTTCATGGTCTTCTCCGGCGTGGAGTATAGGGTACGTGGATGCGGGTGGAAAAGCCTTACCCCTTTGCTCGGAATCGGCGAAGCCGATTCCGAGCGGGGCGGAAGGATGGGGCGGGCCCTATCTAAACCTCGCCCTTGGCCCGCCGGCTGTAGACGACGACGTAGAGGCAGAGGGCGATGAGGGCGAGGAGGCCGAGCCATTCGCCCAGGGCGCCTTCGGCTTGATGGACGCTGAGGATGGGGAAGCCTTCGGTCCACTTCAGTTTGATGAAGCTGGCCACCACGCCCATGATGGCGCCCCCGGCCATGAGGCCGCTGGCGATGAGGACGCCGCGGTTCTCGCGGGCCTTGGCGTCGGCTTCGCTGGTGCCTGGCTTGGGCCGGTTCACCCAGTGGGACAGCAGGCCACCCAGGAAGAGGGGCGTGTTCAGCTCGATGGGCAGGTACATGCCGAGGGCGAAGCCCAGGGCCGGCAGTTCCACCATGCGCAGCACGATGGAGAGCATGACGCCGAGGCCGAAGGCGTACCAGCGCAGGGGCATGGACACGGTGCCGAAGATGCCTTCGAGGATGGCCTTCATGGCGCTGGCCTGGGGGGCGGGGATGGAGGTGCCCAGGGCCATGGTGCCGTCCAGGTTCACCTGCTTGGCCATGAGCCACATGGCGATGCCCGTGAAGATCGCCGCCACGAGGGTGCCCGCGAACTTCCAGGCGATCTGGCGGGCCGGTGTGGCGCCGATCCAGTGGCCGATCTTGAGGTCGGTGCTGAAGGCGCCGGAGGCCGCCAGGGCCGTGCAGACGATGCCGCCCACCATCATGGTGAGGAACATGCCGTAGCCGCCGGTGAAGTTCAGCTTGAGCATCAGCACGCCGGTGATGACGAGGGTCAGCATGGTCATGCCACTGATGGGGTTGGTGCCGATGGTGGCGATGGCGCGGGCCGCCACGGGGGCGAAGAAGAAGGAAACGATCATGACGACGGCGGTGGCGACGAGCGCGGGCACCAGGGCCTGTTGGATGCCCAGGCCGAAGCTGAGGAAGGCCAGGGTGCCCACGGTGCAGGTGACCAGGCCCACGGCGACCATGGAACCCGCCAGGGTGCGGTCCGTGCGCGCCGTAGCGGCGGATTCGGCGGCGGCATCGCGGTTCTTGAGGGCCTTCAGGTTGCTGATGATGCTGCGGATCATGTTGGGCATGGAGGCGGCCACGCCCATGATGCCCGCGCCGGCGATGGCGCCCACCCCGACGATGCGGATGTAGGAGAAGAAGACCTGTTCCGGCGTCATGTCGGCGATGAGCTTCGTGCCGGGCGCCACGATCAGGGGCACGTACTGGCCAATGGCATGGAAGAGGGGCACCAGCACGAACATGCTGAAGAAGGATCCGGCGGCGATCACGGCGGAGTACTTCAGGCCGATGATGTAGCCGATGCCCAGGGTGGCGGCGCTGTTCAGGAAGTTGAAGGACATGAACTTCTCGCGCAGCGCGCGGCCCACCCAGACATGCTCCAGGCGCAGGTACTCGCCCATGCCCCGGAAGATGGAGGTGATGCCGTCATAGGCGGCGCCGATGAAGGCTGCCACGGCCAGTTCCCTGGCCTGGTTGCCGGCCTTTTCGCCGGTCACGAGGATCTCCGCCGTGGCGGTGGCTTCGGGCCAGGGGAAGATGCCGTGGTTCTCCACCATGAAGTGATGGCGCAGGGGCACGAGGAAGAGGATGCCGATGCAGCCGCCCAGGAAACTCACCAGCACCACCTGCCACAGCGTGGGGGAAGGAACCCCGCTGCCGGGCGTCTGGGCCAGGATGTAGAGGGCGGGGATGGTGAAGGCCGCGCCGCTCACCACATGGCTGCTGTTGGCGCCGATGCTCTGGACGATGACGTTCTCCAGGATCGTGTTCTTGCGGGGGAAGAAGCGGCTGAGGCCCACGGCCAGGATGGCGATGGGGATGGCGGCCTCGATGCCCTGGCCCAGCTTCAGGGCCAGGTAGGCGGCGGCCATGCTGAAGATCGCGCAGAAGATGAGGCCCATGGTGATGGCCCGGGGCGTCACCTCGGGCACGCCATCCTGCGGCACCAGGGGGATGTAGCTTTCGCCGGGCTCCAGGGGGCGCCGCGCATTGGCGGGCAGACCCTTGATCTCCTGGGGTTCGGATCCGTGGGACATGGGTGGCTCCTGGGGGACTTTCCTCTATCTTCGAGGAGTCGGGCCTGAATCGGGTCACAAATCCGGGTTCAGGATCCTAGGAAAAGGCGGAACACAGAGGTCACAGAGAGCCCCAGAGGATGCAGAGAACTACCGGAAGGAGGTTCCACCGCATGTGCCAGCAAGCACTCAAACGGCTTTGCTGGTCACGGAAGACACGGAATTCCACAGAAGACACGGAAGGAACCATGTTCCTCGCCGCGCGGGCCCGCCGAAGGCGGCTTTCGGCGCAGCCGAAAGTGATCCTGGGGGCGCCAGGACCGCATCCCAAAAAGCGCAGATCTGGCGCCCCCAGGATTCAGCCCGTGCTTGCGGCGCGGACACCCCTGTCTTTTTCCGTGGCTTCCGGCCTTCTTCCGTGGCTTCCGTGACCAGTGCTTTTCTGAATCAGGCCGTGAATTGCTCGAGGACTGACGCCACCACGCGGCGGGACAGGCCGTGGTAGCCGGGGCTGGCGGCGGCGAAGATCTCCCGGGCCAGGGCGCGGGTGCGCGGGGATCCGCCCAGGGCGCCGTAGAGGGGGCGCAGGTATTTCATGCGGCCCACCCGCATCAGCACCTCGCGGATGCGGGGGAAGGCCGGCTCGTAGTCTGCCGCGGCGGCCAGCGTCAGCCACTCCACCAGAATCTCGTGGTTGCCCCGGCCCATGAGCTGGAAGTGCCCGTCCAGCCAGGCGCAGTCGGCCTGCGTGAGCTGGCGCGGCAGCTTCTGAAGGTAGACCTGCAACTCCGCGGGCTTCCATGTGGCCATCTGGTGGGCACTGGGACGGCCGCCGTCCGCCCAGCTTTCCGCCAGCACCGTGAGCGTATCCAGTTGCACGCTGCGGAACTGGGGCGCGGTGTCCGGCAGGCCCGGCAGGTCGAGGTAGGCCTTGGCGTTCACGGCCGCCAGGGCGCCCGGGAGCTTCGCCTCGGCGAAGGCGCAGAACTGCTCGGTGGTGATGGAGGTGAAGCGGAAGGCATCCATGTAGTCGCGGATGAAACGGAGGAAGGGCTCCTCGCCCACCTCCCGCTCCAGGGCCGCCACCAGCCGCGCGCCCTTTTCGTAGGGGATGCTGGAAAAGGCATCGTCCGGATCAATGCCCTCCAGATGCATGCGCAGCACGGTGAGGTGGGGTTCGTTCTTGAACCGCGCCAGGCTGTCCTCCAGGGCCTTCTGGCCCATGGCCCAGCCCAGGGCCGCGGCATCGTCGCCATGAAGGATGCGGAGGATGCGGCGCTCGGCCCACACGGTGAAACCCTCGTTCAGCCAGAAGTGCTCCATGCTGGCGTTGGTGACGAGGTTGCCGGTCCAGCTGTGGGCCAGCTCGTGGGCCACCACGTCCACCAGGCTGCGATCCCCCGCCAGCAGGGTGGGCGTCAGGAAGGTCATGCGCGGATTCTCCATCCCGCCATAGGGGAAGGAGGGCGGGAGCACCAGCATGTCGTAGCGGTCCCAGGGGTAGGGCCCGAAGAGCCCTTCCGCCTTCACGATCATGTCCTCCACGCCCGCGAACTCCCAGGCGGCGGCCTCCACCAGCTCGGGCTCGGCCCACACGCGGGCGCGGGGGCTGAGATCCCGGGACTCCAGCCGCCCCACGGCCAGGGCCAGCAGGTAGGGCGGAATGGGCTGGGGCATGGTGAAGCGGAAGCTGTGGCGGCCATCGCCCGCGGCCTCGTCCCCCGCGGGGCCCGCCGACATCACGGCGGTGAGGCCCTCGGGCACGGTCACTTCCGCCTGGTAGGCGATGCGGGCCAGGGGCGTGTCCTGGCAGGGCACCAGGGTGCGGGCGTGGATTTGCTGGCACTGGCTGAAAAGGTAGGGTGCCACCTTGCCTTCGGTCTGCTCGGGATCCAGCCACTGGAGGGCCATGGCCTCGGCGCCCGTGCGGTAGCCGATGGCCACCTCCTGCGTGCCCGCAGGCACCTCCAGCCGCAACCGCTGGCCCAGGATCGCGTCCGCCTCGCCCAGTTCCCAGCGGATGGGTCCGTGGCCCGGCACCTGCACCGTGCGGATCTCCAGGCCCTTGGTGTCCAGGTCCAGCGGCCCCGATACCGCCCGGTCGAATTCCAGCACCACCTCCCCGTCAATGCGCTTGGCGGCGAAGTCCACCCCCAGCTTCAAGCGCAGTCGGCGCGCCTTCGGCTGGGCAGCATCGTAGTAGGAATGCGGATCCGGGTGATGCATGGGGGCCTCGTGGGAACCGCCCATGATGCCACGGGGCGAGGATTGGCGGGCACCCTGGCTTCTTCCATGGGCCACCCTTGAATCCATGGGCGGGGCCCCTTGTCTAGTGTCAGCAAAACGACTACATTTATCCCGTGGGGTGTTCCATGCGGACGATGGCGTTGAGGGATTTCCAGCAACGGGGTGCGGCCAGTCTTCCGCCCGGGAGCTTGGCGGACCCCCTGTTGCTATCGGGACGGAACGGCCAGTACTTCCTGGTGCCGGTCACGGGTTCTGATGTGGGCAGGCAGTACGAAGCCCTGCGCCAGGCCCTGGCCATCCTGAGTATCCGGCAAACCCAGCTCAAGGCCCGGGAGGCCGGTCTGGATCGGATGACCATGGAGGACATCGAGGCTGAGATCAGCGCGACCCGGGCAGAGCGCCGGATGCTGAAGACCGCGAAGTGAACCACGGCCTTGTGCTGGATACCAACGTGCTGGTAAGTGCTGCCATCCATCTCGACGGTCCGCCCGGTTTCCTGGTCCAGGCGATCCTGCGCCGGGAATTGGCCTGCTTCACCTGTCCCGGCGTGGTGGAGGAATACTGGGATGTCCTCACCCGCCCCAAGTTCGCCCGCCTGGGCTTCCCGCCGCCCTGGTTCGAGCCCTTGCTGGATGAGGCGCACCACCTGGACGCAGATCCACTCGTTTGGCCGCTGGAAGGCCCGGACCCCGACGATCTGGTTTTCCTCGCCTTGGCTCATCACACCGGGGCGGTGCTGGTGACCGGCAACCTGGCGGACTATCCCGAAGCCATCCAGCAAGGGGTCCAGGTAATGAGCCCAAGAGCGTATCTCGAAGAACTGGGATAACCCACACAACGCAGGCCCCGCTGCGCGGGGCCTGCTCTCTGAAAACCGCAGGTTTTCAGCCCTGACTACTCTTCATCGAGCGCCAACCCCTCCACCTTCTTCACCTTGATCACATCCCCGTGGTCCTTGACGACGCAGCGCAGCCAATCCTCGGGGGCCTTGGGGTGGGTGACGTCGCCCTTCTCGTTGCGCACGTTGCCGTCGAGGTACTTCCAGATGAGGAACTCGCCCAGCTTCTTCCAGCGGGCCGTGAGTTGCTCGGTCTGCTTGGCGGCGTACTGGGTCAGGTAGTCCTTGGCCAGGCCGGGGTTCTGCTTGTAGAGGTCCAGGGCGGTGCGGTCCACCTCGGGCTGGTCGGCGAGGTAGCGGCCTTCGTACTCGCGCTGCACCTTCTGGACGTCCACGATCATGTCGCTCCAGCGGGTGTAGGTGTAGTTGGTGACGAAGTTGAAGGTCCAGAAGGCGCTGTCCCAGCTGAACTCGTTGAAGTTTCCCGTGCCTTCCGCGAAGGCCCTGGGGGCTTCCTTGATGCCGCAGGAGATGGGCACGTAGACGGTGGTGTAGGTGTCGTCCACGCCGAACCAGAGCACGCCGCCGACGGGATCCGGCAGCCACGAGCGGCTTTGGGTCACGAAGGAAAAGCCGGTCTGCTGGGTGCTGATGGCGCGTTCGTGGACATAGGCCTGGCCGTCCACCTGGAAGCCCATGGGGCGCCAGCGGTAGGGCAGCTTGTAGGGGCCCGCGCCCACGTCCTTGGTCATGTCGAATTCGGTGCCCTCGTAGTGATCGCGCATGAGCTCCATGGCGTCCCGCACGTCCAGCTTCTGATCGGGCTTCACGAAGAGGGGCATGGGCCTGGCGCCCTTTTCGGCCTTCACGAAGTCCATGGGGATCTGCTGGCTCTTGGCGGCGCGGTTGAAGATGCTCCACACGCGGGCCTCGCAGCCGCGCAGGGCGCCAAAGGTCAGGGGCGCGTAGGTATCGGCGAAGCTGAAGGCCCTGTCCTCGCCCTTGAACCAGCCCTTCTCGCGGGCGAAGGAGATCAGATCCTTGCTGAACAGCGCGGACTTTGGATCGTTCTGGGGAAACTGGCGGATGCGCGCCTGGTTGGCGTGGGCGCTGATGGTGCCGTCGGGCAGCTTGTAGGCGACCCAGAGCGCCCCCTTCTGGCCCTTGCCGCGCCCCATCATTTCGAGGATCCAGACCTCGTTGGGATCGGCGATGGAAAAGCTTTCGCCGGTGCTGGCATAGCCGAATTCCTCCGTGAGCTTCGTCATCACCTCGATGGCCTCGCGGGCGGTCCTGGCGCGCTCCAGGGCGATGTACATGAGGCTGCCGTAGTCCACGATGCCGCTGGGGCCCGCGAGATCCTTGCGCCCGCCGAAGGTGGTCTCGGCGATGGCCACCTGGAACTCGTTCATGTTGCCCACCCGGGTGTAGGTGACCGGTGCCTCGGGGATGCGGCCCAGGGCCTTGCCCGTGTCCCATTCCACGATGTCGCGGAATTCGCTGGCCAGGTGCTTCCCGCCCCGCTTGAAGTAGAGCTCGCCGTAGAGCGTGTGGCTGTCGGCGGCGTAGGTGATCATCGTGGAGCCGTCCTTGCTCGCGCCCTTGGTCACGAGCAGGTTGGTGCAGGCTTCCAGGGCCGCGCCTGCGCAAAGCAGGCTGGCGAGCAAGGCGATGGGGCGGAGGCGCATGGGAATCCTTTGGAGAGGGGTTTCAGTTTTTATCACTCCGGAATGCGCAGCATTCCGGAGCAGGGGCTACCAGATGGCCGTGGGCGCCTGCCCGGCGGGAGCGGCTTCGCAGCCGAAGGCTTTCCTGAATTCGGGAAAATCGGCCACTGGCCCGAGGACGCGCCAGCGCACGGGGGCATGGACATCGGTGGTGACCTGCATGCGGAGGGCCTCGGGGCGCTGGTTGGTGCGCCAGCCCTGGGCGAAGGCGAGGAAGAACCGCTGGTCCGGCGTGAAGCCATCCACGGCCTTGGGATCCCTGCCCTTGGTGGCCAGCCTGAAGGCTTCGTAGGAGACGCGCAGCCCGCCGATGTCGGCGATGTTCTCTCCGAGGGTGAGCTTGCCGTTGATGGGCAGGCCCGGCAGCACCTCGAAGGCGTCGTACTGCTTCACGATCTGGTGGGCGCGGGCCTCGAAGCGCCTGGCGTCCTCGGCGGTCCACCAGTCCTTCAGGTTGCCCTGCCAGTCGTACTGCCGGCCCTGGTCGTCGAAGCCGTGGGTCAGTTCGTGGCCGATGGTGGAGGCCAGGGCGCCGTAGTTGGAGGCATCGTCGGCCTTCGCGTCGAAGAAGGGGGGCTGGAGGATGCCCGCGGGGAAGCACATCTCGTTCAGGCTGGGGTCGTAGTAGGCGTTGTTGGTCTGGGGCGTCATGAACCATTCATCGCGATCCACGGGCCTGCCGAGCTTGGCCAGGCGGCGCCGGAACTCGAAGGTGGCTGCGGCCTGCACATTGAGGACATAGGGCCGGCGGGCGACCTGGAGGCCGCTGTAGTCGCGCCAGCGGTCGGGATAACCCACCTTGCTGCGCATGGTGTCGAGCTTTTTCAGGGCCTGGGTCTTGGTGGCGTCCACCATCCAGTCGGCGGCCAGGATGCGCGCGCGCATGGCCTCCTTGTGGAAGTGGACCATCTCCAGGGCGCGGGCCTTGGCGGCGGGGCTGAAGGCGGTCTTCACGAAGAGCTGGCCGAGGTCTTCGCCCAGGGCGCGGTCCGCGGCGGCGAGGACGCGCTTCCAGCGGGGCCGCAGTTCCGTGGCTCCGGAAAGGGTCTTCGCGTAGAAGGCGAAGTTCTCGTTCACGAAGGCGGAGCCGAGGAAGGGCGCGGCGGCCCGCAGGACATGCCATCGGAGGTAGAGGCGCCAGGCGTCCATGGGCTCCGAACCGAGCAGCCCGCCCAGGGCCTTGTAGAACTCCGGCTGGCCCACCAGCACATGGGCTTCGCCGGCGGGAAGGGCCACGGCGGAGAAGTAGGCATTCCAGTCCAGGGGGGCCAGGGCCGCGAGATCCTTCCGGGCCACCTTGTGGTAATTCGCCTGGGGATCCCGCAGGTCCACCAGGGTGCGCGAGGCCTGGGCCAGCTTCGTTTCCAGGAGCATGACCGTCCGGGCCCCGGCCCGGGCCGCCTCGGCGTCCTCGCCCGCCAGCGTGAAGATCCGCGCCACATGCTGCTCATAGGCCTGGCGAGTGGTTTCGGCCTCCTGGCCGGGGCGCAGGTAGTAGTCGCGCTCGGGCAGGCCGAGGCCACCCTGGCTGAAACTCGCGATCATGGCCGAGCTGTCCTTGTCGTCCACCTGCACGCCGAAGCCGAAGCCTGCCGGGATGCCGAGGGCGTGGAGTCGGCCCAGTCCGGCCAGGAGATCCGCGGGTGTCTTCACGGCCTGGATGGCCGCGAACAGGGGCGCGAGGGGCTGGAGGCCTTCCTTCTCGATGAGCGCCTCGTCCAGGCCGGAGGCGTAGAAGTCCCCCACGCGCTGGGCGATGGTGCCCTTCGATCCGCTGGTGCGGGCGGAGGACTCGAGAATGCCCTTCAGGATCGTGAAATTGCGCTCGTCTATTTCCTGGTTGACGCCATAGGAGGCGTACTCGCCGGGAATGGCCACCTTATCGAAGGTACCGTTGGCGTAGCAATAGAAGTCCCGGCAGGGGGAGGCCGCGGTGTTGATGTAGCCCCGGTCCACGCCAAGGACTGGCCGCGCCGGGGGTTCTGCGATGAGCGGCACCATCAAGGCCAGGACGAGCAGGACTGTTCGCGTTTTCAACTCATTTCCTTTCATTCACTCCGGAATGCGAAGCATTCCGGAGCAGGGATCACCAGATGGCCGGCCGTACCTGGACATCCCGCTTCATGGCCTGGCCATCGGCGCAGCCGAAGGCCTCGTAGAACTCCGGCAGGTTGGACAGGGGGCCATTCACGCGCTCGCGGCCGGGGCTGTGGGGATCGGTCTTGAGGCGCACGGACAGGGCCGCCTCGCGGATGTGGTTGCGCCACACGGCGGCGGCGCCCAGGAAGAAGCGCTGGGGGCCGGTGAAGCCGTCCACGGAGGCGGGGATGGCCTTGCCCTTCAGGCTGTTCTGGTAGGCGGCGAAGGCGATCTTGAGGCCGCCGATATCGGCGATGTTCTCGCCGAGGGTGAGCTTGCCATTCACGTGTTCGCCCTTGAGGGGTTCGTAGGCCTCGTACTGCTTCACCACCAGATCGGTGCGGGAGGCGTAGGCCTTCTTGTCCGCGTCGGTCCACCAGTTCTTGAGGTTGCCCTCGGCGTCGAACTGGCTGCCGCTGTCGTCGAAGCCGTGGGTCATCTCGTGTCCGATGACGAAGCCCAGGGATCCGTAGTTCATCGCGTCATCGGCCTTGGGGTCGAAGAAGGGCGGCTGCAGGATGCCCGCGGGGAACACGATCTCGTTCATGGTGGGGCTGTAGTAGGCGTTCACGGTGGGCGGCGTCATGCCCCATTCCGTGCGGTCAATGGGCTTGCCGAGCTTGGCGAGGTTTTCCTGGATGCGGAAGGCCGCGGCCCGGCGCACATTGCCGAAGTAGTCGTCGCGCCGGACGTCGAAGGCGTAGGTCTTCCACTTGTCGGGATAGCCGATCTTCACGCCGAAGGCGTTCAGCTTCTTGATGGCCTGCTGCTTGGTATCGGCGCCCATCCAGTCCAGGTTCGTGATGCGCTCCCGCAGGGCCACGCGGAGGTTCTCCACCATGGCGAGCACCCGCTGCTTGGACTCGGGCGGGAAGGTGGCCTTCACGTAGAGCTGACCCAGGGCCTCGCCGAGGGTGTTGTCCGTGGCGGCCTCGATGCGCTTGGCCCGGGGTTCGCGCTCCGGGGTCCCGTTCAGCACCTTGCCCTGGAAGGCGAAACTCTCCTCCCCGAACGCCTTGGGCAGCAGGTTGGCGGTGGCGTTGAGGGTGTGCCAGCGGAGGTAGGTCCGCCACTGGGGGGCGGGCACTTCGGCGGCCAGCTTCCCGAAGGCCTGGAAGAAGGAGGGCTGGGCGAGGTTGAGGTCCGCCAGCTTCAGGCCGCGGGCAGCGAAGTAGCCCTTCCAGTCGAAGCCCGGGGCCTCGTTCACCATCTGATCGAGGGTGCGCTTGTTGTACCGCTTCTGGGGGTTCCGCATCTCCACGCGGGTCCACTGGGCCTGGGCCAGGCGGGTCTCCACATCCAGCACCACCTTGGCGCGGACCCGGGCCAGGCCGGGTGGGTCGCCAGCCAGTTCCAGCATCCTGGCGATGTGGGCCTCGTACTTGGCGCGGATATCGCGGCTGCGGGCGTCGTCCTTCAGGTAGTAGTCCCGGTCGGGGAGCCCGGTCCCCCCTTGCATGAGGCTGCCCATGTAGCGGGTGGTGTCCTTCATGTCCTGGCCGACGAAGAAGCCGAAGCCGCCGGGCAGGCCCTGGGCGTGGAGCCTGGCCAGCAGGCCGGGGAGCTGCTTCGCGTCCTTCAGTCCCTCGATGGTGGCCAGGGCGGGCTTCAGCGGCGCGAGACCGCGCTTATTGATGGCGGCCTCGTCCATGCCGGAGGCGTAGAAGTCGCCCACCTTCTGCTGGACAGTGCCCGGCACCCAGGTGGTCCTGGCGCTGGTCTCCTCCAGGATCTGTTTCAGGATGGCGCGGTTGCGCTCGCTGACTTCCTCGAAGGCGCCGAAGCGGGCCTTGTCCGCGGGCAGGCTGTGGGACTTGAGCCAGCCCCCGTTGGCGAAGGCGTAGAAGTCGTCGCAGGGCTTCACGGCGGTGTCGAGGTTGGCGGGATCGAAGCCCGGCTTGGACTCCGCGGTCAGGGAGAAGGACGCGAGGCCCAGGCCCAGGCAGAGGCAGAGGGCGGCGCGGAACGGGGACGTCATGAATAACCTCGTAAGATGAGGGTAAAAGATTATCAGGAAGATCGGCGAAGGGATATGTGGATCACTTTCTCCACTTCCGCATGAACCACGCCCTCCCGGTCCACCAGCTGGACCGTGTAGCTGCGGTCCACCTTGGGCTGTTCCAGGAGCAGCCGCCGGATCTCGACCAGCTCGGCCTCGTCCAGCAGGAAGGAGGCGGTGAGGGTGCCGCGGCCGGGCTTCCGGAAGCGGATGGAGGCGGCCTTGTCCCACACCACCGCATCGGGTCCCAGGTTCTTCATGAGCATGATCATGTAGAAGGGATCCACCGCCGCGTAGAGGCTGCCGCCGAAGATCGTGCCCACATAGTTGCGGGTGCGCCAGGAGAGGGGCAGTTTGACCCGGACCTCCCGCCAGTCGCCGGCGATGAAGGTGACGCGGGCGCCCGTGCCCCGATAGCAGGGCCACAGGTTGAAGCCCCAGCGCATGAGGCGGGTGCGGAACGATTCGCGCAAGGTGGCTAGAACCGCACGGTGACGGTCTCACCTTCCTTGATGTGGACGGTGTCAATGAAGCGCACCTGGCGGCTGCCGTAGGTGAGGATGAGGCTGGAGGTGCGCACGCCGTGCCCGAAGTGGCGCACGCCCTGGAGCAGGTTTCCGTCGGTGACGCCGCAGGCGGCGAAGACGATCTCCTTGCCGGGGCACAGGTCCTCCGTGAAGTAGATGCGCCCGAAATCCACGCCCATGGCCTCGGCCTTCTCCCGGCTGGCGGTGTTGGTGTCCACCTTCAGGCGCCCCTGGATCTCGCCGTTGAGGCACTTCAGGGCCGCGGCGGACAGCACGCCCTCGGGCGCCCCGCCGGTGCCCATGACCGCGTGGATGCCCGTGCCGCTGACGGCGGCGCTGATGGCGGCGCTGAGGTCGCCATCGCCGATGAGCTGGATGCGGGCGCCGGCCTTCCGGATATCCGCGATGAGCTGGGCGTGTCGTTCGCGATCAAGCACGGTGACGGTGATTTCGGACACCTGCCGGTCCAGGGACTTCGCGATGATCTGAAGCGTTTCGTGGACCGGCGCATCGAGGTTCACCTTGCCCTTGGCCGCGGGGCCCACCACCAGCTTCTCCATGTAGAGATCCGGCGCGTGCAGCAGGCCGCCCTTTTCGGTGGCCGCCAGCACGGCGATGGCGTTGGGAGCCCCCGTGGCGCAGAGGTTGGTCCCTTCCAGCGGATCCACGGCGATGTCCACCTCCGGGTGGTCGCCATCCAGGTCGGGCCCCATGCCTACTTTCTCTCCGATGTAGAGCATGGGGGCCTCGTCCCGCTCGCCTTCACCGATGACGATGGTGCCGTCCATGCGGACGGTTTCCATGGATTTCCGCATGGCCTCCACCGCCAGCTTGTCGCTGTGCTTGCGGCGGCCATGGCCGATGGAGGTGGCGCAGGCGATGGCGGCCTGTTCCACCACCCGCAGGAATTCGAGGGACAGGGTCTGTTCCATGGGGTCACTCCCGGGGGTGGCGGTGGGACGGGGTTCAGGCCAGCCGGTTCACGCTCTGGCGGATCCAGTCGAGGAAGGCTTCGGAGCCCGCCTCGACCGGGAACATCAGGATCTCGGGGACTTCGTAGGTGTGCAGGTCCGAGATCACTTCGGATACCTGGGGAAAGAGATCCTGGGTGGTCTTGATGATGAGCATCACCTCCTCGTCGAGGTGGGTCTCCCCCTTGAAGTAGTAGTAGCTCTTGATGCCGGGGAGGATGTTCACGCAGGCGGCGTAGGCCTGGTCCACCAGGGCGGCGGCAATGGTGAGGGCCGTCTCTTCGCTGCCACAGGTGGTGATGATGGTGCAGACATCGCTCATCGGGTGCTCCCCGCCCGACGGACGGAACCATTCATTGTAGCTTGGGAAGCGGGAGGGCACGGATCACGAAGCTCTGGCGTGGGGCATGCATCCGAGCTGGCGCCGACCCACCCGGGCGGGATTCGAACCGCGTCTGGCTGCGCCAGCCGCCGGTCTCGTTCCGGCGCCACAGAGGCTCCACCTCCGCGAGGGACGAGCGGGAGCGCCCTCCGGGGAGGGCGCGTCAGGTGGAGAGTGGCGCCTCCACGATCCCACTCGGCCTGAGCACCATGTGGGGTTGGGTCGAGTCGCCCCCCGTATTTGACCCCGTCCCACACGAGCGGGATTCGAACCGCGCCTGGCTGCGCCAGCCGCCGGTCTTGCTCCCGACAGCGCCCCGCGCTGTCTCCGCAATCCCACTCGGAGGTCCGAATCCTCTCGCGCTTTCCCGACCAACACCAAGGGGGCCCGGAGGCCCCCTTGGTGTTGGTCGGGGCGAGAGGATTCGAACCTCCGACCTCTCGGTCCCGAACCGAGCGCTCTACCAGGCTGAGCCACGCCCCGACGAAGGTTTGACTTTACTGGAAATGGCCGGGGGCGTCCAGCCAGCAGGCTATTCCTGCTCGAGGCCCAGGCGGACGCGCTCTTTGTGGCGGGCTTCGAGCAGGCGCAGGGCGCGGCGCAGGGGATCGGGATCCTTGGGGAGCGCGGGTGGTTCGGCGGGGGGGTCGCAGGGCACGATCTGGAGGCCGACGAGGTTCAGGCCCAGGGCGCGGTGGATGCGGTCCCGGATCTGGGGCCAGACGGCGGCGGCGGCTTCGCGCAGGGGCGCGATGCGGCCCAGTTCCCAGCAGCCCATGACGAGGATGTCCCGCTCCACCCGCAGGGGGCGTGTGCGGTCCGCGAGGGCGGGGCCCACGACGAAGCGCCAGGCCTGGCGCAGGCGGGCCTCGGCCCTCTGGTTCGGCTGGCGGGCCCCGATCGGAACGAGGCGCAGGGCGCGCTTCATGGCTTCCAGCGGGGGGGCGGCAGGAGCGCGCAGGCCCGCTCGCCGTTCAGGAGCAGGGGTGTGGCCAGGGTGGGCACCACCGTGTTGGTCTCCACGTCGTACAGCGGCTGCAGCAGGTTGTGCAGGGATCCGCCCTGGCGGAACAGCACCTCGTCCACGCTGCGCACGCGGCTGGCGGGGATGGCGTTGGCTTCGCACATGGCCAGCACCTCTTCCACGGTGCTGGCCTTGGTGCGGGCCTCGATGAGCGCGACGAGTTCTTCGCGGTCCTTCACCCTTCCCCGGTTCTTCTTCCATTCGGGGCGGGCCTCCAGATCCAGACCCAGCCACATGGCCAGTACCTCGAACTGGCGGTCGCTGCCCACGCCGATGGCCAGGTCCCCATCGCTGCACCGGAAGGATTGGTAGGGCACGATCTGGGGGTGGGCGTTGCCCCAGCGTTTGGGGGGGGTTCCCGTCATGAGCGTGCCGGCGGCCACGTTCACCAGGCCCGCCAGGGCGGCCTCCATGAGGGGGACCTCGATGTGGATGGCTTCGCCGGTGCGCTCCCGGTGGAGGAGGGCGGCCTGGATGCCGTTGGCGCAGTAGAGCCCCGCCAGCACGTCCACCAGGGCCACTCCCACTTTCATGGGTTGGCCTTCGGGTTCGCCGGTGATGGCCATCCAGCCGCTTTCGGCCTGGATGATGAAGTCGTAGCCGGCCCGCCGGGAGGCGGTGACATCCGAGGCGAAGCCGCGCACCGAAGCCAGGATGAGTTTCGGAAATTTCGCGTGGAGCCGCTTCCAGCCCAGGCCCAGGCGATCCGCGGAATCGGCGCGGAAATTCTCCACCAGCACGTCCGCGTCCTTCAGCAGCTCGAAGAGCGTGCCCTTTCCGGCCTCGGTGTGCAGATCAATGGCGCGGCTGCGCTTGCCCCGGTTGGCGCAGCGGAAGTAGGCGGTCTCACCGGCATCACCGTCCTCGAAGGGTGGACCCCAGCCCCGCGTGGGATCGCCCTCGGGGGGCTCCAGCTTCTGCACCTCGGCGCCGAGATCCGCCAGCAGCTGGGTGGCGAAGGGACCGGCGAGCACGCAGGACAGGTCCACGATCCTGAAGTGGGACAGGGGCTTGGGCATCGGGGGCGGTCTCTCCAGGGATCAGCCTACTTCATGTCCCCAGGGCGGCTCGATCAGCTCGCGGCGATGGTCCGCCGGTAGGCGTCCCGCAGGGTGGCGGCGATCTCTTCGGGGCTGTGGCCCAGGAAATCCTGGCGCTGCATGAGGTGGACCAGCTGGCCGTCCTGGATGATCGCGGCCTGGGGGCTGGTGGGCATGGCGCCCTCGAAATACTCGCGGGCCTGGGCCGTGGCCTCCTTCTCCATGCCCGCGAAGACCGTGACCAGGTGGTCGAAGCGCAGATCCTGGGAGCGCAGGGCCTCGGCGACGCCGGGGCGGGCCCCGGCGGCGGCGCAGCCACAGACGCTGTTGACCACCAGCAGGGTGGTTCCGGACTTCTGCAGGGCCGCGTCCACCTGGGTGGGGGTCAGGAGCTGCTGGAAGCCGACCTGCACCAGTTCGTCGCGCATCGGGGCGACCATATGTTCGGGGTAGTTGGACACGGGGTTCTCCATGAGAAGAAAAGTTTACCAATCAAGTCAAGATTGATCCAGTTAGGTGTCGTGCGATCCTGGGTCGGTTCTTTCGGAGCTGCCATGAAGGCCTTTTTCAAGAGTTTCTTCGCCGCCCTGCTGGCCCTGGTCGTGGCCGGGGGCCTGGCCTTCGTCCTGTTCCTGGGCCTGATGGCGGCCATTGGATCCTCGGCCAAGCCCACGGTGCCGGGCAAGGCGGTGCTGGTCTTGGACCTGGACACGAGCCTATCCGACGGGGAACGCGACCCTGAGCCCGGCGAGGCGCTCAGCGAGGCGCTGCGAGGCGGCGGCAGCCGGAGCCAGGCCCTGCCGGTGGCCATCGAGGCCCTGGACCGCGCGGCCTCCGACTCCCGCATCACGGCCCTGTTCATCACGGGGAATCTCCAGGGCGCCGGCCCCGCGCAGCTGCGCGAGCTGCGGGAGGCGATCCAGCGGTTCAAGGCGAAGAAGCCGGTGCTGGCCTACAACCTGGCCTGGGGCAAGTGGGACTACTACCTGGCGGCTGGCGCCACGACGGTGTTCATCAACCCCTTCGGCGGGATGGAGGTGAATGGCCTGGCCAGCGAGCCCATGTTCTTCGGGGAGGCCTTCAAGAAGTACGGCGTGGAGGTGCAGGTCACGCGGGTGGGCAAGTACAAGAGCGCGGTGGAGCCCTTCATCACCGATCGCATGAGCGAGCCCAACCGGGAGCAGATCCAGAAGCTGCTGAATGACATCTGGGGCGAGTGGAAGGACACCGTGGCCGGGGACCGCAAGAAAACCCCCGGGGATCTGCAGGTCATCGCGGATGAGAAGGGTCTTCTTGAAGCCGAAGATGCGAAGAAGCTCGGCCTGGTGGATCGCATCGCGCCCTATGACGAGGTGCTCGACGAGCTGAAGAAGCTGGCCGGCAAGCAGGCAAAGGACAAGGATTTCCCCCAGATCACCCTGGCCACCTATGCCGGCATTCCCGGCGAGGGCAAGACGGGCAAGACCCGCATCGCCGTGCTGGTGGCCGAAGGCGAGATCGTGGACGGCGAGGGCAAGTCCAGCCAGGTGGGCGGGGAACGGGTCAGCCGCGAACTGCGGCGCCTGCGGCTGGATGAGCGGGTCAAGGCCGTGGTGCTGCGCGTGAACAGCCCCGGCGGCAGCGCCTCGGCCTCGGAGCTCATTCAGCGGGAAGTGGTCCTCACCAAGAAGGTGAAGCCGCTGGTGGTCTCCATGGGCCACCTGGCCGCTTCCGGTGGCTACTGGATCAGCACCTACGGCGACCGGATCTTCGCGGAGCCCAGCACCATCACCGGCTCCATCGGCGTCTTCGGGTTGCTGCCCAATGTGAAGAAGCTGGCCAATGACCACGGCATCACCTGGGACAGCGTCCAGACCGCGAAGCTGGCCAACCCCATGACGCTGACCCGGCCCAAGAACGATGTGGAGTTGAACCGCATCCAGGGCCTGGTGGATCACATCTATGATCAGTTCATCGCCAAGGTGGCCGACAGCCGGAAGATCCCGAAGGAGGCGGTCCACGAGATTGCCCAGGGCCGGGTCTGGTCCGGGCAGGAGGCCCTGAAGCTGAGGCTGGTGGATGAGATCGGCGGCCTGGGCGCCGCGGTGAAGCATGCCGCGAAGCTGGCCAAGGCCGAGGGCGACTTCACCGTGGTAGGCCCAGAGCGGGAACCCGATGCCTTCAAGGAACTGCTCAAGAACATCGGTCAGGGCAAGCCACGGAAGCTCACCAAGGCCGGTCCAGTGGATCAATTGGCGGAAGCCTTCAAGGTCCAGCTGGAAAGGCTTTCGGCCCTGAATGATCCCCGCGGCGTCTATGCCCGCATGCCCTTCGAGATTGACCTGAAATAACCTTCGATGGATTCATCCTCCTTCATCTCGGCCGCGGGGTGGTTCCGCCCAAGTGGACACCCCAATTTCCGCTCAAAGGCTGGTCACGGAAGACACGGAATTCCACAGAGGACGCGGAATGGGCCGTGATGCTCGCCGCACGGGCCCGCCGCCCCCGGGATCCAGCTCGTGCTTTCGGAGCGGACGCCCCTGCCGTTTTCCGTGCCTTCCGGCTTCCTTCTGTGAATTCCGCGACCAGCGCTTTTCTCTGTGTCTTCTGGGGCCCTCTGTGTCCTCTGTGTTCCGCTTTTTTGAGGCACTGAATTTCCGGATGGGCCTAGCTTTTCCGTTTCAGGCTCAGCTCCAGCATGAACTCCGCCACGGGCTCGAAGGTTCCGTCCGGGGTTTTCACGGCTGCCTGGATGTGCATGGGCTCGGTGATGCGCTCCACGGATTCGAGGGCGCGCCGCACCTGGTCCCGGATGGCCTCACCCTCCTCGCAGATGAAGTAGACGTCGGATTCGGGACGCTTGAGGAACTGGGCCTGGAAGGCCTTGAAGACCAGGCCGACCTTGCCGCCGGAGCGCTTGATCTGTTCCATGGCCAGCAGACCCCCGGCGCAGTCGGCCCCGATGGCCAGGGCCCCGAAGTACATCGAGCCGAGGTGATTGCGGGTCCAGCGGCGGAGCGGGACGCGGACCACGCAGCGGGTCTCGCTGAGCTCGACCACGACGGGACGCACCGAGGCCAGCAGGGGGATCTTCAGCCAGCCGAACAGGCGCATGCCCCAGGTCTGCTTGAACCGTTGCAGGGTGGCTTCCATGGGTCAGCACCTCAAATCTGGTTGACGTCCAGCAGGCCCTCGGGCGGGTCCAGGTCCAGGCGGCGGTTCGGCAGATCCAGGGTCCACCAGGTCTTGATGTAGGGGATGTCCCGCTGGCCGGTCCGGCCGGGTCGCAGATCGCGCATCACCACCATGTCGTAGCCCGCGGGCCCGGCATCCAGGCGGAGCACTTCGCCCACTTTCCGGCCTGCCAGGAAGACTTCGCAGCCGATCCACTGGTGGCGGAAACTCTGGCCTTCGCCCAGTTCCGCGGCGGCCTCGGGCATCCACAGCGCCCAGCCCTTGAGGGGTTCCGCCGTGGTGCGGTCGGGCGCGTCCGTGAAGGCGAGGCAGGGGCGATCCTGGTGCCAGCGGAAACTGCGGAGGGATACGGCGCGGGCGGGAGGCTCGGCCTCGGCATGGTCCAGGTCCTGATGGGGCGGGGCCAGGATCAGGCCCTGCATGCCCTCCAGACGATCCGGCTCATCCATGACCGAGTGGAACAGGAACTCGCCCTTGAGCCCCTGGATCTTCGCGAGATGACCTGCGAGCAGCATCAGGCCTCCCGTTCATCCTCGTCGTAAAGCTCCAGATCCACGATGATGCCCGCCTTCTCCCCAGCCGTCTTGCAGAGGGTGCGGAGGGCCGAGATCATGCGTCCGTGCTTGCCGATGATGCGCCCGCGGTCCCGGGGATCGGCGAAGACCAGCACATCGCGCTTCCGTCCCTCACCCGCGATTTCCACGCGAAAGGCCTCAGGATGGTCCAGCAACGGGGTCAGCACATCGCGCAGGAAGGCTTCGAGGTTCATGGTCGCTCCGGGAACAAAGAAAGCCGGACCTCTGGCCCGGCTTTCATGGATCTGAGGCGGGCTATAAAACCTGGTTCTTCTTGAACAGGTCGAGCACGGTCTTGGAGGGCTGGGCACCCTTCTGCAACCAGGCCTTCGCCTTCTCCACGTCAATGCGCACCGCTTCGCCGGAACCGGCGATGGGGTTCACGAACCCCAGCACCTCCAGGGCCTGGCCCGTGGGAATGCGATCATTCTCGGAGACGACGATGTGGTAGAACGGCCGCTTCTTGGCACCATTGCGGGCGAGACGGATGGAAAGCATGGGCACTCCCTGAGCAGGAGAGTATATCGCGGGATTCATGGCATCCCAAGTGGAAATTCAGGGAGTGAAGGCCGCCGGCGGGAAGCTGCCTTCCATCACCGCCTGCCGCTCGCGGATGTTCCGGCGCAGCATCGGCCAGCGGGCATGGGCGCGGACCCTGGCGAGGAAGGGGGAGGCCTCATACCAGGCCGCGCAGCTGAATCCCTGGACAAAAGCGCGGGTGGCGCAGTCCACGCCGCGGTCCGCATCGCCGAGGAGGGAGTAGGCTTCCGCCTCCTTGAAGGTCCACTCCCCATCCGGGATCCGCAGTTTCCCGCGGATCTCGTCAATCTCCCGGAGCTCGGCGAGGCCGTCATCGGGCCGGCCCTCCAGGTAGGCGAGGTACACGCGGCATAGATCCCGGAAGGGCGCGGGACCCCTGTCGGGACCGCTCCCACGCCTCATGAACGGGAGGGCCTGCTCCCGGTTTCCCTGCATCAGCGCGACATAGCCCTGGTAGAAAAGGATGCTCGCATCCTGGCGAAGGGCGGCCGCCCGGCTGAGCTCCTGTCCGAAGGCCTCCAGATCCCCCAGGTACAGATAGGTGGTTTCTGCGAACCAGGCCGAGGGTGCGTCCATGGGCCCCACCAGGGCCTTTCGCCGGACCAGGGCCCGGTAGGCCCCCTCCAGGAGTCCCGCCGTGCGTCCCGCATAGGCGAATCCGTGATAGAGATCCGGGATGCCCGGTCGAAGGCGGGCAGCCGCTTCGAGGGCATGCAGGGCGGTGTTCTGGTTGCCCGTGTCCGTCAGCATCAGGGACCAGAGGAAGGTGGCCCGCGGGTGCCCGGGCACCAGGTTCACGGCCTGCTGGAAGGCCCGGTGGGTCCGGGAGTTCAGCCCGACCCCCGCCTCGTTGGGGTTGACCCACAGGCTGCGGTAGAGGTGGTCTCCGAGGGTCGTCCAGGCCGTGGCGCACTGGGGTTCATCCTCGGCCAGCCGCTGGGAGGCGGCCAGATGGGCCGTGGCTTCGTGGTCGTCGCGAATGGACATGGCCTCCAACAGCGACCAGAAGCGGGCCGGAGACCTCGGCACCAGCTCCCGCTGGTAGCGGTGGCGCAACGTGAGGGGCCAACGGCGGATGAAGGCGTCCATGGAACGAGCGGGTTCCTGGACGGGAGCTGCCTCTGCCGTCCAAGGCTGTCCAGACAGCACCCGGGAGGCGGTGTTCCACTCCACGGCCAGGGAGAGGAGATCGCCTTCGCGACGGCCCTGGAAGCGGAGAAGCCAGGTGCCGGGTGGCAGGCGCTGGAGGTCGGCGGCGGCGGGGAGGGCCGCGGCATGGGTGACGGTGGCTCCGGCGAGCACCTCGAGGTGGTCGGCGATCAGGGCCTCCATGCCCGGGCCGAGATCCTGCCCATGGCTGTCGAGGGCCGAGGCCAGGATCAGCACGCGGTCCACCTTGGACGGCCGGGTGAGCGCCACACCCAGCGTCCCGAACCCCAGAATGGACACGGCCAGGATGATCCAGACTCGGGCGCGGATGGGGTTTGGGTGGGCCGCCGTCATCGTTGGGGCCTAGAAGGGAAGGTTGGGCCCGCCGCCCATTTTGGCCATGCGCTGCATGCGGGCCATGAACTTGGGATCGTTCATCTGGCCCATCATCTTCTTCGTTTCCACGAACTGCTTGATGAGCTGGTTGATCTCGCTCACGGGGCGGCCGCAGCCCGCGGAGATGCGGCGTTTGCGCTTGCCGTCCAGCAGGTTGTGGTTGGCCCGCTCGGTGGCGGTCATGGAATTGATGATGGCCTCCAGGTGCTTGATGCGCTTGTCCGTGGCCACGCTCGCCAGTTGATCCTTCATCTGCCCCAGCCCCGGCAACATCCCGAGGATCTTGCTCATGGAACCGAGCTTCTGCACCTGCTGGAACTGCTTGCGCATGTCCTCCAGGGTGAACTGGTTCTTGGCCATGCGCCTGGCCATGGCCTCCGCGTCCTTCTCGTCGAGCTTGTCCTTGGCGTGCTCGATGAGGCTGAGGACATCGCCCATGCCGAGGATGCGCTGGGCCATGCGGTCCGGATGGAAGCGCTGGAAGTCCTCCAGCTTCTCGCCCTCGCCCACGAATTTCAGGGGCTGGCCCGTGGCCTGCTTGATGCTGAAGGCCGCGCCGCCGCGGGTGTCGCCATCGGTCTTGGTGAGCACCACGCCGGTGATGCCGAGCTTCCCGTGGAAGGCCGAGGCGCTGCGGACCGCGTCCTGGCCCGTCATGGCGTCCGCCACGAAAAGGATCTCGTCCGGTGAAGTGGCGGCCTTGATGCGGACCAGCTCCTCCATCAGCGTGTCGTCCAGGTGCAGGCGACCGGCGGTATCCAGCACCACCACGTCCCAGCCCTTGAGCCGGGCCTCGGCCACGGCCGCGGCGCAGATGGCGACGGGATCCTTCTCGTCCGTGTGGAACGAGGGCACGCCGGCGTCTTTCGCCACCACGCGCAGCTGCTCGATGGCCGCCGGACGATACACGTCCGCGGGCACCAGCAGGGGCGAACGCCCCAGTTTCTTGAGGAACACCGCCAGCTTGCCGCAGGTGGTGGTTTTTCCCGCGCCCTGGAGACCCACCATCATCACCACCGTTGGCGGCCTGGACGCGAAGGTGATGGGGTGTTCGGGGGCCTGGCCGCCCATGATCTCCACCAGTTCGCGGTGGACGATGTCAATGAAGGCCTGGGCCGGATTGAGCCCCTGCATGACTTCCGCGCCGAGGGCCTTCTCCTTCACCCGCTGGAGGAAGGTGCGGGCCACGCTCACATGGACATCGGCCTCCAGCAGGGCCATGCGCACTTCGCGCAGCACGGCATCAAGGTTGGCTTCGGTCAACCTCGACTGGCCCCGGAGGGCCTTCATCGCCTGGCTGAGCTTCTGGGAAAGGCTGTCGAACATGGGGCTCCGGGGCAGGCCAAACACCCATTGTATGGGGTGGCGGGGACATTCCCCGGACGGAAAAGGAATCCTCGGGCATAATCCTGACCGATGGAGTCGGGATTATGCCCAACCGCCTTTCGCAAAGCCTCAGTCCCTACCTGCTCCAACATGCCCACAACCCCGTGGACTGGCATCCCTGGGGCGAGGAGGCTCTGGCCAGGGCCAAGGCGGAACAGAAGCCCATCTTCCTCAGCATCGGTTACAGCGCCTGCCACTGGTGCCACGTCATGGAACGGGAAAGTTTCGAGACGCCCGCCGTGGCCGAGGTGCTGAACGCCCACTTCGTGAGCATCAAGGTGGATCGCGAGGAGCGGCCGGACCTCGACGATCTCTACATGGACGCGGTGCAGACGCTCACGGGCCGCGGCGGTTGGCCCATGAGTGTATGGCTCACGCCGGATCTGGAGCCCTTCTACGGTGGCACCTACTTCCCCCCCGAGCCGCGGGGCGGGATGCCCGGCTTCATCCCCCTGCTCAAGCGCATTGCCGAGTTGTGGCGGGAGGATCGGGCTGGCCTGGTCGGACAGGCGGGAAAGCTCGCGGACGAATTGCGGCGGCAGGCCACGGTGGAAGCCGGGACCGAAAGGCCGGACGCCACCTGGTTGGACTCGGCCCTGGCCCAGCTCCGCCGGGGCTTCGATGCGCGATGGGGCGGATTCGGTCCCGCGCCAAAATTCCCGCAGCAGATGGCGGTCGAGCTGATCCTGGTCCGCGGCACGGACGAGGACCGGGCCATGGCCCTCCGCACCCTGGACGCCATGTGGGAGGGCGGCATGTACGACCACCTGGGCGGGGGTTTCGCCCGCTACAGCGTGGATGGCCAGTGGCTGGTGCCCCACTTCGAGAAGATGCTCTACGACAACGCCCAGCTTGCCGGCTGCTACCTGACGGCCTTCCAGGCCACGGGCGAGGCCCGCTACGCCCAGGTGGCCCGGGAGACCCTGGACTACCTGCTGCGCGACCTCTGCGATCCCAGCGGTGGCTTCCATTCCAGCGAGGATGCCGATAGCGAGGGCGAGGAGGGGAAGTTCTATGTCTTCACCCCGGCGGAGGTGCGGGAGGCCCTGGGCGAAGCCGATGGTGGGCGCTTCTGCACGGCCTTCGGCATCACGGAAGACGGCAGCTTCGAACATGGGACAAGCGTCCTCCACCGCTTTTCCTGTGCTCGGGAAGCTTCGCTTCCCGAGGGAGAAGATCAATTGCTGCGGGAGCGCCTGCGGATCTGGCGGGACCGCCGGGTGCGCCCCGGCAAGGACGACAAGGTGCTGGCTGCCTGGAACGGGCTGGCGTTGTCGGCCCTGGCCCGCGGGTACCAGGTGCTGGGGGATCCCCGCTACCTCGCGGCCGCGGAGGCCTGTGCCCGGTTTCTCCAGCGCGAACTTTGGCGAGGGGACCGTCTGCTGCGGGTGTGGCGGCAGGGCCGGGCGCACACGCCGGGCTTCCTGGAGGATGATGCGGCCGTGATCGAGGGCCTGGTGGACCTCTATGAAGCTGGATTCGACCCGGCCTGGCTGCGATGGGCAGAGGATCTCGCAAAGGGTCTGCTGGCCCGGTTCCACGATCCGGTTGAAGGTGGTTTCTACAGCACGGAGTCCGGCCAGGCGGACCTGATCTTCCGGCAGAAACCGGGCTTCGACAACGCCATTCCCGGCGGCAACACCCTGGCGGCGCGGGCCCTGCTGCGTCTTTCGCGTCACCTCCAGCGGGAGGATTTCCATTCGGCGGCCGAAGGGACCCTGCGCTGCTTCGGGCCCTGGATGCAGCGGGCGCCACGGGCCTTCCTGGGGCTGCTGGGCGTCCTGGACCTGGCCTTGCGCGATCCGCTGGAGGTGGCCCTGTCGGGGGATCCGGCCGATGCCGGGGTGCGCGAGATGCTCTGCGAGGTGCATCGCCGGTTCCTGCCGGGACGCGTGCTGTCGGTGTCCGGCGATCAGTTGCTGCCACTCCACGAGGGGCGCGGCCCGGCCGGTGGACGGGCCCTGGCCTTTGTCTGCCGTGGGCGGACCTGCGCCGCGCCCGTGGCCACCGCCAATGAACTGGCTGGGCTGCTCCAGGATCCTCCAGCCGCGATGTGATCCGGCCCTCCCCGCGGCGGGGCTACACTGATGCCGTGGGCGAGTCCTGGTGGTCCCAGAACCTGGAGGGTGCTGGATCCGTGGGGGGCGCCAGCGGAAAAGGGGCAGCCATGAAGACCTTCGGGTTCAAGATTGATCCATTGACCGGCGAGGACTATTACGAGATCTACATCCGGGGCCGCCAGCTCCTGAGCGATTCGCACCTCAACAAGGCTTCGGCCTTCACGAAGGAGGAACGGCTCAGCCTGGGCCTCGACGGCATGTTGCGGTCCGGAGTCTCCAGCCTGGATTCCCAGGTGGAACGGGCCTATGAGGCCTTCCTGCGAAAGCCCGACGACCTCGAGCGCTACATCTACCTGGCAGGCCTCCTGGATCGCAGCGAAACGCTGTTCTACCGCCTGCTGATGGATCACCTCGAAGAAATGGTGCCCATCGTCTACACCCCGACCGTGGGGCAGGCCTGCATGCAGATGAGCCACATCCAGCGGCGCTATCGCGGCCTCTACATCACGCCCGAGAACATCGGGAACATTGACCAGATCTTCCAGGGCCTGTCCCAGCCGCAGGTGAACCTCATCGTGGTGACGGACGGCGAGCGCATCCTGGGCCTGGGTGATCTCGGATCGGACGGCATGGGCATCCCCGTCGGCAAGGTGAGTCTCTATGTGGCGGTCGGTGGCGTCCACCCCGCCGTGTGCCTGCCGGTCTGCCTGGACGTGGGCACGAACAATCCCCGCCTCCTCGAAGATCCCCTGTACCTGGGCATCCGCAAACCGCGGCTCCGGGGGGCGGAGTACGAGGATCTGGTGGAGAAGTTCATCCTCGGCGTGAAGCGCAACTTCCCCAGCGCGCTGCTGCAATGGGAGGATTTCGCCAAGCAGACGGCGTTCAACAATCTTGATCGGTACCGCGAGCGCATCCTCTCCTTCAACGACGATATCCAGGGCACGGGCGCCACGGCCCTGGCGGCCCTGATGACGGCCATGCGCATCAAGCAGAGCCGGTTCCAGGACGAGCGCTACGTCATCGTGGGCATGGGCCAGGCGGGCACGGGCATCGCCATGAACATCCGCGCCATGCTGAGGGAGGAAGGCCTTTCCGGCGAGGAGGCCCGCAGGCGCATCTTCGCCGTGGATATGCAGGGTCTGCTCCTGGAAGGGGACCCGCTGCTGGAGGCCCCCCAGGAGCCCCTGGCCCAGCGCCGCGCCGCCGTGGACGGTTGGAAGCTGGACGATCCAGGCCGCATCGGCCTTCAGGACGTCATCCGCAACGCCCATCCCACGGTGCTCATCGGCGTCACCGCCCAGCCGGGCCTCTTCAGCGAGGCCATCCTGGCGGAAACCGCGAAGCATTCGGAGCGCCCCATCGTGCTGGCGCTATCGAACCCCACCCACAAGTGCGAGTGCACGCCCGAGGCCGTGTGGAAGGCCACGGACGGCAAGGGCCTCGTGGCCACCGGCAGCCCCTTCGCCCCCATGGGCTGGAAGGGGCGGACGCTCCAGGCCTCCCAGTGCAACAACATGTACATCTTCCCCGGCGTGGGGCTCGGTGCCCTGGTCTGCAAGGCCTCCCGCGTGACGGACGGCATGTTCCTGGCGGCCAGCAGGGCCATCAGTGCCTTCGTGACGCCGGAGCAGGAGGCCATGGGGCTGCTGTTGCCGGAAATGAAGGACATCCGCCAGGTCTCGGCCGCCGTGGCCAGGGCCGTGGGCATCGAGGCCCGCAACGCGGGCCTGGGGCGCCTGCTGGACGACGAGCAACTCGGATCCATCGTCACCAAGGCCCAGTGGATTCCTACCTACGCGTCCTACCGGCCAGGGACGATCCGCCACGAGGACTGACTTCGCCCCCCTTTCCCCCTTGTGGGAGGCGAATCCCGGCCTAGCCTGTGGGATCGGGAAGAGATTCTCTTTCCTCCCATGGGGCGACCGTTTTCGCCAGCCCCTTCCGGCCCGTACACCATGAGGCCGAGACTTCCGGGCACCCTTCGGGGTGCCCGCTTTCTGTACCCCTGTGGAAGCCTGTGGTGCTGCTTCCGGTGGCGCTGCTCCCCAGCCTGCCTCCGGCTGTATGCAGAGAGGCCCGGCAGCGCCGGGCCTCTCTGCGTACGAACCGGCTTCAGGCGGCGGCGATGCGCCGGCTGCGGTGCATGACTTCCGCTTCGAGTTCGGCCTCCAGGTCCTGGACCTGGCGGAGCACGGCAAGCCCACGGGGCGAGCTGCTCATCTGGCGTTCGAGCTGGTGGAAGACCTCGTGCAGCCGCTCGGCGGTGGTCCAGAATGCGGGGTTGTGCTGTTGCGCGGCGGTGTCCATGTGCATGGCGGCTCCGGGTGCTTCCTGGACAACATGATCGTCATTGGGACTGGTTTAGGCTAGTGATAGGCATCACAAGAAATGTCATGGGTTACGAATATTTTTGTCACGAATGACATGACAATTCGCGAAGTCCTTGAAAAACATGACATCAAGGTCATCCATGAGGTGGATCAGCCTCTCCGGGAGGCCAGCAGATGACCGATGGCCACGGCCGCCGCGTCCGCCGCATCGGCGGCCAGGGGCTCCTTCAGGTTCAGCAGGGTCATCACCATCTTCCCCACCTGGTGCTTGTCTGCCCACCCATAGCCGCTGACGGCCTTCTTCACCTGCATGGGGTTGTAGTCACCCACGGGCAGACCGTGGAGGGCCGCCGTGAGCAGGATGCCGCCCCGGATCTGGCCCAGCTTCAGGGCCGTGGCGGCATTCTTTTCCACGAAGGGGGATTCCACGGCCATGAACCCTGGTTGGTGGGCGGCGATGGCCTCGGCCAGCCGTTCGTGGATGCGAAGGATCCGCTGATCGAAATCCGCCCCCCGGGGATTGCGGACGACCCCGGCCTCCACCAGCGCCATCCGCGATCCGAACCGTTCCACCACGGCCCAGCCGCAGGCCAGGGAGCCCGGGTCCACGCCCAGGCAGCGAATGGGCGATGGCGCGACGATCATCGGCCCTTCCGCCCGCGGGCTTTCCCGCCAGTCACCTGGGCTTTTTTGGGGGACCGCCCCTTGGACGCTGCCTCGCGAGGGGCGGATCTGCCGCGGCGGGGCTTTTCCAGATCCCCCTCTCGCAGCGTCGCCGGCGCCGCGAGCATGGGCACGAACACGAAGCCCTTGCCGTGCGCATCCTGGGCCTTCGCTTCCACGATCCAGGCACTGATGCGGCGAAGGTCCTCGTCCACAGTCGTAATCTCGACTTCCACGGCATCGCCGATGGTGAGCACCACGCTGCCCCGCACGCCCGTGGCCTGGGTGCGGTGCTCATCCACCCAGAAATTCCCCCCCAGGGCCGCCAGGGGCACGCCCACCTCCACGAAGGGCGATTCGAGCGTGATGAACACCACCTTGGCGGAGAAGCCCTGGATGCGGCCCTGGAAGCGCTGGCCGACCCGGGTCTTCATCAGGAGGCAGGCCTTCCACTTGTCGTTCTCGCGCTCCGCCTCGGTGGCCTTCTGCTCGGCATCGCTGGCGCCCTTGGCCAGCACGGCGAGGTGGCTCTGGAGGCCCTCGGGCAGGGCCTGGCCGCGCAGCACCTTGCGGAGCAGGCGATGGACGATCAGATCCGGGTAGCGCCGGATGGGGCTGGTGAAGTGCAGGTAGTCCTGGAGCGCCAGGCCCGAGTGCCCGATGTTCTCGGCGCTGTACTCGGCCTTCTTCAGGCTGCGCAGCAGCAGCGTGTTGATCATGGCCTCCAGCGGCCCGCCCCGGATCTTGTCGAGCATGGCGTTGAGGTGCTCCGGCGTGGGAACCTCCCTGGGCTTGAGCAGCCCGAAGGTGCGGGCGACCTCGGCGAAGATCTCCAGCTTCAGGGCATCCGGTTCATCGTGGATGCGGTAGATGGAGGGGATCTTCTTCCGGGTGAAGAAGCGCGCCACCGTTTCGTTGGCCAGCAGCATGAACTCCTCGATCATGCGGTGGGCGTCGTGGCGGGGGTAGCGCCGGGCGTCCACGGGCCGGCCCTCCGCGTCGAAGATGAACTCGGCCTCCTCCGAGTCCAGGTTCAAGGCCCCCCGCCCCAGGCGTTTCTGGGTCAGCTGGCGGGACAGCACCAGGGATTCGTCCAGGAGGGCGCAGAGATCCTCGCCCAGCTCCGCCCGCTTGCGGCCGGACAGATCCATGCAGGCCTCCTTCACCTCGTCGTAGGTGAGGCGCTTGGCGCTCCGGATGACGCTTTCGGACAGCCGGGTCTCCACGACCTCCAGTTCCGGGGAGATCGTCATCCAGGCGGTCATGGTGAGCCGGTCCACCCCTTCGCGGAGGCTGCACAGGTCGCCGCTGAGACGCTCCGGGATCATGGGGATGGCTTCGTCCGGGAAGTAGACCGAGGTGCCCCGCAGCCGGGCTTCCTCGTCCAGGGGGCCGCCCTCGGCGACGTAGTGGCTCACATCGGCGATGTGCACGCCCAGGAGCCAGCCGCCGCCTTCGGATGGGGGCAGAACCTCCAGGCTGATGGCGTCGTCGAAGTCCCTGGCGGTGGGCGGATCCACCGTGCAGGTGAGTGTCTCTCGAAGGTCCGCACGGCCCTGGATCCACTCGGGGAGGATGGCGGTGGGGAAGGGGGCCAGTTCCCGCATGACGGGATCCGGGAAGGCGGTGCGCAGGTTGAACAGGGCCGCGGTGAGCCGGTTCTCGATCTTCAGGTCGGTCTTCTTGCCCAGCCGGGCCACCACGGTGCCGCGCAGCTGCTTGGCCTCGGGATCCGCATCCAGCTTCACGCTCACGAGCTCGCCGTCCTCCGCCAGATCCGTGGGCGGGACAGAGATGATCTGGGGCAATCGCGGTTCGAGGGGCACCACCCGCCAGCCCCAGGGCTGCTTCTGGAGGGTGCCGGGCAGGGGCACCTCGCCCCGCCCCTTGATCTCCAGCACCCGGGCCTTGATGCGGCCGTCCCAGCCTTCGCCGCTCACTTCGGCCACCACGCGGTCCCCGTGGATGGCCCCATGGGCATCCCGCCAGTCCACCAGCAGATCCATGCGCGGCCCCTTGGGCGCGCCCACGATCCTCAGGAAGCCTCCGGTGCCTTCGGGATGGCCCAGGAAGGTGGCCTCGAAGCTCTCAAAAGGACGAAGCGCCAGCCCCTGGGGTTTGGCGGCCTGCCCCCCCGGGGCCTGGGGGGATTCCCGCCGGCCGGGCGTGCGCGAAGGGGCGCGAACAGGGGTGCGGGGGACGGAGCGGCGGGTCATGCCTTCAGGGTACAACCTGCCAGGAAGAGATCAGGCCTTCTTTCCCTTCTTGACGGCCTTGGGCGCCGTGGCCCTGCCGTACAGAATGTCGAGCTGATGCTGGACCTTCTTGTTCTGGGGATCCAGGGTGGCGAGGCGCAAGAGCCAGCGGGCTTTGCCACCCCGATCGCCCTGGGCCTCCAGGTAGGCGGGGCTGGAGATCACGGCATCCACCCACTTGAGCTTGTCGCCCTTGCCGGCCTTGTAGTCCGCCACCTGGCCAGCCTCACCCTTGAGTTTGCCTTCCATGACCTTCACCAGGGGATCGTAGGCCTCGCTCTCCCGCTTGGTGACGTCCAGGTAGGTCTGGAAGAACTGCGCCCACTTGGCGCTATCAACGACTTCCTTCTCCACGCCCAGGACCAGGTCCAGTTCCTGCCGCTCGCCGGGGTCCAGGACGCTCTTGCCCTTCAGTTCCTTGATGCGGGCATCGTTCTCCACCAGCACCTGCCTGGCTCGGACCCCGGATTGGGTGTAATAGGCGACGGTCTGGCCGAAGGGTTCCTTCACGCTGGCATGGCATTCGGTGGCCAGGGCCTGGGCGGTTCTGGCGTACTCCAGGGCCTTCTCCCATGCGCCGGCCGCGTCGGCGGTTTCCGTGGCCAGCCGGTGGGCTTCGGCCAGATCCAGGAAGATCGCGCAGCTCTGCACCAGGGTCTGGTTGTTGGATTTATTGAAGACCGGCCTGGTGGCCATGAGCAGGGCCTCGGAGCGCCTCATGGCCTCCGGGTACTTCAGCTCCCCCATCAGCTTCTCGACCGCCGGCCGTTCGGCCTTCACGCGGTCGCCCTGGGAGGGGGCCGGGGCTTCGGCCACCAGGGCCGCGGGAACGAGGAGGAAGGACAGGAGGGCGGATGTGCGCATGGATTCGACCCGACAAGAGAGAGGGAGAGGCCCCCGGGGGAGAAACCTCCATTGTCCCGGGATCCCTTGGACTTGACTAGTCCCGGTTGGGCCGAGCATCACAATGCGGTTGGCCACCGAATTCCGCGGCGTCACCCCATGGTTTCAGCCATGCCCCGGATCTCGGCCTTGATGCGGTCCATCTCCTCCCGCTCGATCCTGCGTGCGGGGACGCCGCCCCAGGTCTCTCCCGCCCCCACCCGGCTCCCCGGCAGCACCACGCTCTCCGGCAGGATGGTGGCGTCGTCGCCGATGATCACATCCCCCATGACGCAGCAGGCCAGGCCCAGCGTGGCGCGGTGGCCCACGCTCACCGGTGCGATCACGAGGTTCCCGGCGCCGCCGTAGTGGGCGAAGATCCGCACGCTGCCCCCCAGGGCCGCGTCGTCGCCGATGGTGATGAGCTGGGGATCGCTGATGTACTCGGTGTTGATGAAGGCGTGGCGGCCGATCTTCATGCCCATGGCCTTCAGGAACCAGACACCGAAAGGCGTGAGCGTCACGAAGGGCAGGAAGGTGAACCGCACCAGGTAGAAGAGCCCGTTGTGGAGGAACCAGGGCAGGGCGTGCAGGGTGTAGTAGCCGCCCTTGAAGGGCTTCACCCGGGTGGGCAGAACCCAGTTGTAGAGGGGCACCACCACCAGCAGGGCCAGTCCGAAGATGAAGAAGCACAGGGCCAGGGCGAATCCCGAGAAGATCCAGGGCAGGGGGCCGGGGAGGGGCACTTTCCAGTCCTGCGCCAGGGACCAGATCCAGAGCGCCGGCGCCAGGGCCAGGCCCAGGGCGGTGGAGGCGAGGGTGTACATCAGGAGGACCGCCAGGCCGTAGGCGATGCGCGAGAAGCGGCGCAGTAGCCGGTCCAGCCCATTCTTGGGCAGCGGATTCTTGGACTGGTCCTTGGCGTAGGGCTTCATGGCTCCAGACTAGCGAGAGTGGCAGGTAGCATGGGGGGATGGATCTGGTCCTGCTCCGCCTTTCCGCCCTCGGCGATATCCTTCGCGTCCTGCCCGCCTGGGCGAATCTGCGGGAGGCCTTCCCGGAGGCCCGGTTCCGGGCGGTGGTGGAGGACCGCCACGCCTTCCTGCTGGAACCGCTGCCCTGGCTGGAGCCCGTGGTGGTCCGGCGCAGGGATCTATCCAATCCCTGGACGGCCCTCGGGGAATTGAAGCGGGTGGCGGCCCAGGTGCGGGATGCGGAGACCAGCCTGGATTTCCACGGCATCCTCAAGGCCGCCCTGATCCCGAGGCTCGCCGCCATCCCCGAGCGTTGGGGCGATGGCGTCACCAAGGAGTTCGCCGGTCACCTGCAGACCCACCCGCTGCCCTTCCGGCACCAGACGCGGTACCGGCAGGCCCTGGGACTGGCGGAAGCCTTCGGGCAGAGTCGAGGGATCCGTGGCCTGGGCCGCTTCCGGCCGGTCCTGGAAGCGGTGGACCTGCCGGATCCGGGCGCCATCTGGCTCCAGTCCGCGAAACCCCGCGTGGTGCTGGTGCCCGGCGCCTCCCGCCGGGGTGCCATCAAGCGATGGCCCCTGCGCCACTGGATCACCCTGACCCGGATGCTGAAGCACCGCTGCGATCTGAGGTGGTCCCTGGGGCCGGAGGAAGAGGCGTTGCGGGGCTGGCTGCCGGAGGCCACGGGCATCGCGGCCCTTCCCCGCATGGGGTTCTGGCAGCTGGCCTCGGCGCTCCGCCAGGCGGATCAGGTGATCGCGCCGGATACGGGACTGCTGCACCTGGCCGTGGTGCTGGGGGTTCCGGCGCTGGGGCTCTATGGCTCCAGCGATCCGGTGGTGGCGGGACTGCCCGACGGCGCGGGGCGCGTCCTTCGCACCGGCATCAGCTGCGCCCCCTGCCGGGAGCGGGCCTGCCAGCGGCGGCAATGCATGGAGGAATTGCCGCCGGAGATCGTCGTCGCGGCCTCGCTGGATTTGTCCCCCGCTACTTGACGCGGAACCTGTATTTGCCCTCATGGCATTCGAGGCACTTCACCACGGGCGGCTTGTGCTGGTGGTGGCACTCGGTGCAGGCGATCTCCCCTCGGTGGGACTCGTGGGGATTGGGCCTGGCGTCCTTCGTCAAGGCCTTCATGGCGGGGTAGTCGCCATGGCAGGCCATGCAGGACTCTGACGGGACCGCCTTTTTGCTGGGCTTCTCCTCCTGGTGGCAGTCGAAGCAGTGGACACCGGCCTTGACGTGTGGGGCCGGGAGGCTGAGGCCCCTGGCTTCCTGGGACGGAGATGGAAGCGCCCAAAGAAGGCCGCAGATGAGGATGGCGAAGCGGCGGGCGCAGGTCATGGCGGGCTCCTGGGATTTCTGGCGGCGCTGGATGGCCGGGGCGAGAGCAGTCTACAGGAGCCGATTCCACTGTTCGCGGCGGCCCCCCCTGTCACGCCCGCTCCCGATGCCGTCCTGCGGGACTTTGAGGATGGTCGAGTGACCTGAATCACGTTTCCAGTGTAGTGGAAGGACGGTCCTGGATCGGGTGTACGATCATGACCCATAGGGCATTTATGGCGGAACCTGGCGCGTCCACTCGCCTTCCATTCATCTCCAAAGGGCCTGGATGCCTGTGCGCTCCGGTTCTCATCATTGTTCGAGGGGGATTCCCATGCGCATGAACCGCACACTCGCTTCGGGCCTGGCCCTGGCGGCCGGCCTATCCTGTGCCGGGTGGCTGCAGGCCCAGACCGCCCAGATCCGTGCGAAGGTGCCCGCCTCCATCCCCCGCTACCAGCCGCAGGTCCTGGTCAAGGGTTCCATCGATCTCCAGGGGACTGACGAGCTGGCGGATCTCGGAGAGGAGTGGGCCAGCGCGTTCAGGAAGATCCACCCCGATTCAAACCTGATCTACCGGTCGAAGCTCACCAAGGACGCCGTGAGAGAATTCGTGGGGGGTTCCACCCTCCTGATCATGGCTGCCCGGGAGCTCACCACGGACGAGGCCCTCGCCTTCCAGACCAGGTTCGGCTACATGCCGATGCGCATTCCGGTGTGCCTGGACGCCAATATCGTCTTCGTCAACAAGGCCAACCCCCTCGCCTCCATCACCATGGAGCAGCTGGACGCCATCTACTCGAAGGGGCGCCTCGGCGGCGCCAAGACGCCAGCCCTCGTATGGGGCGATCTCGGACTCAAGGGTGAATGGGCCAAACTCCCGATCGGTGCCTACGCCCGGGGCGAAGGGAACGCCACCCGCGCCTCCTTCGCGGAAAAGGCCATGCTCAAAGGCGAGTACCGGGCGGGCATCGTGGAACGGGACGATCCCTCGTCCCTGGCCGAGGCGGTCATGACGGATCAGGCTGGCATCGCTTTCGGGACCATGGCTTCCTGGTACTTCGCCAACAAGGTGATCCCCGTGGTGCCGCACCACGGCGAGGATGCCCGGTTCCCCAGCCAGGATTCGGTCACCACCAGCAGGTACCCCATGCCCCGCCTGTTCTATGCCTACCTGAACCGGACGCCCGGCAAACCACTGCCGGCCCCCATCAACGAGGTCATCCATTTCCTCCTGACCCAGGAGGGGCAGGGCGCCATCGCGGATTCGGGCCTGCTGCCCGGTCCGCCGGAATTCATCACCATCGCCTTGAAGCGCCTGAGCCGGTAGCCGGGGCCCCCGGAAAGCATTAACCTTTCCGCCAACCCACCGTGCCATCCTTGCGGTCCTCAAGGACGATGCCCAGGGCCTTGAGCTGGTCGCGCACGCGGTCCGCCTCGGCCCAGTGCTTCGCGGCCTTGGCGGCACGGCGGGCCTCGATGAGCGATTCCACTTCGGCATCGAGGCCCGCCGCTTCGTGGGGCCAGGCGGCGAACATGCCATCGGTTTCGTCCAGGAAGGCCAGCACGGCGTCCCGCTCCTCCCGGGTGAGCGCCACGTGGTCGTCCTGGGCATTCAGACCGCTGATGAGCGTGAAAATCGCGGCCAGGGCCTCGGGGGTGTTCAGGTCATCGGCCATGGCCGCCCAGAAGGCCTCCCGGGCCTGTTCCAGGCGCACCGTGGGGGGGATGGACTCCTTCCAGGGGCCGCCGCCGGCTTCACCGCCGCCCTCCATGCGCTTCCGGAAGGCACGGATGCGCTTGAGCGAGTTCTCCGCAGCCCGCAGGCCCTCGAAACTGAAGTTCAGCACCTTGCGGTAGTGGTTGCTCTGGATGGCGTAGCGGAAGGCCACGGGATCCACGCCCTTGGCGGCCAGGTCGCGCAGGGTGAAGAAGTTCCCCAGGCTCTTGGCCATTTTCTGGCCCTCGACCATGAGGAATTCCCCGTGGACCCAGTGATTCACCCAGCGATGCCCCAGGCATCCCTCGCTCTGGGCGATCTCGTTCTCATGGTGGGGGAAGATCAGATCCACGCCGCCGCTGTGGATGTCCACGCGGTCGCCCAGCAGTTCCAGGCCCATGGCCGAGCATTCGATGTGCCACCCGGGACGCCCCGGGCCCCAGGGACTGTCCCACCAGGGCTCGCCTGGCTTGGCGGCCTTCCACAGCACGAAGTCGGTGGCGGAATCCCGGTCGTATTCATCCGCGTCCACGGAGGCCCCGCCCAGCATGCCTTCGCGGTCCAGGCGGGCCAGGCAGCCGTACTGGGGCAGCCCGGCGATGCGGTAGTACACACTGCCGTCGCGGACGTAGGCCAGGCCCTTGGCTTCGAGATCCTGCACCATCCGGATCATCTGCGGGATGTAGGCCGTGGCCCGGGGCAGGAAGTCCGCCGGCTGGACCCGCAGGCTTTCCAGATCCTCCAGGAAGAGGGCGGTGAAGCGATCGGTGAGGGCCCGCATGGCCCCGTGGCGGGCCTCGTTGCTGGCGTCCGAGGGCTGGCCGGCCTGGGAATCGCGGATGATCTTGTCCTCGACATCCGTGATGTTCATGCAGTGCTGGACCCCATGGCCGGCGGCCCGGAAGGTGCGCTTGAGCAGGTCCTGGAACAGGAAGGTCCGTAAATTTCCTATATGGGCGTAGTTGTATACTGTCGGTCCGCAGGTGTACAACGAGATCCGCCCCGGCAGCACTGGGACCACGGGCTCCACTCGTCGCGTCAGGGTGTTGAACAGGGAGATTGGCCGTCGCATCTTCTTCATGGCTCCAGGAAACCATCTTTTCACATTCCATCCAAAGCCCCGGTGTCCACATGAGTCTGTTCGGTGGTCGAAAGCTGGATGAAGCGCTGGCCGAGCGGGATGAGCGCCTGCGGGAACTCGAGGCCCAGGGCCGCGCGGTCCAGAGCCGGCTGGAGGACACCCAGGAACTGGTGCGGCATCTGGATGAGGACCGGGATCTGCTCCTGGGGGCCCTGGAGCGCATGCGCCCCGGGGAGGAGACCCAGGCCCTGGCGCACGCCCTGCTGGATGTCTGTTTCAAGCCCCTGGGACTGGCTTGCTTCTACGTGGCGGTGGCGGACTGGGACCACGATCAGCTCCGGTTCGTGCTCTACCACGAAGGCGGGCGGGCCCGGAACCACCCCTCCCGGCGCCTGTCGGACCGGGCAGGCCTGTCCGAGCGGGTGCTTTCGGGGCGCCGATCCGTCTATATCCGCACCATGGAAGAAGGCCATGCCGCCGGCAGCCTGCTCACCGCCGCGGAGCAGGCCACAGGGCTCATCCCTAATTCCTGGTACGGGGTACCCCTCGGCTGGGGGTCGCGCCCTTCAGGACTCGTGAGCTTCCAGAGCTTCCAGACCGATGCCTTCAGCGAAAGCCGCCGCCGGGTCATGGATGCCCTGGCGGCCCTGATGTCCACCTGCATGGGCGGCTAGGGGCGCTGGACCAGAGCCAGCAGATCATGCGGCAGCACCCGCGCGCGGTTGTCCGAACCCGCCACGAGGTGGACGCTCTCGCCCTCGGCCAGCAGGAGGCCGTCCCGCTCGATCCGGTAGCCGAACACGATGCGGCGGCGCCCCGTTTCCTGGAGGGAGGTCCGCACCTGGACCAGTTCGTCGTAGCGCGCCGGGGACCGGAATCGCACCCGGATCTCGTTCACCAACAGCCGCACGCCCCGGGCCTCCCAGTCCGCATAGCTCTGCCCCAGCTCCCGCAGGAAGTCGCTGCGGCCCAGTTCCATCCACACCGGATAGGTGGCGTGGTGGACGATGCCCATGGCGTCGGTCTCGGCGTAGCGCACTCGGAGTTCGGTCAGGGATTCCATGACCCGAGCGTACACGAAGAAGCCCCGCTGGGGCGGGGCTTGGGAATGCACGGACCGGGCTCCCGGTTACTCGACGGTGACGCGGATGTGATCGCCCTTGTCCGTGGTGATTTCCAGGAGCAGGTCGCCCGGCTTGGCGTCGGACAGCAGCTTCTGGAGCTGTTCGGGCTTCATGCCCTTCCTGGTTTCCCCGTTGACCTTGATCTCCCCCTCGCCAGCCATGTCCAGCACCCCCTTGGCCAGGCTGATGGGCATGCGCACATGCACTTCCGTGGGGCCATCCATGTTCTTGTGCTTGGTGTGGTGGTTGAACGACTTGGAGATGATGTCCACCTTGATGAACCGGGCGCTCTGCGCGGCCAAGGGGAGGCTGAGGCTGGCCGCCAGGGCCAGCGGGATCATGATGGCGCGCATGGGCGGCCTCCTTGAAAGGATTGGGGTTCGGCACTCGCCGAGTTGCATGGGATTACGGGGCGCGGACCCCTGGGATTAGCCCGGGTATCCTGGAACCTGGAACGAAATCCGGTCTGCCTCCATCCAACCCCGTGCGGCCCCGCCGCCACCCTCTGGAGCCCCAGCATGAAGTCCCTCGCCGCCCTCCTCCTTGTCGCCGCGCCCCTGGCCGTTTCGCTATCCGCCCAGGGCCCGACCAGGTGGGAGCACGACTACCAGTCCGCCCTCAAGCGCGCCAAGGCCGAGAAGAAAGTCATCTTCATGGATCTCTGGACTGAGTGGTGCGGCCCCTGCCTGCACCTCCAGAAGAATGTCTTCCCCACCGCCGAAGCCCAGGCGGCTCTGGCCAAGGTGGTGCCATTCTCCTCCCTGGTGCAGAAGCGCGATGGCACTCCCGTGGCGGAAGGCACCAGGCTCGCCGAGCAGTTCAAGCTGAATGCCTTCCCCACCATGGTGATCCTGGATGCCAACGGCAAGGAGATCCGCCGCCAGGTGGGGGCCTTCAATACCGGCGCCCAGTTCGCGGCCTGGCTGAACGCAAAATAGCTGTCGGCTCTCGGCTGTCAGCCATCAGTTAAAGCACGGCGGCCTGCGGGCCGCCGTTTTGCTTCTGATAGCTGATAGCTGATAGCCGATCAGAGATCCTTCACCCCGCCCGCCGTCTTCGGCGGCTTGGGCAGGCGCTGTTTGAGGCCCTCCATTTCGTCCTGTTGGGCGCCCAGGCTGGGGCGGGGCGGGGGAGGGGGCGGTGGCTTCTTCGGATCCGGTGGCGGGGGCGGAGCGGCGTCCTTCACGAGGGTCTGAAGATCGTGGACGGCCTCCCGCTGCCCGGGCTGCTCCAGCAGGAGGCGCTCCAGCAGGGTGCGGGCCTCCTCGGGACGGTTGGATTCCAGGTGGGCGCGGGCGGCCAGCAGCAGGGCCGGGGTGCGCCAGGGCGGGAGGGGCCTCGGGGCGCCCTGGCCCACCAGGGGCGCCAGCGCCTTCAGGGCCTCCTCGGGAAAGCCCGTTCGCAGGTCAATCTGGGCGGCCAGCAGCCGATGAGCGGGCCTGGCGTCGGCGGGGCGCCATCGCCGGGCGCCGGGCAGATCCCCCCCATCAATGGCCCGCTGGGCCAGCCAGGCTTTCACACTGGCCGGGGCCCAGCGGGTGCCTTCCCCGGCGCGGAGGGTCGGGGCGAAGGCCAGCAGCAGGATCAGCACGGGCCGCCAGCGCGCCAGGGGTTTTCCGGCGAAAACGAGCCACAGGGTCAGCCCCGCCAGGGCCAGCCAGGCCCCCACTTCGGGATGGGCGGGCTGAAGGGAGCGCCGGGCGGGCAGGGGCAGCTTTCCGGCGGCCAGGGCCTGGAGTCCCGCGGCGGCGGCCTCGCCGTCCTTGAAGACTTGGCCGCCGGTGGCCTGGGCGAGGCGGGCGAGGAACTCCGGATGGGCCGTGCTGACGGCAGGTTCGGGCGTCGGCGCCGCGGGACCGGATCCCGCCCGGGGCGGCACCGCGTGGGGCTGGCCGTCGCCGAAGGCCAACACGCAGACGGGGATCCGGGCCTGCTTGAGCTGCGCCACCGCGCGGTTCAGGGCCTCCTCGGGCGCCTCCCAGGTCTCCTCCCCATCGCTGAGCAGGAGGATCACGGCGGGGGCGTCCCGGTCCGCCTGGGCCGCCACCTGCGGCAAGCCCCGGCCCAGGCTGGTGCCCGGGGAACCCACCTCACCCGGCACCACCGCCCGCAGGGATTCCCGCAGCAGGGTCCGGTCCTCGCCCGGCGGCTGCACGGGGAGGGTGTCCCCCGTGAGCAGATCCAGGCCCCAGCGCAGGCCTGGCTGGGGCTGGGACCAGATGCGATCCAGGGCCGCCACGGCGGCCTCCCAGCGGGTGCGTCCGCCGGCATCAAGTACCGTCATGGAGCGGCTGGCATCCAGCACCACATGCACCGTGAGCCGCGGGAACTCCGGCAGGCCCCAGCGGGGTTCCGCCAGCCCGAGGCCGAGGCCCGCGGCCATCAGCGCCAGCCCCAGCCCCTGCCAAAGCGGACGCTGCCCCACCACCTGCACCCCCAGACCGGGACGCAGATGCGCCCGCAGGGCCAGCCCAAGGATCAGCAGGGCCGCCACGCCGAAGGGCGCCAGCAGCCAGGGGTGGGAGAAGGGGAGGGGCATGGCCTAGGCCTCCCAGGCCGCGTCCACGGCGGCATCCAGTTCGGTTTCGAGGGCGGCGATCTGGCCGCGCAATTCCAGGATGGGTTCGCGGGCCTCGCGCCAGGCGCGCTTCAGGAAGTCGCGGTCGCCCAGGGTGGGCTCCTTCAGCTTCTTGTTCCGCCGCTTCAGGGCCTCCGCCAGCGCCGTGGTTTCGTCCAGCTCCCAGAAGGTCTCCAGTTTCTCGCCCGAGGTGCCGAGCTGCCAGGGCGCGTCCTGGCGCAGGAAGCGGAGGAAGGTTCGGCGATGGGCTTCCGTGGTGGCGGCGTGTTCCAGGAGGCGTTCCGTGAGCTGCGCAACCTTCTGCGAAGGTTGCGGTATGAAAAGCTTTTCGACGGTATGTTCGCGCAATTCGAGGCGCCCACCATCGGAGGGCGCGCCCAGCGATGATGCGATTTCACTCAGGTGGCGCCAGGTGGAGGAGGCGTTCAGGACGCCGAGCAGATGGAGATCCTTGTCCGGGATGAAAAAGCACTTGTTGTTGGGGAAGGCCTCTGCCCCCTTTGTCTCCATCATCCAACGTGGTTCCATCGCGATCTCAGGCCACAGGATCTTCTCATCTGTGAAGTGGCTTTCGTAAGCCTCCTGCGCCTGCTGTAGCTCGAACCAGGCCTGCTGGGTGGCGCGGTGATCCAGGCCGATGGTCTTGCCGTTCTTCTCGAAGCTGCGGAAGGGTTTCAGGTGCTTGGCCACGGCGGGGAAGCGATCCTGGAATTCAGTTTCGGTGAACCGGTTTTTCGGCGTGTAGATGAGGAACCGGGGCTCATCCTGGCGCAGGGCCCAGCGGCGCACCTCGTCGCCGATGACCAGGGGCTTGAGGATCTGGACCGATTCGGGATTCTTCGCCACCAGGGCGTCGCGCTGGGCCTGGCTCAGCCAGAAGGCTTCATTGAAGCCGGTCTTGATGCCCCAGCAGATGGGGGTCTCGCCCAGGTATTCACGAAGGGTGATGCCCTTGAGCTTCCGGGCAGAGAAGGCTGCGCCCTGCGCTTCGTTCACCAGCAGCCAGCCCTCGTCGCTGAGCTGGGCGGTGGGTACGGCGTGGCCGTGGGTCGCGTCCAGGCTTTCAAGGTCGGTGTCACTTTGGGGCAGACGTGGAATCTGGGCGAAGCGAATGGGTTTGTCCGTGCCTCCATCCGCCCGCGTCGCCAGCAGGATGTGGGGCATCACGGCGGCATCCTCGAAGACGGGTAGTTCGCCGAAATCCAGCAGGCGGTCGAGCTGGAAGCGGGCTTTCAGGAAGGCTCGGGAGGGCTGGCCGTACTGGGCGCGCAGCCACTTGTTGCTGACGATGATGCCGTAGCGCCCGCCGGGTTTCAGCAGCCCGGCGCTGAGCTGGAAGAAGTAGCAGTAGAGATCGGCGCGCTCCTGGTGAACCTCGGGGAAGGCCGCCTTGAGGTGCGGCTTCTGGTCCTTGAACAGCTCCATGCGCACGTAGGGCGGGTTGCCGATGACGGCATCGAAGGCTTCCACGCCCGGGAAGAACTGGTGCCAGTCGGCGCTGAGGCTGTTGGCCACGCGGATCTGCTCGCCCAGGTTGGCGAGCTTGCGGCCGGGCGTGGCGCTTTCGAGCCACAGGGACAACTGGGCCAGCAGGGCGGCTTCGGCGTGCAGATCCACGCCGTAGAAGCAGCGTTCCAGCGGCGGCAGCTCCTTCAGGCCCGCCATGGCGCGGCTGCGGGGCGTGTCCTGGACGATCTGGAAACCGGGCAGATCCTCGTGGACGGTGTCCTCGGGCACATCGGGCAGGGACGCCGCCGCCGCCAGGGCCTGGCGGTAGGCGGGCTCCAGCAGCTCGCGCAGCACGCGCAGGCCCATGGCGAGAAATGCGCCGCTGCCGCAGGCGGGATCCACGATGCGCAGATCGGCCACGGCGTTCCAGGTGGCATGGAAGGCGTGGAGGGCCCAGCGGGCGGCGGCATCGCCATCCTCCGGGCGCGGTCCCAGGGCCTTCAGGGTGGATGGATGGGCCTCGGCCGTGCAGCGCTCCACCAGGGGCCTCAGCGTGTGGCGGCAGATGTAGCGGGTCACCCAGTCGGGGGTGTAGTAGATGCCGTCGCTGTGGCGCGTGTCCTGGCGTTCGCCCCGGGCGGCGTCCAGATCGCCCAGGCTGGATTCGAAGCAGTGGCCCAGTACGCTGATGGGCAGCTCGGTCACGAAGTCGCGGTCGGCCAGGTGGAGCAGCTGCTTGGCCAGCTCCTCAGTGAGGGCGAAGCCGGAACCATCCACGATGTCGTCTTTGCGGAAGAGTCCCCCGTTGAATTCCTGGACTTCCAGGACGGCGTGCTTCCCGCGGAACTCCGCGCGGAAGCCCTTGTCCAGCGCCCGGAACAGCTGCTTCAGGTTGCGGTAGAGGGGCTTTTCTTCGAGGTAGCCCGTGTGTTCGAGCAGGTCCGCCAGCAGGCCCTCCGGCAGGAGGCGGCGGCTTTGCGCGAACCCGGCGAACAGGGTTCGGTTCAGGAGTTTCTGGGCGGACTCCAGGGCCCTGGCGGGGGGCTGGGGATCGTTCTGATCCTCCAGCAGGCGCTGGTAGTGGCCCTGGGCCACATCGCGCACGGCCCTGAACTCCTGGTAGAAGGCGCGGGTGATGCGCTCCTGCTCCAGGGGCGCGGCCTGGATCTGTTCCAGCAGGTGGGGCCGCTGGCCGGGGCGGGCGGGGATGAGATTGGCGGGGCTCAGGAAGAAGGCCAGCTCCTGGAGCAGCCGTTCGCGATCCCCGTGCTGGAGGCGGTGGAACTCGAAGACCCAGGCCTTGAGCTGCCGGGCCTCCCGGGCATAGAGGCGGATCTCGCGGAAGTTCGACACGAGGATGAACTCGGCGTGGGCGTGCTTGTCGGCGTAGGCGAAGCCCTGTTCCACGGGGCTCTTGGTGTAGGAGCCTTTGGGGGATTTGTCCAGATCGGTGCCGCCGTCCTTCAGCTCGAACACGGCGTAGGTGGCGTTCTCCCCCTCGGACCCGCCGAAGCGGCCCAGGGAGGCGTCGGGGCGCTCGGCGTCTGTTTCAGTGGCGTGTTCCTCCCGCATGGAGTACGACTGATCCGCGGACACCGATCCGTTGGGCAGGTAGCCCAGGCCCTGGTGGAACACGAGGTTCAGGAATTGGCTGCGGTTGGCCTGCTCCTTGATGACGCCGCCCTGGTAGTTGTCCAGGCGGTCCGCCCAGGCCAGGGCGGCCTCCCGCAGGGCATCGGGCACGCTGACCTGCTTCAGCAGCTGATCCAGGCGGGATGGGGCGATGAGGGGATTGAGGGCCATGAGCTAGTTTCCCATGAGCCAAGCAGGCCTGGGCTTCCCGCGTTTGAAGGCCAGATCGGCGGCCAGGGGCAGGGCCAGGACGAGGGCGGCCAGCAGGCACCAGCGGGCCAGGGGACGGCCTTCGGTGGGGGGATCCACGGGCAGCAGGGTCGTTTCCAACTGATCCACCGCGGCGAGGCTGCGGGCCAGGCCGCCGGGATCCTCGGCGCTGAAGGCTTCGCCGCCCGTGAGGTGGGCCACCTGCCCCAGGGTGGCGTGGTCCACCTCCACCCGGAGGCGGGCGAAGCCGCCGCCCTCCAGGGGCACGAGGCTTTCCCCATCGCTGCCCAGGGCCACGGCATGGATGCGGATGCCGTTGCGTTGGGCCTCCTCGGCGGCCTCCATGGGCGTCACGCGGCCGCGGTTCTGCACGCCGTCCGTGATGAGCAGGATGACGCGGCTGCGGGCGGGGCTATCCTCCAGGCGCCGCACGGCGGTCATCAGGGCGGATCCGATGGCGGTGCCATCGTCGCGGCTGTCCAGGTCCAGCCGCGCCAGCATCCTCAGCAGGCGCATGTGGTCGGACGTGAGCGGGCTCAGGGTCACGGGATGGGCGCTGAAGAGGATGAGGGCGAAGCGGTCGTCCGGGCGCCGCAGCACGAACTGGGCGAGCGTGCGGCGGGCGGCGTGCCAGCGATCCTCGTCGGGCCGGTCGAGGATCCTCATGCTGCTGCTGCCGTCCAGCACCACGGCGAAATCCACCACAGGGGCGACGCCCCGGATGGGCTTGCGCCATTCGGGGCCCGCGGCGGCCAGGCCCAGGGCCAGGGAGAGCAGCACCGGGACCCAATGGGACGTGAGGCGGCCCAGGGCGCTGGAGGGCCGGGAGGACGGGATGCCCCAGCGGTAGATCACCCGCCAGGCCCAGATCAGCAGCGGTACCGCCACCAGCAGCACCAGGGGATGGCGCAGGGCGATCACGGGTTGCCTCTCGCGTCGAGCGCGGCCACCAGAAGCTCGGATCGCGGGAAGGGCGGCTCCGTGCGGCCGAAGCGGGCGGCATCGAGGCTCTTCACCCACTGGTCCCACGGCCCGAGGTTGCGGGCCTGGAAATCGGAGGGCCCCCAGGCCCGGGCGGCCTCCCCGAAGCGCGCGGCCAGCAGGTTCCGGCCCAGGCCGTGGGCCGCGTCCAGGGTCTCCCGTTTCCGGTCTGCCGGGGGCCAGTGGCGCTGGAAGACGTGGGCGGCGTGGCGGAGGCGTCGGCTGGCGGAGCCCTTCCGCCAGCGATGGATCCCCCAGGCGAGGAGGGCCAGGGGCGGCAGCAGCAGCAGGCTGGCCCAGGCCCAGGGGAAGGGGATGGCGGGCAGGCGGTCATCGTTCCCGCCGCCGAAGCCCACCCAGGGCCCGCCGAAGGGGATGGTGCGCGGCACCTGCAGCCGCAGTTCGGGGCTCCGCTGTCCGTTGCCGAGATCCAGCGCCGGGATCACCGCGGAGCCGGGTTCCAGGGCCTGCACCTGGAAGCGCCAGCCGCGCCCATCCGGCAGCGGCTCCATGGATCGCAGGCGCAGGGGGCCAAGCCGGTCCTCCACCGTGGGGCGCGGGGGCGCGGGCTTCGAAGGATCCTCCTCCCGCAGCTCCAGCACCTGCAACTCGCCCAGCTTCAGCTGGGCCGGGGCCTTCCATACCGGGGTCGCCAGGACCGGCAGGCACCCTGCCACCACCAGGATTCCGGCCTTTAGATACCTCGGATTTCGCCCGCGAAATCCGAGCGAGGACAAACGAGCGGAGGAACCCACCCCGCCGATCATGCCCCCCCCGCCCGGAGCCACGCGTTGAGCTTCACGATGGGATCGTCCATCAGATCCCATCGCTGCCGTTCGATGGCGGCGGAGAAACCGGGATCGGGCCAGGTCATGCCCCGGCGCTCCGCGGGAGCCTCGGGCTGGAACCACACCACGCGGTGCCGGGTGGCCAGGGGTTTGAGCAGAGGCGCCAGGCCGTGGAGCCCCGCGCCATTGCTGAAGAGCCACAGCCGGTGCCCCCTCCCGTGCTCGCCCCAGTGGCCCAGGGCCTCGCGCCAGGCGGCCTGGGTGGGGATGGAGGGCCCGCGCTCCGCCAGCGTTTCGAGGATGCGCAGGCCGTGGATGCGCCCACGCTTGGGCGCGATGCGCAGGGCGGGCGTGCGGCTGTCCCCGGGGACGATCAGGCCCAGGCGATCCCCCGTGGCATGCAGCGTGGCGAAGGCCGCGCCGCAGAGCTCCATGGCCCAGCGCAACGGCGAAACAGGATCGCCCAGGTACATGGAGGGCGAAGGATCCACCACCAGCCACAGCACCAGATCGCGGCTGCTTTCGAAGCGTTTCATGATCGGCTCGCCCGTGCGTGCCGTCAGCGGCCAGTTGATGAAACGGGGATCATCGCCCGGTTCGTAGGGCCGGTTCTCCACAAAGGTGAGCCCCGCCCCCTTGAACTTGGACGGATGCAGCCCCTCCGTGCCCCCGCCCAGGCGCCCGCGCAGGCGCATCGGCAGGCGTCGCAGACGGGCGAGGAAGCGGGCGGGAAGGGGCATGGGGGGTCAGTATGGCGGAATTTAGGCTTCGGGCTTCGGGCTTCAGGCTCTAGGCTCCAGGGACTGCTTTCTATTACGGCGCTTCGCGCCGCGCCAATCAGTTGGTCTGGCGCCGACCCACCCAACCTGAGCGAACCAAAGGCAAAGAATGCCGCGGCCTCTGGCCGCTTCGAGGATCTGTTCCTGAAGCCTGAAGCCTGAAGCCTGCCCTACCACCTCACCCGCACCCGATAGGTCAGCGTGGCGCTGCCCTCGGCCGGCACCGCGACCTTGAAGCGGGCGGTGCCGGAAGCCTCCTTGGTATGCGGCTGGCTGCTCTGCAGCACCTCCCAGTCGCCGGGCATGGGTTCCAGCAGGTTCACGGTGACGGGTTCCTTCTTGGCGTTCTTCAGTTCCACCTCGAAGGCGGATTCGTGGACGTATCCGAATTTTCCGATGCGCCCGAGGCTCTTGTAGTCCGTCTGCTTGCGCCTGGCGGTCACATCAAAGGCGTCGCCCAGCTTCAGCCGCACCACCTCGTTCTTGGGCGTGTGATCCACGTTGTCCTCGCCCACGAACTGCGCGCGGCCCTCGCTGTCGCGCTTGTAGACGCGGAGGATGCCCTTGGGCAGGGGCATGCCGAGGCGGCTGGATTCCCGGTTGTCGAACTCCACGAACACGCCCACCTTCTGCTTCTCGCCCAGGTCGCCGTAGCTGCCGGAGTAGTAGTGGTTCTGGCCCTGCAGCAGGTACTCCTTGCGGACCGGCACGGCGCTGGCGCTGAGCAGGGCCACCTGCTTGGTCTGGTTCACGGCCAGGGTGGTGGGGCGGTCCAGGGTGTAGAGGTGGTACTCGAAGAGGCTTTCCTCGGCCATCTTGGGGGCCGCCGCAGCTGATTTCACGGCCATTCCATCGAGGAGATAGGCACGCTGCTCGGGTCGTTGTTTCGCCCGGTTCACATCCCCCGCCACCAGTTGCAGGGTGGCGTTGGGATAGGCGGCGCCGCTCTGGTTGGTGAGGGTCACCCAGCCGCTGAGGTCCAGGGTCTTCTCGTCCGAGGAGAGGTTGGCCACATAGTCGGCCCGCCAGGAGAGGCCGCCCGTGAGGTAGCTCAATTCCAGTTGCTGGGCCTTGTCAGCGGCACTGTGGAGGCTGATGACCAGGGTGGGCCGGGCCCGCAGGTTGCCGGGCACCCTGGGATAGACGATGCGGCCGGGGATGCTGGTCTCGATGCGATCGGGGAACTGCAGCACGGTGCCGTTGTTGGTGGCCAGCACCGTGGCCTCCTCGCGCACCTCGTCGTAGCCCGCACCGGTGGCCTTCGGTTTGGTCGAGATGATGGTCACCTTCTCGCCCACGTACTTCTCCAGCAGCTTCTGGGGCGTGAGCAGATCGAAGTCGAAGTTCTGTTCCGCCACCCAGAAGCCCTGGGGCGCCGTGAGGTTCCGCAACAACGCCGTCTCCGGCCGGATCTGCGCCGACACCTCCTGGAAGGCCAGCCGGGCTTCGCCCCTGGGCAGACGAACCTCGCGCTGGTCCTTCACCAGGGCCAGGTTGTCGTTGTAGATCGTCACCGCCAGCGTCTTCTGGTCCTTGAGCGTAGTGGTGCTTTCCTGGGCGATGAGCAGGGCGGGCAGGGCGGCTAGAAGCAGGGCTTGGCGCATGGAACCTCCGGGGTATCGGGTGAAAGGTTGGACGAAATCAGGGCCCGATACCAGGACATGCCTGGAGGAGGGAATTCCTTTCACGCTTTTCTGACCGCAAAGCGCCAGCTTTGCGGCCGAGCGCCACACTCAACCCATCTGACCGGCCCCCGCCAGCTCCTGGATGCGTGCCAGCGCAGAATCCAGCTGGCCCTGAAGCAGCTTCTCGGCGCCCATCATTTTCATCATGGAAGGAATGTCGGCCTCGTCCACCAGGCGCAGGGTGCTTCCTTCACCGCTGGCGGCGATCTCGAAGCGCAGTTCGTGGTCGAAGAGCTTCTTGGCGCCGGGCACCAGGCTCACCAGGGCGCCGGGGGTGCGGGTCTTGGCCACCAGTTCCTGGGGCACCTTCATGCCCATGAGTTCGACCACGTAGCTGTGCGAATCCACGCTGCCCTGAAAGTTCAGGGCGGCGGGTTCCAGGAAGACGCGGTGCTTCGAGAGGTCGGAAAGGAAGGCGTAGAGGGCGTCGGCGCTGATGGGAAGCGTGGCGGTGGCGGTCTTGATGGTGGTCATTGTGGGTCCTTGACTAGGTGAAAAGATTGTCCACGAAGGACACGAAGAATGGAAAGGAGATCACGAAGGGAAGTTCGTGCCCTTGCCCTTCTCTTCGTGTCCTTCGTGGAGGTCAGTTGTTGCGTTCGCCGAAGAACGCGGTGCCGATGCGGATCTGGTCGCTTCCGGCGGCGATGGCGGCTTCGAGGTCCGCGCTCATGCCCATGCTGAGGCGCAGGGGCTGGCCGAGGTCCTGCTGAAGGCGGTCACGCAGTTTGGCCAGCAGGATGAAGGCGCCTTCGTCCTCGGGCGGCGGGATGGCCATGAAGCCGCGCAGGGGAAGGCGCGCATCACCGCCCAGGGCCGCGATCAGGGCGGGCAGATCCGCTTCCGCGCAGCCCCCCAGCTTGGTGGCCTCGTCCCATAGGTCCACCTGGATCCAGACGGGCCGCACCACATGGAGATCTTCGGCCAGGTGACGCAGGCGTTCCGCGAGCTCCGGCCGGTCCAGGCTCTGGATCTCGGCGAAGTGCTGGAGGGCGGGCTTGGCTTTGTTGCGCTGGAGGGGGCCCAGCAGGACGAAGGTGAGTTCCGGCGAAGCGGCGGCCTTGTCGCCGCCCTCCTGCACGTAGTTCTCGCCGAAGCGGGTGAATCCAAGGGCGGCGGCTTCGCGGATCAGGGACAGGGGCTGCTTCTTCGAGACCGGCAGCAGTTCGACGCTGCCGGGATCGCGACCTGCGACCTCGCAGGCGCGGCGGATGCGGGCCCGCAGCCCCCCGATGCGATCGGCCAGGCTCACGGCAGGTAGAGGATCCGCAGGCAGGATTCACAGGCCACGGCCCCTTTGGCCTCCTTCACCTGGAAGAGGAAGGGGCCCCGGAGCTTCACATGGCATCCAGAGCAGGCGCCGTTCTCCACGGCCACCACCACGCGGCCTTGGCGGGCGGCGGCAAGGCGGTGGAAGCGGACCACCTCGGGAACGGGCATCTTGGCTTCCAGTTCGGCCTGCTTGGTCTTGAGAAGCTTGCGCCCCTCCACCTGGTTGGCGTGCTCGTCAAGGAAAATGCCGTGGAGCTCGTCGAACTGGGTCTTGAGGGTGACGTACTCGGCTGCGAGGGCGGCCAGGGCCTGATCGAGCGCCAGGGCCTCGATTTCCAGGGCCTTCAGGGGCCGGGCGATCTGAGCCCGCAGGCGTTCTTTTTCGTCCAGTTCCCGGATCGCGGCGGCGTACTGCACCTTCTGGCTGGTGGTCTTGACCGCGGCGCGGGCGCGGTCCTCGTCCTTCTGGGCCTGGGTCAGTTCCTTGGATCTCGCCTGGATTTGGGTTCGGGCCGAGTCCAGCGACTTGGTCTTTTCCGCCCTCTGTTTCTCGATGACTTTGATCCGGGATTCCAGGGCGGCGAGATCCGGGGGTAGGGCCGATAGGTCGCGATCAATGGTTCGAAGGTAATCCAGGGTGGATTGGAGGTCGCGCAGGGTGGCCAGATGTTCCATGAATTCAAGGCTACACCTCAATCCGGAAACCGCAGGTGGTTTCCGGATAGAACGAAAAATAGAAGAAAATATAATAAGTTAAGACTCACATTTAACCTTTGCTCCAGGAATGGGCCTTGACCCGGGTGCAGGGGAATGCGAAACTTGGCACTCGCTGTTGGTGAGTGCCAACAGGTCCATCCGTCCCCCTTTTCTCTTCCTTTCAAGGAGGTTCCATGGCCATCCAGCCCCTGTCCGACCGCGTGGTGCTCAAGCGCGTTGATCCCGCCGAAACCGTCAAGGGCGGCATCATCATCCCCGACACCGCCAAAGAGAAGCCCATGGAGGCCGAAGTGGTGGCCGTCGGCGAAGGCAAGATCAACGAGAACGGCACCCGCAACCCCATGTCCGTGAAGGCCGGCCAGAAAGTGCTGATCGGCAAGTACAGCGGCACCGAGGTGCGGATTGACAACGTGGACCACGTCATCGTGCGCGAGGACGAGATCCTGGCGATCATGAGCTAGGGCCGCTGTCGGCTCTCAGCTATCAGCTGTCAGTTGATAGCCGAGAGCTGATAGCTGATAGCCAAATTCCAACCGAATCCAACCATTCCCATTCCGGAGACACACATGGCCAAGTCCATCATCTATGCCGAAGACGCCCGCCAGGCCATTCTGCGCGGCGTGAACAAGCTCGCCGACGCGGTGCAGGTCACCCTCGGCCCCAAGGGCCGCAACGTCCTCATCGAGAAGAAGTTCGGTTCCCCGCTCATGACCAAGGATGGCGTCACCGTCGCCAAGGAGATCGAGCTCAAGGACCGGCACGAGAACATGGGAGCCCAGCTGGTGCGCGAGGTCGCCTCCAAGACCTCTGATGTCGCCGGTGACGGGACCACCACCGCCACGGTCCTGGCCCGCGCCATCTACCGCGAAGGCATCAAGGCCGTCGTGAGCGGCGCCAACACCATGGAAATCAAGAAGGGCATTGATCTCGCGGTCGAAACCGTCGTGAAGGCCATTGACGAGATCAAGAAGCCCGTCGAAGGCAACGCCATCGCGCAGGTGGGCACCATCTCCGCCAACGGCGATGAAGAGATCGGCAAGATCATCGCTGAGGCCATGGGCAAGGTCGGCAAGGACGGCGTCATCACCGTCGAGGAGGCCAAGGGCCGCGAGACCGAGCTGACCGTCGTCGAGGGCATGCAGTTCGACCGCGGCTACCTCAGCCCCTACTTCGTGACCAACCCCGACCAGATGAAGGTCGAGCTGGAGAACCCCTACATTCTCGCCTACGAGAAGAAGGTCTCCAACATGCGCGACCTCCTGCCCCTGCTGGAGCAGGTCGTCAACAGCCGCCGCCCCCTGCTGATCATCGCCGAGGACGTGGACGGCGAAGCGCTGGCCACCCTCGTGGTGAACAAGATCCGCGGCACCCTGAACGTGGCGGCCGTGAAGGCCCCCGGCTTCGGCGACCGCCGCAAGGCCATGCTCGAAGACATCGCCACCCTCACGGGCGGCAAGGCCATCAGCGAGGATCTGGGCCTCAAGCTCGAGAACCTCACCCTGGCTGATCTCGGCAGCGCCAAGAAGGTCGTCATTGACAAGGAGACCACCACCCTCGTCGAGGGCGCCGGCAGCACCGAGGCGATCCAGGGCCGCGTGAAGCAGATTCGCGCCCAGGTGGAGACCTCCACCAGCGACTACGACAAGGAGAAGCTGCAGGAGCGCCTGGCCAAGCTCGTGGGTGGCGTCGCCGTCATCAAGGTGGGCGCGGCCTCCGAGACCGAGATGAAGGAGAAGAAGGCCCGGGTGGAAGACGCCATGCACGCCACCAAGGCCGCCGTCGAGGATGGCATCGTGGCCGGTGGCGGTGTCGCGCTGCTCCGCAGCCTGGCCAAGCTCGCCGAACTGAAGGCCACCGGCGATCAGGCCACGGGCGTCGAGATCGTTCGCAAGTCCCTGCAGGAGCCCCTCCGCCAGATCGCCAATAACGCCGGCGTGGAAGGTTCCGTGGTCGTGAATGCCGTCACCGAGGGCAAGGGCAACTACGGCTACAACGCGGCCACCAACGAGTACGGCGACATGGTGAAGTTCGGCGTGGTGGATCCCGCCAAGGTGGTCAAGTCCGCGCTGCGCAACGCCGCCTCCGTGGCCTCCATGATGCTGACCACCGAAGCCATCATCACGGAGATCCCCGAGCCCAAGTCCGCTGCTCCTGGCGGCCCCGGCATGGGCGGCATGGAAGACATGTACTAAGCGGCTCTCAGCCGTCAGTTGCGAAAACGCCCCGCTGTGCGGGGCGTTTTCGTAGGCGGAATCCGCGAAGCGGATTCCGGATGCCCCCGGGAGAGGGTGGCCTCAGGCGGAATGGGATGGTTTTTTGGAGGGTGACCGGTTAAGCTGACTCACCCTACCCAGGAGTCCCCCATGAAGAAAATGCTCATCTCCTTCGCTCTCACGGCCTTTGCCGTCACCGCGTTCACCCAGGACAAGCCCCAGGAAGCGCCCGCCCAGAAGCAGTCCAGGGACTGCCCCAAGGGGAAGCAGGCCGAGTGCAAGGGCGAGAAGAAGTGCGACAAGCAGGCCGAATGCAAGAAGGCGGATTGCCCCAAGGCCAAGCGGGCCTGAACGCACGCCCCGATCGCCCCGCCTCAAACGCCCCGCATTCGCGGGGCGTTTTCTGTATAACTAATAACTTCTTCATTCATAATGCTTAATGATATTTATCACCTATTGGTTGACTATAGAAAAAAGGAGATGGATTGTTACAGGCAACCATCCCGGGAATGCCTCCCGGGATGGTGGAAGGAGCCGAGGTACTCATGGGCATGGGACTTCTTTTCGACGCCACGCGCTGCATTGGTTGCGGTGCCTGCAGCTCCGCCTGCAAGGAGCAGAATAAGCTGCCTGGAGAGGTAGAGGAGGTGTTGACCGCCTACACCTGGACGACGGTCCAGGAGAAGGAGGGCATCAATGTCCGCCGCCTGTGCATGCATTGCGAGGTGCCCACCTGCGTCTCCGTGTGCCCCGTGGCCGCCTTGACGAAGACGCCGGAAGGTCCGGTCGTTTACGATGCGGAACGTTGCATGGGCTGCCGCTACTGCATGATGGCCTGCCCCTTCGAGATCCCGAAGTACCAGTGGGACCGCCCCGTCCCCGTCATCGGCAAGTGCATCCTTTGCGCAGGGCGCCTGAAGGAGGGCCGGCCCACGGCCTGCGCCGAGGCCTGCCCGACCGGCGCGACCCTGTTCGGCAAGAAGGAGGATCTGATCTGGGAGGCCCGCACGCGCATCCGGCAGAAGCCCGGGGCCTACGTGGACCACATCTACGGGCTCACCGAAGCCGGTGGAACCTCCGTGATGATGATCTCCAATGTGCCCTTCGAGAAGATGGGGCTGAAGACCAATCTGCCGGCAGAGCCCCCTGCCATGCGGACCTGGCAGGTACTCTCGAACATCCCCGATTTTGTCGGCGTCTGGGGTGTCCTCCTCTACGGGGTCCACTGGATCACGGCCCGGCGCGAGGATGTGGCGAAGGGCGGATCCGACGGCCATGGACCTGATCACGGACGGCGGGGGCGGTCATGAACACCACCGCCACGCTATCGCCCCGCCGCTTCCGCCCAGGCTTCTGGACCGCGGTCTTCGTCGTGCTCTTCCTGGCCTTCTGCACCGTCACCGTGATCCGGTTCACCAAGGGCCTGGGCGCCGTCACCAACCTGAGCGATCAGTTCCCCTGGGGCCTCTGGATCGGCTTCGACCTGCTCTGTGGGGTGGGACTGGCCGCGGGTGCCTTCACGCTGACGGCGGTGGTCCACCTGTTCAACCTCAAGCGATTCGAGCCCATCGTCCGGCCGACCATTCTCACTGGCTTCCTGGGCTACGCCTTCGTGATCGTGGCCCTGCTGCTGGACCTGGGCCAGCCCTGGCGCATCTGGCATGCCATCGTCTACTGGAACCCGCACTCCGTCATGTTCGAAGTGGCCTGGTGCGTGATGCTCTACACCACTGTGCTGGCGATCGAATTCTCGCCTGTGGTCCTCGAGCGGTTCGGCTTCCACGCTCCGGCGCGGCTCATCCACCGGCTCATCACACCCCTGGTGATCCTCGGCGTGCTCCTTTCGACGCTGCACCAGTCGTCCCTGGGATCCCTCTACCTGATCGTGCCAAGCAAGCTCCACCCGCTTTGGTACTCCCCGATGATGCCGCTCCATTTCTACATCTCGGCCATCGGCGCGGGCATCGGCATGGTGATCCTGGAGTCCTACCTCAGCAAGCGGGCCTTCCACCGCCACCTGGAGATGGATCTGCTGGAGCCCCTGGCCCGCGGCATGGTCGTGGCCCTGGGGATCTACGGTCTCATGCGCCTGCAGGGCATCGCCCGCAACCACGCGTTCGCGAGCATCCTGGACTTCGGGTACGAGGGTCAGATGTTCCTCCTGGAGTTCACCCTGGGCGTGATCCTGCCGGTGGCCCTGATGTCCTTCCACCGCCTGCGCTCCCACCCTGATTGGCTGGTGGGAGGCGCATTCCTGGCGGTGCTCGGCTTCGTGATGAACCGGCTGAATGTCAGCATCACGGGCATGGAAGCGGCCTCAGGCACGCGGTACCTGCCTTCGGGCATGGAGATCATCGTTTCGGTTGGCCTGGTGGCCACGGGCATGGCCGTCTTCGCCTTCGCGGTGCGGACCTTCTCCATCTTCCCCGAAGGCCCAGTGACCGGTTCCCGGAGACCGGAGGAAGGAGGCTGAGCCATGCGGACCCGCATCGGCACCCGTCTGATCCTTGGCGCCGGCCTGGCGACGGCGCTGGTGATCGGGGGCATGTCCGTGGTCATTCTGCGGTCCCACACGGCTCAGCTCATGGCCGAGCGCACCCGCAGCGCCGATCAGCTCAGCGAAACGATCAAGAGCGCCACGCACTTCGACATGCTGGAGAACCGCCGCGAGAACCTGCATCGCCAGATCCGCGCCGTGGGGGGGCTGCATGAGCAGGGCATCCAGAAGGTGCGGGTGTTCAACAAGGAGGGCCGCATCATGTTCTCCTCCACCCGCGAGGAGATCGGCACCAGCCTCGATATCCGCGGCGAGGCCTGCTATGCCTGCCACGCGGAGGGCCGCCCTCTCGAACGGCTGGGCATCCAGGCCCGGGCCCGCACCTTCCGCGCCCCGGACGGCACCCGTGTCCTGGGGGTCATCAACCCCATTCCGAACGAGGCTTCCTGCTCCACGGCCGCCTGCCATGCCCACAGTGCCAAGCAGAGCCTGCTGGGCGTGCTGGACGTGAATGTCTCCCTGACGGAAGTGGATCAGGAGATCGCCCATAGCCGCATGGTCATCACGGCCTCGGCCATCCTCGCCATCCTGGCGGGCAGCCTCATGCTGTGGTGGCTCAACCGGCGTCTGGTGGTGCGTCCCGTGGCGGCGCTGGTGGAGGGCACCCGCCGCGTCACCGAGGGGGATCTCGACACCACCATCCCCGTGAGCGGACGGCACGAGTTGGGGGCGTTGGCCAAGGCCTTCAACCACATGACCCGGAATCTGGCGGATACCCACCGTCAGCTGGCCCAGGCGGACAAGCTGGCCTCGGTGGGACGGCTGGCCGCCGGGGTCGCGCACGAGATCAACAACCCGCTGACCGGCGTGCTGAGCTATGCCTCCCTGCTGCGCAAACGCATGGAACACGATGTTTCCGCCTGCGAGGACCTGGATGTGATCGTGCGGGAGACCGTGCGCTGCCGCGGCATCATCCGCGGACTCCTGGATTTCGCGCGGCCCGCGACCCCAGCCCGGAAACCCATGGAACTCAACGAGGTGGTGCGCCGGTCCGTGTCCGTGGTGATGACCCAGCTTTCGCTGAACCAGGTGGATCTGTCCCTGGACCTGGCCCCGGATCTGCCTGCGGTCCAGGCTGACGCGAACCAGATCCAGCAGGTGGTGGTGAACCTCCTGCTGAACGCGATGGATGCCATCGGCACCGAGGGCGGGAGTGTCCGGGCCACGACCCGGCCCGGAGCGTTGGGCTCCATCGAATTCACCCTGGAGGACAGTGGCCCCGGCATCGCCCCGGAGGATCTGCCGCGGATCTTCGAACCTTTCTTCACCACCAAGGGCAACCAGGGCACGGGCCTGGGGCTCGCGGTCAGCTGGGGCATCGCCGAGGCCCACGGCGGATCGTTGCGGGCCGAGACCATTCCCGGCCACGGCACGCGCCTCATCCTTCGCCTGCCCACCTCGGCCGGAACCGAAGGCGCACCCCCCATTCCCCCACACTCATCTAGGAGGTCCGTATGACCGCCGTTCTGATCCTTCTCATGTTCGTAGCCTTCGTGGGCCTTGATCTCCTGGTGCGCACGATCCTCCGCCGGATGCGCGAGAATCGGGCGCGAATGGCCCGCGAGGCGGTGCTCAAGACCTCCATCCATCTGGACTTCACTCATGAAGCCAAGAGCCTCAAGCGGGTGGAGGTGCCGAATCCCAGGGCCCGCATCCTTGCCGTGGACGACGAGGCCGTGGTGCTGGATTCCTTCCGCCGCATCCTCGTGCTGGAAGGCTTCAGCGTGGACACGGTGGAGCACGGGCCCGAGGCCCTGGGCCTGGTCCAGCGCCACGACTACGACTTCGTCTTCACCGACCTCAAGATGCCGGACATGGATGGCGTGGAGGTGGTGAAGGCCGTGAAGCACCTGCGGCCGGACGTGGATGTGGTCGTGATCACCGGCTATGGCAGCATCGAGACAGCGGTGGAGACGCTGCAGCAAGGCGCCTGCGAGTACGTGCAGAAGCCCTTCACGGCCGACGAGCTGGGTGAGTTCGTGAAGAAGCTGCTCATCAAGCGCGAGGCCCGCATCGAGATGTCCCGCCGGCCCAGTGTGCGCGTGGTGTCTCCCGAGATGGCTGACGGCGTGCCCGCCTCTGAATTCTGTGTGACAGGCGGATCCTTCCTGTCCGCGGGCCACGCGTGGGTGCGCATCCAGCCCGAAGGCCGGGTCCGCATCGGCATTGACGATTTCGTGCGGAAGGCGCTGGGAACCGTGAAGGAAGTGGTGCTTCCGGAGCGGGGCCAGACCGTGCGACAGGGCGAGACGCTCTTCACCCTGGAGGGCGCGGCGGGCACGGTGCATGTGGCCGCGCCGATCTCGGGTCGCATCGAGCACGGCAACCTGGATCTCAAGAACGCACCCGGAATACTGATCCAAAGCCCCTATGACCGCGGATGGGTCTGCCTGATGACCCCCAGCGACCTGGCTTCGGAACTGCCCTCGCTCAAGATCGGCAAGCCGGTCATTGACTGGTACCAGGACGAGATCATGCGGCTCCGCGCGCTCAATGGCGCCGGGACCACCGGGAACCTCGACTGGGCCGCCTTCGAAAAGCAGTTCCTGGGGGCGAACGATCACGCCCAGGTGTAGTGGGGAGGCCTTTCCAGCTTCGGGGGCTTCAGCCCCCGAAGCCTTCCCCCGCGTGGTAGCTGGATCGCACCAGCGGCGCGGATTCCACCCGCTGGAAACCCATCTCCAGGCCCCTCCGCTTGTACATGTCGAACTCGGAGGGTTCCACGAAGCGGTGGAGGGGGAGGTGCAACTCCGAGGGGGGCAGGTACTGGCCGAGGGTGGCGATGTCCACGCGGTTCCGCCGCCAGTCGGCCATCAGTTCCAGCACCTGTTCCGGCGTTTCGCCCAGGCCCACCATGATGCCGCTCTTGACGCGCATGGCCGGGGCGTGGCTGTCCCGCCAGTCCGCGGTCCGGCGCAGAACCCCCAGACTCTGCGCGTAGTCGGCGTCCGGCCGCACGCGGCGGTACAGGTGGGGCACGGTCTCCACGTTGTGGTTCAGGACGTCCGGCCGGGCCTCCAGCACGGCGAGGAGGGCGGCCTCGCTGCCCCGGAAGTCGGGGATGAGCACTTCGACGCCGCAGGGGGGAGACAGGGCGCGGATCCACCGAATGGTCTGCGCGAAATGCGCGGAACCCCCGTCCGGCAGGTCGTCGCGGTTCACCGAGGTGACCACGGCGAACTTCAGTCCCAGCCGGGCCACGGCCTCCGCCACGCGCTGCGGTTCGCCTGGATCCAATTCCCCGGGCCGGCCCTTGCCCACATTGCAGAACCCGCAATGGCGGGTGCAGATGTCCCCCATGAGCATGAAGGTGGCCGTGCGGTGGATGCCCCAGCACTCGTGCAGGTTCGGGCAGCGGGCCTCCTCGCAGACCGTCACCAGGCGCTGTTCCCGGATCAGGGATTCGACTTCGGCCACCACCTCCGGCGCCGGAATGCGGATCTTCAGCCAATCAGGTCGGGGGCCGGGGAGGACGGGGGGGCGGGCCATAGTCATCCATTGTGGCGTATTCATCTGTGGCTGAGCTTTTCCTTGCCGGCACCTGGACTCCGGGCCCGGCTAGAATAGATGTATGTCTGACACCCCCCAGGAAGTCCCCGAATCTGTGGCTGAAGCCGCGCCGGTGGTCGAGGCTTCGAGGACCTTCGAGCCGCCCAAGGGCTTTGAAACGAAGTTCCGTGGCCTCGCGCTGCACCTCACGGCCTTCGAGGGGCCCCTGGACCTGCTGATGCACCTCATCCATGAGCAGAAGCTGGACATCCTGAACCTGCCCATGGCGGAGGTCACGCGGCAGTACATGGACTATCTGAAGCTCATGGAGGAACTGAACCTGGAGATCGCGGCGGAATTCGTGGCCATGGCGGCCCAGCTGCTGCAGATCAAGTCGCGGCTCATGCTGCCCCGTCCGCCCCAGGAGACCGGCGAGGAGGATCCCCGCGAGGCCCTGGTGCAGCGTCTGCTGGACTACCAGCAGGTGAAGGCCGCGGCCCGGTTGCTATCCGATCGCGAGTCGGACTGGCAGAAGATCGCCTTCGCGCCCGGCCTCGATCTCGACGATCACAAGCGCGTGGAGGAAGAGCCCATCCGCGCCACGCTGTTCGACCTGCTGGGCGCCTACCGCGAGGCCCTGAAACGCCTGATGCCGCCGCCTCCCGTGGAGGTGCGCACCCAGCCCAAGACGCTGGAGCAGCGGGTGAGGGAAGTGCTCCAAAGCCTCCAGGACGGTCTCTGGAAGCCCTTCCAGGGCCTTCTGGGCCAGGCGCGCACGCGCGAGGATCTGGTGCTCACGTTCCTGGCCCTGCTGGAGCTGGTCCGCACGGGCCGCATCGCCCTGGTCCAGGGTGAGACCTTCGGCGAGATCCGCATTAAGTGTGCCGAGGCCGCGTGAACGGCGCGGCCGATCCCCTCCGGTCCGCCCATCGCACGGCCTATGGGCTGGGCCTGGCGCTCTGCCTCGGCACGCCGGGCGGAATCGCGGTGCTGCTGCTGATGGGGGTGGTTCCGCCCGGGACCCAGGCCCCTGAGGGGGTCCACCAGCAACTGGGCTACCTTTTCACGGGCCTGGTCTTCCTGTCGGCCGCCTGGGTGTGGGGGCGAAGCGGCCGCGTGCTTCGGGGGTTCAAGGCCCTGCCCGGAACCCGGCGGTCCTTCGTCATCCTCAGGGAAAGCCTGCTCTACGCCGCGGCCTTCGAATTCAGCAGCCTCTTCGGCCTGGTCTACTGGAGCCTCGTCGGCGGCCACGCGGCCCGCCATGCCTGGGGCTTCATTCTGATGACGCCCCTGCTCTTCGCGACCCTGGTTCCCAGGTTCGGGCGATGGGCGAAGGCCTTGGAGGGCTGACGCATCCCGGTATGCTGGGGAACCCCATCCCCCAAGGAGGGTGCATGAGCGACCCCGAAACTGCCGATCCCGCGAATCCGGAACCCGCTCCGGACGCCACGCTGCGCCTGCCCTCGGGGGTGCCGGTGGATCCCCGTGGCACCCAGCAGATGGATCTCTCGAGCATCCTTTCGAAACAGCTGGAGGCCGGCAATACCCTGAAGCTGCCCCGGGGAGCGCCGGTGGCTGGCTCCGATCCGGCCCGGAAACGCGCGCGGCCCACGGCGGGCGAGCCTCCCATCCGCGTGCAGAAGGTGGACCAGCCCGCGGAGGCCGCCGGGCAGACCCAGCATCAGTCGCTTCGCCCGGAGGCACCCGGACCGGCCGGATGGAAGCTGCCCCTGGCCCTGGGCGGGATCCTGGTGCTGGGGGCCGCCGCCTATCTGGTCTTCTCCCGTGGTCCCGCGGCTCAGCCTGGGGTGATGCCGCCGCCGGCCGGGTCTGGAGCGGTGTCGGCCGGTGTCCAGGCCTACCTTGAGCAGGCCAAGGCCGGGGATGCCCATGCCATGCGGATGCTCGGCGCCATGTACTACTACGGGTTGAACGTCCCCCAGGACCGGGAGAAGGGCCTCTACTGGTACCGGAAGGCCGCGGAGAAGGGCAGCGATGCCGCGCGGTCCGAGCTGAGCCGCATTGAAGGCGGCTCCTGAGCCGTTGTCACGTCCTGTCTTGTTCGGCTTGAGCCTAACCGAATCACACCGGTTCCAAAAAGCAGCTGAAACCCGCACTGAGCCAGTCACGGACCGTGTTCCGCGAGACGTCCGTCTCCTGGGAGATCCGTTTCCTCCCCCAGCCCAGCGCCTTCAACGCGAATATCTGCGCTACTGCCCCTTCACCAAGCAGCGTGGCCTCCGGTCCCCGGCTGCCAGGACCCTGCCTCTCCACTTCCATCGCTTCCCCCTTCGTCAGGGGGTCAGTTTCTGATGTCGCCTGACAAAAGCAGGGCGACGTTCCCGAGGACGCTGTTCGTTCTTGTTGGGGGCCACCCCTCAATGAATCGCCCCGCCGACAGTTTCCAGGACGACCGAATAATTCGGACGAACCGTAATTGTCATCCTGACCTAAGCGCCTCGGCATCTTGAGGCGCTTTTCATTGTGTTCGGAGTGATCGGCAGTGGCTATGGGCTTCGGGAAACGGTTATGCGATAGGCCTTCGGCTGGGGTCGAGGTTGTCGGTTCTGGTCGTTGTGGG
>JAUXSE010000046.1 GCA_030681515.1 Geothrix sp. | reverse complement strand
CACGCCCATGGCGAAGGGCTTCTGGCGCATGGCCACGCCGTGGCCGTGCAGCATCTCGAAGGTATCCCGGGCGCTGTGGCCCGGCGCCAGCACCAGGGCCTCGCAGGGGATCTCCTCGCCGCTGGCCAGCACCGCGGCGCGCACCCGGCCCCGCTCATCAAGGCGCACATCCGCCAGCCGGGCCCGGAAACGATACTCGGCGCCCCGGGCCTCGGCTTCTTTGCGGATGAGCACCGCGCAGCGGCGGATGACATCGGTGCCCACATGGGGCTTGGCGAGATAGAGGATCCGGGGATTCGCGCCGGAGCGCACGAAGGCCTCCAGCACGTAGCGCGTGGCCGGGTGCCCGATGCGGGTGGTGAGCTTGCCGTCGCTGAAGGTGCCAGCGCCGCCCTCGCCGAACTGGGCGTTGGCCTCGGGATCCAGCACCGCGTCCTTCCACAATCCCGAGATGGCCTGCACCCGTTCGCCCATGGCGGGCCCGCGCTCCAGCACGATGGGCTCGATGCCGTAGTCCAGCAGGCGCAGGGCGCAGAAGGTGCCGGCGGGGCCGCTGCCCACCACCACCACTTTTGGGCGGCGCGGGGGCTGCGCCACCGCGCAGGGCGCCGTGGCCGGCGCCGGATCGAGCTTCAAACCGCCAGGCAGTGGGCCCAGCTCAAGGGCGCGATCCGACTCGAAACCAATCGTCGTCAGGAACCGGATGGCGCCCTTGTGCCGGGCGTCCAGGCTGCGGCGTTCCAGGGTCACGGCGCGGTAGTCCTCCGGCGCGCCGCCCAGGGCATGGGCCAGCGGTGTCGCGAGATCCAGCGCTTCCTCGCCCAGGTTCAGCGGCAGGTTGGAAAGCAGGTAGCGCATGATCGCCTCGGCGGGAGGAGTCCACGGGACTCAAGGCCAGGCCCAAGGGTAGCGGACTCCCCACTAGGAGCGCGTCCAAGTAATGGGTGGGGGCTGCACTATCGATTACTTTGGATACGCTCCTGGCAGCGGAATTCCCGTTGCAGATAGAAGAGATGGTGGTCAGGATGGATTTCACGAATTTCGGCCTCCAGCCCGATGACTATCCAGAGGAAACCTCGAAAGGAAACCATGGTGGAAGCACCGCTCCGTCGCGCGGGAAAGGGGCTGTTCCTGGCCCTCTTTCTCCTGGTGGCCCTGCTCCTGAGCGTGGCCGGAGGGGCCTACCTGCGTTCCCGGATATCCATGGCCAGGCACGAGGCCCAAAAGAATCTGGAGGCCGTGGCGACCCTCAAGGTCGCCCAGATCGAGGAGTGGTACCAGTTGCGCCACGCCGTGGCCGCACAGGTGCTCCGCTCGGAATTCCATCAGCGGGGGCTGCATCGGCTGCTGACCCATCCCCAGGATGAGCAGGCCCGGCGCGAACTGACGGCCTGGATGGACGGCCAGGTCGCCGTGCATGGCTACCAGCGCATGGGCCTTTTCGATGCCCGGGGCCGCCCCATCCTGATGGTCCCCCTGGGCAGCCTCTGTGAAGCCCCACCGCCGGACCGCTTCCAGCCGGCCCTCCGGGAACGGGAGGTGACGGTGCTGGATCTGCACCGGCACGCCGAGCACACGGAGGCCCACCTGTCCTTCTCCATCCCCGTATCCGGGCCCGGCGGCGGCTCCGGCCAGGGTCTCCTGGTGTTCCAGATGGATGCCGCCCACCGCCTGTTCGCGCTGATCCAGACCTGGCCCACCCCCAGCGGCACCGCGGAGACTCTGCTGGTGCGCCGGGAGGGGGACCGGGTGCGCTACCTCAACCGCCTGCGCCACCGGCCCGACGGGACCCCGGACCTGGCCCTCGATGGCCAGGGGGATGGACCGGCCATGCGGGCGGTGCAGGAGGAAGGCGGGTTCATGGCGGGCCGGGACTACCGGGGCGAACCGGTGCTGGCGGCCTACCGGAAGATCCCGGGAACCCCCTGGTCCATGGTGTCCAAGGTGGACGAATCCGAAATCTACGGCCCCGTGCGGGAACAGGTGTGGGTCATGGGGACCCTGCTCTTCGGGCTGCTGGTGGCCGCGGCCCTGGCCGTGCGGGCCCTGCTGCGGCAGCGGGAACTGGTGGGCCAGCAGGCGCGCCTGGTCCTGGAGCAGGACAAGGCCCGCCTGGCCGCCCGCTTCGAGCAGCTCATGCACCAGGCCAATGACACCATCCTGTTGTGGGATGACCAGGGGCGCCTGGTGGACGCCAACGCCCAGGCCGAGGCCTACTACGGCTACAGCCAGGAGGAACTGAGGGGGAAGCGCCTGGAGGATCTGCGGGCCCCCGCCGCCCTGGCGGAGCTGCCCGCCCACTGGCGGGAGGCCCAGGAGCAGGGACGGCAGACCTTCGAGACCCTCCATCGCCGGAAGGACGGGAGCGTCTTCCCGGTGGAAGTGAGCGCCCGCCGGGTGGAGCTGGAGGGCGAGTTCTTCGTCCTCAGCCTGGTCCGGGACATCACCGAGCGCCGGGCCCAGGAGGCGCAGCTCCAGCGCATGAACCGCCTCTACGCGGCCCTCAGCCAGGTGAACCAGGGCGTCGTGTGGTCCAGGGACGAGGCGGATCTGCTGGCGCGCATTCCCAGGGTGCTGGTGGACTTCGGCGGCTTCGCCCTGGCCTGGATCGGGCGGCCGGATCCGGAAACCCGGATCGTCCAGGTACTCGGCCGGGCGGGCCAGGCCGCGGATCTCCTCGACCGCGTGGTGGTGCGCAGTGATGAAACCCCCGGGGGCCTCGGGCTCGTGGGCCGGGCCCTGCGCACGGGCCATCCCTGCCTCATGGAGGATGCCCGGGGAACCCCGGACGCCCTGCCCTGGCAGGAGGAACTGGACCAGGCGGGACTCACGTCCATGGCCGCCTTCCCCCTGCACCGCGGCGGCGGCATCTGGGGCGTCCTGGCGGTCTACGCCCGGGAGACCGGCTACTTCGGCGACCAGGAGATGGCCCTGCTGGCCGAGGCGGCCATGGATGTGTCCTTCGCCCTGGACCACCTGGACGGGGAGGCCCAGCGCGCCCGGGCCGTGGAGGCCCTGCGCATCCACGAAGGCATGTTGCTGCGGGCCGAACGCATGGGCAGCTTCGGCCACTGGTCCCTGGATCTGGCCACCGGGGCCATGGAGGTTTCCGAGGGCGCCCGGGCCATCTACGGCCTGGGATCCGGGGCGGTGACCTATGAAGCAGCCAAGCAGGTGCCTCTGCCCGAAGAACGGCCCGGGCTGGATCAGGCCATGAAGGCCCTGCGGGAAGAAGGACAGCCCTACGATGTGACCTTCCGCATCCGGCGGGCCTCGGACGGCGGACCCCGGGAGATCCGGTCCATGGCGGAGTACGACCCCCTCAGTCAGCGGGTCTTCGGCACGATCCAGGACGTCACCCAGGCGAGGGCCATGGAGCGGCGGCTGCAGGAGGCCGACAAGATGGAAAGCCTGGGGCACCTGGCGGCGGGGGTGGCCCACGACATGAACAATGTGCTGGCGGCCATCCTGGGCCTGGTGAGCCTGCATCAGGATCAGCTGCCGGAAACCCATCCCATGCACAAAGCCCTGGGCACCATGGAACGGGCCTGCCTGCGGGGGCGGGATCTGCTGCTGGGCCTGCTCGGCTTCGCCCGCCGGGAACTGGAGAAGGAAGGCCCCGTGGACATGAACGGCCTGATCCAGGAAACGGCCGCCCTGCTGGCCCGCACCACCCTGCAGCGGGTGCGCCTGGATCTGGACCTGCAACCGGACCTGGGCATCCTGCAAGGGGACGCGGGGGCCCTGGGCCGGGTGCTCATCAACCTCTGCGTCAATGCGGTGGACGCCATGCCCAAGGGGGGGAGCCTCACCCTTTGCACCCGGCGCATCCCCGGCGGGGGGCTGGAGGTGGTGGTGCGGGACACGGGCGAAGGCATGAGCCCCGAAGTGGCCCACCGGGCCCTGGAACCCTTCTTCACCACCAAGCCCCATGGCCAGGGCACGGGCCTGGGCCTGTCCATGGCCTACGGCGTCCTGAAGGCCCATGGCGGCGATCTGGAGATCCACAGCCGCCTGGGCGAAGGCACGGAGATCCGCCTGGGCTTCCCCTCGGCGCGCATGAGCCAGGGCACCGTGCCCGCGGCCCCCGCCGCCCCGCATCGGGACACCCCTCTGCGGGCCCTGCGGGTGCTGGTGGTGGACGATGACGAACTGGTGCGGGAATCCGTGGTGCCCATGCTGGAGCTGCTGGGCCACCGGGTGGAGGCGGTGCCCAGCGGGGCGGAGGCCCTGCGTTGCCTGGAGCTGGGCTGCGAGGTGGATCTCATCGTGCTGGACATGAACATGCCGGGCCTCACGGGGGCGGAAACCCTGCCCCGCATCCTGGCCCTGCGCCCGGGCCTGCCCGTCATCATGGCCAGCGGGCGCCGGGATGAATCCCTGGCCAACCTCATCGCCCCCCATCCCCAGGTATCCAGCCTGGCCAAACCCTTCTCCCTCCGGGACCTCGCCGCCCAGATCCAGGCCCTGGAAGCCTTCCTGCCCCGGCCCTAGTGGTGCCCGTCCGAAATACTCGTAACAAACGAATGCAGGTGGGCACCACGTGGCAGGGGTCTGGGGGCATGGCTGCCCCCAGGGGGGTGACAGCCAGGACACGCATCGCGTGCCCTGGCGCCAGAGGGGCTATGCCCCGATGGAAGTGCACCCCGCCGACACGCATTGGTACAAGTTCTCCTGGCGGGGTGCACTAGATCTTGCGGGGGTTCCAGCGCAGGCCGAGGCTGAAGGTGCGTCCGGGCATGGGCACGCCGATGATCTCCTCGTAGCGGCGATCCAGCAGATTGTTCCCCTGGAGGTAGACCTCCCAGGCGCCGTGGGTCCGTCCGAGGCGGAAGGAGAGCAGGGCCGGATCGGGGCCTTCCAGGGTCCGCTGCTTGTACTGGAAGGTCGTGGCGAGGCGCGTTCCCCCGCCCAGGTCCGCGTCCGCGGAAAGGGAAACCTGGTGCCGCACGCCATCGGGTGCGTACCGGGAGGTGTAGTCCGCCGGGGGGATGTCCTGCTGGGTGAAGGTCCACCCGGCCGTGCCGCGCAGACTGGGCAGGAGCTGGACGGCGGCGCTCACCGAGAGGCCATCCACGTTCACGCTCCCGATATTGGCGGCGGTCCAGGGCTCGACCGGGAGGCGGCGGATCCAGTCAATCTGGTCCCGGTCCCGGCGATGGAAGGCCGTGAGGGAAAGGACGGTGCCTCCGGCGCCATACCAGTCGGCCCCGCCTTCGACGGAATCGGCGCGTTCGGGTTGGAGCGCGGCGTTGCCGATCTGGGCAGGGGAGGTGTAGTAGAGCTCGGTGAAGGAGGGCGCCCGGAAGGCCCGGCCCCAGGCGGCACGCAGTTTCAGGCGCGGGGACAAGAACCAGGTCAGCCCAGCCCCCGGGGTCAGCACATTCCCCCAGGTCGAGTAGTGGTCGCTCCGCAGGCTGGTCTGGAGCGTCAGGCCTGGCGCCAGTTCCCCCTGGGCTTCCAGGGTTCCGGCCAGGCGATCCGCGCGGCGGTTGCCAAGCCGCGCGCTGGCGAGGGTATCCCGGGAGGCTTCGACGGCCCCGGTCAAGGTGGCACCGCCGATCTTGCCGAGCACCGAAACGACCTTGAACTGGGTGGTGTCGTTGGTGTGGAGGTTCTGGTACAGGTCCGGACGGTCCTTGTAGAGGACGAAGTTGTCATCGTGGCGGCGCCAGGTGGCGTCCAGGCGCGTGGCGTGTCCCGCGAAGGCGCCCTGGTCGAGGACGGCGGACAGCAGCAGGCCGTGCCCGGTGGTGGCTTCCGTGGAGGGATAGTTCCCGTAGAAGCCACTGGCCCCGAAACGGCTGTCCAGGAAGGTGTAGAGCGCCCGGACATAGCCCTGGGCGAGGTCGCGGCCCGCCTCCGCCACGGCCTGGGTCATCCCGAAACCGCGGTTGGCCGTGAAGCCGTCGGAGCGGGCATGACCGGCGAAGGTCCGGCCATGCCAGGGGCCCTCGGACACCTCGACCAGTCCCGCGGCGGAGGCCTGGCCGTAGGATCCGGCCTCCGCCCGGGCCTCCGTCCGCCGGGCGGGGCGGCGGGTGATCACGTTGATGACGCCGCCCACGGCCTCGGAACCGAAGAAGGCGCACTGGCTTCCCGTGAGCACCTCGATGCGATCCACCATCTCCATGGGAATGGGGATCTCAAGATTGAAGTGCCCCGTCTGGGGATCGTTCCAGCGCACGCCATCAATGCAGACCAGGACGCCCGCATAATGGGTGCCCCTCATGCGGAGATCGCCGAAGAGCCCGCCGGGAACCCGGGACTGGAGATCCACCGTGGCCGCCAGGGCCAGGATCTCCCCCAGAGTGTTCACCGGCATCCGCTGGATGGTCTCGGCATCCAGGATGAGGATCTCCCGGTTGGACAGCGCCAGGGATCCCGGCGCCAGGGAGGCCGTGACCACCACGGTGGCGGAGGGGGGCAGTGCGGGGCTCCCGGGTTCGCTGGCCAGGGCCCCGGAGACCCCGGACAGGCCGAGAAGGAAAGCCAAGGGACGCAGGGGGCGCTTCGGAGCATTCGGGGAGGATGGAAGGAGGGATACCGGCTGGGCCGGGCGGCGGCCCTTGGATGGACGAGCTGGCATCAAGACTCCGGAGCGGGCATGGCGAAAAACCATTCTGCCAGATGCAGCACCGGCGCGGACCTGGACACTCCCCTCACCCGGAGAACGGCCCTGAAGTAGATAATCGGGTTCGACGGAGATCCCTTTGGGCGGTTCAGACTTCAATCGGGTGGTGGTGGCGGGTGGCACGGGGCTGGTGGGCCGTCCCCTGGTGCGGGCCCTGGCGGGAATGGGGGTCCAGGTGACGGTGCTCTCCCGGAATCCTGCAAGCCAGATCCTTCCGGCCGGCGCCAGGGCGCAGGGATGGGACGATCTGCCGGCCCTGCTGGAGGGCGCGGACGCCATCATCAACCTGGCGGGCGAGGGCATCGCCGACGATCGGTGGACCGCCGCCCGCAAGGCCACCCTCCGCGACAGCCGCATCGGCGCCACGCGGCGGCTCGTGGCGGCCATGAAGGCCTGCGGGAAGCCGCCCGCGGCGCTGGTGAACGCCTCGGCCATCGGCTACTACATCCCCGGGGGCGAGGCGGCCGTGGATGAAGGCGCCGCGCCGGGATCGGGCTTCCTCGCTGAGGTGTGCCGGGCCTGGGAAGCGGAAGCCATGGCGGCCTCGGCCATGGGCGTGCGTGTCGCCCGGATCCGCATCGGCGTGGTGCTGGCCCGGGAAGGGGGCGCCCTGCCGAAGATGGCCCTGCCCGTGCGCTGGTTCGCTGGCTGCAAGCTCGGTTCAGGAACGCAGGGGCTCAGCTGGATCCACGTGGACGACCTGGTGGCGATGCTCGTCGAGGCCGCGCGAAATCCCGCCTGGGAGGGCCCTTTTAATGGCACCGCGCCCCATCCCCTCAGCCACGGGGCCTTCACGCGCCTCCTCGCCCAGCGGCTGCGGCGGCCCCTGCTGCCCGTGCCGGGGTTCCTCACCACCACCGCCACGAAGCTGCTGCTGGGGGAGATGGCCGAGGCCCTGCTGCTCCAGGGCGCCTTCGTCATGCCGACGCGAGCCCAGGCCCTGGGGTTTCAGTTCCGCTTTCCCACGGCCGAAGGCGCCCTGGAGGACCTGCTCTGAACCCGCCGCTCACCCCCGCTCCAGCCCCCCGAAGCGCGCCATGATGCGCTTGTCGCCCCCCTGGTCGAAGCGCACGGTGTAGGTCAGCCCGTCCCCGCGGCCCGTGGCGGCCAGCACGGTGCCCGCGCCGAAGCGCGGGCTCTTCACGCGCGTTCCCACCGCGAACGCATTCGGATCTTTCATCTCGGCAGGTTCGGAGAACCTGCCGCCTTCCGGCGCGCCCGGCGGGACCGGCACATCCCTCACCCGGTCGAAGAAGCCGCGGATGCGCTGCAGTTCCGTGGCCACGGAGGCCCCGCCCGCGCCGCGGGTGAAGGAGCTGCCGGGCCGCACGCCCTCGCCGGCCTGGTAGATCTCGGTGCCCCAGCGGATGGGCGCGGTCAGGACCGTGGAAGGGATCTCCCGCAGGAAGCGGCTGGGCATGGACAGCATCTCGGTGCCCATGATGCGGCGGCGGCGGGCGGCGCTGAGGGTGAGGCGCCGCTGGGCGCGGGTGATGGCCACGTAGAAGAGGCGGCGTTCCTCCTCCAGGCCCTCCGGCGTCTCCCGGGCGTTGCGGTTGGGGAAGACATCCTCCTCCAGGCCGATGACGAACACGTAGGGAAACTCCAATCCTTTGGCGCAGTGGATGGTCATGAGGCTGAGCTGGGCCGCCTCCTCGATCTGGTCCGTGTCCGAGGCGAGCGTGATGCGATCCAGGAATTCCGCCAGGCGCAGGCCCAGCGCTTCGGATTCGGCGGCGGCGCTGAGGAACTCCTCCAGATTGCGGATGCGGCCTTCGGCCTCCAGGGTGGCCTCGTCCTCCAGGCTCTGGAGGTAGCCGCTTTCCTGAAGCACCCACTTCACCAGGCCCGCGAGACCCTGGGCTTCGCGTTCCGGACCCGCGCGATGGAACAGGTCGAGGAACCTGCCCAGCTCGCGCTGGGCGCGGCCCTTCAGCTCGCCGGATCGCAGCAGCAGGGCCAGGCCTTCGAGGGGCGTGCCGTTCTCGGGAATGGCGCCCTCGATCTTCCCGAGCGTCGTGGGCCCCACGCCCCGGCTGGGCGCGTTCACGCAGCGTCGGAAGCTCACCAGATCATAGGGATTCGAGATGAGCCGCAGGTACGAGATGAGGTCCTTCACTTCCTGGCGCTCGTAGAACTTCACGCCGCCCACCAGGCGGTAGGGCAGATTCTGGGCGCGCAGCGCCTCTTCCATCTGCCGGGACTGCCAGTTGGCGCGGTAGAGCACGGCCGCCTTGGCCTCCCGGTCCTGGTACCGCAGCTCCTGGAGGCGCTGCACCACCCATTCCGCCTCCAGGCGGCCCTCATCAGTGAGCTTGAACACGATGGCTTCGCCATCGCCCAGGTCCGTCGTCAGCGCGCCCTTGCCCTCCACGCGCTGGGAGTTGTTGGCGATCACCTCGGAGGCCGCGTCCAGGATCTTCTTCGTGGAGCGATAGTTCTGCAGCAGCTCGATGCGCACGGCCTCGGGGAAGTCCCGCTGGAAGTCGAGGATGTTGCGGATGTCCGCTCCTCTCCACCCATAGATCGACTGGTCTTCGTCGCCGACCACGCACAGGTTGTGGTGCCGCCGGGCCAGATGCTGCACCAGCAGGTACTGGGCGCGGTTGGTGTCCTGGTATTCGTCCACCAGGATGTAGCGGAACCGCTCGCCGTAGGTGGCCTGCATCACGGGATCGCGGAAGAGGCGCTCGGTCCAGAGCAGCAGGTCGTCGAAGTCGCAGGCGCGGTGGTTCTTCAGGCCCTTCTGGTAGAGGTCGTAGGCATCGAGCGCCTTGCGGGTCCAGGCATCGAGGGCTTCCTCCCTCGCCTCCTCCGGCAGCAGGCAGCGGTTCTTGAAGTCGCCGATGAGTTCCAGCACGCGCTTGGGATGGAACTGCTTCTCGGGCAGTTTCAGCTCCGCCAGTACCTGCTTGATGAGGCTCTTCTGGTCGGCGGGGTCGAAGATCACGAAGTCGCGGCCCACGGGCGTGCGCTCACCTTCGCGGCGCAGGATCCGCGTGCAGAAGCTGTGGAAGGTGCTCACCCACATCTGCGCGGCGGGCACGGACACCAGGCGCTGGACGCGGTCCCGCATCTCCTCCGCGGCCTTGTTGGTGAAGGTCATGGCCAGGATGGAGCCCGGATGCGCGCCCTCTTCCTCGATGAGCCATGCGATGCGCCGCGTGATCACCGTGGTCTTGCCGGAACCCGCCCCCGCCAGGATGAGCAGGGGCCCGCGGACATGCCGCACGGCCTCCCGCTGGGGGGCGTTCAGGTTGCGGAGCAGGGGATGGTCAGTTGGTTCGGTGGCAGGGCCGGGCATCCGTCCATGCTACCGGGCCTCCGGGATGGCCGCCTTCCCCTTCGCGCCCTTGGGGATCACTTCCGTCAGCAGCCGCCGCGCCTCGGCCTCGCTGATCTGCCGCCGGAAGCCGGGCATGGCCCCCCGGCCCTTGAGGATCGAGGCCGCGAGACCGGCTTCCTGCTGCTTCGCCAGCCAGCGGGCATCCGTGAGGTTGCGTCCTCCCAGACGGGCCCCGTTCGGCCCCCGGCCGGAGCCGTCGGCGCCGTGGCAGACCGCGCAGCGCGCCTGGAAGAAGCCCTTCAGGTCCCGGACCTCGGCGGACAGGGGCGCGGCAAGGAGCAGCAGCATGGAAAAACGAAGGCCCATGGGTCGAACCTATCACCCTGAGCGATCTCTCGATAGGCTGGAACCGTGCGCCCGTGGCGGAATGGCAGACGCCGCGGACTTAAAATCCGCTGCCCGCAAGGGCGTGCCGGTTCGAATCCGGCCGGGCGCACCAGCTCCTTCAGTCCTTTTCCGGCAGCAGCTTCAGCAGCGGGATCAGGATCCCGTTGAACCGCTTCCAGCCGGACAGATCGCCATGGGCCAGCCGCCGGACCTTGACCCAGTCGTCCTCGGCGGCGGCCTTGGGCACGCCCTTCAGCATGAAGTCGTAGGCCAGGATGCGGGCGGCCACGGCGGGATCCAGGGCCAGGTCGGGCTGATCCACGAGATCTGCCCCCACCAGCTTCCCGAACCGGGCGTAGCTCGAACGGCCCAGCAGGGGCACGAAGCCCCGGCCACAGTACTTCGCGCCATCGCCCGGATCGAGGTTGCCGAGGCTGCGGTCGAACTCGTACATCCGCCGGAAGTAGGCTTCGCTGCCCGCCTCCTTTTCCGGCGCGAACACGTAGCTCTCCGATCCGATGCTGGCGATGGCCGCGACTTCCACGGCGGGATCGAGGATCTCCAGGGCCGCGAGCGCCTCCACGACCATGGGCCAATGCGCCTCGACGTTCGCGAGGGGCGCGTGGAGGATGGTCGCGATGGCATCCGCCGTGTAGTGCATGACTGGCTCCCGGGTGGAGGGCTGCGTGCGGGAAAGACGGGAGGGCCAATCTACCACGGCCCGGTCATCCTATCGGCATGGACATCCACCGGTTGCACCAGAACGGTTCCGAAGTCCTGATCGCCCGGACTGGCGCCGAACTCCAGGCCTTCAGGACCGGCGGGGTGGACCTGCTGTGGAACGCGGGCCCGCTCTGGCCCCGCCACGCGCCCCTGCTCTTCCCCATCGTGGGTGGACTGAAACAGGACACCCTGCGGCACCGCGGCGAGGGCTTCCCCATGCCCAGGCATGGCTTCGCCCGGAACCGGGACTTCACCTGGACCCTCCGCACCGCCACCGCCTGCACCCTGGAACTGAGGGACGACGCCGCCACGCGGGCGGCCTATCCATTCCCCTTCCGGCTGACCGTGGCCTACGCCCTGGAGGGCTCCGGCCTGCGCATGGATCTGGCGCTGCACAACCCCGCCGATGCACCGCTGCCCGCCAGCCTTGGATGGCACCCCGCCTTCCGGTGGCCGTTGGCCCCGGGGATTCCCAAGGCCGCGCACCGCCTGGTCTTCGAAGCCGATGAACCCGGCCCCCTGCGGCGCCTCGACCCTCGGGGCCTGTTGACCCCGGACCCGCACCCCACGCCCATCCGCGGCCGGGAGCTGGCCCTGCGCGAGGAGCTGTTCACCGAGGACGCCCTGATCTTCCTGGAGCCCCGCAGCCGGGGCCTTCGCTTCGAGGCCGAGGGCGGGCCTGCCCTGACGCTGCGCTGGGAGGGCTTCCCGCACCTGGGCCTGTGGACCAGGCCCGATCCCGGCCCCAGCTTCCTCTGCATCGAACCCTGGGAAGGCCACGCCAGCCCCGCGGACTGGGAGGGCGAGTTCGGTGAGAAACCCGGTTCCTTCCTGCTGCCCGCCGGCGCCACGCGCCGATGGGCGCTGACCATGAACGTGAGGATCTGATCCGGCTTCATAGGCTGGGCTTCAGGAAAAGCAACTTGGAGCGGAGGACAACAGAGGGACGGAGGGGAGCGGAGGAAAGCCCGTGGATATCTTTCTCCGCTTTCCTCAGCTCCTCCGCGAACCTCCGCGTATCCAGCTTTCCTGAAAACGATCCCTACACCAGCTCCGCCCCCAGGAAGTGCGGGCTCGCCAGGGTGATCCTCGCCTGCACGAGCTCGCCGAAGGGCAGCTCGCGACCGGGTCCGGCGGTGAGGTGCACGGTCTTCCATTCGCCGCTGTGGGCCAGCCACCAGCCCGATCCGTTGGGGCCACGGGCCTCGACGCGCACGGGGATTTCGCGGCCCAGGAACCGCTCGTTGCTGGCCCGCGTGAGCTGCTTCTGGCGCTGCTGGAGCCGGCCCAGCCGCTCGGACTTCACCGCCATGGGCAGGTCATCCTTGAGCTGCAGGGACGGCGTGCCGGGCCGCGGCGAGTAGATGAAGCTGAAGGAGCCATCGAAGGCCACTTCATCCAGCACGCGCAGGGTGGCCTCGAAATCCTGGTCGGTCTCGCCGGGGAACCCCACGATGAAATCCGTGCTGAGGGCCATCCGCGCGCGGCCTTCGCCCAGGTAGCCCAGGCGCTCCAGGTACTCGGCCACGGTGTACTCGCGCAGCATCCGCTTCAGCACCGGGTCGCTGCCGCTCTGGATGGGCAGGTGGAGGAAGGGGGCCACCTTGGGATTCGTCACCAGCACCCGCGCCAATTCCTTGGTGAAGTTCATGGGATGGCTGGTGGTGAAGCGGATCCATTCCAGTCCCTCCACCTCGGAGACGCGCTCCAGCAGGTCCGCGAAGGTGCAGCCCCCGGCAAAGCTGTTCACGTTCTGGCCCAGCAGCTCCACCTCGCGGTAGCCGCGCGCGGCCAGATCCCGGACTTCGGCCAGCACGTCCCCGAAGGGCCGGTGGCGCTCGACGCCGCGGGTGGTGGGGACGATGCAGTAGGTGCAGGCGTGGTTGCAGCCCTCGGTGATGGTGATCATGGCCTTGGCCGCGTCGCGGCGGCGCGTGACGGAGGGCGGGAACAGGTGGTTGTCCGGGTACTCGCCCGTATCCATCACCCGGACCTGGCCGGCCTGGGCTTCGGCGACGAGGCGCGGCAGCTGCTTCAGGGCCATGGTGCCCAGCACGAAATCAATGTGGGGCGCCCGCTTGAACAGGGCCGCCTGTTCCTGCTGGGCCAGGCAGCCCGTGACGCCCACCAGCAGGGGGCGCCGGTGTTTCTCTTCGCGAAGGCGCCCCAGTTCCGAATAGACCTTGTGCACGGCCTTCTCCCGGATGGAGCAGGTGTTCAGCAGGATGAGCTCCGCGTCCTCCGCCGAATCCACCGCTTCGAAGCCCTCGGCCGACAGCAACCCCGACAGCTTCTCGCCATCGTGATCGTTCATCTGGCAGCCCCAGGTGTGGATGTGGAATTTCATCGGCCCGCCCAAACCCTCAAGTGTACCGAGAAATCTGCCTGGACAGGATTTCAGATGTTCCTGGTTTCGGCCTGACTCAGCCAAATCAAAGGGCTTTCAATGCCTCCACGAAGAACACCAAGAACGGCAGGCGAGGACACGAAGACCCAGCCCCATCGCGCCGCGGTGGACCATCCGGGCCCTTGGCCCCCGATTGCGCGAGGCGCAATCGGTTTTCTGCGCGGCGGCCCGGGCGACTTCCAGGGGCCGCCATGGCCGCCGCGCAGAAAAGGAGGGTCCTCGTGGGTCGGCGCCCCTTCGTGGCCCTTCATGCGCCAGCAGGGCGTCTTCGTGTCATTCGTGGTGGGTCTTTTCAGGCTGAAGCTGGGCGGTAATCCGGTATTGCTTTTGAAATCCTGTAAATCCGTCTTTCAATCATGTCAATCCTGTCTCCTTTTCTAGAACCCCGCCCGCAGGCTGAACTGCCACACGCGGGGCTGCTGGAAGTTGCCGGGGGTGAAGGCGGTGCCCACGTTGTTCACCCAGATCATGGGCTGGCGGTTCGTGGCGTTGAACACATCCACGGCGGCACGGAGATCCACGGAGCGGACCCGGACTCGCCAGGCCAGGCTGAGGTCCAGGCTCATGACGTGCGGGAGTTCCTGATCGCCGCGGACGGCGCCGGGCGCCAGCACGTTGTCCCCGGATAGCTTCACGAGACTGCTGTACCGCAGGCCCGACCGCCAGAGGAAGGCAAAGGAGGCTTCCAGGTTCCAGGGCAGCGCGGCACTGCCGAAGGCCTTCCAGGCGTGCTTGACCTCCTCGTTCAGGCTGCCGTCGTACGGGGGCAGGCGGTAGTCCTGGCGCAGGCTGGGGATGGAGGCGAAGCCCGTGTTCCGGGCGGTGGAGGTGTTCACATTGCCCACCTCGGAGTTGCCGTTCAGATCCCCCTGGCTGTAGCTCAGCTGGAGCCGATGGCCGCCCTCGAAGGCGCGCCGGGCCACCAGGTCGCAGCCCCGGAAATCCCGCTTCAGTCCGGGCAGGTTGCCGATCACTTTTTTCGTGGCGGAGCTGTTGGCCTGGGCATCCCATCCAGGCAGGTATCCGTAGGTGGAACTGTAGGTGTCAATGAGGTCGCGCACGGCCTTGACAGTGACGGTGGCTTCCAGGGTCCAGGCGCCGATCCAGGGCAGATCCTGGATGCGCTCCACCCCCAGTTGGAGGAGGTCCGTCCGTGGCGCCTTGAGGTTCCCCACCGCCACGTTGTCCACGCCCTGCACCCCGCTCGCCTGCCAGGTCCGCCAGTCGTTCAGCGAGGGGATCCAGACCTGGTTCACGGTGGCGGGTCCGCCGGTGGTGGCGCCTGCGGCCGCCAGGTTGCCCGGCGTGGGCGGACTGTAGATGCGCCCGGCGTAGGCGAAGATCCGGGTCCGTCCGTCCGCCGCCGGATCCCAGGCCAGACCCAGGCGCGGGCTCAGCAGGGTCTGGCGGTAGAGGTTCCGGCCATCCTCCGCGTCCAGGCTGGCGCGATCCACCCGCAGTCCCAGGTTGGCGGTCCACCTGGGGGAGAAGAGCCAGTCGTCCTGCGCGAAGAGGCCGAGCACCCGCTGTTTGAGGGGGCTGCCGTACGAGGCGCCGTCCGCCAGGGTGCGCTGGTACAGGGTGCTGGCCAGGCCCCCGGCCAGCAGGCCCGTGACGGGGCTGGCGGTGACGAGGCTATCGCCCGTCGAGTACCCATAGCTGCTGCCGTGGAAGGCCAGGAGACCCGCCTGGATGAGGGAGAGGTCCCCCGCCGCGGGCCCGGCGCCGCCGGCGGCGCGGTCCAGGT